>JAURYB010000054.1 GCA_030654075.1 Bacteroidales bacterium | reverse complement strand
CCTTTGAAATTCACTGATGTCAAATGGTTTTGGTGTTGAATATCCGTGAATAAAATATTTCATCTTTGATAATATGAGAAATCCAATTCCAGCCCAATAATAGAATAAATTTATCAATGTATTTTTCATACGTTATACTTTTTAATGGTTATATTTTTTCTTTGAAATATGGTATGCTTTTTTTAATACTTGTTGCCAACCAGTAAATATCAATACTTCAATGCTGCCTATATCAAGCCTCAATCCTTCTCTGCCAGAATCCCAACTACAGGGTTAAACTGGTTAAAAGCTTTGATTTGTAAGTCTAGTCTGATTTCTTTTTTCATGTAGTGATACAAAAGGCAATAAATTTAAAAAGTATAGCAAACAAGCAATACAAAAGAAATAAACAATATTGCAAATGGATTACGCAAATATATGTATTTATTCCTGATAAGTTAAAAACTATTTTATTTGTAACTATTCAGCCTACTCAAAAGGCTTTTTAGCCACTGATTACGTCGATTACACAGATTAAAACTGCTTTTAGCAATTTTTTAGATAAAATTTGAGCATCCGTTATCTGATGTATCGGTGTAATTTATGTAATCTGTGGTAAATGTTTGTTTGTCAATATTTTAAATGAACTGATTAGTTGCTTTTATTTTAATACCCAGGTATTTTCCCCTGTTTAGCCAGCCTTAAGATTTCATAATCAGAGTGTAAAACAGATCGCATCCGGGTTTCGCCAATGCTTACGCTGTTTGTTGTCAAAAGCCACGACTCTGCCCTGCAATAAGTGCATTTTTACCTTCTAACTGAATTATACCAGTCAAGAATTTGTTAAAGAATTAAAATCTTTCCCTTTATTTTTTAAACGAATCCATTGCTCCTAATAAAAAGAACAGCGGCGCGTTCCAGTTTATGGCTACTTCGTTTGTCGAATAGCTGCATAAGGCATCAGCATACGATTTAGCAGGGAATTTGGAACGGGTAATTTCGGGGCAATCGCTTAATACTACAGTGTTTGGCCCGCCAGCCAGGAAGCCTGGGCAAGGTTCTGTAACTCCATCCGCTCCGGATGGACGGTGGTGAATATTCATCACCTGTTTCCCGCCAAAGCCTGTTACAAAACAGTATCCGGTTGCATTACGGCCAAGTAAATAGTCAACATCGCCCTGTATGGATGCCAGGTATTTTTTATCCTTGCTGATTTTATAGGCAAGCAGTTTAATGATTGCCTGGTTGGCCACATCGGAATTGCTTCCCCAGTTAAAAAAATCGAGACTGACTTTATAGGGCGAATTCTCAGATTTATCAACCAGTTTATCAGCAAATGCCAGTACTCTTTTTTGCGCTTCAGCTTTATATTCCGAAACTTTCGGATCAATGCTCAGTGAAAGTGACAGTATCCCCGTCATTCCGGAATTACCCCAGGATGGAACCCTGGTTTCCTGCTTTGCCAATCCCTTTTCCGGGATCAATGCCAGGTTGTTTTCAGCCAATCCAAGTTCTGTTGCAGCCCATAAAAACTCATCCTGAACATCCGTGTCGTCGTATGCTCCGGTTGAAATATCGGGAGGGTTTTTAAAATAAATGGCGGGATTTGCTTTTGCCCATGTGTAGGCTTTTTTAGCCGCGCCGAGGCAGGTTTTCCCTAGCTCTTTTAATTCCGGGGTTTCACTTTTTGCAAATACGCGCGAGGCCATAGCCATGGTAGCGGCAAAATCGAGTGAAGCAGCAGTAGATTTCGATACAACATACCTGGCATCATTTGCTTTATCGGGCATACTGAAATCGCTGAACTTTTTATTGGTAAGTTTATGATAAACGCCGCCATCATCGGGATCCTGCATGGTAAGCATCCAGCGCAGGTTATACAGGAGCTCATCCATTACATCCGGAGTGCTGTTGCTTCTTTCAGGAATATTGACTTTAAAATTCTTGCAATATTCCGGGTACACCTGGCAAAAAAGCAATAAAGTGTACGTGCTTATTCCACTGTTGACTATATATTTGTTATAATCACCCGCATCGTACCATCCGCCTGGGCTGAATATTTTAAATCCTTCGGGTCGGTTAGCCGAAGCGGCGGAAGAATGCACAAAAACCAAAGTATCGGGATGACCAGCCGGCCTGGCCCATTTCCCGCCAAACTCCTTTGTAATTTCCATACCTGAACGGTTCAGGTAAAATGCTTTTAAAGATGCTTTGGCAATATCACTATAAACACCCTCTCCTATTTCAAAACTATAGGAACAAACCGATTTATCATCTATACATATACTGTATTTGCCGGGAGTGGTAACTGATGAAAAATCGGCAGTACAAACGCTGTCACCGGACTGATCCCAGTATTTAAAAGGCCCGGGGTTTCCTGTAAACACGACTTTCCCGCTATTTATATCAACAACATTAAACGTTAAGGTTTTCACCCTCAGCAATGCTATTTTAACTGAATTAGGAAGATAGCCAACCTGGTTAACCAGAATTCTGTCAAGGGTATCAGGAACAGTTCCTGTACCGGATATTCCCTGGGTTGCCGAGAAAGTGCAATTGCAACACAACGCAATGGCAAGGATAAGAGTAACTATTGAAATCGTTTTCATTGTAATAAATTTAAAATTCAGACTCACTTATTTCAGCGAAAATTTATCCCGGTTTTCGGAAAAGCCTTATAAAAATCGAATTGTAGTACCTTGTTATCTGAAAATATATTTACAGAAATTTCTAGCCTAAAACGACACTAACAGTATGTTCCAATCCATCGCCAAACAAAGGAATCAGGTTCGAAGTTTGCGGTTTCCCATCCACAATTACTTCTTTAACGCCCTTTGATCTGCCATCCGGATTTTGAATCTCAATCTGGTAGGTTGCTCCCCTGAATTTACGGGTAACACTATACCCTTTCCAATCTTTAGGAATACAGGGATCAATTCTAAGCCCGTCGTAATCAGGTTGAATACCCAGGATAAACTGGGTAATGGCATAAAAATTCCAGGCAGCAGTACCTGTGAGCCACGAGTTTTTGGCTTCGCCCGGTTTGAAAGCATCTTTTCCCGCAATCATCTGCGAGTATACATAAGGCTCTGTTTTATGTAATTCGCTTATATCTTCGAGATACGACGGGCAAATTTTACGGTAATATTCCCAGGCTCGGTTGCCGTTTCCTGCCAGGGTTTCGCCAATCATGATCCATGGATTATTATGGCAGAAGATTCCGGCATTCTCCTTGTATCCCGGAGGGTATGTAGAGATTTCGCCATATTCAATATAATACTTCGTAAACGCGGGGTTATTAAGGACAATGCCGTGTTCGCAATCCAGGTGTTTCTTTACCGAATCAAGGGCTTTGGCAACCATACCTTCTTCCTGGCCAATGCCCGCCATGGCGCACCATCCGTTCGATTCAATGAAGATTTTCCCTTCAATATTTTCGTGTGAGCCAATTTTATGCCCATAATAATCATACGCGCGCAGGAACCAATCGCCATCCCAGCCATGAAGTTTTATGGCTTTAACCATTGCATCAACATGCTTTTGCGCGCGAAACGCTTCAACAGTGTTTCCGGTTTTATTGCTCAGCTTAATATAATCCCTGCCATAAACCACAAATAACCCGGCTATCATCAGGCTTTCAGCCTTGCTTCCCTCCGATTTGTTTTCGGTAGTCTGGAAACTCTCATTGGGGTCGTTCGAAAAGCAATTCAGGTTCAGGCAATCATTCCAGTCAGCACGACCAATCAAGGGCAGGCCATGTGGGCCTAAGTTATTGATTACATGATTGAAGGAAACCGTTAAATGCTCAAATAATGAAACTTCCGAACCGGCCTGGTTATCGAAAGGGACGGGTTCATCCAGGATACCGAAATCCCCGGTTTCTTTAAGGTAACTGGTAGTTCCAAAGATCAGCCACATCGGGTCATCGTTGAAACCCTGGCCAATCTCGTTGTTTCCTTTTTTAGTAAGCGGTTGATACTGGTGGTAGCAACCCCCGTCGGGAAATTGTGTTGACGCAATGTCGATAATTCGTTCACGCGCCCTTTCAGGAAGCTGATGTACAAAGCCAACCAAATCCTGGTTCGAATCGCGGAAACCCATTCCCCGCCCTATTCCTGATTCGAAAAATGAAGCTGATCGGGAAAAGCAAAAGGTTATCATACACTGGTATTGATTCCAGATATTTACCATGCGGTCGAGTTTCTCGTCGCCGGAATCTACGGTGTAAACACTTAACAGTTTGTCCCAATAAGCACGCAATTCAGCAAAAGCAGTATCTACTTTTTCCGAAGTATTAAAACGGGAAATGGTTTTCTTCGCCAGGGTTTTATTAATTATGCCCTTACTTTCCCATTTTTTATCTTCCGCATTTTCCACATAGCCTAATACAAAAACCAGATCTTTCGATTCGCCGGGTTGAAGTTCAACCTCAATGCAATGCGACGCAATGGGTGACCAGCCGTGAGCAACCGTATTTGTCGGGTTTCCTTCAGCAACCACCTGTGGCGCTTCGAAACCGTTATAAAGGCCGAAGAAAGTTTCGCGATCGGTATCGAAACCTGAAATGGGAGTGTTTACTGAAAAATAGGCATAATGGTTGCGGCGTTCTTTATATTCAGTTTTATGGTAAATAACCGAACCTTCAATTTCTACTTCACCAATAGAAAAGTTACGTTGAAAGTTTTCCATATCTGCTGCGGCATTCCACATCGCCCATTCAATAAATGAGAAGACTTTCAGTTTTTTTACACCGGAAGAGTTGTTGGTGAGCGTAAGCTTTTGAACTTCAGCCCAGGTTTTGAGTGGAACAAAGAACAGAACTTTGGCAGTTACGCCATTTTTTTCACCCTGGATGGAAGTGTAGTTCATCCCATGCCGGCATTCGTAGCTGTCGAGAGGAGTCTTGCATGGTTTCCAACCCGGCGACCAGGTAGTTTCTTCGTCTTTTATATAAAAGTAACGACCGCCACTATCCATAGGCACATTATTGTAGCGGTAGCGGGTAAGCCTGCGGAACTTGGCATCTTTGTAAAAAGAATAACCGCCGGCAGTATTTGAGATGAGTGAAAAAAAATCTTCATTCCCGAGATAATTAATCCAGGGCCAGGGTGTTTGTGGATTAGTAATTACATATTCTCTTTGCTGATCGTCGAAATGTCCGAATTTCATATTCTTACTTATTATTTTTTGATATACTCTTTAATTCTGTTAATCTCACAATTAAGCCAGTTCTTTCGCTCTTCTGCTATTTAATTCGGTAGTGATTGTATCCATTTTCTTTTGAGTCAGAGGATAGAGTGTCATAAAACCGGCAGCGATCAAGGCTACGATTGCCGGAATCCAACTCATAAGCATAATGATACCCGGAACTGCGCCCTGTATAGAAACCTGATCCTGTCCGTTGTAATGGAATGCCGCTAAAACAAAACCAATTATAGCGCCGGCTACCCCACCGCCAAACTTGGTTGAGAAAGAACCCGCTGAATAAATTAACCCCGTAGCTCTCCGTCCATTTTTAAACTCCGAGTAATCAGCGGCATCACCGAGCATGGCAAAAAACAAGGTCGGGAATACGGCAGCGGCACACTCGGAAATTATCCCTATAGTGAAAATAGCGGCAATGTTTTCAGGGCCACAAAAAAAGAGTAATGAGTTAACCGCACCAGAAAAGAGCAACGCATAGATAAACAGGTTGCGTTTGCCAAGCCGTTTTGCCAATGGTGAGGTAATCATCGCACCTCCAATAGAAGCCAGCATTAAGCCGATCATAAACGATGCTGCCAGAAGCTGATTATGCAGGTAATGAGAGAAATAAATTACAACAATACCTTGTTTTATAGAGTTGTAAACCTGGAATAATAATCCAATCCCAAGCAGTATTAACCAAGGCTTGTTCCTGATCAGGTCTTTCAGATCTTTTCCCAGGTTGGTCTTTTGTTCTTTGGGTGGTTGCACCCTTTCTTTAGTTGTCAGAAAAGTTATAATCAGGAAAAGTGAGAGGAAAACCGACAAGATATAAATGGCAGAGCTATACCCTCTTTTCTGATCAATAATACTGATTTTCTTTGGCTCAAGATTGTCTTCACCGGCTACGATAAATGAGTATTTATTCCCGGCCTGCATCGAAAAACTTTTACCTTGTGTAGGATTATTTGTACTATCGTTTACTGCTGCATCGGCCCAGGTAAACATAGCAATTCCATCTTTAGTCTTGATGTTTACATTTTTAACATCCTTAGTGGTTGATACAGTTACTTCATATTTCTTCGCCTCAAGTTTGTCGACAACAATAGTCGGATTGATATTCCCAAAACTGGCCACCAGGAACAACAACGCTCCCTGAACCACCATTCCTCCTGTAAAAGCGCCTACCATACGATACGAACCCAGGCTTGTGCGTTCTTTATCGTCTCCGGTCATTACTGCCATTAATGCGCCGTAAGGGATATTATTCGCAGTGTACATAATAAAAAACAACAGGTAAGTAGCATACGCATAAACTATTTTCCCTGTCGGCCCAAGGTTTGGAGATGTAAACAACAAGGATAATGTTATCCCTAAAGGAACAGCCGTCCATAATATCCATGGGCGGAATTTGCCGTATCTGGTATTTGTCCTGTCGCAGATGACACCCATAATAATATCAATAATCCCATCGCTGAATCGTGCAATCAGCATCAGCAGGCCAACTGTTGCGGGACTTATTCCAAAAATATCGGTGTAAAAAATAAACAGGAATGTAGCTACCCCACGCCAGGCAATATTAGCGGCCCCATCGCCAAGGGCGTAACCGACTTTCTCCGAAAATTTTAGTTTTTGATTGATCAGGTTCATGGTAATGGTTTGAGTTTTTAAGCGGTGGAGTTTCGTTATAAGCCAAATCTTTTACGCTGCGCTGTATTTGACTAAAATATGAATGAGTCATCTGAATTTTTTCTTCCTGATCTCAGAGGTTGTTTTTTGCAATAAATATAATTTTAAATCTGCAAAAATTAAACATTTGGTCTAAAGAAACTAATCCTATTATCCTAATTGAATGTACTGTTTTTTGATTTTTTGTTGCATCTACGAATATCCACTTTTTAGAAGTAGCACTTTCAAAAAAATCACTCTGAATTTTACGGGAAAATATCAGAACAATCCTGGAATTTTTTTGTACTGCTAAAAAGAAAGGAGATATTAAAAAGGAGGCTGAACAGGATAACCTGCTCAGCCAACCAACCAATTGTTTCTAAGATCACCAAATAATCATTATAACCCTCAAGTCATCTGATTGGTTACCCTGCCAACCTCCTTTTTAATTTATTTCCAGGGATTAGTACCCCGGATTATTCTCGGTAATCATACTGTTATTTGTCATTTCATCCAAAGGAATAGGGAAAAGTTCGTGTTTATTAAGAACGAATTTGCTGCCTAATACCGATGATGCCAGATTCCAACGAACGAGGTCAAAGAAACGAACACCTTCCATAGCTAATTCAACCTGACGTTCTTTAACAATGGCATCGAATAATGCGGTTCCGGAAGCTGTAACATCAGTCCGGCCTGCGCGCTGGCGTACCTTGTTAAGTTCAGTCAGAGCTTTACTTTCAAGCGTCTGGCGGTAATACGCTTCGGAAGCCATAAGCAAGACATCAGCATAACGGATAAGCCTCAGGTTGGTGCCGTAGTTCAGTTCTCCGACAGGGCCATTAGTTTCCTCAGCAAATGTTCCATATTTTACCCTAAAATAACCTACGAAATCAAAAGGAGGATTTACAGGATCACCTGTCCAGTCTCCGCCTAAAGCCTGCAGATCGCCAACTGACCATACAGTTGCATGACGACGGGGATCAGTTGCTTCATAAGCATCAAATATTTCTTTTGTAGGATAAATGAATCCCCATCCACCTATCATGCCACTGTTGCCGGAAACGAAATAATCGCCACGTGGTCCGCAAAGCTGCCAGGTAATGTTGTTTTCCATATTGCGGTTACCACCCCACTGGAAAGTTCCCCAATCATATCCTTTTATACCAGAAAAACTGACTTCAAAAAGAGATTCTGTACCGAATTCCTGAGTTTTTTTGAACAAAGTACTAAAATCGGCTGACAATTGATATTCGTTAGATGTGATTACATCTTCGAAAGCATCGGATGATTCTTTCCATTTTTCCTCATAGAGTAATACTTTACCCAGGAGCGCCTGTGCGGTTCCTTTAGATACTCTGAATTTGTCAGCCTCACTATACGCTGATCTTAGCGGAAGATCAGGAATGGCCTCATTCAAATCTTTTTCAATCTGGGCATAAATTGCTGCTACTTCCGCCCTTGGCTGTGAATAATCACTTGGAGCCAGTTCAGTTAGGGTTAAAGGAACTTTACCAAACATCATAACCAGTTCCGAATAGTAATATGCACGCAGTGTTTTAGCTTCAGCAATGATCTTCTTACGGAAATCATTAATTGGCTCAACATTGTTAATTACCATATTGCAACGGTAAATTCCGAAATATTGTCCGGTATAAACATCCTTAATAACAGGATTGCCTGAGCTGTAGTTCATGCGGTCCAATTCCACTAAATTGGGTTGGTCTCCTGCTGAACTGCCACCACAGGTTGTTTCGTCCGAAGGAAGCGTCTTGGCCAGCCAAACGGACTGCCAGTCGCGTGCGTTTACCCATTGAAGGATATCGTAAGCTGCAACAATTGCGTTCTGGGCATCGGCATCGGTTTTGTAGAAATTATCTACCGAAAGCTTACCATAAGGAACGGTTTCAAGAAAGTCCTTTTTGCATGAAGCAACAGCCATGAAAAAGACTAACACGAAAAGGATTTTATATATGAATCTGTTTTTCATTTTTTTATGTTTTAATGTTTTTAATTTTGAGATTGACTACATTAATTGAAACAGGTACCTAAAGGGTAACAGATAAGCCCATCATGAATTTGCGTGGTGTAGGATACATACCGCGGTCAATTCCCTGGCTGTTATTGTCAGGACTTCCGGCTTCAGGATCCATTCCCGGATACTTGGTGAAAGTAAAATAGTCATCCAGTGAAACAAAAACACGTACTCCTAGCATATGAAGTTTGGCAGCCATTTCTTTGGGCATGGTGTAGCCAAGCTGAATTTGCTTGATTCTCAGATAGGAACCGCTGAAAATCATCTTGTCGCTGTTGTAATTAAAGTTATTTGTCAAATCAGACCTGAACCAGCTATTGGTGCTTCCATCACCTGTCCACCTGTCGGTGTAAAAGAACTCAGGCCTGTTGGATGTTCCACGGTCAGTGCGATTCCAGCCCATAAGAATATCATTGCCCTGGGTACCTTGCAGGAATATATTCAAATCAAAGTTCTTATAGTCGCAGCTAAGGTTAGCGCCATAAGTTATTTTTGGAATTGATGAACCTATATTGGTCATATCATCTGCATTGATCTTGCCGTCTTTCACGTTATCAACTACAATAACATCACCTGGTACCGGAGCATAACCGGTTAACCCATTATCGACAACGTATTTATCAATCTGAGCTTGATTCTGGAAGATCCCATCGGTCTGATATCCGCGGAAGTACCATATTGGCAAGCCTTTTTCGAAATAGGTTGCGGTCCATCCATTTACACCAGCACCCGGAACCCTGGTAAGTAATGGGTTAAGATAGGTTACCTCGTTATGGTTGAAAGTTACGTTAGCACTTACATTGTAGTGGAAATCGCCTTCTGATTCCCGCCAGCCTAATTCCATTTCCACACCGGTATTGGTAACATCGCCGGCATTAACAAATGGAGCATAATTTCCAACTGAAAGAGGAGGTGAAGATGGCGTTAGCAGGTCTTTAGTAACTTTTTTGTAATAGTCAAAAGCAAAGGTAAGTTTGCTGTTGAAGGCACGTACGTCAAATCCTAAGTCAGTCTGTTCGCTGGTTTCCCAGGTAAGTTCAGGATTCGCCAGTAATGCAGGTTCAGCTCCGGTATAGAAACCACCACTTGGATTTGGATATTGAATACCGGAAATTTTTATAAGTGAACGGAACTGATCAGGACCAAGGTTGGATAAACTGCCGTTTTGTCCCCAACTTGCTCGGAATTTGAAATAATTAACCGGTAAAGCCAGGTCTTGCCAGAATCCTTCTTCCGACATAACCCATCCTGCAGATACCGAAGGGAAAGTACCCCATTTGTTCAGCAACATAGATGTTCCGTCACGACGAAGAGTGGCATTTAACATATATTTGTTGCCGTAATCGTATGTAATCCTTCCAAAATAGGATTCAAGCGTTTTAACCTCGGGAACACCGCTAACAGTTCCGGTAATATCGTCTGAACCATGATAAGCAAAGGTTTCGTCTTCTGCAAACATAGGTCCTGATAAGGTATTCACATAGTTATGCTGATAATGCTGAGCCGAAATACCTGCCATAATGCTAAAATTATTCTTATCTATAGTCTTGGAGTAGGAAGCAAAATTTTCCCACAGCCAGGTGAACCATTTATCGTAATTTTCGCGACGTGAAGTTACTTTGCTGTTGCGTTCGGACGAGAACCAATAGGTTGGGTTCCATGTATGATAAACCTGGCCGGCGTAGTCAACACCTAAACGTGACGTAATTGACAAACCTTTAAGTGGTTTTACGGTTGCATACATACTTCCCAAAACTTTATCCTGAACAGTACTTCCTTTTGCCAATGACATCATGGCTAATGGGTTAGCAATTTCGCCTTTCAGATATTCGGAAACACCATAATATTTCCCGCTTGGATCTTTAAGTAAAGTGTACCCATCATTCAAAGCACTCTGTGCGTAAGCCGGCAATGCACCATCATAAACTGTAGGTGTAAGAGGATCGAGTGCCAGTGCACTTGAAACAATGCCGCCATATTCACTGTTTTCAACAATGGAACTGCGATCGGTATGCGAGAATGCAAAATTATTGCCAACACTTAACCATTTTTTTATTTCATGATCGCCATTTAAACGAGCCGAATAGCGTTTGAAATTGGCCTTTTCGCCGCCCACAACACCATCCTGGTTAAAATACGAAAATGAAACCAGGTAACTCGATTTCTCGCTGGCACCTGAAAATGAAAGGTAATGTTTCTGCATCGGAGCAGATTGCGAAATTTGATCAAGCCAATTGGTATTGGTTGTAATGCCAGTAGGAATTGTTGTACCAACTTTAGCTTCGTTTATATATTCAGTATATTGAGTATTATTCATAACAGGCATAATTTTACCTATATTCTGAATCCCATATTGGAAATCATAGGTTAAAGTTCCACCGGTAGTTTTACCACCACCAGGACCTTTACCCGATTTGGTAGTAATAATTACAACACCGTTTGCACCTTCAGCACCATAAATGGCAGCCGAAGCAGCATCTTTAAGTACTTCGATTGATTCAACATCGGAAGGTTCCAGGTAATTGATATCGCCGCTCTTCATACCGTCAACGATATAAAGAGGATCGGAGTTGCCATTGGTTCCTGCGCCACGGATTCTGACTTTTAAACCTGCTCCCGGCGAACCTGAGTTTGAACGAACGCTGACACCTGAGATACGGCCTTGCATAGCCTGCTCAACCCTTGATGAGGGTATGGATTGCAGCTCTTTCCCCTTGATTTGTGAAATAGCTCCGGTAACAAGGCTTTTCTTCTGAACGCCATAACCAACGATCATAATACCTGTAAGGTCAGTGGATTTTTCTTCGAGTACCACGGTTAAAGGAACTCCAGCTGTTGCGTCCACCTCCTGGCCTATCATCCCTGTAAAGGAAAATGTAAGTTTCACGGCAGGTTTATCCGCATTGAATTTAAATTTGCCATCAATATCTGTAATGGCTCCGGTGGTAGTTCCGGTTACTGTAACACTTACTCCCGGAAGAGTTTCTCCCGCAGGATCAGTAACTTTCCCCGAGTATTCGTGGACTTTTTGCGCATAAACAAGAGAAAATGCACTCAGCCACAAAATGCCGGTTAGCATCAGCATTTTGCTTACTATGCTAAAGTGCAGGTAATTGTAGAGATTTTTTTTCATAAATTGATTTGGTTGTTTGGGGTTTGTAATTGGTGAATTGATTGATTTGACTTAATTGATTGGGATTATTTTTATTTCTTACACTTCAGTGTTTTGGTGATTTTGTTTAAAGTTCATGCTGCGGAAAAGTTTATAGCTATGAATCAGCATTTCCAGGCATTAAAGTAGCATTCGTAGAAATATTTTCTTTTTTATACGCTAAAAATCTTCCTGGATTTTCAGAAAGCATTAATTCAATTAATCAATTAAGTATAGTTCAGCGGAGGGCAACTCAAGTTTTCATTCCACTCTCGAAGAATATGGATCAAAATTCAGCTTAAGTTTTATCGGGCTCAATCCAAAATAACCTCATTGATTAGTCGATTTTTATTTACTTGGGAAATTAGTCTTATAAAGGCAGTATGATTTATTCAAAGGAATTTAACAGAAGCAGTTGTTCAGACAAAAATGTAAGGCTTGATATTTCAATCAAGAGTGATCGTTTATTATGGCGACAAATATAGATGCAGAGTTATTTTAGAAATACCGGTATATTTTCAGTGGGTAATGGTATTTTATCATATTTTTACGGACTCAAAAATAAATCAGATAAAAACATGGATGTTTTATATGAAAAATTGCCCAAGAGCTCGGAATACAGTATTAATTGCCTCGAAGTTGAGGTTCCTTGTTTAGATGTTCCCTGGCATTATCATCCGGAAACTGAAATTATTTATGTGGAAAAAGGTACCGGTTCCCGTTTTGTAGGCGACCATTCAGAGTCCTTCGGGCCGGGCGATATTGGACTTATCGGGCCAAACTTGCCGCATGTGTGGAAGAGTGATCCGCAATATTGTAAAAACATTCCTGGGCTAACGGTCCGGGTTTTAGTCATTCACTTTGATGATGCGATTTTTAAAAACTCATTGGCCGTATTACCCGAGATGCAGGGAATTAACCAACTACTCTATGAATCACAATTTGGAGTAAAGTTTACCGGCTCTGCACAGGCACATATCGAAATTCAGATGAAAGCAATTATCCGGACCTCAGGGATTGACAAATTGCTCAGACTTATTGACATACTGGATTTTATGTCGAAAACAGCAGACAAAAAAGTATTAGCAAGTATCGGTTATTCCAAAATACGGAAATCAGTCGATTTCGACAGGTTTGATAAGGCCCACCGGTATATGATTGATAATTTTCAGCAAAACATTTCCCTTGAAAAAGTATCGGATATTGTAGGTATGACATCTACTTCATTTTGCAGGTATTTTAAAAAGCATACAAAAAAATCATTTCATACCGTTTTAAATGAAATACGGGTAGGTCATTCGTGCAAATTACTGATAGAAAACAAAATGAATATTTCAGGCATCTGCTATGAAAGCGGCTTCAATAATGTATCAAATTTTAACGAGCAATTTAAAAAAATAAAAGGCGTCTCCCCCAGCCAGTATCTTAAGAACAGGGAAAAGCAATCCTGATCGAAAAGTATCTCAGGAATTTTCAAAAGTCGGCTTACCGAAAAACCATGCGGATGGATTTATTTCAAATCAATTTCTTCATCCCTAAATATTACTCCATACTTATTTTTTAAACGAATGGGACAAGTAATCGCAACAAAATAATGGTTTATATCAACTGACAATCACTAGATTAACAACATGTTTTTTGCATTACAACGTTCTGAATCAAATAATCAGAATAAAAATAACTGTCTCATAATTACGCTTTATTTTAATAAATACATGATTTCAACTGTTTTCAATTCTGCTATAACAGCGGGTCATTCCCTGAAACCAGGAATCGCGGGTCAACACAGGGATCAATAGCAGAGAGTGATTGGCTTGCTCTCGATTTCGGTGAAACCTGCACGGTTTCGTCAGGAAAAATTCCTTTCTATATGGAAGGCCGGATCTATGGAACGTCGGATAAAAATACTATTGACTATTGGGGCGGGAAACCATGCAGGCCTGTGGCAGAGAAAAAAAAGAGCACATCAGATCCCTGTAGAAAACACATCCGATTCAGTATCCTTCGAAAGAATTACGACAACCCAACTCAGGATTAATCTTGGAAATGAGAAAAAAACCAGCTGTAACGTTGAGTGAATTTGGAGTTTACTAATTTAAAAACAGTATTAAAGAGAATAAAATCTAAAGTTATTCCTCAATCCTCATCACAAATCCACCGGTTGGTTTGATCATCATACTTGTCTTTTCCCCTTTTTTAAATTGTATTTCACTTTTTGAGAACGAACGGTTAGTCTCGCCATCAGTATACAAAGTTGCTTTCAGATCATTAGTGACGAACGGCAAGCTAAAACTGATTTCTTTTGGAGTTGTTTCACCGTTTATTCCTGCCACATACCAGGTTTTGCCGGATTTACGTGCCATTACCACAAATTTGCCGGGGAAACCATCAATAAAATAAGTGTCATCCCATTGGGTGGGCACGGCGCTCATATATTCCCTGATGTAATCCGGCATTTTTGCCATTCCTTCGGGGCTTTCGGCCCAATGCTGCACTGCTGACTGGAAAATAACAGTAAGCGCAAGTTCGAAAGCGCTGGAAGTTTTGCGTTGTAATCCGGGAATTTCGGAAAGGTTAACCGGTGTAAAGTCCATCGGGCTGAAAACATTACGGGTAAATGGCAGCATACAGGCATGGTTTGGTTCCTGGTCTGCGCCATCCTGGGTAAAGGTTATAAACTCAAATCCACGTACAGCTTCCATGGTAACCAGGTTTGGATAGGTACGTTGCCATCCCCTGGGATATGTAGTTCCATGAAAATTGACTACCAGTTTGTATTTCAAGGCATCCTGCAATATGTCATTATAATATTTCATCATCGATTGTCCATCGCCGCCAAAGAAATCGACTTTAATTCCTTTTATACCCATTTCGCTGATGCTCTTAAATTCGTCCTGGCGGTTGAGGGCAAACAGAAGCCTGTCCTTAGGGTGGTATTGAACCGTATTCCAGCTACCTGCCGAATTGTACCAAAGCAGCAGCCCGACTCCTTTTGCAGCAGCATAATCGGCAAGTTCTTTTACATTATCATACCCGATTTTTGTGTCCCAGTCGGCATCTATCAGGCAATATTCCCATTTCATCTGAGCTGCCCAGTCAATATATCGTTTTTGCACATCATAAGTTATTGAATCATCCTTTTTCATGATCCAGCTCCACGAGGCCCGTCCGGGTTGTACAAACGAACAATCTGCCTCTTTGGCCGGAATGGCCAAATCGGTTTCAAGTGTAGATTCCATCATGGACTTCAGACCGCCGCTGATAACAATAATGCGCCAGGGAGTGAGCCAGGGAGTTGTGGATTCAGGGGAAAGCGGTGCGAGGGGCGAAGTTTGTTCTCCTGCCTTTGGGAAAGCGATTTTATAGTTTCCGTTTTCGGAATTTTGTTGCAGACGGCTTCCGCAATAGGTTCCGTCAAGACCGGTTTCGGTGAGTAAAATCCAGGTGTTATCCTTCTGAAAGAGCGCCGGGAAAACCCAGCCGGATGAATAAGGAGAAGGTTTACCTGCGGCTTCGCCCTGGAAATAATAATCTTCGTACGAAGGTTGCGAATTGCACCATCCCATGTACACATCAGGGCAGGGACCCATATATATTTTCGTGCCCTGGTTGAACTTAAAGGAAGTTGCTTCTTCTGTTATTTTCTTTATTTCAGATGATTTTTCAGGAAGGAAATACCGGAATGCAGCGCCATCATTCGAAAGCCTGATTATAAAATCTATGGGCTGGTTGCTTTCATTTATAAACCGGATGATTTTTTCAAGCCCATTGTAAACACAGTTTTTCCGTTTCCCGGAAATAATACTGTATTCATCATGAATTGGTTTTGCATCCGAAACTGATTCGATTTTCAGCCCTTTAGTAAAATCGGCATCTTCCAGTTTAAGTCCCAGGCTTGATTCGCCTAATATCTGTTTCCCTTTGAAATCAATGGAATAAACAGGAATTCCGCCGGCATTGAGTTTTACCTGCATCAGGATAGTCCCGTCGGGGCTTTTCAAAGATGCAGGTTGTTCCTGTGCGTTACTCAAATTGGTGTATAAAAAAATGATCAGAAGTAAGGTGAGGTATTTCATGGGATTGAAATTTTAAACTTTGTATTATTTTAAACTTTGTGCATGATGACTCCGGAAACAAATCAATTATAAATCGTTCTGTTAGAAGATTTTTTTAACGCAAAGGCGCAACGGATTCGCAAGGAGCGCAAAGAAGTATCCCGGTATCTTTTAAAAAAAGCCCAACATCAGGGAAGTCGGGCTTTTCGATACTTAACAAATCAGGAGTCCTGATACAAATAATACCAAAATCCAACTTCTATTTCGACAAGAACTTATAAATGGTAGTTGTGTGATATTTTTCACCTGGTTTCAGAATGGTGGTTGGGAAAGCCGGCTGGTTTGGTGAATCAGGAAAATGCTGTGTTTCGAGGCAGAAACCTGAATATTGTTGGTATACGGTTGCTGATTTTCCCGTGATTGTTCCATCGAGGAAATTCCCTGAATAAAACTGAACTCCGGGCTGATCGGTGTACACTTCCATAACCCTTCCGCTGTTTGGCTCAACCACGCGAACAGCCAGATCATTGATGCTTTTGGTATCCAGAATAAAGTTATGGTCGTAACCTACTGGCTTGCCACCAGCTGCAACCAAATCTTTTCCAATAGGTTTCACTGTAGTAAAATCAAAAGAAGTTCCTTTTACATCACGCAATTCCCCTGTTGGGATTAGGGTGCTGTCAACCACGTTATATTTCGAAGCAGCGATCATCAATTCATGCGATTTAATATCTCCGCTTCCGGCCAGGTTAAAGTAGCTGTGCTGTGTGAGGTTAACCGGAGTAGCTTTGTCGGTTGTTGCCGAATAATCGAAAGTCAGTGTATTGTCGTCGGATAATGTGTAAGTAACTGTAATGTCGAGGTTTCCGGGATATCCTTCTTCCCCGTCTTTACTAAGGTAATGAAATTTTAAGCCAACAGCGCTGTCGGTTTTGAAATCTTCGGCTTCCCATACTACTTTATCATAGCCTAAAACTCCACCGTGAAGGTGGTTCGGTCCATCGTTCTGAGCTAAAACATATTCTGTTCCATCCAAAGTAAATTTACCTTTGGCAATTCGGTTTCCATACCTTCCGATCAGGGCTCCGAAATAAGGCGTTGCTTTCAGATAACCGGACAAACTATCATAACCCAGAACGATATCGGAAAGTTTTCCGTTTTTATCAGGAACCACCAGGGAAGTAATAATACCGCCATAGTTAGTCACTTTCATTGTTATCCCTGAATGGTTTACCAGGGTATACAGATTCACTTCTGTTGAATCGGGCATATGCCCGAATGATGCTTTTGTAACTGTTCCGGGAGCTTGCATGGTTTCTTTTTTAGTACATGCCGATGTGATTGTCAAAACACCCAGCACGAAAATGATACTTTGGAATAAAAATCCTTTTTTCATAATACAATTAGTTAAACATTGGTTTTTTATTGATAGGATTAATGCTAGATTAAAAACATCTCGTCCCTAACGGGACTTACACTGATCTTTATTTTTCTGTCTACCAATATCTTGTCCCTACGGGACAGCCCCCGTTAGAGGCTTTATACGGGTAGAAAAAACATCCATAAATTAGTTTAAGTCCCGTTAGGGACGAAATATCTTAACCATTACAGAGGATTAGTTGAATCATAAAAATATAAAAGAACTGTTTTAGAACCGATCAAATTATCTCGAATTCATAATCTCGGCTTCAATTACCTGTCCATATTGCGAGTACTGATCGTACAATTCCTGGTATTTGGCAGCATTTTCAGGAATTGGATGGTACTCGGTTTCAAACCCATTTCCCATTGCTTTTTGTGCATCCAGGACGGTTGGGTATAATCCGCCAACCACAGCGGCAGCCATCGCAGAACCAAGCGCGCAAGCCTGTTCGCTTTTAGCGACAAGGATTGGTTTATTGATAACATCGGCAACAACCTGCATAATAAAAGGAGATTTTTTAGCTACACCGCCAAGGGCTATAATTCCTTCAATAGGAATGCCTTCATCGATAAACCTGTCGACAATTTTCTTAGCGCCGAAAGCAGTTGCTTCAACCAAAGCACGGAAAATACCGGGAGCATCCGATCCCAGGTTTAATCCAAGAATGGCACCTTTCAGCAATTGATTTGCATCCGGAGTGCGGCGGCCATTCATCCAGTCTAACGCAATGATACCGGAATCGCCGATTCCGAGTTGTTCCGCTTCCTTCGAAAGTTTAGGAATAATAGCATCTGAAATTTCAGAAATCAGTTTTGTTTTTGCGTCTTCATCCAGGAGTTTGGAATCTGAAATCAGTGTTTCCACCGGCCACATGAGCAGTTGTTTAAACCATGCATATACATCGCCAAACGCGGACTGACCGGCTTCGAGGCCCATCATTCCGGGAACAACCGAACCATCAACCTGTCCACAGATACCTTTCACCAGTTTATCACCAACTTCTTCGAGAGGTGCGATTAAAATATCACAGGTTGAAGTTCCCATAACCTTACTCAGGTAATAGGGTCTGATTTCTCCGCCAAGTGCGCCAAGATGTGCGTCAAATGACCCAACTCCGACTACAACGTCTTCACTTAGCCCAAGACGTTTTGCCCATTCATGCGTTAAATTACCAGCCTTAACTTCGCAGGTATGCGTATCCGCAAATAAGCGTGATCTGAGACCTGCCAGAATTGGATCTAATTGCAGAAGAAATTCTTCGGGGGGCAAACCATCGAAAGCTTCGTGCCACATCGCTTTATGACCGGCTGCACAACGACTGCGTTTCATGCTGAGCGGCTCTTCCGTTCCGGTAAGCAGAGCCGGAATCCAGTCACAGTGCTCAACCCAGGAAAATGCGTTAGCCTTTATTTTTTCATCGACACGTAAAACGCGGAGTATTTTTGCCCAAAACCATTCGGACGAATAAACACCACCCTCGAATTTTGTATAATCCACTCCTCCCCAGGTTCGGGCAAGACTGTTGATTTCCTCAGCTTCTGCTGTAGCAGTATGGTCTTTCCAGAGCACAAACATGGCGTTTGGATTTTCGGCAAACTCAGGAAGAAGCGCCAATGGGGTTCCGTTTACATCCACGGCAACAGGAGTACTGCCGGTGGTATCAATGGAAATGGCGACCACATTTTCGGCCACGCCGGAAGGAGCTTTTGCCAACACTTCACGGATGGTACTTTCAAGTCCTTCGACATAATCCAATGGATGCTGGCGGAACTGGTTCTTTAATGGAACGCAGTACTTGCCGGCTTTCCAGCGGGGATAATAAAAAACGCTGTTCGCAATTTCATTTCCATTCGATGCATCAACCAGGATGGTGCGTACCGAGTCAGTACCATAATCAACACCAAGTGTGTATTTTGTCATTTTCTGAATTATTTGTATTCAAATAAGAATTTTATTGTTTGATTTTAAGTGTCGTACACATTGATTACAGATTTCAGTCCGGATATTGTGAAACAGATTCGCCCCTCGCCTTCTCTCCCTTCGCCCTTCTCCTCGTCATCCTGATCTTCTTGTCTGCTCGTCAACTCACTCACTGTCCGTAATACGCATTCTTCCCGTGCTTCCTGTTAAAATGTTTATCCAGCAGGTCTTGCTTAATCGGGTTTGAGTTTCCTAATTGAGCGGTAAACAAAGCCATACGCGCTACTTCTTCAAGCACCACCGCATTGTAAACAGCTTTTTCAGCAGTAGCTCCCCAGGCAAACGGACCGTGGTTACCTACGAGTACGCCGGGAACATAAAGCGGATCAATGTTTTTAAATGTTTCGATGATAACAGTACCGGTTTCTTTTTCATAGCCGCGCTCAACTTCCTCTTTCGTCAGTTCGCGTGTACAGGGAATTTCGCCGTAAAAATGATCGGCATGTGTTGTTCCCATGGCCGGAATGGCCTTCAAAGCCTGGGCCCAGGCCACGGCATACGTTGAATGCGTGTGAACTATACCTCCGATTTCGGAAAATACTTTATAGAGTTCGATATGTGTGAGTGTGTCCGATGAAGGTTTATATTTCCCTTCAATCACCTTTCCATTCATGTCAACCACCACCATATCTTCCGGTTTCATATCATCATAACTTACACCACTGGGTTTAATCACAAGCAACCCTTTTTCGCGGTCGAAGCCGCTAACATTGCCCCAGGTAAACAGCACCAAACCGTGTTTCACCAAATTGAGGTTAGCTTTGAAGACATCTTCTTTTAAGGCTTCTAACATATTTTATTGTATTTGTTCAGTAAATTGAAAAGGCAGGAAAGCCCGTAGGCTCTCCTGTATAAATTTATCTTACCAGAAATAGATGTAGAATAAAGCACAGAACAGTACAACTCCCAACGAAGCGATAACATCCCACTTATCCCAGCTCTTCCGGATTAATGTTTTGTAATCATCAGTGAAAGTGATAAATTCAATCTGTTCGGCGGTTGGTTTTTTTGTGAAGAATGATACGACAACCATAAACAACATGATGAAGACAAGCAACCATATCTCAATGATAAGCCAGTTGGTATGCCAGAACCAATGGGTCGATTCCCAGTACCAGCCAGTCATTACGTCTTTACCTGTATTTGTAAAGATGTTGGTAAGCAAGCGTGCCATACCAATAAAAAATCCTACTATCAAACCGGATTCACCAGCCTTAGGCGTAATTTTTTTGGAAAATATACCCAATACGAATACTGCGACCATAGCAGGAGCGAGCAGCGATTGAATGCCTTGCAGATAGGAATACAGGCTGCCGAGACTCATCATGACAGGTATCCAAATAATTCCAAGGATTACCACAACAACCGTAGCAATACGGCCAACCAGAACATACCTGGCCTCAGTTTTACCTTTAAACATAGGCTTATAAAAATCTTCGGTATACAGTGTAGCGCAAGAGTTGAAGAATGCAGCCAAAGAAGCAACAAGTGCCGAGATAAATCCGATGGTAACAATACCTTTTACTCCGGCAGGCAATACAAATTTAACCATTGCGCCAAAGGCCGTATCAGGGTTTTCTAATGTAAAGCCACTGCCCGGGCGTGCTGCCAGTGCGGCGGCTATCATACCGGGTATGAGAAACATGAATACAGGCAACAATTTAAAATATCCAGCAGCGATAGTACCTCTGCGTGCACGCTTCATCACAACATCGCTGGCTTCGCCTCTTGATTGCCCGAGCACCCTTTGAACAATGTGCTGATCAGTAGCCCAATACCACAAGCCGATAATTGACGCACCAAGAAAAACCCAAAAACCAGGATAGTCGTCATACATAGGGTCCCCTGTCTCCAGATGGAACATATGACTTGTACCGTATGCAACACCATCTTTTCCAACATTCAGCGTTTTTGAATAGTCAATCATTGCAGTCCAACCGTGAGCAATACTGCCATCTCCGAGCGCCGACAATCCGAGGAAAAGCACAAGGAAAGAACCAAGAATCAGAATAGGCGTTTGAATGGCCGATAATGTCATCACGCCTTTCATACCACCAACAATGGTGAAGAAACCGGTTAAGACTATCAAACCGATAGCTCCATACCAGAAAGGCAGGCCAAGAAGGCTTTGCATGAAAATACCACCGGTAAAAGCTGTTACACTTACTTTAGTTAGTACATAAGCGATAAGTGTAATGATTGACAACCACGAACCAGTGCGGGGAGTGTATCGTTTTTTAAGGAAGTCGGGCATGGTGATGATTTTGCCCAGTTTGTTGTTCATCAACTGGTAGAACGGAACAAAGAGCCAGCCCAAAATAAGTATCATCCAGCCTTGCATTTCCCAATGAGCCATACCTACACCTGACTTAGCACCCGTTCCGGCAAGCCCTACAAGGTGTTCAGAGCCGATGTTTGCAGCAAAGATAGCCGCACCGATGATATACCAGGGTTCGCCTTTACCAAACAGGTAGTCTTCGCTGTTGGCTCCATCCATTGTTTTTTTGTGTTTTTGTATTGAGCGCCAAACGGCCCAGGCAACAGCCAGTATGCCCACTGCGATGATGAGCCAGTCGAGCCAGATAAATTCATTCGAGGTCCAGTTCATATACTAAATGTATAAGGTTTTTGATTTGAATATTTATAGAAGGGTTCTACGGTTAATTCAGTGGGTTTGTCCAAATTGTCGGAAGTCTGAAGACGGAAGTCAGAAGGTAAGCTGATAACTATTTTGTGCAAAATAAACATCACACTGAAAGACAAATAACATTATGCAACTTGTTTTCTTCATAGTATGTAAATTCCAGTTAGCATCTACTTCGGTCTCCTGACTCCGGAATTCTAACCAATATAAAGCCAATTCCGTTAAATTCGTGGTAGTACTTATTAAATGAAGGGAGACATAAAACACAATCTCCGGCCATCGAAATTTATTTTAACGTTTACCAGGCAAATAAGCAACATCGTTCCATTTCAGTTCCTTTTTAAACTCACGGATGTTGGTATCATTATCAATAATAACAAACTCAATACCAAGCATTTCGGCAAAGTCCTCCATATATTCAGTGTTTAAAGCCATACTAAAACTGGTATGGTGAGCGCCACCGGCCAAAATCCAGGCATGAGCGCCAATTTCGAGATTAGGTTCAGGAACCCATAAAGCACGGGCAACAGGCAATTTGGGGAGTGCTTCAGGTTTAATTACAGTAACCGGATTTACGATCATACGCATGCGTCCGCCCATATCTACCAAGGTAGCATTGATTCCCTTTCCAGCGGGAACAGTAAATACAAACCGTGCCGGGGCATCTTTACCTCCGATTCCAAGCGGATGCACTTCAATACTTGGCTTGCTTTCAGCTACCGACGGACAAATTTCCAACATGTGGGCGCTCAACACAGCCGGTTGTTTGGGATCCAAATGGTAAGTATAATCTTCCATAAACGAGCAACCACCTTTTAAACCCTGCGACATTACTTTCATGATACGCACCATGGCGGATTGTTTCCAGTCACCCTCGGCGCCAAAACCATACCCTTGTTCCATCAATCGTTGCGATGCCAGGCCCGGTAATTGTTTCAAACCGTGCAGATCTTCGAAGTTTGTGGTAAATGCTTTGTAGTTGTATTTATCCAGAAAACTTTTCATGCCGATTTCGATTTTCGCCTGGTATCGGATATTCTCCAGTTCGTTGCTTGCAATGGTATACTTTTCTTTATACTCAATCATTAGTTGATCAATCTCGGATTCAGTAACAGCATCAACACGTTGAACCAAATCTCCTACACCATGATAACTAATCTGCCAGCCCAGTACTATCTGAGCTTCCACTTTATCACCTTCGGTTACAGCAACTTCGCGCATATTGTCGCCAAAACGGCAAATCTTTAATCCTTTCGATTCGTTGTATCCCATAGCAGCGCGGGTCCAAACGGCAATTTTGTCAACTACTTTTTCATCCTGCCAATGGCCAACCACCACTTTACGGTTCAATCGCAAACGGGTGCAGATAAAGCCGAATTCCCGGTCGCCATGAGCCGATTGGTTCAGGTTCATGAAATCCATGTCAATTTCATTCCAGGGGATGTCGCGGTTAAATTGGGTATGCAGATGTAAGAATGGTTTATTGAGGACACTCAGCCCGCCAATCCACATTTTTGCCGGCGAAAAGGTGTGCATCCAGGTTATCAGGCCGATGCAATTTTTATCGGTAGTGGCAGCCAGGCAAATATCATAAATTTCGGTAGGAGTGGTTACTACGGGCTTAAATACAATTTTAACAGGTATTTTAGCCGATGCGTTTAATGCGTTGGTAATGGTTTCGGAATCAACATCAACTTGTTTAAGGGTTTCTTTTCCGTATAAATGTTGACTTCCGGTTACAAACCATACTTCTAATCCTTTAGGTTCTTTCATTTTATTTAAGTTTATTTGAGTTTATTATTTCTGGAAACTGCAGAAGCTTAGTGGGTAAAAAAAAATTGTCGAAAGTCAGAAGTCGGGAGTCGGAAGCCACGAATAAAACAATTTCTTCCTAACAACCACCTAATTTCTTGTAAACGACACTTGCGTCTTCTGTTTCCTATATACTTCATATAATCTTCTGCCTTCTGCTTAATGCCTTCTAACCTCCATCTTCCGTCCTCTACCTTTATTTGATCACCAGTTCAAGGCCAACAACCGATTTTGCCGGCATATTTACTACAAGTTGACTGCCATTCAGTTTGAACCCGTCAAACTTAGCAGGAGCCACTTTTTGTGCCACGCCAAAATCATTGTAGTCGTTCATGTTTTTGGATGTGATTACTTCGCCGGTAACAATCATGCTTTGAGTGAGTCCAAGGTTTAAAGTAATCGAATTTGCGGCATTCGGATCCAGGTTTACCAGTGTAATATGCGTGCGGCCTTCCTTGTCTTTTGACGCGGAAACATTTATGGATGGAACCGATTTGCCATCGAACGTATAATCGCGACACGAAACGGTTAAAGGGATTAAGGTAGCGCCCTGGTGAACTTTATACATTTTGAAAACGAAGTAAGTAGGAGTAAGAACTATCTTTTCTTTTTGCGTCAGAATCATCGACTGCAGTACATTGATAACCTGGGCAATGTTGGCCATTACAATACGATCGGCATGTGTGTTGAAAATGTTCAGATTAATACCAGCTACCATGGCATCGCGAAGCGTATTCTGCTGGTAAAGAAATCCCGGATTAGTTCCCGGCTCAACCTGGAACCAGTTGCCCCATTCATCTACCGATAAACCAACTTTATGCGCAGGATCGTATTTGTCCATGATTGCCAGGTGTTTGTTTATCAACTCATCAACCCATAAGGTTTTTGATAAGGTTGAAATCCAGTCTTTTTCGGTGAAAACCGTCGCGGACCCTTTATCGTCCCAGCCGTTGCATAGTGTATAATAATGGAGTGAAATTCCATTCATAAGCCTTTGCTCCCAGGGCGATTTTTTCGACCAGAGGCGCATCATGGTTTCGGTCCAGTTATAATCATCCACATTAGCGCCTACACCTACTCTGTACAAATCATTTCCGTTGTAATTGCGGCAAAAATTGGAATAGCGCATCAGTTGGTCGAAATAAAATTCAGGGCTCATGGCACCTCCGCATCCCCACGATTCGTTTCCTACGCCCCAGAATTTGACTTTCCATGCTTTTTCTCGCCCGTTTTTCTTGCGCAGATCGGTCATCGGGCTTACGTTGTCCGAATTCAGGTATTCAACCCATTGCGACATTTCTTCAACCGTACCACTGCCAACATTACCGCATATTACAGGCTCACAGTTTAACTGCTCGCATAGGTCCATAAACTCATGGGTCCCAAAACTGTTGTCTTCGGTAACCCCACCCCAGTTGGTGTTAATCATGGTTGGACGTTGATCGCGCGGACCGATGCCGTTTTTCCAGTGGTATTCGTCGGCAAAACAACCGCCGGGCCAGCGAAGGTTCGGGATACTCATATCGCGAAGTGCTTTCACCACATCATTGCGTATTCCCCTTGTATTCGGAATGGAAGAATTTTCACCAACCCAAATTCCTTCGTATATGCAATGTCCCAGGTGCTCGGAAAAATGACCGTAAATATTCCTGCTGATAATAACTTTCGCTTTATCGGGCTGTAGGGTTATCACATTTTCCTGCGCTCTCAGGACTATGGAAGCTGCCAGCAGCAAAAACGCAACTACAGATAATTTCAATTTCTCTTTCATTCTCTTTTTCCTTTTTTATCCGGCATTAAATGTCCGGGATTATTTTAAATTCTTTTTGTCCGGCCACTTCATATCTGTTCTTGGTTTCATCTTAACATTTCTATTCCTGAATGTCCAATACATTCCCATTGTTTTCCTTAATGATTTGACCGCTTCTTACTTTTAACTGGAAAAGAAATCCTTTTTCAACATAACTGTTGTATTTCCTGTGATCGAATTTGTAGAGAAAAGCTCCTTTTTTAGATGATTCTTTATCTTTCTCCTCAAGTTTCACCAATAGGCCGGTTTCGAGTATCTGTTTCCGGAAATTCCGCTTATCAAGTTGTTCCCCGCAGATGCTTTCGTAAAGGGATTGAAGTTGCGGAAGTGTAAATTTCACAGGCAATAGCTCGAACCCTATCGGTTCGCGTGATGTTCTCCGTCTCAAAGCTTCCAATGCTTTATCAACCATCTGGGAATGATCAAAAATCAAAGCAGGCAGCTTGGTGATCGAAATCCATTCAGCTCCGTGAGTTTCGGCAAGCAAACGGTCATTTTCATCAATTTTGATCAGGGCATAATAAGCTACTGAGATGGTTCGTGCTCCCGGATCCCTGTCAATTTCACCAAAAGCACTTAACTGCTTCATGTATATATTTGACAGCCCTGTTAATTGATTGAGTATCCGGGATGCCGCTTCATCAAGGCTTTCCGACTTACTTAAAAATCCACCCATAAGCGACCACTCCCCTTTTGCAGGTTCAAACTTGCGCTTGAGTAGTAAAAGCTTTAATTCTCCCTCATCGAATCCAAAAATGATGCAATCGAGTGCTACCAGATGCTCATCGTATTCCTTATAGTAGCGAGTCATAATGGTTTGTTATCAGGTAATTTAATAAGAATTATTACAAGTGTATATCTTACACTTAAAGTGGCTAATGTAGTTATTTTTTTATTTTGTGGGTAGTTTTAAAAAAAATATTTTATGCTCAAAATCGCGGCTCCGCCAGCCGACAAGAAAATGATTTTCGGTGACATTACTAACTAGAGATTTACCACCGGCCATCCATCCTGATCCCATGTTAATTCCCCGATTAACAGTTTCGGTCTTCCGTTTTCGGCAGCTTCATATCCATGAAAAATTATGAAGTCTTGTCCCTCAAAATTACAAACCGCATTATGCCCTACTCCCGGAAAATCCTTGTTTCCGGCAACAACCAAAGTGCCGCCACCCATTAACATAGGATATCCATTCTTATCAAGATAGGGGCCGGTTAGATCAGTTGAACGTCCAACCATTACCTTGTAATTACTTTCGATTCCGCGGCAGCAAAAGTCGAACGAGACAAACAGATAGTAAAACTTGTTGTGTTTTACAATAAACGGTGCTTCAATTGAGCCTTCACCTGCTTTGTCATATTCAGTAAAACTGTCACGTGGACGCGAAGCCAGTGGATACCAGGTTTCGGGAAGAGCTAATCCTGTAAAATCATCGTTTAGCTTAACCAATTTAATGCCCGACCAGAACGATCCGAAACTCAGCCAGGGTTTGCCTTCATTATCAAGTACCAGGTTAGGATCAATGGCATTCCAGTCGTCGCGACCGGGAACCGATTGTATAATTTTTCCTTTGTCTTCCCATTTGTAATTTGGATCAGAAGGATTGAGAGTAACATTCTCAGCAAGCCCGATACAGGAAGTGTTTTTCCCAAAAGCTGATACAGAGTAGAACAATCTATACCTGCCTTTGTAAAATGAAATATCCGGAGCCCATATATGACCTTTAAAACCGGAAATTTCGTCCATTGCCCATTGCGGGCCAGCGCTGAAAACCGGTTTTTCCTGCTTCCAATCCTTCATATCCTTCGACGAGAAGAAGCTGATTCCGTTGCCGGTGCAAAACAAATAATATGTACCATCCTGTTTTATCATTACAGGATCGTGTACAAACATTGACTGAGCCACACCAAGGAAGTTTATTAAAACTACCAGGGATGCTATTAACATAAGTCTGTAATTTGTCGCCATTGATTTGCGTGTGTTTTATTGGTAGGGGTTAGGTTTTGGGGGTTAGGGGTTAATCCAACTTATAATTCTCTACCTAATTAAAAACCATCATTCACTATTCTTTATTCACTATTCTTTATTCACTATTCTTTATTCACTATTCGCTATTCACTTCTACTGCTTCTTTAACGTCAATACCGTTACCGAATGAGGCTTAAAAGTATATGTGAAGTTATTGGAAACACCAGTAACCGCAGTGGTTACAATGGAAACATTTTCAGGTTTTTCAAGTGAGTTTCCGGCAAAACGGTCATTGTTGTAAATTACACTAGCTTTCCCGGTTGGATCAAGAGTTCCTCCACCGCTGATTTTCATTGCAGTTGGCTGGGGGTCGTTAGTTGCATTTACAACTTTCACGATGATTTCACCGGTTTTTGTTTCGCCGGCACTTGAATACAAGCCGGGCACAATTTTTCGGGGCATTGCAACCTTATGAACCAATTCTTTGTCCAGGTAACAAAGAACACTGTCGCCCTTTATACTGATAGTAATATCGTACCAGTTACCTTGTTCGATAAATCCGGCTTGCTGGCCAAAATAGGATTCATACCCGTTATCATACCATTGCAACCAACTATACCTCCGCCACCTGCTGACATTCCAGTTGTAGTGCTTACTTTCACCGGTTGTGTAAAACAGTACATCGAAACACTCCAGGTCATCGATAGAATTCGCTTTAGCTTTTAAATTCAGGGTATAATCATTCCAGTCGTCAGTTCCGGCTTCGTCATATACACTTTTCAGGAAAGGCATCGCGAGGTAATCATTATTTCCGGTCCAGATGCCGTCTTTTGCCTTTGCCAAAACTTCAGCCGGGAACAGTTTGTCGCCTTCATATTTTTTGCCGTTCACTATTACAGAAATATCCTTGTATTCAGCCTGTAGGTCCGAGTTCTGTAAACCAAGCATACCCACGCCTTTTTCGACGGGTTTAGACACATTATTGGGATAATTGCTGGTGATGTTCAACGTTTTGTCAGCCAGATTCGTCGCAAAGAGTTTCTGCACATGATATGCCGGATTTCCATAAGCATTGGCATTATCATAGGCAAGGATATCCGGATTCCAGGTCGGATCGTTCAGATTGATAAATGTCGGTGCCATTGAGCTGAGTTTCACAATATCCGCATTGCGTTCCATCCCAACCATAAAAGCGGCTTCAGCAAGCGAAGCATCCAGGTTTCCTTTAAGTGTATTCTCCCATTTCTTAACCGCGTATTCGCCGGCATAAATAAGCGGCCCCTTGCGGTCGTAGGAATCATAACGGGTGAAGTTTTTATAGAAAAAATCCGGGCTTTCGTAAAAATGCTCATCAATCATCTCAATGGGTTCAGTAATTCCATATAAATCGGAGCGTTTGAAACCATCCCTCATACCCGGATCGGTACAGGTAATGGTATTTAAGTGTGGATATTTTGCTTTAATAGCCTTATAAAAAATATTGTAGTGCTCAAAATAAACAGGGCCGTAGTTTTCGTTTCCTATTTCGAGATACTTGATTTTAAAGGGTTCAGGATGACCATTCTTTGCACGCATTGCTCCCCATTTGGAGGTAGCAGGTCCCATGGCATATTCGAGGGCATTTAACACTTCATCAATATAGGGCTGAAGTTCATCTATATGCACCACTTCGCATTTACGGAACTGGCACGACATGCCTACAGGGATAACATACATGGGAGCTGCACCTAAATCCTCACAAAACTGGAGGTACTCGTGAAAACCAACACCATCCGAAGCCTGATAATCCCACAACACCCAATGACCAGGCCGTTCAGCAACATCTCCTATTGTATTATACCATTTTAGCCTGTTTTCGAGAGTTGCACCTTCAACAATACAACCTCCCGGAAACCTTAAAAAGCCGGGCTTAAACTCTTCGATCAAGCCTGCAATATCCTTACGCAACCCGTTCGGACGATTTTTGTACGTGTCTTTTGGAAACAATGAAACAACATCGAACCAAACCGTACCCGTTGATAAGGGCGATATGCAAAAACGTCCTTTCGGATTACCGCCGGTAGCGGTGATTGAGCAGGAATATTTTTTCCACTCTGCGCCAATTCCTTTAATTTTAGCCTTTCCGAGTGTGCTTCCGTCAGGTCCTTCAAGTCTTACTTCCAGTTCACCTTTAAATGAAGGATCGCAATGCGCGTAAAATGAAAGATCATAGGTTTTACCCTTTTCAATTTCAATTCCCCAGAAACCTGAATTAATTACGCTTACACTTCCTGCTTTTACGGCTTTAACATCCAGTTGAAGTGAGTTTGGCGTAGCCGAATTTAAAGGATTGACCGACACCTGGCTTATAGCGGCGTCAGCTTTACCTGAAACAGACAGCGACCAGCCGGCTAGACTTGCAGGTTCAGCATAACGATGTTTCCATCCTTTGGGTGTGTGCAGGAAATCCCCTTCACGGGTCATACCTTCGGGCATACGGTTTTCCTCAAAACCGCGGTTACGGATCAGTTCGGCATATAAACCACCTTCAACGGCATGGTTAATTTCTTCGAAAAACACCCCATAAAGATCTTTACTGATATCGGCTCCTGGTTTTGACGCATCGATAGTCATGGTAGTTTGCGCACGCAGCAATGTTACACTGAGTGTGATTATAAAAACGAAAAGTGACTTCTTCATAACGATTTCTTTATTTAGATCATTACAACAAAACTGTGTTTACAGTTTCTGAAAATGATTTAATTTTTTATTTTCTTTCCCCAACCCGATTGACCAATTGCCGAATTGCCGGTATAAACAATGGTTTGTCTTTTATTTTCCCAGTCCCATTCACGAAAAACCTTAGTCGTGTAAACTGTTTCTTCGTTCCGGAATTTTAATGTTAGCCATCCGTTAGTGAACGACCATGAGGATGCATCTACACCCAAAATAGTACCGTTTGAAAGCAATTCAATAGTTATGGATTGGTTTTTAGAGGTGGTTTTTACCAGGTCAATGTGTTCCCATTTCCCGACAATGCTGTCGGAAGTGATGGTTGTTTGAGGCACATTCACATACCGCTCGGGCGAAATAACCGGCCAGCCCGAAGGAGTCCATATCATACGGTGAATATGGAGGTCCATAAAGTGTTTGTTTGAACCAAGGCGAGCCTGGCTAACATAATAGTAGTTTCCGGCATCGTTATAAACAGCGCAATGCCCGAATCCCTGCCATCCCGAATGGTTATTGAACTGGTATTGTGCCGTGATCATCGGCAGATTATCACCGGGGGCAGCCATATCGTTGCCGTTAAAATCGAGGAAAGGGCCATCCGGATGTGTTGAACGCCCTACGCGGACATTGTAGTTATCTTCGAGCCAGTCGTACGACACAAAGAGGTAATACATTTTCTGTTCGGGATTGTACAGAATTTCGGAACCTTCGATGGCATCGTGACGTTGTGAACGCATGGCAATTTTCTTACCCAGGTCACTGCCATTGGTTCTTTTACCGGTTGCCGGATCGAGTTCCACCGTAAATATCCCGTCATCGTAAGAGCCATAGGTCATCCAATGTTTACCGGTTACTGCATCAATGGTAACTGATGGATCAATGGCGTTATACGGATCGCCCGGAATGCATGTGAGCACAATGCCTTCATCTGTCCATGGGCCATCGGGATACAAGCTGGTTGCCAGTGCAATACAGGCAAGGTGAATATCGTTTCCAGGAACGGAATAATACAGCCTGAACTGATCGCCCACTTTTATGATGTAAGGAGCCCAGATTGATAATTGTTGATAACTTGGTTGATTGGCCTTCATAAACGCAAGCGCTTTAGGTGGAACGCCATTGAAAACCCATCCGACAAATTTCCAGTTAACAAGATCTTTAGATTTACGGAACATGATGCCGCATTTCCCGGTATTGCCATAGGACACATCAGTAGAATAGATGTAATAGTAATTCTGGTATTTAATTATTGAGGGATCGTGCAGGTTGTATGGCCCCCAGTAGCCGGAATAAGCTAAATCAGCATATTGAGCGTAATCATCTGAATAGCCTGGGTTTATTGAATCCGCTATAACCGGAGGTATTACAATGGTATCCAGCGGTTTAGGGTCATCACTTTTCTTTTTACAACCGCTCGTAACCGTGAGCTGAAGTAAAAATAACATAAGCAGAGTAAGTGCAATCAGCGATGTTTTAAACATTTGATAAAAATTATATTGGTAAGTCAGTTTTAAGAATGTGATCCGTAAATTTCAGAAGAGTTAAATAAGCCGCCGGGTATCGGAAATAAAAAAATGATAACCGGCGACCTATTCCAACCCCAACCAATTATGAACCTCAAACCAGAGACAACCAACCTCTGTATTTTTACCTCCGGGAGATGCAGGGGAAAGATACTTCCCCTGCGCTCCTTTACGGTTTTGTATTTCATTATAATTTGTTAAAAATTCTATTATTTAACTTTCAGGTAAAATCTACCTGATACTATTCAGAATTAATAACTTAAATTCTGCGTTGCTTTAGGATTGTTGTTTATTTCAATCTGCGGTATAGGCATAACTTCTTTACCCGGCAGATACCCAAGCCATTCAGCATCATGAGATTTCATTAAAGCAACTTTAGCAGGATCGCTAAGCCATCCCCATCTTACGATATCATCGAAACGATGTCCTTCGAGGCAGAATTCCAAAGCTCTCTGGTGAACCAGTTCGTCGAATAAAGTAGCTTTCGACATGGCAGCGAATTCAGTTTCACGATCTGGCAGATTGGCCCTGTCGCGAACTAGCTGAATATACTTGGCAGCAGTTGCGTTATCACCAGCTTCCATATTGCTTTCAGCATACATCAACAGGACATCGGAATAACGCATCAACCTTTCGTTAATTCCCGAACGCCAGTCGAATTCATTAGCACGACCTGAATTAACATTTTCGTATTTACGGCATTCGAATTTGGTAGCCCATTTTGCTGTATCGGCACCCTGGTATGGCCATGCTTCGCGGAAAGTTTTACCATAAAGAGTACAACCGGGATAATCGAAAGTTATTGTGGCGTAAAGGCGGGGATCTGAAGTCCCTGTTGTAGTTTTCTCCTGTTGATATTCGTAGTAAATCCATGGGCGGATTGCCATATCCCCCCAGCCAAATGGTGATGGAGCATAAGTAATACCACGGGCAGTTGTGTGGTCGTTGTCACTTACAGGATCGCCCACCCAGTTCAGGTTTGGCTGATCCATGCGCTGGAACTGAATTTCGAAAATGGATTCGGCATTATTCTCTGCTGATTCAGTAAAGTTATCCTCGTAATTCGGCATCAGAGAATATACATTAAGGTCAATCACATTCTTAAATGCTTCCGCTGCTTTTGTATAATCCTTGTTGAACAAATATGCTTTGCCCAAATAACCCAGGGCTGCTCCTTTTGTAGCTCTTCCTTTGTCAGCAGCATCATAGGCTACAGGTAATAAATCTGCTGCTTCAGAAAGGTCTTTATAAATCTGTGCCCAAACAAGTGATTTATCAACCTGATCCTGGTAGAAATCATCCGGTGTCTTTGGTGGCTCAAGAACTAAAGGAATATGATCGAAGAACAGTACAGTGTACATGTATGACATTCCTCTCAGGAATTTTGCTTCGCCTATCAAACGATTTTTATAGGTTTCATCGGCAAATTGGATTCCCGGAATATAGAAAAGCGCGGCGTTAGCTCTTTTAATGATATCAAAATGAGCGACATACATAGCTTCAGGCATGTAATTGGTAGTCAGCAGGTTAAATTGTGCCACCGCATAAAATGCATCCCATGGACTTGGCGACCAGGTAATGTCGTCGCGGCTGTCGAGGCAAGCGGGCGCAAAACGCAGGAAAGTGCCATCATAACCCAGAGCGTGATAAATACCATTGACGCCTAGTTTTGCCTGGTCTTCTGTTTGCCAGAAAGTGTTAGCCGTTTGCAGGTTAGGGTTAGCTAAGTCAAGGTAGTCCTTCTTACAACCCACAAACAGAAGTGTGAGAGTAGCTAAAAATATTGTTATTTTCTTTGTTTTCATCTCTTTAAATTTTTTACAGTTTCAAATTATAAACCTAACTGAACTCCAACCAGGAATGTTCTTGGATTTGGCAAACCTCCCGCAAAAGCGTCGAATGCTTTGTTAGGATATGAACCCTGATCCACTCCTCTGTCCCACAATCCGTCATTTGCAAAGTCAGGGTCAAAACCAGTGTATTTTGTGAAGGTATAAAGGTTTTGTGCTTTTGCGTATACCCTTAAACTTGCTACTTTAGCCATTTTGAGTATTGATTGAGGAAGGGTAACACCAATTTCGAGGTTGGAAATCTTGAAGTAAGAACCATTTTCGAGCCAACGTGATGAAGCGCGGGTATTACCATTCGGATCGCCCATAACTACCCTTGGAATATTAGAACTGGTATTGGTTGAGGACCATGCATCCAACATTCTTGTAGAATACTGGTCGGCACCTGCTCCATTTTCCAATTGAGCTGCGATGGAATTATATATCTTGTTGCCTGACACACCATTACCCGATACCGAGATATCAAATATTTTGTACGATACATTTACATTTAGGCCAAAATACAGGGTAGGGATTGCGCTGCCCAGGTAATCACGGTCTTTGTCTGTAATAACACCATCACCATTTAAATCCTTAAACTTATAATCGCCAGGTGATGTATAGAGGCTTTGGTAAACTTTGCCAGCACCTTGTTCAGCGGCAGCGTTCGCGTTTACGGCATCTATTTCTGCAGGGGTTTGGAAAATGCCTTCAATCACATATCCATAAAGTTCGCCTATAGAAGTTCCTACATCTGACTTGCTGATGGTTCCAAATTTGGGATTTGTAACAGTACCCAGCGATAGAATTTCGTTGTGCAGGGTAGATACATTCGCGTTTACGCTATAGTTAAAATCACCCTTATGATCCCTCCATCCGGCTGTAAATTCCAAACCTGAATTCTTGACTGTGGCTCCGTTTACCGTAGGCCCTAACCAGTTATAAACTCCTGTTGAATAGGGCAATGTAATTCCATATAACATTCCGGTAGACTTTGAATAGTAATATTCGGCTGAAAAACTCAACCTGTTGTTCAGCATTTCGGCATCAAAACCAATATTCGAAGTTGCTTTTTCTTCCCAGTGAATCGAAGGATCTAAGTATGTGATCTGTGCAGAACCTGATTGTAAAACACCTCCGAACACATAGGATGCATACGGATTTATAATTGACTGAAACCTGTAATCACCAATTTCCTGGTTTCCTAACTTGCCCCAGCTTGCCCTGACCTTAAGCAGGTTGAAAGTCTTTTGGTTTGCCATAAATTCTTCGCTGGATACTTTCCATCCAAGAGCTACTGATGGGAAATTACCCCATTTTTTTGAAGGTGCAAACCGGGTTGAACCGTCACGCCTGATCGACGCAGTTAATAAATATTTATCCTGGTAGTTATAGAGCAACCTTCCGAAATAAGAAACCAGCCTGGATTCAAATTCTCCACCGGTAGCGCTGGTTGTTTTACCATTACTGATTTCTTTGAAGTAAGGCAGACTGAATCCTTCGGCATACGAGTATGCCCAGCTATTCTTATAGTCTAAGGCGGAAGTTCCAACCATTACATTCAGCGCGTGAGCGCCAAATTTTTTGTCGAAAGTAAGTGTCTGCTCAATAGTTCCGGTAAGCGCTGATGAGCGGTTATCCCTCATTTTGGCTTTGTCATTATAATAAGCCCAGCCTAAATCATGTATAGGATTAAAATAGAACGACTTGAAATCAGTACGATCAAATGTCAGGCTGAGTTTGTATTTAAGGAACGGGAAGAAGGCATATTCAGCATAGGCATTTCCAAAAAATTTGTACCTCTTGGTGTTGCTTTCAATAAGATTATTCATCCCAACTACATTGCCGGTGTATGATCCGTCGAGTACTTTGTTGGAAGCGCCATAACCATCGATAGTAGTGGCATCATAAACAGGTATGGTAGGAATAGCTGTTATTGCAAATGAAAGAGAAGAGGCATCTTTTAAAAATGTCATCAGGTCCTGGTCTACATAGGTGTAGCTCATGGTTTCGCCGAATTTGAATTTACCGTAGTTGTGATCGGAATTCACGGTGAAGGAATACCTTTTATAATTCGGTCCGTTTCCAACCATGGTACCTGTCTGGTTAAAATAGTTGAGTGACGAATTGTAGGTTGACTTATCACTTCCACCAGAAAATGAAACATTATGCTCGGTGATCATACCTTTTTTGAGGGCTTCTTTCTGCCAATCGGTATTTACTGTGCTGAAACGTGTATCATTCGGGTTATTGAACGGGAGGGTATCACCCAATAAACCGGTATAAGCCGGGTAGGTCTGAATGGTGTTGTAGGTTGCTGTGTTGACCAGTTTCTGGTATTGCTCAGTGTTACAAACATCATAGCGGTTTGCGATGCTCTGAACACCAACATAACCATTATAATTCACTTTCATGGCACCTTTCTGTCCACGTTTTGTGGTAATAATGATTACGCCGTTAGCAGCGCGCGATCCGTAAATTGCGGCGGCCGAAGCATCTTTAAGTACCTGGATGGTTTCGATGTCCGACATCGGGAAGTCATTAACCGGGGTAGCAACGCCGTCGATAATATAAAGAGGCGTGGAATTACCGAATGAACTAACACCTCTGAGTTTTACTAAAGGAGTAGAACCCGGCTCACCGCTGCTCTGAACACTTAAACCAGCTACATTACCCTGGAGAGCTTTTGTAACATCACTGGTTGCGATCCTACTGATATCTTTGGTATTAACAATAGCGATTGAACCGGTAAGGTCCGATTTCTTTTGTGTACCGTATCCGATTACAACTACCTGGTCCAACTGGGTAGCCAATAAAACAAGGCTGACATCAACCTCATTCTGGCCGTTTACCGCGATGTCCTGTTGGGAATAGCCAACATAACTGAATGTTAGAGTAACATTCGGGCTACTCACTGATACGGTGTATTTACCGTCAATATCGGTAATTGTACCGGTGGTGGTCCCTTTCACCCCGACACTTACCCCGACCAACGATTCACTGGTCTTGGAATCCTTTACAGTTCCGGTTACTTTAAATTGCTGTGCCATCAATGTTCCTGTAAATAAGAACAGGAAGAACAAATTAAGCAGGCAAGCTTTCATTAGTAGCTTTTTTCTCATTTTGTTAAAAATTTAAGAGTTAGTTGTTGATTGTGTTTGGTTAATACGTATTTCAATATTTTAAGTGTGAAAATTACACTTGCAAAGAAAGCACATACTGAAGGCGACAGGGTGGAGGATTCTGTATAATTGGAGGATAATTTTGTATTTGTACTTTTTCCATCCCAAAAGGGGCCAAACAGCCTGCTGCTAATGCCTTTATTAATTAATGGGCTGAATTTGCGTCAATTACCCTATACGTGAATGGAACTAACCAAGTGGTAAAATACGAATAGCAGGTTAGGAAATACAGAATCAGGTGGTTGATTTGCAATATTCGGATGGGGTAATACCAAAATACTTTTTGAATTGCCTACTGAAATATTTAGGGTCGTTGAACCCTATTTCATAGGCAATCTCAGATACATTCATGTCGGGCCTTCGAAGTAATTGGGCAGCTTTTTTCAGTCGGAATGAAGTGATAAAATCGCCGGCAGACTGATCCGCAATAGCTGATAATTTTTTATGAACCAGGCTATGGCTCAAAAACATTTTTGAAACTAATTCTTCGACTCCGAATTCAGGGTTCGGGAAGTTGTGTTCCACAATCTCAATGATTTTATTCATAAAATGAGTATCAGCCGGGGAAATGGAAACTTCAGCTTCACCTGGAGCCAGTTCTTTGCCAAAATGCTTTTTTAGCCGCCGGCGCGACTCAATTAGTTGCCTGATACGCACTCGCAGAATGTTAAGGTCAAATGGTTTTGGGATATAATCATCAGCGCCCGTTTCGAGGCCCTCGATCCAGTTTTCGACCGAAGTCCGGGCTGTAAGCAGCACCACAATAATATGACTGGTATGCAGATTGTTCTTCAAACGGCTGCATAATTCAAGGCCATCCATTACAGGCATCATAATATCGCTTAAAATCAACTCCGGATTATAATCTTTCGCCAGTTCATAGGCGACCTTGCCGTTTTCAGCTTCCATTACCCTGTATTCATCATTAAGCGAAGCAGATATATGAACCCGCAGATCATAGTTATCTTCCGCAACAAGTATGAGCGGTTTCTTATATCCATTTGTTGGCGCAGAGTATGACTTTTTGATAGGTTCAGGAACTTTGGACAGTAATTCTTCGGTTAATTTCAACACCTGGTCATTAATGGTTGCTTTCATTTCGACAGGCTGATCCAGAATCTCATTCGGTGAGAAACATTTCTTAAGTACAGGAAGCTGCACAGTGAAAACTGAACCAACATTCGGCTGGCTTTCCACTGAAATTGTTCCATGATGAACTTTTACCAATTCGCGGGAAAGGGATAAACCAATTCCAGAACCTCGCACTTTAAGGCTTTCAGAGGTGTTAACCTGGTAAAATCTTTTAAAAACATGGGCGATGTGCTCCTCAGAAATCCCTACGCCGGTATCTGTTACTTTTATTTCGAGGAAAGGGCTGATAAGAGCGTTTTTTGCGGGCTTAGTGTCAATTCCCGGCTTGTCGGTGCTGCACTCCTGATTCACTATGGTAACACTGAGGCTGATGGCTCCCAGTGGAGGAGTAAATTTAAATGCGTTTGAAAGCAGGTTAAAAACAACATTCTCCAGTTTTTCGTGATCAAACCAGCAATCCGTAGTTTGACGCAATGGAACAAATGTGTATGCAATTTGTTGCTGCGTTGCCAGGTGATTGAAACTGGAAAAGATATTTTCGAGAAACCTGTTAATATTTCCCTGTGAGACTTTTAGGTCCATCTTTCCTGATTCAATCTTACGGAACTCCATCAGCTGATTGATCAGGTGCAACAAACGTTGTGCATTGCGATTGATAAGATTAAGGGCTTCAAGCGTATTTGAATCGCCTTTCCACGATGAAATCAACTTATCAAGCGGTCCTAAAATTAAGGTGAGAGGAGTACGGAATTCGTGGGAGATATTGGTAAAAAAGCGGAGTTTGATCTGGTTGACAAGATTTACATGTTTATTAAGCTCAATAAGTTTATCGCGTTGTTCTGAGATCTCCTGGTTTTTTAGTTCGAGTTCCGCTTTCTGGCCTTCAATCAATTGTTTGCCGGACGCTAACAGAATATTTGATTCCTGAAGGCTCCCTGCCTGGAATTTAAGCTGTTCATTCTGGGTTTCTATTAAACCGGTTCTCTCCTTCACCAGGCGTTCAAGTACGAGTTTCTGGCGGTGAAGCCTGCTGGTACGGTAACGGATGTACGCCACAACCAAGGCTGCCAGAAGCAACAAAGTCAATATCCGGAACCATGCAGTTGCCCAGAAAGGTGGAGAAATATGTATTTTAAGCTGCGTAGGTGTATCACTCCAAACTCCGTCGCTATTACTGGCCTTTACTTCAAAAAGGTAATCACCACCTTCGAGATTGGTATAGGTTACAAATCTTCTCGACGAAGGCACTGTCACCCAGTCCTTATCTACTCCTTTCATCCTATATTTATACTGTACCTTTTCAGGGAGGAAGTAATCCAGTGATGAAAATTCGAATGAAAACACATTCTCCTTATAAGATAAACGGATTTCTGAAGTTTCATTGATCACTTTTTCGAGCAATACTTTTTTATTATTCCATTTTCCTATGTTCACAGAAGAATTGAACACTTTGAAATCCGTAATTACTACTTTGGGTATATATGAATTATCCCTGATACTGTCAGGATAAAAATAATTGAGCCCTTCCATTCCTCCAAAGTACAAGCGCCCGTCGCTTCCGGCACATGAAGCTGTCCAGTAGAACTGGTTCGATTGCAATCCGTCCGATACATAGAAATTCTTAAACTGTCGTGTATCAGGATCAAACCGGGATAAACCGTTATCCGTACTTAACCACAACTTCCCTTTTCCATCTTTCTGTATGGCATATACAACGTTATTACAAAGTCCGTTAATCTGATTAAAATTTGTGAATGTAGCCTGACCTTTTTCTGAAACTGTTATCCGGCTGACTCCGCTTCCGTATGTTCCGGCCCAGATATTCCCTTTATCATCTTCACATAGTGAAATCACATAATCACCCGGAAGGGAATTTGCCACACCATTCCTGTTGGTATATTTAATGATGTTTTTATCCTGCAGCCCGTTGTCCAATAAACTATCGGCAAACCTGTACAAACCTAACCTGGTTCCTATCCAGTAAAAGCCTTTCGTATCTTTAAGTATGCAACCCACTTCCGAAATCCGGTTTTTCCAACCCGGCTGATTAGCGATATGCCTGAAAACACCTTGTGCCGGTTGAAACAACTCCAGGCCGGTTAATGTACCAATAATCAAATACTCTTTTTTGTCAAGCCAGATGGCAGAGACATAATCGCTGCAAATACTGTTTATACCGGTATTTTCACGGTAATGTTTAAAAACGCCATTCCCGTTTTGTGAAACCAGCTGGTTTAATCCACCACCCCATGTTCCAATCCAGGTGTTCCCTTTTTCATCCTTACAGATAGAGGAAACAAAATTACTGGCAATACTGGTTGGATTATGAGGAATATTGGTGTAATGAGTAAAGTGCTTGTCAGTTTTAGTATACCTGTTCAAACCGCCTCCTGCCGTGCCGATCCACAATTGCGCCGGCTCATCAAACACTGAATTAATGGTATTGTGGCTCAGGCTGTTCGGCTTTGAAGGATCGGATGCGAAATAACCAAATCCTTTTTGCTGACTATTGTATTTACTTATCCCCCCTTTGTCGCTTCCAATCCAGATATTGCCTTGTTTGTCGGCATAAATGGCATTGATGAATTCATTATTTAAACTGTAATCATCATTTTGCCCTAGAGGAAAATGGTAAAAACTCTGGTTACCCGGGTTGAAACGGTTTAGGCCACCCAGGGTTCCAACCAGTAAATTACCATCAATGTCCTCGGAAATTGCATTAACAGTAAGATGTGAGAGGCTTCCGGGATTGTCAGGGTTTGTGTGATAATGGGTAAAAACTCCCTTCATCGGATCGTATTTATTCAATCCGTTGTTGGTTCCAATCCAAATAATACCAGCCTTATCTTCGAATAATGAAAGCACTGTATTGGAGGAAATACTGTTGCTAAACAGTGGATTATTCCTGAATATATTAAACTTTCCGGTTGCTGTATTCATCCATCCTAAGCCGGAATTTGTACCAACCCACAGAAATCCTTTTTTATCCTGAATAACCGCATTTATCTGATTTCCAGGCAAAGAATTCGGGTCAGATTTACTATTCCTGTAATGGGAGAATAAATAGTTCCCGTTTTCTTTGTCAATTTTAATTTTATCAAGCCCGTTACCTGCTGTTCCAACCCAGATATAACCCTGGTTGTCACAATAAACTGCATTTATAGAGTTATCCGAAATACTGTTTGTCACATTCCTTACATGATAAAAATTCTCGATAAAATTGGTCTGATGATTGATCTTATTCAATCCGTTTTTTGTACCGGCCCATATGTTGCCATCACTATCTTCACAAATGCTGTAAATAAAATTACCCGATAATCCCTGCTGCTGATTCTCCGATTTGAACACCAGGAAGTTGTAACCATCATACCGGTTAAGCCCGTTCCAGGTGCCGAACCACATAAACCCACGGCTATCCTGCATGATACAATCAATGGTATTCTGCGAAAGGCCTTGCTCACTGGTAATATGCTGGAACCGCAGATTAATATCCTGGCCAAGCACGGTCAATGTGCTCAGAAACAGCCAAATGGTTACGAATACTAATCGTTTCATTAATACCAGGGTAACTAATTAAGGTAACAATTATGAGAAACTGAAGCTCACTAATAAATCGAAAATTTAAGTGTATGATTTACACTTGTGGCCATAAAAATATACTTTTTTAATATTACTTGGACTTTTCTGTTAAAATAATTTCGGAATATATTGATCATCTCCTAAAACAGGGATCTTTTCCGGAAATTTACACCTGTATTTTCCAGATAATTGCTCAGAAAGAAGCAAATCGCATTGATTGGCAATACTGCCACCAAATTAACAAAACTAGCGTTTGATTTAATTAAAGAACCCCGGCTAAACACAATTAAGTGTGAAGCCGGGGCTCATCATTTAGTTGCCTGCAGAATTACCGTTCAATCGTTACTCAGCCAACAATTCGAGTACCTGGTTATAAATATTAAGAGCAGTGAATCCAAATTTCTCATCCAACACTTTTGCAGGTGCCGAATACCCGAAATGATCCAGACCCCAGATTTTACCTTTTTTACCTACAAGTCCGGCAAGAGTGACCGGCAAACCGGCAGTTAAACCAAATACAGGCAGATCATCAGGAATTACATTCATCTGGTATGCTTTATCCTGTTGGCGGAACAATCCTTCTGAAATAACAGAAACCACTCTTATATTAAGATTTTTTTCTGCTTTTAATAAAACAGCACCATCCAACAGAGTTGAAACTTCGGAGCCGCTGGCAACCAGGATCACATCCGGTTTTGCAGCACAATCCTGGACAATATAAGCCCCTTTTTCAGCTTGCAATGCTGTTTGAAACAGCGACAAGCCAGGATTTGAAGGCAGGTCTTTGATGTTCTGCCTCGACAAAATAAGAGCTGTAGGAGTCTGAGTGTTTTCCATAGCCATTTTCCATGCCACTGAAGTTTCGTATGCATCAGCAGGGCGAAGTGCAAGAAGGCTCATTTGTCCGTGATGGTTTTTCAGTTGCTCCATTAACCTTATCTGCGCTTCCTGCTCAACTGGTTGGTGGGTTGGTCCATCCTCTCCTACCCTGAAAGCATCATGAGTCCATATGTATTTTACCGGCAATCCCATCAGTGCTGAAAGACGAACAGCAGGTTTCATATAATCACTGAAAACAAAGAAAGTTGCGCAGGCAGCCCAAACACCGCCATGAAGCGTTATTCCATTACAAATGGCAGCCATAGTTAATTCGCTTACACCGGCTTGAAGGAAAGCTCCGCTAAAATCGCCCTTACTGAATGCTTTGGTATATTTAAGAAAACCGTCTGTTTTGTCGCTGTTCGAAAGGTCGGCAGATGAGACTATCATATTTTCAACATTCTGAGCCAGGTATCCTAATATAGCGGCTGATGCTGCACGTGTTGCAATACCTTCTTTCTGTACAACTGATTCAAAATCCAGAACCGGAAGTTTGCCAGATAGGAATAACTGAAGTTTAGCGGCGAGTTCCGGATTAGATTTTTGCCAATCCTGCTCAGCCATTTTGCGAACTGAAGCGGCCTTTACCTTTTCCGCAGCGGATTTTTTGTATAATTCAGCCACAGCAGGAAAGATCACAAAAGGATCAGAATGATTTCCACCCAGGTTTTCAATAGATTTTTCGAAGGAAGCTCCTGATTCGCCCAATGGCATTCCATGCGTGGCACAATTACGTTCGAAATTTGAACCGTCGGCTTTCCTGGCGCCTTTGCCCATCACGGTTTTTCCAATAATAATTGTTGGCTTATCTTTTTCTGCTATAGCTTTCGAAAGAGAAGTACGAATCTGATCCGCATCGTTTCCATCAATTGTCATAACATTCCAGCCCCAGGCCTCGTATTTCATAGCTGTATTTTCGCTGGAAACAGCATTGGTTTCTGTTGAAAGCTGTATGTCGTTTGAATCGTAAAACATCACCAGGTGATTCAGGCCAAGAAAGCCTGCTATACGGCCTGCCGATTGGGAAATTTCTTCCTGTATGCCACCATCTGAAATATAGGTAAATGTTTTATGCGCCATCCATTCACCAAACCTGGCACTAAGAAAACGTTCCGCAATGGCGGCTCCAACTGCCATAGTGTGACCTTGTCCTAATGGACCGGAAGTGTTTTCAATCCCTCTTTTTCTGTCCACTTCCGGATGACCTGGAGTACAACTTCCCCATTGCCTGAAGTTTTTAAGGTCGTCGAGTGAGTACTTGCCCGAAAGAGCAAGAACCGAATACAACATAGGTGACATATGCCCGGGATCAAGGAAAAACCGGTCACGCAAGTGCCATTCCATATCTGTTGGGTCATACTTCAAAAACTCCGTAAACAGGATGTTAATGAAGTCAGCTCCACCCATTGCTCCGCCCGGATGTCCTGATTTAGCTTTTTCAACCATAGATGCTGACAGAATACGAATGTTATCAGCCGCGAGATTTGTCAATTCTTTGTTCATGTGATCAGATTAAAGGAATACAGAAATTATTTGTTTAAACCGTTTTACTATTGCAATGTAAAACCAGCTGAATGGACCAGGTATGCCGGGAAAATTACGTGTGCAAAGGTAGACTTTTTGGAATCAGGTTGCCAAAGGTAAAACCCATTTTTCAAGTTAAATTGATAAACAAAGCTGGTTCTCCAATCCTTGCTGTTTTTTAAAAACAGAAATAAAATTACGTAAATCGGAAATAGGGATGGCAGCAAAATTAAAATTTCTAATTCAAGTTGTATAAAAATATTCCACACATTTACCTGACGATGACGATGAAATCTATAACTTGCAGCACTCTTACAGCATGCAGTCTCATTCAATTAATAAACATATAATTCTGGTCATGTTTTCAAAAGAAATTTATCTTCAGCGCCGCGAAAAGCTCAGAAAATCAGTAGGCTCAGGCCTGATTTTACTATTGGGAAACGATGAAAGCCCGATGAATTATGCCGATAATGGGTATCATTTCAGGCAGGACAGCACTTTCCTCTATTTCTTCGGATTAAATCATCCTTTCCTGGCAGGCATCCTGGATTGTGATTCAGGTGAAGATATGATTTTCGGCAACGACCTTACTGTTGAGGATTTTGTGTGGATGGGACCTCAGCCAACTATTGCAAAGCAGTCGTTACAGTTTGGTGTTACAAAAACCGCTGATATTTCATCCCTGGTGGTTATACTGGAAGAAGCAAAGGTAAAAGGCAGGAAAATCCATTTCCTTCCACCTTATCGCTCCGAAAATAAAATAAAACTATTTGAATGGCTGGGAATAAATCCCAATGAGTCAAAAACCAGGGCATCCATAGAATTGATTTTAGGTGTTGTGAACCAGCGGAATTACAAATCGGCGGAAGAAATTCTGGAGATCCGTAAAGCCTGCGATGTAAGTGTTGATATGCATACCCTCTCGATGCGCATGGCAAAGCCCGGTGTTTCAGAAGCAAAAATTGCAGCCGCTGTACATGAAATTGCCCTGGCATCCGGCGGACAGATTGCTTTCCCGATTATTGCCACTATCAACGGGCAAACGCTTCATAATCATTACCATGGAAATGTCCTGAAAGATGGAGATATGTTCCTTCTGGACGCAGGAGCTGAAACCGGAATGGGATATGCCGGTGACCTTTCGAGCACAACACCGGTAAACGGAAAATTTACATCAAGACAAAGGGATATTTATTCAATCTGCCTGGATAGCCACAATACTTCAATCAGCATGCTGAGACCAGGTATTCCGTTTAAAGAGGTGTATTTTGAATCAGCCAGAGTAATTATACGAGGATTAAAGGATCTTGGACTTATGAAAGGAAATGTGGACGATGCTGTTGTAAATGGAGCACACGCCCTGTTTTTCCCTTGTGGATTAGGCCATATGATGGGTTTGGATGTGCATGATATGGAAGATTTGGGTGAAGTTTATGTAGGTTATGGCGGTGAGCCAAAAAGCACACAGTTCGGGCTTAAATCTCTACGGTTGGGGCGCAAACTGGAACCAGGATTTGTATTCACCATTGAACCGGGAATTTATTTTATCCCTGAACTGATTGACCAATGGAAAGCAAAAAATCACAACGTCGACTTTATTAATTTTGATAAAGTGGAAGAATACAGAACCTTTGGCGGACTCAGGAACGAGGAAAATTTCCTGATAACTGAAACCGGGTGTGAGCTTCTGGGTAAGCCAAAACCTAAAAGTATTGAAGCGGTTGAGGCGGAGTGGCTGAAAGGTTGTTAAATCCCTGTTTTGGAATTTGTACCCTGGTGGCTTTATATGGATTGAATAATAAGTTCGAGAATTAAACAGCCCGGATAAGCAATGTTTCCTGTTTGTTTTTGAACCCTGAAACTTATTTTTTATTTCCAAACAGCTACACCAGCCGGTTTCAATATTTTCTCTCCCACCAGCAAACGCGCATTTGACGGAATTGAGAGATCGTAATCAGTTGAGGAATAGTTTACTGCAACTGTAAATCCCTGACGGCAGAAAACATAAATTCCTTTGGGATAGTTTTCTGTAGCAATTCCGGCAGAGGTATATACTAATTTCAGAACTCCTTTTTCAAACAGACCCTCCTCGGAATCAATACCAACATAGGTTACGGTGCCTTTTCCCAGTTTGCGGCTGATTACCGCTGATTTTCCGGAATAAAATTGGTTCGTATATTCCGCCAGGGAATTTGTTCCGGCATTTGGAGATATTACATCACCCCAGTTATTCCAGGCATACTCTTTTCCATTCATCTTCACCACACCTTTGGTTTCGGGCATCATCAGGTCAAAAAAATCAATTTTTGCACCAATGAGTTTCAATATAGGGGAAGCCCAGGGACCTTGCCATAGTTGGCCATCGCGATCTTTCTGCGCGGTACGGCAGGTTAGTACAAGGTGTCCGCCATTTTCAGCATACTTAGTCCAGCGATCAACCAAAATACTGTCAACCAACTGATAAGCCGGAGCTATAAGAACTTTATAATCAGAATAATTATCTTTTTCACCTATTAAATCTGTAGGAGCGCCACAGGAAAGTGCCGCATCCAGGTATTTCGACATATGGTTAAATGAATTCCACTGGCTTGTCTGTTTCTGAAAATCAATGTCCCACCAGTTTTCGTGGTTCCAAAGAATAGCTGTTTTTCGATTTTCCTGTTCCGCAGGCAATATTGGATTCTTAACATATAAATTCCTCAATTTATTAATTTCCTGCATAAATTGCCAGTATTCCAATCCCCCCTGAGAAGGAGTTACACCATCAGTTCCAACAATTCCGGCATGATACTGCTCACTGCCGTAGAGTGGCTGACGATAGCGGTAGGTACATGCGAAATCGCTTCCCGTGGCCCAGGCATGATAAAGCCACATCCTCACGGCACCTGGCTGAGGCTGGGGATTTATTTCCCCCCAATTCACCTGCCCTGGCTGAAGTTCCATCACGCCTGTAACTCCGTTGATTGGCCGGTAAAAAGCATTGGCATAATTCATAAACTTCGGATCGCCGAGCCGGAAACTTAAAGGATCGTCACTGCTGTTCATTCGTATCGGGTACATGGTATACGATGGGAAATCGAGGCTTGCAGTGCGACGCGCATCGGCTCCTTTCTGACTGCCCGTGTAATTTGTGGTAATCCACTGATTCACTTTCGAATACTTACGGATAATATCAGCCTGGAGGTTTAAAAAGTCAGCCTGCATATCCGCGCAAAAGCGCTTGTAATCGAGGTTAGCGTGAGGACTTGAGCCACCATGCGAAGGATTGAAACATCTGATCTGGTCAAAATCAGTATAATTCATTCCCCAGAAAGCCGCGCCCCAATGGCGGTTCAGGTTTCCGATAGTCTGATATTTGTTTTTCAGCCAGATCCTGAATTTAGCATCAGCCTCCGGGCTGAAATCTTCCGGAGCGTAGGGCTCGTTATCAACCTGCCAGCCCATTACCCGTTTATCGGAACCATACTGTTTTGCCAGCTCGGTAACATAAATACTGACATACTTCCTGTATACATCAGTGCAGGTCGAGACATTCTGCCTGGCTCCATGCAGCTGGGGAATAAAGTTCTGATCCCACTGAAAAATATCAGGATGCGAAGTAGCAAGCCATGCCGGCGGAGTTGGTGTAGGTGTACACATGATCACTTTTAATCCATGTTTCGCAGCCAGGTCAACCGCTTTATCTAACCATCCGAAAGTGAACTTCCCTTCTTCCGGCTCCACCATAACCCAGGCGAATTCGGCATAATGCACAAACTCAAAACCCATGGAAGCGATGTTCTTCAAATCGCGGTCCCATTGCGTCGAATCCCAATGTTCGGGGTAATAATAAACACCGGTTGTTATCAGATTGGCAGGATTAAAATAGGATTTCTGTGCATCTGATTTCTTTAATCCTACAAATAGCAATACGATAATTGCAATCAATGCAATGTAATTCCCGGATTTCATAGTTTTGAAATTGTCAAATGTTTAAGAAAAAATGTAACAGATCAGCCGTATCAACATTCATTTTTGCCACAGATTTCGCAGATTTTACAGATTTAAACTGCTTTCAGCAGTTTTTTTAAATGAAATTTGATCATAATTAATAAATGTTTGTCTGTGAAATCTGCGTAATCTGTGGCATATAACTACAGGTCAATAGTTTAGATGAACTTATTGGTTACGAAAACATTACATTAAAATCAGTGAGAATCCGTTCTTTCCGTTTCATCCGCGTTCCAAAAGCATTAAAGCTTTTATGGCTTCTGCATATCAAAATTCCCTACCGGCCATTGCCATGCTTCTTTTATAACGGCTGTTTGCTTATAGTTTGTCCCATTCGATTTCAGAACAACTGAATACCTGCCTTTTTGCAGATTTCTGAAAGGCAACTCCACTTTACCGAACCCGGATTCTTTTACCTGGAATGATTTCAATAAACTATCAGCTTCGCTCCTGACTTCGATAACTGGCAAAACCAGTTGCTGCTTTTTCTTAGGAGCAATAAACTGATCCTGGTTTACGTAATAGTAAATCTCGAACGCATTTGGCTCATTTGGTGTGAAAAGATGAGTATCGCCCATCAAACGGCGGTTTCCGATCCAGGCTGCATCCGAATAATTTTTTAACGGTTTGCACTTTACAGGAAACAATACGGCATGATTTGCGAAAACTGTGTCATTGAGTTGTTTGAGGGGAAGTATATTGGTGATATAAACTCCCCTGCCGTATGTTGCCACGATCAGGTCGTTTTCGCGGGGATGTATGGCGATATCTTTTACCGGAACAGCCGGAATCTGTTCAAATTTCACCCATTCCGTTCCGCCGTTTACAGTTACATACAAGCCGCCATCAGTTCCCACGAAAAGCAGGTTTTTGTTGTCAGCATCTTCGGTAATAACATTGATTGGCTGGTCAGGAAGGTTGCTGCTGATCGTTTTCCAGGTTTTCCCGTTGTCGGTTGTTTTGAAAAGCAAACTTCTGAAATCGTCTTTTGTATAGCCCGAAAAACTTACATAAGCAGTAGCCTGATCATTTGCCGAAGGAACAACCCGTGTGGTCCAGAAACCTGCAGGGCAACCGGCTGTAATTAGTGCCGGTGTGCAATCGGTCCAGGATGAACCATTATTGTATGTACACTGAACTTTCCCATCATCGGTTCCGGCCCAAAGGATTCCAGGTTGTATTGGAGATTCATCAAAAGTGGTGATAGTACAATATTTAATATGCCCGCGTCCGTTCTGCTTTACAGGATCGTTGGTGGTAAGATCGGGGCTGATCTCTTCCCATGTTTTACCCTGGTTTACCGAGCGAAGCATCATTTGTGCGGCGGTATAAACAATGGAGGAATTGTGCGGTGAAAGGATAAGCGGCGTAGCCCAGGTATAGCGGTACGCTGGTTTTCCTTCAGCCGCTTTGGGCATAATCTGCGTTGATTTTCCCGTCCACGCATCCAGAAGCAATTGCTGCCCGAACTGTCCGGTTGAATAAATCCAACGCCCGGTTTCCTTATCTACACGGCAGTACATTCCATCACCTGAGCCAACAACCGTCCACTCTTCAGGACCAATCTCTCCGGCCCAGCTATTGGATGGCCCGCGCCATACATCATGATCCTGCAAGCCGATGTAAATGTTGTAGGGAGTGTGAAAATCATAGCCCACGGCATAAATTTCCTCGATAGGTATCTGGTAAAAATGGCGGGTTGTTTTACCTGCATCAAAGGTTTCGTAAATACCGCCGTCACTGCCTAAAAGCATATGATTTCCATCGTGTGGATCAATCCACATGGTTCGGTGGTCGCCAAACATGGCCTCAAGATAATGAGTGGTGTCACCTTCAAAACCTGTCCATGTTTTTCCGCCGTCGAACGATATATGCATGACATCACTTATCACCCAAAGATTATCAGGATTTTGTGTATTGCAATAAATCTGGTTAAACGAATAGGCCGCTTTAGAGCTTACATTGTATTTATCTTCATTCATTTTCAGCCATGACTGACCACCATTTTCCGACCGATAAACTTCACCTCCTTTGAGCTGATCGTAATAATTATCGCGGGAAGTGTTCATCATGCCTTCGGTTTTAAGCTCCTTGGTCGGGTCTTTGGGATTCAGATTTTCGACAACGGCATAAACGATTTTGGGATTGCTATTGCTGATGGCCAGGCCGATCCGGCCCAACTGTCCATCAGGAAGACCACTCAGCGTTTTTGACCAGGTTTTGCCGCCATCTATTGTTTTATAAACGCCACTGCCTTTCCCGCCAGCTTCAAAATGCCACGGATATCGTGTTTTTTCATACGCTGCAGCATATAATACTGAAGGATTCGACGGATCCATGATCATATCAATCACACCGGTTTTATCATCTACAAAAAGAACTTTTTCCCATGTTTTTCCACCATCGGTTGTTTTAATAACACCGCGTTCGGCATTTGTTGAGTAAAGATGACCCATTGAAGCAACATAGACAACATCTGCATTTTTAGGATCGACAATAATCTTAGCAATGTGATGCGAATCCTTTAAGCCCATATTGGTATACGTTTCGCCGCCGTCGGTTGACTTGTAAATTCCGTTCCCGGCAAAAGAAGACCGGGCGTTGTACGCTTCACCGGTTCCAACCCAAACCGCATCCGGATTTGATGGTGCTACTGCCATAGCACCGATAGTGGTTACGCCATATTTTTCAAAAACAGGGTAAAAAGTAGTTCCGTTGTTAACGGTTTTCCAAACGCCGCCATTACGACCGGCAACAAAGAATGTATATTTATACTTTTCGCCGGGATTTTCGGGAACGGCAATAGCCGAAACCCAGGCACCGGCGCGGTATGCTCCCAGGTTACGAAATTCCATTTTGCTTAGCATTCCTGAGTTCAACTTATCCTGGCTTATGGCAGGAATAGAAAATAAAACAACAGTCAGAATTAAGGTGATAATTTTCAAGATTTTCATTTCCATTTATTTAGTATTGGGTTCTTTTAATATTCTGCTTCCAAATATTCTGCCTGCAGTTTTGCCATGATTTGCATCAATTTTAACAGTTACCGAGGTTTTGTTGCCAATCAGCTCTGCTGGAATAATGTATTCGTTGTCATAGAATTTACCTGTTGTTCCTCCATTCCATTCAACATAAGCAATTTTTACTCCGTCAACCAGAACATCGAATTTTCGGTCTTTGTCGTCGCCAATATAGGTGAGCAGTAAAATATTGGCAGCACCCGGATTAACTTTCATGGTATACGAAAAATTATTCTCACGCCTTGCTTCACGTCCGGTTCGGCCCAAAGCAATATCCACATACGATTTATCAGTAGCAACCAGGTTGTGATCGCGTTCAGGCTGCATTTCACCGATACGGAAATCATCAATGGTTCGGGCTTCTATCAGTTGCTGCTGTTTCTTCTCTGCCTCGTATTCAGTTTGTTTAGCTACCCAACCCGCTTTTGTAAAAAAGTCAAAATACACGCTGTAATATTTATTATATAAAGTGTAGAACGGCTTAAGCGTAATATCTTTAGGCTGGCCAATTCCTTTTGTTTCGAAAGTCAGCGTTTTCATATCAACAGGTTTCACCCAATCTTTGATATTCCTGTTATCAGTAAGCAAAACCGGCGTTCCGAAAACAGGATCCGGAAGCGAATCGCCAAGGTCGGCAGCCAACACCATCGGTCCATACAGAAAAGCTATGCGGTCGGCATTGTCGGGCATGGATTCGGTATGAAGATCCATCGGAAGTGTGATTTCAATTTTATCGTTGCTTTTCCATTTTCGTTTTATTTCAAGATAACCATTCGGGTTTGCAGTAGCTTTTACCGGTTTTCCATTTACGGAAACTGAAATTCCTCCTTTTGCCCATTCAGGCTGACGGATAAGAATGGTAAAAGCCTGGTTCTTTATGAGCTTCACACTCAGATTAACTTTATTCTCGTAAGGGAAACCGGTTTCAAGCTTTATTATTGCATCCCGCTTTTTCCAGTTTAATTCCGAAGGAATAAAGAGATTAACCAACAGATCACCGGATGCAGTTTCGTTATAAATTGCTTCCACATATTTACTGTGGTTTTCCATTCCGCTTCCTACGCAACAGGTAAACGTGTTGAACTGGTCACTGAATTCCTTACGCGTACCCATACGAAGTGGTGTAAAATAGCACATCATTCCGTCAGTCGGATTTTGTGATGAAAGGATGTGATTATACAATGTGCGTTCGTAAAAATCGAAGAGTTTGCTGTCGGGCTCCCAGGCGAAAAGGTGCCTGGTTAGTTTGAGCATATTGTACGAATTGCAGGTTTCGCAGGTGTTGTCGCTCAGGCGATCGTTGAGTTTATCCGGTTCGCCGAGGTATTCGTAATTGCTGTTGCCTCCGATAACATAATCATGATGATGCGCCAGGATATCCCAAAAGAAAGTGGCTATTTTATGATCCGAAACATTATTGGTAAGTTCGTACCTGCGGGAAGCGCCGATTGCTTTAGGGACGTTAGTATTGGAGTGCTTCCCGGCCAAAGGATCAATGCCTTTGGCAAGTTGTCCCATTATAAATTCATCATCAAATTTATACGAAAGATCAAGGTATTTCTTAATGCCTGTAATTGAATAAATATTTACCAGAACATCCTGCATTCCGCCATACTCGCAGTTAAGCATTTTGAGGCGCTGTTCTTCGGTAAGTTTATTCATCAGATTTCCGGTCCAGTCGGCCATACCAGTTACAACTTTCAATGCCTGTTCATTATTGCAATAAAGATAAGCATCTACCAAACCAGCCATTATTTTATGTTCGGTATACCATGGCGACCAGGACCCGTTCAGATCGAACCCACCTGTTTTTATTTCGCCTCGCGCTACTTTTGCCCATAGTGTATCCTCATTCGGGATAGCGCCTACATAACCTGTTTTGCGGGCCTGCTGGCAGGTAGCCAGTTCAGAAACAATATAATCTACTCTCGTTTTAAATTCAGCATTTCCTGTATTGGCATAAAATAAGGCACATGCAGAAAGGTAATGCCCTAGCGTATGGCCTGATAAACCATCGCTTTCCCAGCCGCCGTATATTTCGCCTTTGGTTGGCAAGCCGGCATTAAGGTAAAAGCGGTGCAGAAGACGATCAGGCTCAACCACCAAAAGATAAGCGGCATCCTTGTCCATTGCATTTTTGAACGGACTTCCGTCCAGTAATTTTACATCTTTAATGTTAAAAGCGTAGTCCTTTATTGGAGCAACAGGACTAATTTTAATTCTGGCATTTTTAAGTTCAGGAACATAGGATTGGGCATTTAACACTATTGAGAAGAACAGGAGTGCAATACTTATTAGAAGGTTTTTTTTCATTTGTTTTAAAGGATTGTTATTGTTTGTTCTTTAATGTCCCCGGCCTGAAGGCCGGGGCAAGGGATTCTGAAGTCCGGGCAAGGGATGGTGACAAGGAATAGGAAGCTATCATCCAAAAATAATTGCTATTCCCAAATAGCTCATTCCATTCTAAAGAATCATCTATTCGATATATTTCGCTTCAATTTATTTCCGGGTTTTTAATGTCTGTTAATCACCGGAAACTCGGCAATCCGCATGGTTGTGCACCCATATGGAATGAGAATTATGTCCTCAGCTGGAGTATCCCAGTCACGGTTCGACTCAGATGAATTGGGGATTTTTCCTGCTGAATTCTCATACAAGCTCCAGTAAGGTATTCTCTTTCCTCTGGTGGTAATCTGTATGGGAGCATTTTTCAGGTTCCAAGGAATAAGATTAACATTAGGATTTACCTGAATTGAAAAATCAAGGCTGTCAATAACCTTTGCCGGAATTCCATAATTCCAGGGCGATGTTGGGGATACTTCCCAGAAAGAATCATTACTGTCGGACGTTTTGCGCTCTTTCCAGTCTTCTTCAACTTTGAGTGCGTAAACCAACGGGCCTCGCTCAACTCCCAATGAATTTTCGAACCAGCGCGAAAGCTTTATTTGCATAGGAAGCTCAAGCACAATTACATCTCCGTCTTTCCATTCACGATCAATCACAGCGACTTCACCACCTTTAACTTTTTGAATTATTTCCGTTTTGCTGCTTATCCGGGCTTCGGCACACCACGATGGAATGCGAAGGTGCAAAGGGAATTTAGCTGGCTTTTTAATTTTGCATGTGAATTCGATCCTGTCAGAAAAAGGATAATCTGTTTTTTCGGTAAACTCTACCTCCACCCCGTTGCCAACTTTAGCTTTCACGCTGGAAGGACCATAAACCAACGCAGCCAGACCTTTATCAGCCGTGGCATACCACAGATTTTGAACAAATTTAGGCCAGCCCTGGTGCATATTGGTAAGACAGCAAGGATACCCGGTTGTAGTGCCGAAAACATTTCCGGTCAGGTAATTACAGTCAAAATGGCGGTAGTCGGCTGTTGCAAGAACCTGGTTCACCTGCTGGTAATACTGCTTCCTCAGAAATTTATCGTCGGCCTGCGTTGGTAATACATTGTAAGCTATTTTTTCGAGGTAATCGGCATAATACAGATCGCCGGTTACCGGTAGCATACTTTCGAACGAATACATCATTTCGACAGCCGAACAAAACTCCGAACCTTGTGTAGGATCATTGCCATGCAGCATTTCGTCACCGCCATACATTCCGTTTACAAAACCATGAACATCGCGCAGCGCATCAAGTCCTTCGCGAACGGCCTTTTTGTATTTTTTATCCCCGTTCAACTGGAAATACATTACAGGCTCCTTTAATCCCTGGGCAACATTCACACAATGAAGGTCTGCATACGGATTGGCTTTGCGCAAAGTGTTGCCAGTGAAGATGGTCGTCCAGTCGGATGTCTGCTTGTGGATCAGTTCACCCAGTTCGAGCAGGAATTTATCGCCGGTAATATTATAAAGCCAAAGCACAATCTGCAGGTTATCACCTCCGCGCTGCTGTGCCCACCAGGTCCAGTTGTTTAACGGGAACTGCGGAAGCATTTTAAGCTGGTACTTAAAATAATTCGTCATTAGTTTGATAATCCGCTCGTCGCCTGTAGCTGAATAATACTGCTGCATCGCTTTCAGCATCACCATTTTAGGCCACCAGTCTTCGCTTTTGGCTTGTTGGGTTCCTTTGATTTTAGGAGTATCTTCTTTATTGGGATACGGACCAAAATATCCATCCGGACGCTGATTTTCGATTGACCATTCTATCCATTTCTGAACTTTTGCTTTCAGTTTTGAATCGTCGAGAATATATGCCAGGGGAACAAGTCCGTCGATCCAGTAAGGTCCACGTTCCCAGCAATCGCCGGTGCCACCGAGCCATCCGTTATCCGAACCACAAACCAATTTGTAGATGCTATCGAGATTCCCGGTTAGCCCATCGCGCTGGAGTTCAAGCATATTGAGTAAATGGCCGGCAGGTTTTATACTTCCCAATGGCAGTGGAATATATTGTTGCTGAACAAGCGGTACCCGGTTACCTGTATACAAACCAGTGAAGTTTTGCTTTTGTGCAAAAGAGGCCAGTGAAACCAAGGCAACCAGCATGGTAATCGTTACAAGTAATTTTATCAGGTTCATAACTCTATTCTATTTTGGCTTGCTATATTTTATTCTTCATTCCAAACCGGTGGTATAGCATTTAAAAGGTTTTTTACAAAGAAATCCCTTCGTTTGCGTTCGCCGTATTTCCCGCCACCGGTGTGGTTCATGCCCGGAAGCATTACGAGTTCAAAATCTTTGTCGGCTTTTATAAGTGCATCACAGAGTTGAATGGTTGAAGCCGGATCCACATTATCGTCCAGTTCGCCAACCAGCAACATAAGGTTTCCTTTAAGAAAATGGGCATTGGTAACATTTGAATTGTCTGCATACCACGGTCCCACAGGGTAACCCATCCATTGCTCGTTCCACCATATTTTGTCCATACGGTTATCGTGACAACCGCAGGATGAAACTGCGGCTTTGTAAAAATCAGGGTGAAACAACAACGCCCCGGTAGAACTCTGCCCTCCGGCTGAGCCGCCGAAAATGCCGACACGAGTGGTATCCATATACGCATATTTTCGTGCTGCAGCTTTTATCCACAGAATCCTGTCGGGAAATCCGGCATCTTTCAGGTTGCGCCAGCATACATCGTGAAAGGCTTTTGAACGGTTTGATGTTCCCATGCCATCTATCTGTACTACAATAAATCCAAGTTCTGCCAAAGCAGCATAGGTTCTGTAAGAAGCACTGAAATTTTTAGGGACAAATGAACTATGAGGTCCGGCATAGATATATTCGATGATGGGATATTTTTTAGTAGAATCAAAACTCGTCGGGCGATAGATCATTCCCCATATATCGGTAATTCCATCGCGGCCTTTGGCCGAGAAAACTTCCGGCAACTTCCACCCGATACTCTTCAGATCGCTGATATCAGCCTGCTCAACGATCAACAATATTTTTCCGGTAACGGCATCGCGAAGCACGGTGGTCGGAGGCATATCCACACGGGAATAAATGTCGGTCATAAACCTGTAATCAGTCGAAAATTCAGCCTGGTGATTTGCAGGCAAAGGGGTAAGTTCCTTCATATTAGCACCTTCGAAATCAGTTCGGTAATAATGAACCTGGTAAGGATCTTCGCCGGGATTTTTTCCGCTTGCGGTAAATATAATCTGGCGGGTTGAATCAAAAACTTTTACGACATCACGCACTACCCATTCACCGCTGGTAATCTGGCCTGTCAGAATTCCAAAACCATTATACAAATACATATGGTTCCAGCCGTCGCGTTCCGAAGTCCAGATAATTTCCCTGCCATCGTCAACATCATGCCTCGAAAGTTTGCTGCTGTAATCTATAAATGTTTTCGATTTTTCGTCAATCAACACTTTACAATCCCCTGAAGCAGCGTTGACCTCAACTACCTGGTACCGCTGATGACCGCGCTGATTAAACTCAAAAGTAAAAGCCCGGTTATCTTTACGCCACTCCAGGTTGCCCATTGTAAACTGGTTCAGAAAAGGCGTTCCATCTACTTCAATCTGTTTTTTTTCTTCTATGTCAAAAAGCACCGGGCTGCTGATTGGCAATGCATCGCCGGCTTTTGGATAAAAGCGTTTCTGGAGTTTGGGCTGAAGCTGGTCGGAAGGTGATGATTCAACGAAATAAATGTAATGTGGTATTTCAGCACGAACTTTTGTCCCGGCCAGTTTCTTCGAGTCCGGCGACCAGAATAATTCAGCTGAATAATAATCGCCCACAGAGCCATCAAAACTCAGCTGAACCTGGGTTTTACCCAGTGAGTCCTTTACAAAAACATTGTTTTCACGAATAAAAGCGATCCAATTACCATCCGGCGATTTTACCGGCGGACCAGTGTGATCCTCTGCCCTTTCGCCCCAGTATCCTTCGGGTTTGTCCACAGGTTTGGATCCTGTCAGTTTCAATTCTTTTTTTGACCTGTCCCATGCAAATAGCATAGTATCCATCTGAAATGTAAACAGATTTGCATCACCGGAAAGTTTCGGGTGTACCGGTGAAAAATCCTCGTTTTTAACTGGTTTTTTAGTCATGTCCGTAAGCTGTAGAAGCAAAGAATCTGTTTTAAAAATTCTCTCTTTAGTAAGCCTTTCCGCATTCACAGTCCAGAATTCTTTTCCATTCATCGTTAAGGTTGAATACCAGAATACCGGCTTGTCTTTCACCCAATTTACTTTCTGAACGGAGTGAAACACTTTCTTGTTAAAGAGATCAGCCAGGGAATCAGCCTGTTCGTAATCAGCGGGAGTGAATACTTTTTGTGAAAAAGTATATTGTGAAAAAAAGATGGCAAATGCCGGAATAAGTAGGATCCGGAAAATTTTATTCTTCATGAAAAAGGTTTCTTACGTAAGTTTATTTTAATTTATATAACATCACACCATGTGATGGAATAGCTACCGATATTAAATTTCCGGCTTTTCCCATTGATTTTTGCCGCCAAAGGTCACGGAGTTCTCCTCCGGGTTTCAGCCCGGCTTTTTCAGGTTCCAGAATAAAGTTAGCGGTTTTCCCTCCAAGGTTAAAAACACCAAAAGCTTTTGATCCGTCAGCCATTTCTTTTACCCATACCTGAATATCACCGTCCACTAAAGTTTGTTTTGCCTGGCTTCCCAGCGGATCCTGGTTAAGAGCAATTACTTCATCATTGGTTAACAGGTTAAGTGTAAACTCATCCAGGCGCTGAAGGTCGCAGCCTATAAGTAACGGGGCCGAAAGCAGGCACCAAAGGGAAATGTGAGTATATTGTTCATCCGGCGTAAGCCTGGTGGGATGCAGACTTGGTCCCCAGCCTACCCAACCGACAATAAGCATATCCGGATCGTTCCAGTTTCCGGGTTTGGCATAAGGTTGGTTTTTAACCTGCCCGAACCCGATTTCCCGAAGACTTTCCCATGTATCAGTTATATCGCCGGTGGTGCGCCAGAGGTTCCCTCCTACTTCGTCACCCCATTTCCATACATCGCCCATTCCATACTGGCACAAGCTATAAACAATATCGCGATCAACTTTATTTAGCGCATCGCGCATTACAAAATATGGTTTCTTGTATTCGGCAAGCGTGGCATCTTTTGCAATGTTACCATAAGAACACCAGTCGTATTTCAGGTAATCAATTCCCCAAGATGCATATGACCTGGCATCCTGCTCTTCATGCTGGTAGCTGGCTGTATAACCGCCGCAGGTAAGTGGACCAGGCGAGCTGTAAATTCCAAATTTTAATCCAAGAGCATGAATACTGTCGCCCAGGCGTTTCATGTCAGGAAATTTTTCGTTGGTAAGAATGTTGCCTTCTGGGTCGCGTTTCGGGTTCAGATCACCACGGATTTCCCAGCCGTCATCAATATTCACATAGGTCCAGCCATGATTCATCAGACCTTTATTCAGGTATGTGTGAGCGCTTGCGATCACTTTCTGTTCGTCAACCGCCAATCCCCAGCAGTTCCAGCTATTCCATCCCATAGGAGGAGTAAGACAGATTCTGTCGCCAATGGATATAGTCAGCTCTCTTGAATCAACACCTTTTTCGTTTTTTGCTTTTAACACCACTTTATATTCACCCTTTAAATCAACCTTTCCGGAAATGATTCCTGAGTTAGGATCCAGGTTAAGGCCTTTAGGTAAATTCAATGCTTCAAAAGTCATTGGGCGGTCGCCGGAAGCAGGAATAGTAAATAAAAATGGTTTCCCCGGACGAGCGGCAGTTACGGATGCTCCATTAATGCGTGGCAAAGCAGATGGTAAAGGAGTAGTTATGTAAGGAGTTTCATCGGTAACGTAAATCTTCGTTCCTGCTTTTGTAAAATCGAAACTGTATGTGATGAGCGCGGATTGATCAGGTTTTTTAATTTGTATATCCAATACCTGTTTTTGAAAGGGTTTGAGCGCAATATTTAAAATTTCGTTCTTATAAATTTCTTCGCCTGTCAGCTTGTTTATGGCTCTGATTGAAAAGTCACCTTCAATCGTATACGACGCGGATGTATTTCGCAGATTAATGGTCTTTTTCAGATTGTCATTTACAAATTTATATGGCGAAATATTATTTTCAATAGCAAGATAATCAGATACTTTAATCATAGTAATTGCCTGGTCACCCGAATACATACCACCTCCTCCGTTCCAATCGAAGACGCGTACCGCAATTACATTTTCCTGGTCCCATTTTATCCTGGGGTCGCTGGCTGAAATTGAATACGGTCTTTCAACATCCCAGTAACTTTGTGTTCCTGCTTTAAACATAGTATCAGGAACCGTTCGAGCAGAAACATTCTTCCCATTTATACCAATAAGAGACCCGTTGAGAAAAACCTGGTCAAAATCATCGATCTTTCCAAGGTAAATCCTGAGGCTATCCTTAAGGAAAGCAGATTGTTTGAGTTTTAATGGAATAATGACTTTTATTCGAAACCAGGCATATCCATCATATTTTTCGTAACCCGACTCTTCCCATGTCCTGTCTGTTTGAATGGTTTTCCAGCCTGCGTCATCGAAGCCAGGCTTGGCGTAAGCTATATTATCACCCTGAATAAACCTCCACTTTTGATTCAGATTTATACTTTCCCCTTTCGGAGTTTGAGCCTGTAATGATAATGTTATACCTAAGGCAAGCAAGCATAATAAATTCTTCATAAATTTTGAGATTGAGTTACAAAGGGTTAAAGGTATAGACAATATTATATAAAACAGAGCCCCGGAATATTTTTCACCCCGGGGCTGTATGCTTTATTTTTTCTAATTTTATCAGACATCCCAGATAATCACTCCTTTCTGAAATTCATAAAACTTCAGACTCTATTGTACATGCTTACATGTTTATTTCAAACTGCCATAAATCACATTTTCAATTTTCCTTCCATAATCGCCATGTGAATTTGGAGTGTGCTGGGTCATGATCAGGCAAATAAGCTTTTCCCTGGGATCAGCCCAATACGTGGTGCCGTAATATCCGCCCCATGAAAAGGAGCCTTTGCTTCGCATATTCAAGTTTGCTGATTTTTCGGAAGTAATCAAAAATCCGAGACCGAAATTGTCGTCACCAAACATTTTATCATCCAGTTGCGGGCTTATCATAAGTTCAGCCGTGCGGCGACCTAAAATTTGCTTGCCGTTATAACTTCCTCCATTCAGAATCATTTGCAGGAAAATAGCATAATCATATGCCGTTGACGATAAACCGGCACCGCCCGAGAAAAAGGATTTTGGGACAAGCGGATAATTTGGATTCAGGTTGCGGAATGTGGGTGACCAGGGAACTATCTGATTCTGATCATTTTCAGTATAAACCGTTGGCATTCGCCCAGCTTTCGCAGCGGGAACATTGAAATAGGTATCTTTCATTCCAAGCGGCAAAAAGATATTTTCGTTACAGTATGCTTCCAAACTTTTTCCACTAATGACTTCAATCAGGCAACCCAATAAATCAGAATTCAGTCCGTAGGTAAATTTTTCACCCGGCTGGTGAACAAGGGGAAGCGTTCCTAATTTTTTCATTGCATCCAGCAGGCTGATATTGAAAAGGCCTAAGCCCGAAGGAATCCCAGCTTTTGCATAAATAGCCGTCATTTTATCCGAACCAATTGCGGCATAGTCAATGCCCGAAGTGTGTGTCAATAAATCACGAAATGTGATTTCACGTTTGGCAGGAACAGTTGTATAACTTGAATCTGCCGGATTGAAATCTTTAAGGACTTCAGGATTTTTAAACTCAGGAATAAAATCGGAAATGTTTTGGTCAAGGCCAAATTTCCCCTTTTCAAATAACTGGAGAATTCCCAGGCTCGTAATAGCTTTGGTTTGGCTCATAATCCGGAAAATGGCATCAGCCGGCATCGCTTTTTTACTTGCGGCGTCAGCGTATCCCTGACCTTTATAATAGACAACCTGGTTGTCCTTAACAACCAATACGACTGATCCTACCAACCAATTGTTTTTCACATACTGGTTTGAAATGGAATCAATCTGAGCTAAACGGGTATAATCAAAGCCCGGATGAAGCTTTACAACAGGTGCAAGTACCTGTGCGAAACCGGTTTGTAGAACCAGCAGAAGGATCAGAAGCAATAAGGTTTGTTTTTTCATGATTTGAAGTTTTATAACTTATTCGACATTTATTCCTGCCACACTTTTGATACAGGCTTAATGGCCTCCCTTCGACTTTTCAAATTATTTTACAGACCATTCAAAAATACCGGCAGAAAACTTTTTGGGTAAATTAACCTCAAGCCGGAGAGCTTTTGTAGCTACTGTTTTAAACTTTACTGTATTTAATTCATCTTTATTTACCGTATAATTGCCGGCCGCTTTAACCGGAATCCACTTATTCCCTGATTTATAAAGGATTCTCCACGATTCCGGAATACGGCAACCACCCCAGGGGCCATCATCAAACCAGTAAACCGAACATTCCGAGACCTGTGTTTTTACATCAAAATCATATTGAATCCATTCGACTGTATCCTTGTTAGGCCACCAATGGAAATAAAGTACGTCGTGATCGTTGGAATTAGCCGGAAGATCAAGATCGTTAACAGATGTCAGAAGATTGCCATCCACAGATCCGCTAACTTTGCTTTTACTTGCAATTGTTGGTTTTGATAAAGGTCGGGCCGCAGTTGCTTTTGTTGCCAGCCAAACTTCCATTTCTCCTGCGCCGCGGTTTGCCCAGGCGTAATAGGGAATGGCTGTAAAAGTTTCATTCCCGGTAACCTGGGTTCCGCTTTCATCCTGTTTTAAAGAAGTTGCCTGCCCTGTTATTACTTCAACGCCATTTAATAACTGTGGTTTAAACGTAGCTTCAGGTTCAGATTTTGGATCAAATACCAGGTTTAAAACATGACCGTCTTTATTATCAGGCCATTCGAGGCAATAAACCAATGGGCCACGCTGCAAAGCAACTTTATCGCGATCGGCTGCAACCAATGGATTTGCGCCAACTTTCCTGACAGGCATTGGAAGATTTAGCTCAATTTTATCACCGTTTTTCCAGGTGTTTTCAATAACGGCATAGCCTTTTTTCATCACGTATTTTGCAGGAACTCCGTTTACCGTAATGGTGAAAGGTGCATTTACATCAGGCAGAAAATGATACAAATCACTAGGAACAACCTCGCCGCTGGCCCAGCCCGGAATACGAAGAGCAACAGAAAAATCCTTTATATCTGAAGGATTAACCGTAACGGTAATTTTTCCGCTCCAGGGATAATCAGTGGTTTGTATGATCTGGGTTTTACTTCCGTTGAAATCAATATCGGATTGATTCTGAATGTATAAATTCAGGTAGATTGCAGATTTATCATGCGCATAAATATATCCCGGAATAGATGGCAGAAAACGACAAACATTGCTTGGGCAACAGGCACATCCAAACCATGGCGAGCGCTGATGCTGGCCCCGTGACTCAAGCACATTCGGATAGAAAAAATGATCGCCGCTCAGCGAAACTCCCGAAAGTAATCCATTATAAAGGCTGCGCTCAAGCACATCCATGTATTTCGATTCCCCTTTAAGCAAAAACATACGGTAGTTCCAGTACACATTTCCGATGGAAGCACAGGTTTCGCAATAGGCCGACATATTAGGCAAATAATAGGGTTCACCAAATCCTTCGTTGTTTCCGCCCGAACCAATTCCACCTGTAATATAATACTTGGTTGTGATCAGATCATCCCATATTTTGGTTAAAACATTCGTGTACGCGGTATTGTTATTAATTGCGGCCAGGTCGGCCATTCCGGAATACATATACGTAGCCCTTACCGCATGTCCGACAATTTTATCCTGTTCAACAACAGGTTTTTGTGCCTGGTTATATTCGTCACCGCCATGGCGGATATCGAGCATATACTGCGCCAGTTCCAGGTATTTTTTTTCACCGGTAGCGCCGTAAAGTTTTACTAATCCCATTTCAATTACCTGGTGACCAGGATAATATGGCAACTGTTTGCCGATAAAATCGCTGTAAACCAGGTTGGCGCTTTTAATGGCAATATCCAGAAGCGAACGTTTGCCGGTAGCCAGGTAATGAGCAACGGCAGCTTCGTACAAATGGCCGAGATTGTATAACTCGTGGCTAAGCTCAGGATCTTTTTCCCAGCGTTTTTTTCCAACCCAATCATGAAGTTTGGTTGAATCGATAGTCCGGTTGGTAAAAAGATAACCATCAGGTTCCTGGGCGAGGCTTATGTAATAAATGAGTGTGTCAATGGAAAGTGCGAGGTTTGGATCGGGAGTGGTTTGCAAAGTGAAACTGGCACCTTCAATAATTTTATAAATATCCGAATCATCGAAAGGAAAAAGAGAACAGAAAGCTCCTTTTTCGAGCTTACCGGCTATTTTAAAGTTTTTAATCCGGCCTGTTTCCCTGCATTTCTGAATGGCAATAGGAATGGTAATCTCATGGTTTGTACGGATGCGTGGCGCCCAGAAATTATCATTTACATGTACTGATGTAAACGGAACGGGGCCAATGGGATACGAAGGCCACACCTGCTGAGGAAAAGCCAAATTAATTGATAAGGCACTTATGAACAAAATACATATTACCCTGTAAATCAGGTTCATACTCAAATTATTTTTAGTCATTGCAAATACTACTTTACGAAAATGATTCTGAGTGGATAAGCCCGGAATGTTTCTTGCGGTTTCAGATTTTATAAATCAATAAGCCTCCACAAGAACAAATGTACAGAAATAAAATTTGTTTGATAGCTGGATTTCAAAAATGAGAAAAACTTTTAAATACAATGTATATTGCTGGCATTGTAGTCTTAAATATTGTAAAGGTTGAATGCAATCACAAATTCGCGAACACAATACAGCCGGCTTGTAGCCGGCTGTGTTTTATGAAACCTCAATCTGTTTCATTGGTTTCGGTTTAGCTTCTTCTTTTTTCGGAATATTCACCTTCAGAAGCCCATTTTCGGCTAAATAATATTTTGATGTGCTGGCAACAAATTTTGATTTAAGATATTTTAAACAAATCTGAATGTTTTTGTTAATCTCGAATTGAATATTATTTTTCTTACTTTTTGCTTGATCAAAAAGTAACAAAAAATCAAGGCTTTCGAAAAATATGTTGCGGTTCTAATCCGGAGGTATTATCTCGCAATACAAGGCATGAAAGTTTAGTGCAAATCAAAACATTTGTCGTTGCTGTGTATTGCTACGCACATGCCATCCGCACATACCTCCGTCAAGAATCGCTAACATATTTTTCTGAGGCCGGTCCCTTCTAAGAAAGTATTTCCTTACGGCATCATGAGGAACATCGGTTTGGCTCATGAACACAATTTATAGGGTGTAGGGACCGGCCTAAGATAAATTTTAAATCCGCCTGAGGCGGAAGCTGAAGGTAAAATGCGTGGGCATGTGTGTAGCAAAACACCAGCTTCACGTGCTGTAAGGATGTTGTTCAACTGTGTCAAGCCTTGTTTTGCGAGCCTTTACCGAAGCGTACAGATGTTTAAAATTTATATTAAGCCTTGATCTTTTATGCGCGTATTGCTTATTTTTAAAGGTGCGCATGAGATCGTTTCACTAAGTTGGTCCTTTTGTATCAAGACAAAAGGACGAAATTAAAAGCAATAAAAAGATTTTACTTCAAGTGGTTATATATCCCAGCACATCAAAATAATATCTTACCTATATGGTAAACCGATTATTTTAAACCTTTGCCCTAAAGCGCAGGAACTGTTTGAAATGTATTGCCAGATCCAGGTAGTTCCATTCGGTCAGCTATATGGGGGTAAAATTCTAGCAGCCCTCGACAGGCAGCACCCGCGGGATTTATTTGACATCAGGAACCTTCTGGATGAAACAGCATATAGTGACGAATTGAAAACAGGGGTCATTTTCTGTATGCTTAGCAGCAAAAGACCTTTTCAGGAATTGCTTAATCCATCGCGACCTGATCATCGCAGTGTTTTAGAAACTCAATTCGGAGGCATGACAGATCAGGTATTTACATATGAACAGTTTGACGCCACCCGCAATAAACTGATTGATGCTGTTTGTAAAAACATGACCGATCAGGACAGATCATTTTTACGAAGTTTCTTTCTTGGTGAACCCTCATGGTTTCCTTATGATTTCAGCAATTTTCCAGGGGTTCAATGGAAATTATTAAATATTAACATGCTAAAAAAGTTAAATCCTGCGAAGCATAAATTACAGCTAGAGATGCTTGATGAGGTATTGGCATCCTTATAACTAATTTATTTTACAACATTCCTG
>JAURYB010000153.1 GCA_030654075.1 Bacteroidales bacterium | reverse complement strand
GGCTTCGGGGGTTCCGCTTCGCTTACCCACCTTCAGCCGCAGTCGTTCACGGGAAATGGAAAATAATTAACGGAGAATAGTTAGTGAAAAACGCAAGTTTCGGGATTTACTGACTATTTTCTATTTTCCATTTTTACCCTGAGCGAAGCCGAAGGGAACTAATAACTTCTTTAACTTGCTCCAGTGTCAGACACCCTGCGGGTGTGCAGACACTGTTCATTCAGGGGTTTTGGGGTACCCATAATCTTTAATTCCCAATTTCCAAATCTCAAACGAAACCCTTAACTTTGACCTTCTCAAATTATAAAACTCTTTGAACGCTGGTATAACTTAGTTAAACACTACCTCTTCCATGAAAAAAAATATTTTTCTCCTTTACTTTTCTGCCGTTGTTACTATTTCGGCCATAGCCACCAAACCTCCTATTTATATTGCTTTTCAATGGCATATGCACCAGCCTGTTTACTGGCCGGGCGAAACGGTGAAACAAACTATTGATGCCAACAGGATGAGTTATAATCTGCTGGATGTATTTACATCGCGCACCGGGCCGTATACAAACTACGCGCCGGGAGCGGTGAATAAACTTACTGGTTTTGATCATGCCGGGGCACAGGTAAGCTTTTCGGGTTCGTTGATTGAAGATCTCAACGTGCTGGAAGCGAATGGAATGGCATTTGGCAACTGGAAGCAGAACTGGACCAGTATGATTTCAAAAAAGACATCCCTGGGACATCAGCGCCTGGATATGGTCGGTTTTGGATATTATCACCCGCTTATGCCTCTGATCGACAGTTCGGATATAGAATACCAGATACAGAAACACAAGAATGCGTTTGCTGTTAATTTCCCTGGCATGCCTTATTCAAAAGGATTCTTTCCGCCGGAAAATGCGTTTGAGGAACATATGATCCCTTCTCTTGTTAAAGAAGGTTTTCAATGGGTGATGGTTGATAATTCGCACTTCGACCGTACATCTACCGGATTGCCTTACGACAAGAACTTTGGCATCGTTGAACCTAACAAAGCGGATCAGTTAAATGCTGATCCCGGCGATTGGGTTAAACTTACCGACCTTTATGCACCGGGTAAAATTTCAGCCGCCTGGGGGCATCGTCCGCATTGGATGAAATATGTAGATCCCAATACCGGCAAGGAATACAGGATGATTGCCATGCCTGCTTCCTTACTCTATGGAAATGAAGATGGCCGGGGCGGGTTTGGCGCCTTGCAGTACGATTTATGCATGAGCCAGCTCGAAAGTTATAATACCGATCCTGAACATCCCATAATCATTCTCCTGCATCACGACGGGGATAACTACGGCGGTGGAACTTCCGGCTATTACGGCTCAAACTTTGACAGCTTTGTGAGTTGGTTACAGGCAAATCCTTCGCGTTTTGTATGTACTACCGTGCAGGATTACCTGGACCAGTTTCCACCGGCCGCTGATGATGTAATTCATGTTGAAGCCGGTAGCTGGTATGGCGCAGGTTCCGACCCGGAGTTTTTAAAATGGAACGGTGACCCGGGAACATATAGCCTGAACGGAACCACTTTATCATCCAGTTACAGTCCCGACCGGAATAGCTGGGGCGTTATAACAGCAGCATCCAATATCGTAAAAACTGCACAGCAGATAAATGCCTTATCCGAGGATACAAAAACAGCCTTTAATTACCTGGCTTTAGGTGAAACAAGCTGTTACTGGTATTGGGATGGTACCGAAGACTGGGATTCGCATCCTACCCGCGCATCCAACCTGGCTGTTTCTAAAGCACTCAATGTAGTGAACTCCGGGAGCGACGAAACTCCTCCATCCATTTACCATCTTCAACGCGAACCCTACAATCCGGGCGAAACAGAATGGTTAACCTATAAGCCTTCCGATTTTACAATCTGGACTTATGTATTCGATATCAGTGGATTGACGTCGGTAAAATTAAAATACAGAACCGATAAAGACGGAACAAACCCGGTTGCCAGCAATCAGAATGAAACCTATGCCAGTGGCTCCGAAGTAAATGACTGGGTGGAGCTGCCGATGACAAAAAACGTTATTCCTAATCTTACCAGTTTAGCTCCGCTGTACAAAGCGAATGAATATTCAGCCCAGGTTACGGGAATAAAAAGTAAGCTGGTGGATTATTATGTCGAAGCCATTGATACCAAAGGAAATGTTGCCAGATCGTATATTTTTCATACCTGGGTCGGCAACGGCACAAGTTCGGGTACTACACTCACGGTTTCTCCCGTTGGTGGTTATTATGAAGGAGGTACTACTGTAACCTTAACTGCAACAGGATCAACTGAACCTGTATCCATTTATTACACGCTGGATGGAACCACTCCGACAACTGCATCAACAATGATATCATCAGGAGGAACGGTTGCCATAACCCAGGATCAGACTACACTAAAAGCAATAGCAATTGATAATTCAGGCGTGGCATCTGCTGTTTCAACCAATACCTATTATACCGTGCAACCTACCGGAATTACAATAAAATTCCAGAAACCGGATATATGGAGTTCTGTATTTTTTTACGCATGGACGGGAACTTCTACCGCGCAGCTGGGAGCATGGCCGGGAACAGCCATTACCGCAGGGACTGATGGCTGGTATTCCTATACTTTTAACGGTACAATTCCTTCTGTTAACCTGGTGTTCAGTAATGGAAGCGGAATCCAGTCGGTAGATGTAACCGGTGTTACTGCAAATACCTGTTTTACCACAACAGGAATTTTGGGAGGGAAATACACCGTTGCAACCTCAGAGTGCCTTGTTACAGATATCCCATCTGTTGAAAATATTGCGTTGGATGTATTCCCGAATCCGGCTACGGATAAACTTATAATCCGTTCAGCCGTGGCAATAAAAAAAGTTGAACTTATGAGTTTGTACGGAAATGTTGTCAGGACATTCGGAAATCAATCTGTTTTGTCACTTTCAGGCATTCCGGGCGGAATGTATTTTTTACGGGTAACCTATGTAAATAATCAGCAAAAAGTGGAACGGATAGTAAAACTGTAAAATAATTCAGAGCAAAGAAAAATTATCGCTTTGGAAACTCAGCAGTAAACTTTTTTTTCATTAAATCGAGGCTATATTAAATTATTTCTGCCCGAAAACTCGTTTCCCAGGAGTGTTTCGGGCAGTTTTTGTGCCTGTATACCTGCAAGGTTTCTACTCATAAAACCTTAGATATCAAAGCGATTCCGTTCAATCAAGTTATTTGGGTTTTTGTTTTTAATATAATTAAGCTATTCAATAGTTATTTTTTTTGCATATAGCCTGGCATACAATAAAACCAGGTATATATTAAATTTACATCAAAATGCATTCATTCAAAATTTATTGTAAAGGAGGTGGTTATGAGAAAAATCTACATTTCGCTTTTGTCCATAGTATTAGTGCTGGTTGCGTCTGTTTCAACTGCACAGAAGGCTCCAAACGGAGATATTTATTTGCACATGTTAACAAGTGGAACGCCGGCAGCCACAAAGTTTCTTGGCGATCAATTAAATCCGACTGGTACATGGCACATTCAATTTGAGCTTGGTCAGACATCCTGGTATCAATCGGACGCTGGTATTGGTTCTGATTATACTGACCTTTCAACCTGGACCTGGAGAACAGCTAATTGGTTTGAAGATGGTAGTGGCAGTAATAAACGTGTACGATCCGATTTTGGTAATTTCCGGTTTACACAGGCTGGATACTGGTATTTTGCTGGCCGGTCTAAAGGTGAATCTTTCGATCCATTTCATTATGCAAACTCAATTGACTGGAGTAATGCAACTACGTTAGAACCAATTTACTATTTTCAGGTTGATGTAATAAATGGTGTTGGTAGTGCATTGGCTCAGCAGAACAGCAGTAACCCAAGCACCTCCATTGATCTGAGCTGGATTAAAAATGAACAAGGCCACAATGTAATGATTGTACGAAAAAATATCTATGAATCTTGGACTGAACCTACACAAGGCCAGACATACATAGGCGGGAATACCATTGGTAGCGGTGTTGTTGTATATAACTCAAGCGGAACAAGTTACACCAATATAGACTTAGCTTCTTCAACCGATTATGACTATAAATTTTATTCAGTAAATAATAACTATTACAGTGAAGGTATATATAATGCTGTAGTTTCCACTTATACTGCATTTGCAATAGGTGATGGCACAACCGGTAATCCGTTTCGTGTAGCAAATGCTGATGCACTTAATTGTGTCAGGCACTACACAACTACCATGTCAATGACGGATGGTAATTTTATTCAAACTGCCGATATTGATCTTGGTGGTGTTTATGCGGCAGGAGAAGGCTGGATGCCCATTGATGAATTGCGTGGTTCGTACAACGGGCAAGAACATACTATCAATAATTTAACGATTAACAGGCCTACAAATGGTTATGTTGGACTTTTTTCTGTGGTATCCACCGGAATAATAAGTAATCTAGGCCTAATCAATGTTAATATTATAGGTTATGTGTATGCTGGTTCATTTGCTGCTTCTATGAGTGTGGGGAATACACCTACTACCATACAGATGGATAAATGTTATGCAACAGGTGCGGTATCTATTGTATCTGGTGGTCTTGGTAGTTATGTTGGCGGACTTGTTGGCCATTTAGCGGCTCCTATAAACCGTTGTTATTCAACTTGTACTGTCAACAATGCTACGCCTACTTCTCCGCAATTTGTTGGTGGCCTGGTTGGCGCTTTCGATGGGAGTTCCGTAATGACAAATTGTTATGCTACAGGTGCTGTAACAGCTGCTGATAATGGTTATACCCAGTATATCGGCGGTCTTATTGGTTGGGCAAATGGCGATGTGAGTATTCAAAAAAGTTTTGCTACTGGTTTTCTTACGTATGGGAATAGCATCTATACTTCCACAGGTGGATTAGTTGGGAGGTATGAATTCAATGCAAATAGTTCAGACAGCTTTTTTGATATGGAAACTACCGGCCAACCTGCCAGTATGCTATTTGATCATGGCAAAACCACCGCCGAAATGAAAACCGTCGGTACTTTCCTTGCAACTGGCTGGGATTTTTCACCAAGCGGCGTTTGGGCTATTAATGGAACAACCAACAACGGCTATCCTTACCTGCGTTACCAGGGTGCTACACCTGCCAATATCTGGAATGGGGCAACTTCTACAGATTGGAACGAACCTGAAAACTGGAATGAAAACGTAGTTCCTGCTTCGGATAAAACAGTTATCATCCCTGCCGTAACCAACTATCCTGTTATCGGCACAGCAGCCGTAGTTACCAACCTAACCATCGAAACCGATGGCCTGCTTACCGTTGATTATTCAGGTACACTCACTGTAAGCGGAACCCTTACCAATATGGCAGGAACCGGAGGTTTAATCGTAAAAGCAAATCCATCCGGTTATGGTTCTTTAATTGAAAATAACGGTGTTGATGCTACCGTCGAAAGCTTTTTGTCGGCAAACGCATGGCATTTTATTTCATCGCCGGTTTCGGGATTAACATCCTCGTTATTCGAAACCAAGTACCTGCAGCAACATACCGAAACCGGTGGTTTTGTGGATGTTCCTGCACTTGATTTATCACTTGCTCCTGCCCGTGGCTTTGCGTTGTGGTCAGAAACTGCTAAAGGCTACGGTGGTAGTATAGTAAGTTATGCCGGGCCGCTCAATACCGGAGCAATGCCAGCGATTAATGTTACCCGCGCTGCTGCTGGTGAAGACCGTGGCTGGAACCTTATAGGAAATCCTTACGCATCTGTTCTTGATTGGGATTTAGTTGGAAAAACAAATGTAAATACAGCCATTTATATTGAAAATAACTCAGGATGGGCTATTTATAATAGTGGGGTTGGCGTTCCTGAAAGTACAAGTTCAAAATACATTGCTCCCGCCCAGGGTTTCTTTGTTCAGGTAACGGATGGACAAAGCAGTGGGGCGGTTTCAATAGCTAATGCCGACAGGGTTCATACTGCAACAACTTTCTATAAAAATTCAGGAATAAGCGATCTGATACGGCTTCAGGTATCGGGAAACAGTTTCACGGATGAAGCCGTTGTAAGGTTTGCACTGGATGCTACTTCTGAATTTGATGGCAACTACGATGCGCATAAATTCTTTTCCGAAGTTTCAGGTAATGCGCAGGTATACACACTTGGCAGCACCCCATTGGCAATTAATGCTTTGCAGTCTGAAACAGGTTCTGTCCCTCTGGGCATCCGTTCTGATTCTGCAGGAACGTATACCCTTACTGCAACCGACTTACGCAATATTTCTTATGCAATTCTCGAAGATACGAAAACCGGAATTTTAACCGATCTTATTACTAATGCATATACGTTTAATTTCGAACCGGGCGAAAATGAAATTCGGTTTATACTGCACTTTGTATCTTTCACTTCAGTTAAAGAACCCCAAAAATCATTATCCGCTGTTTACTCCAATCATAAAGCTGTTGTTATAAATATTACCGACCAGGCTAGAGGTGATATTTATATATATAATCTGGCAGGACAACTTATTGCAACTAAATTAGAGGCACAGGGTAAAACAGAAATAGGTTTGCCGGTAAGCGGAAATTATATAGTAAAAGTAATTTCAAAGGATAATTCACTTGTAAGGAAGGTGTTTGTTAAATAATGTAAAAATTACTGGGAGAATAAAAATCAGCAAGAATCGAATGAACTTTGAAGCAGAATTTTCCTGGCAATCTTCATGCTTTGTTATTTAGAAACAAGATTTTAAAAACGAAAATATATGAAACGGAATTTGATTGTAACACTTATTGCAGCTTTTCTACTGATAGCACCTATAATAATAGTTGCTCAAGCGCCTCCGCATCCTAACAATGGATCTGCACCATCCGGTACAAATACACCTGTTGGAGCAGGTGCTCCGGTTGGAAATGGAATATTTATTTTACTAACTCTAGCTTCAGCTTATGCCGGCCGAAAAGTGTATGATGTGCGCTGCGAAAAGGAAGTTGGGTAAATCCTGAATTTGTTTTTTTTGTGATGTCCGAAATATTCTCTTGTGGGAATATTTCGGACATTTTGTGTCTGCGCACCCGGAGGGTGTCGGTACACAAAAAGGGAATTGGGAAAAGGGGAATTGGGGAAATGGAAAATAGAAAATAGAAAATAGAAAATGGGAAAAATAGAAAATGGGAAATGGGAAAAATAGAAAATGGGAAATGGGAAAAATAGAAAATGGGAAAATGGGAAAAATAGAAAATAGAAAATGGAAAATAGAAAATGGGAAATAGAAAAGGGGAAAGGGAAAAGAGAAATAGAAAATGGTTCCTTAGGACTAAAGGCAGGATAAAAAAATAGAAAATAGTTTGCTTTGGCTGGCTTCGGGGGTTCGGCTTTGCTCACCCACCTTCAGCCGCAGTCGTTCACGGGAAATGGAAAATAATTAACGGAGAATAGTTAGTGAAAAACGAAAGTTTCGGGATTTACTGACTATTTTCTATTTTCCATTTTTACCCTGAGCGAAGCCGAAGGGAACTAATAACTTCTTTAACTTGCTCCAGTGTCAGACACCTGTCGGGTGTGCAGACACTAAATCGCGGATTACCACCGACGCGCAGTAACACCCAAACAATGCCGGCATATACGAAATAGTCCCAACGTTGGATTTTTTATTGGATTCGCCTTCCTGCAGAATTACGGAACTCCGTTCAACAACCTCTGGTGAAAAAACTACTTTAATGCCTTTCCAGACGCCCATTTTATGAAGTCGTTTTCGCATATAATACGCCAATTTGCAATTGTATGAATCATCAATATCTACAACAGTAATCTGCGAAGGATCAAACTTTCCACCCGCGCCCATTGAGCTTACTACAGGCAAACCTAACTGCACGCACGTATAAAGCAGGAAAACTTTTGGCGAAAGTGTATCAATGGCATCCACAACATAATCGTAGCCTTGTTGCAGAATTTCCAGGGTGCGTTCGTCTTTTATATACTCGTTCAAAATTGTAAGTTTGAGCTCGGGATTGATATCCAGGAGCCGTTTCGCCATCACTTCAGTCTTCGAAATCCCTTCAGTGCTTACCAATGCAGGAAGCTGGCGGTTGCGGTTGCTTCGGTGAACTGTGTCGCCATCAATAATAGTCATTATTCCTACACCGGCGCGGCAGATTTGTTCAGCTGCCATGGCGCCTACACCACCCAAACCAGCCACAAGCACATGTTTGTCGCGCAAAGCGGAAAGTTTTTCTTTCCCGATCAGAAGTTCGGTACGGCTAAGCCAGTGGGTTGTTGGCATTGGAATTTGTGGAATTAATTTTGCGAAGATAAGGAAATCTGGAAGGTCAAAGGTTAAAGTGAAAAGTGAAAAGTGAAAAGTGAAAAATGAAAAATGGCTCGTCAACGTTAAGCCCCCACGGGGTTTGGGGTAACTCGTCAACTTAGACTGAAGCGACAAGTAAAGATTAAGTTTAGATATGTTGACCTCATTTCACTGCCAACCTTTACTTTTACTTTAACCTTTACCTTTTGGCTTTTGAATTATAACACCGGATCGTATCTGGAATCAATATTTTTAACACGATTCAATCTTTTCATATGACCTGTTGTAGATATATCAAGTGTCTGTTTATCTGTACTATAACTAAATTTTGAATTTGACTGATTTTATTGATTATACCGACACTTTCTAATTTGCAGGCTTACTGCCCGCATATTTTCCCTAAATTTGCTTGAATATTTTGAAAAGGTCATAGAACAACCGGTCATGATGGAAATGGTTAATGTGAGTTGGATCGTTACGCTGCTTGCCATCTTTGCGTTGTTTTTTGTCCCTTCGAATTATAAAGCATATACAGCTGCATTTGCTGTAGTGATCAATTCACTGATAACTTCATGGCTGGCTTTTCCCGCCCTGAGCGGGCAGATAGTTGAATTGTCCATATTCGCAGGAACTTTTATGGGCGATATTGCCATCCGAATAGATGGATTGTCAGCCTGGTTTATCCTGGTTATAAACTTTACATCTTTAACTGGCGTATTTTATGGAATTGGCTACCTGAAAGTCTATAATAACCCGGCACCAAAACTTACTTTGCACTGGTCACTTTACATTCTGTTTCATCTTTCAATGGTATGGGTTTGCATGCTTCAGAATGGTTTCGCTTTTCTGCTGGCCTGGGAACTGATGTCGCTCACATCGATGATGCTGGTGATTTTCGATCATAATAATGCACAAACCCTGAAAGCCGGGATCAACTACCTGGTTCAGATGCATATAAGTGTGGTTTTTCTCACTATCGGATTTATCTGGGTGTATAGTTCGACCGGTTCATTTAGTTTCGAAGCCATCCGCAGCTTTTTTCAATCGAACAACAATACCTGGCTGTTCCTGGTGTTTTTCGTCGGGTTTGGACTTAAGGCTGGATTTATTCCTTTGCATAGCTGGTTGCCACATGCTCATCCGGCAGCGCCTTCACATATTTCGGGTGTGATGTCAGGAGTAATTGTAAAACTTGGGATTTATGGCATATTCAGGATCATCACTTTTCTGAATTCTGATTTTATCCTTTTAGGTGAAATTATCCTTTCACTATCCGTATTAACGGGTATTTACGGAATTCTGAATGCCTCGGTGCACCGTGATTTCAAACGGATGCTGGCTTATTGTACTATAGAAAATATTGGGATTATCGGTATGGGAATTGGCATTGGAATGATTGGGATTGGAAATGGATCGGCAATCATGTACTTCCTCGGATTTGGCGGAGCCCTGTTGCATGTTTTGAATCATTCTTTGTTTAAATCCTTGCTGTTTTATTCAGCCGGATCAGTATTTCAGCAATGCCATACCCGGAATATGGAGCACCTGGGCGGATTGATTAAGTCCATGCCCAAAACAGCTGCAATTTTTCTTGTTGGTGCTGTGGCCATTGGCGGACTTCCGCCTTTCAATGGTTTTGTTTCAGAATTTATAATTTATATTGGCCTGATCGAAGGAATTCATTCCAACAACCTTAGCCAGATACTGCTTTTCGTATTGTCACTGGCTGGCTTGAGTGTTATCGGAGGATTGTCGGTACTTACTTTTACCAAAACCTTCGGTGTACTGTTTCTGGGCCAGCCACGTACAAAACTTGAGCACAAACCACACGAAGTATCAAAGCTGATGCTTGTACCTCAATATATTATAATTGCGATAATGCTAAGCGTAGCCTTCATTCCCCAGTTTTATCTTAAAATTATTGGAACAGCGCTGATGCAGATGAATCCTTTACCTGCTGATATGACGGGTATCATTGAATACGCAAACACAATACAGGGCATAAGCATGTATTCATTTTTGCTGATTGCTGTTGTAACTGTGGTTTGGCTTATTCGTTCATTGGTTATGAAGCAGCGCATACAGCGAATTGACGCAACCTGGGGCTGTGGCTATACGGCTCCAACAAGCAGGATTCAATACACGGGCAAATCATTCTCAAAGCCCCTGGGGAAAATCCTGAATTTTCTGTTGATTGAAAATAAGCATTTCGAAGAGTTAAAACCTGGTGAAATATTTCCGGAAAAAAGATCTTATGTTTCACATTATCATGATTTTATCGAACGTAACCTGATTGATCCAGTTCTTTCTCGGTTGAACTATTCGGTAAATTATTTCAGTTTTATCCAGAATGGCCGGATACAATCGTATGTGTTATATGGTATTGTTTTTATCCTGGCCATTTTTATACTCACCGTATTTAACTTTGTGTCATGAACCTGGCAATAGCATTTCTCCTGGTGCCATTAGCTGGTACGCTGCTCATTCCTTTTTTAAAAGTGAATGGAAAAGGGATTGCTGCATTTTCATTGCTATTTGTTAATGCATTGATTTCGGGTTACCTGGCCGTGCAAAGCCTGCAAGGTGATGCAATAAGTTTCAATTTTCCAGGAAGTTATGTTACCGGTACTATTCCGATACGTATCGATGCGTTGTCGGGTTGGTTTATGCTGATTATCAATCTTGTTTTTGTTACAGGTGGGTTTTACGGGTTGTTTTACATGAAAGCCTATAAATGGCAGGCGAACAATCTCACCTTACATAGCATATCCTTACTGTTTCAACACGCTGCAATTGTGAGTGTTTGCGTAATACAGAACAGCCTTGTTTTTCTGATTGCATGGGAAATGCTGGCGCTTGCATCTTTCCTGCTGATTATTTTTGAGCATGAACATATAGCAACGTTGAAAGCAGGCATCAATTACCTGATTCAGGCCCATTTTTCCATCATCTTCCTGATGATTGGCTTTATATGGGTGTCTTCCAAAACCGGGAGTTATGATTTTGCAGCAATTACAGCTTATTCGGCATCCATCCCGGCAACGGCTTCCTTTATGTTATTTATCTTATTTTTTATAGCATTTGCTATAAAAGCAGGATTTGTTCCATTTCATACATGGCTGCCGTATGCTCATCCTGCTGCACCTTCGCATGTATCGGGAATGATGTCGGGAGTAATTATCAAAATCGGGATATTCGGAATTTTCAGGATGTTGCTTGTTGTAAAAACTGATTTCACATCTGTTGGATATCTAATTTTAATTGTTTCGCTGATCTCCGGATTGTACGGTGTAATGTTGGCTATCATTCAACATAACCTAAAAAAACTGCTTGCTTATCACAGCATTGAAAATATTGGCATAATCGGAATTGGCATAGGGATTGGCTGTATCGGAATCGGTACCGGAAACCAGGTATTATCCACTCTCGGTTTTGCCGGTGCTTTATTACACACATTAAATCATTCGCTTTTCAAATCTTTGTTGTTTTACGCGGCGGGAAATATTTACCAGGCTACACATACCATGGATGTTGAGAAACTGGGAGGATTAATAAAAAAAATGCCACAAACGGCAGCTCTCTTCCTGATCGCGGCCATTGCCATATGCGGAATTCCGCCGTTTAATGGATTTGTTTCGGAATTTATCATGTATACCGGACTTTACAATTGGTTGTCGGATGCATCATTGCTTCCGTTGCTGGCTGCCATTTTTTCTACAGCTGGATTGGCTTTGATTGGTGGTTTGGCTATGCTGTGTTTTACAAAAGCTTTTGGTGTTGTTTTCCTTGGTTCTGCAAGAAGTGAACTACCTCATTCATGTAAGGAAGTACCTTTCTTACAATTGTTACCGATGTATCTTTTGGCTGTTGTCATTGTGCTGATAGGCTTATTTCCTATGAATTTCATCAATTTGCTATCTCAACCCGTCAGTCTTTTTACGGGATCAGTTTCTTTGGATCTGAATCCTGCCCAGGTCAATGCTTTTAACGCTATTCAACCAATAAGTTTAGCATCATGGATTCTTATCCTGCTTATACTCAGTGTTTTTATAATCCGGAGATTAGTAATGCGCCGTCATAAAATTTCAACAGGCCCAACCTGGGGATGTGGCTATGTTGCGCCAACACCCAAAATACAATATACTGCAGGCTCTTTTGTTCGAACTTACAGTAAACTGTTCGCGCCGTTTTTACTGATTGGAAAACATGAAGAGGAAATTCACGGTGTGTTTCCTTCCGAAGGAAAATATCATACACATCCTTATGATGAAATTGAAAAACTACTGATTGACAGTCCGTTGAAACTCAATAAGTCATTTATGGGCCGCTTTTTATTCCTGAACAACGGGAAACTGCAATTCTATATCTTGTATGGCGTGCTTTTTATCCTGGCAGTTATAAGTCTACCGGTAATTTCCCGGAGTATCTATTCATTCATCGAATTTTTAAAACAGTTGTAATATGCTGAGTGTAATCTTAATAGTACTAGCAGCCATCTTTTTTACGGGAATTATTATCCGTACCAAGAGCCTGGCTTCCGGCCGGAAAGGTCCCGGAATATTACAGCCAATATGGGATGTGATCCGCTTGTTCCGCAAGGGCGTGGTTTACAGCGAAACTACAAGTTTTGTATTTCAGATTGCGCCGACAATTTACTTTGCCACCGTTATTATGGCAATGCTGGTTGTTCCTTTTGGCCAATCGCGGGGAGTATTGAGTTTTAACGGCGACTTTATCTTTTTCGCTTATGTACTGGCTTTAGGAAAATTTTTCAGCATCATTGCAGCCATGGATACCGGCAGCAGTTTCGAAGGCATGGGCGCGAGCCGCGAAGCGTTATATTCGATGTTCGCTGAGCCTGCCTTCTTCATTTTGATGGGATCGCTGGCTTTACTGTCAGGACATACATCATTCCATGAAATATTTGCTGCTCTTCATATTGGTTCCCAGATCAGTTATGCGCTGGCTGCACTGGCCACTTTTGTGTTGCTGATGATTGCCATGATCGAAAGCAGCCGTATGCCTATCGATGATCCGAAAACCCACCTTGAACTGACTATGATTCATGAAGTTATGATATTGGACAACAGCGGTTTCGATCTTGGCTTGATATTCACCGCAGGTTACCTGAAATTTGCCATTTACGGGGCGTTGATCGTTAACTTATTCATAGGTGTAATACCATTTCAATACGCGATTCCTTCGTTTTTTGCCATTCAATTCCTGATGGCGGTTTCAATCGGGCTGATCGAATCGTTTATGGCAAGGTTCAGGATGAGCCATAATCCGCAGTTTATTGTGGCGCTTACATCGGTGAGCCTGCTGATTTTCTTTGGAGTGCTTCTGATTCTTCAAAAATTCATGTAAAATACTTTAATACAGTTTGATACAATGATACACGTACTGTTAATTACTTTCCTGATAACACTTTTTTATATGGCCATCGCCAATCGCCTGATGACTTATATCAAAGTGCTGGCCCTGCAAGGAGTGATTTTATTTTTTGTGGTCTTCCTTCAACTCAACAAAATAGACACACTCAATTTGATTTTTATCCTACTCGAAACCATTGTTTTTAAGTCGCTGGCAGTGCCTATATTCCTGGGCTACCTGCTTAAACGGAACAACATTACCCGTGAAGCGGAGCCATTTCTCCCCAACTTCGTTTCATTGGTAATTACAACCTTTATTGTCGTTATTACAATACTGATATCCAATACGATAAAGGATGATAACCTGGATAAAATATTTTTTGTTGTAGCGCTTTCAACTTTGTTTTTTGGACTTTACCTGATTGCCACCAGGCGTAAAATCATTACACACGTTATGGGTTATATGGTAATTGAAAATGGTGTTTTTGTTCTGTCCCTGGCAATTGGTAACGAAATGCCGATGCTGGTGAACCTGGGAATTATGCTTGATATTTTTGCCAGTGTGCTTATTCTCGGGATTTTCCTGAATAAGATTGGCGATGTTTTTAAAGATGTGGATGTGGATCAGCTGAGTAATTTAAAAGATTATTAATCGGGAAAACCTGGAAACGATGATTGGAGTTTATCTGTTAGGCGCGGTTGCGATTGCCATAATCCTGTTTTTCAGCAGGAATAAAATATTTGTTTATTCATTGGCGGGCCTTTTCGTGGTGTTGCAGTCGTTGTTTACAATTTATACCTGCTTTCATTATGACGCTACCGAACTGATTTATTTTTCGTACGATTCGCTTGGCGTTATTTTGCTTATCACATTGAGTATTATTGCAATTCCCGCGTTTATTCACAGTTATATCTATATTGAAAATCATCACGAAAATCCGCCAACCCGTGCCATATATCTTGCTTCGATGGTGTTATTGATAATGGCTATCAGTGCAGGATACCTTTCAAATCACATTGCAGTTACCTGGATTTTTACGGAAATAACTACCCTGAGTGCCTCTGCCCTGATTTATCACCACCGAAATAAGCTGGCGCTCGAAGGCACCTGGAAATATGTTTTTATCTGTGCCATCAGCATTACATTTATTTTTATCGGGATACTTTTCCTGAGTCTTTCGTTGCAACATGCCGGGTCCGATGATCTTTCGTTCAGAAACCTGCTGGCCAGAAGAGCTGAGCTTAACCCGGTCTGGCTGAGAATGGCTTTCCTTTTTATTTTTACTGGTTTTACAGCCAAACTCGGACTGGTTCCCATGTTTACCGCCGGTATCGATGCTAAAGATAAAGCTCCGGCTCCTGCAGGCGCTTTGTTCGCAACCGTATTGATGAATCTTGGTTTTGTGGGGATTTTCCGCTTTTATATTGTAATAGCTAATACTCCGCTTCTGCATTGGGCTCAATTGGTTGTGGGTTCAGCAGCTTTTCTGTCACTTTTTGTTTCAACGGTATACATGTTGAAAGTAAAAAATATCAAGCGCATGTTTGCCTATTCCGGCATTGAGCATATGGGAATAGTAATGCTTGGCGTTGCCGCCGGTGGAATCGGGTATTACGCGGCAATACTTCATATTATTCTGCATGCGTTTGTAAAATCCAGCCTGTTCTTCCAGTTTAATCAGCTCTACAGGGTTTTCCAGGATAAAAGCATCTACCACATCGGAAATTACTTTAAATACAATACTACGGGCGCGATGGTGCTTCTGCTGGGTTTTATCAGCGCCACTGCTATGCCGCCTTCGGGACTATTTGTCAGCGAGTTTTTGATTTTCAAATCATTGTTCGACGCAGGACAGATCATTCTCCTGATTGTTGTTTTGCTGCTTTTAACAATGATCATCTGGGCTTTCGGAAAGAACATCTTTAAAGTGCTTTTTGTCCCGGCCGTAGGTTTTGATGATTCCAATGTCGAAAAAATCAGTCCATGGGAATCGCTTTCTCAATTTATACTTTTAGCAACAGCCGTTTACCTGGGATTAAATCCACCTGCGATATTTGTTCAGATGCTGAACGAAAGTGTAAAATTGTTACCAATGTAGGATAGAGACGCGAAGCTCGCGTCTCTTACGCAAGGGAAATAACGAATAACGAATTTTACCCTGAGCGTAGTCGAAGGGAACGAATAACGAATAACGAATAACGAATAACGAATAACGAATAACGAATAACGAATAACGAATAGTGAATAACGAATAACGAATAACGAATAACGAATAACGAATAACGAATAACGAATAACGAATAACGAATAACGAATAACGAATAACGAATAACGAATAAACCCTAACCCCCAACCCCTAAATCCTAACCCCACCAATGCATTACCTAACCATAAAAAACAATCAATCGGTACCGGTTTCGGATATTCCTGAAGTTTCGTACAATGCTTTCCTGGTTTTAAACACGGGCATGGTTGTTGAAAGTCCCGGGCGGCATTGTGTGAATTATTTTGGATACAGGGATGACGAAAAAATAAAACTGATCTGTTGTATTGCCGGCGACCTGGATCACGTGATTTATATTTCATCCTGTTTGGTTGACACCCATATGGAACTGGCATCGTTCACCGCTAAAAACTTGTGCTTTGAGAAATTTGAGCGTGAAATCCACGAAAATTTCGGCTTAAAATATTCGGATCATCCGTGGTTAAAGCCGGTAAGGTATTCGCACGATCGGTTTGATAAAAGTCAGACTATGGCCAATTATCCTTTTTATTCCATTGATAGCGAGGAGCTTCACGAGGTAGGAGTAGGACCCATCCACGCGGGAGTTATTGAGCCGGGGCATTTCAGGTTCATATGCAATGGCGAGCAGATTTTACATCTTGAAATCCAATTAGGATACCAGCATCGCGGAATTGAAAAATTGATCCTTGAAAAGAAACAGCTTAACCAATTAGCCACACTCGCCGAAAATATTGCTGGCGATACAGCCATAGGTCATTCTGTCGCTTTTGCCCATGTGTGGGAAAGTTTGTGTGGATTTGAAACTTCGCGTGATATCGATTTTACCCGGACAGTTGCTTTGGAATTGGAACGTATCGCAATTCATACCGGAGATTTAAGCGCGGTTTGTACAGATATTGCCTACCAGCTTGGCAGTTCGGTATTTGGTAGGTTACGTACGCCAATTGTGAATTTTATGCAGGAATGGTGTGGTAACCGTCTTTCAAAAGGATTAATCCGCCCTGGCCAGAATAAAATTCCGTTTACTCAGGACCTTGCCAAAAGGCTTTCCGAAGTACTTGATACCTTCGAACCCGATTTTACCGAGATGAATAAAGAGTTGTTCAATATGCCAAGCGCCTTATCGCGGTTTGAGCGTACCGGCGTTGTTTCGGTTGAGGATGCATCGGCTATAGGTGCCGTTGGTATGGCAGCCCGTGCCAGCGGAGTTACACGCGATATCAGGCTGTCACATCCGCACAGCTTATATCCCGAACTAAATCACGAACCAATCGTAAAGCGTCATGGCGATGTATATTCACGTGTTGCTATACGACGAAAGGAAGTATTTCAATCCATGAAATACCTGCGCACACTTATTGCAAATGTTCCGGAACCCTCGGATTCAACGAACATTAAAGCATTAAAATCTCCCGGAGCCGGTTTGTTAACTATTTCACTGGTGGAAGGCTGGCGCGGCGAAATCTGCCATTGTGCCATTACCGGTTCGAACGGCGAATTAAAGCATTATAAAATAAAAGATCCTTCGTTTCACAACTGGATGGCCCTGGCACTTTCGGTAAGAAATAATGAAATCTCTGATTTCCCGATCTGTAATAAGAGTTTTAATTTGTCCTACAGCGGGCATGATTTGTAAGGATTTAGGGGTTAGGTGTTGGGGTTTAGGGTTTCTGACTCCCGACTTCCGACTCCCGACTTCCGACTTCCGACTTCCGACTTCCGACTCCCGACTACCGACTTCCGACTCCCGACTACCGACTCCCGACTACCGACTACCGACTTCCGACTCCCGACTCCCGACTCCCGACTCCATACTCCTTACTCACCATTAACCCTTAACCCTTAACCATTTCACCCGCAATGTTCAACAACCTCTCAATCCTCTACCACCAGGGCAAGCAGTTTATTCCTGATGTTACAACAGCAAAAGTGCCGGGTATTTTTCATGGCAGGCCAGTGATAAGTATGGTTAAAGTGGATGAAATTGAGTTGAAGGAACTTTGTCCGGTTAACGCAATTTCAGTTAATCCGGTTAGTATCGACCTTGGGAAATGTACTTTTTGCGGCGAATGTGCGATGCGGTTTCCTGAAAAGATTTCATTTACAACGGATTATAAGATTTCTGTCAATGAGCGGAAAAGCCTTATTGTTAAAGAAGGTGACGAAAAGCAGATGACAGTAAATCCGGATAAAGTACGGAAAGAACTACACAGTTTGTTTGGTCGTTCCCTCAAATTGCGCCAGGTTTCGGCAGGTGGCGACAACAGTTGTGAATGGGAATTAAATGCATCAAACAACGTACAGTTTGATCTGGGACGATTTGGCATTGAGTTTGTAGCTTCGCCCCGCCATGCCGATGGAATTGTAATTACAGGACCGATAACTGAGAATATGGCCGAAGCTCTTCAGATTTGCTACGATGCTACTCCTGATCCTAAAATTATAGTACTGGTTGGAACGGATGCCATCAGTGGTGGGATATTTGATGGAAGCCCGGCCATTGACCGAAGTTTCCTGGATAAATATCCTATCGATCTCTATATTCCTGGCAATCCCGCTCATCCTTTGACCATTATAAACGGTTTGCTCGATTTAACACGAAAACGAAAGTGAAAAGTGAATAGTGAATAGTGAATAGTGAATAGAAAATAGAAAATAGAAAATAGTGCATTTTAAGTATTGTCTAGAGTTTTAATATTTTCCCCAGTGTATTCGGATTTCGGGTTGTTGACGGAATTCCGGTCAGTTTTTCAATAAAACTATTCGGAAAACCGTAAGTGCCTTTATACTCCTTCGAAACTGAAATAAAATCCTTCTTGTTGTGGTAAATAATCTCAACATCATGGTTTTTTGAGAACACTGGCACTTCAACTTGAACTGAAAATTCTTCTTTAGCAAAAGTGATATAATACTTCCGGTCTTCAACCTCTTGAAATTTGATCACTTCGAGTACACCCAGAACGTTTTCAATTTCACTATGCCTGCGAAGAATGACATCTGTACGGAAACCGAAATGTTTTTCAATCAGGTCCTCAATTACTAGAATCAGGTGCTTTGAGTCGGTAATCGCAGCGCTAAAAATAACATTACCGCTCTGAATAAAGGTTTTCACATCAGCAAATCCATTATCAGCCAGAACTCTTCGCAAAGCCTCCATTTTTATAAGTTTCTGCCCGGAAACATTAATGCCACGCAGGAATGCTATATATCGCTCCATAAAACAATCGAATTCAGCGATTTTATTTAGTTCGAAATTATAAATAGTTTAGAACCTGAATAAGGGCCTGTCAACACCCATCATACCCATGGGGATCATTGCCAATATCAGGATAAATGCAATGCCTGTCCAGATCAATGTGCGTTTGTGCTTGCCAGCTGAATCGCTCCGGCGTTTCACCAAAATACTGCCTGTTTGAGCAAGAGCAATGGCTACAACATTTACAAAAGCATGTTCAACTGCCCAAAACCGGAGAACCGAATCTTTCATCGCACTACCGAAATCACTTAAAGCCTGCGCTGTGACAGGACTTATGAAAAAATACATTATCAGTCCAACCAGTAATTGCAGGTGCAGACTACCAAGGAATACTAATGCCCATTTTTTTTGAAAAGAAGTATAATCTGATTTAGACGAAAGGCCTTTAATAGCAGCGGCAATAACAATTATTCCGGCAATAAGGATCAGCCAGCGGTTCCAGGAGTGAAGAAAGAGTGTAAAATTGTACATTGAGTTCATTAATTTAAGTTTTGTATTATAAACCAAACTAGCATGCTTTTGTTTTGGGTTTTCCTGAATTAAAGTGTCTGCACCCCTTAAGGTTTCATTTAGTGTTTGCACACCCAACGGGTGTCATTTAGTGTCTGCACACCTAAAGGGTGTCTGACACTAAATATTTGTAGATCCTTTTAAATAAATTAAAAAATATATAGGGTATTTCCATCCTGAAGTATCTTATACATGTACCACTGACACAATTTACTAATCCATAAATAACATTAGCCATGAAAACCCTGATTCACAATGTACTGCGCCTGGGCATCATTATTATCTTTATGTCAAGCTATGGCTCAACTTACGCACAAAGCGATAACGATCCATTTGTAACCATAAACGGGATTCTGAAGGATGCCAAAACAAGTGAAAAGATTATTTATGCTACCATTTCCATTCCCGGAACAGGAATTGGCACTGTATCCAACTCTGATGGTGAATTTACCCTGAAAGTTAGTAAAGCCAGTACTATCGATGTCTTCGAGGTATCTCACCTGAGTTATGCCACTACAAAGTTTAAAATCAGTGAATCCTTAGGAAAAGAGAAAGCGTTCTTTCTTGAGCCACAAGCTATTATGTTAAAGGAGATTTCGATTATTCCAAGTGATGCAAGAGGGATAGTGGAAATGGCTTTAAGAAATATTAAAAAGAATTATAGCGATGTACCCAATATGATGACTGGTTTTTATCGTGAAACCATCAAGCAACGCCGCGACTACCTGTCTATTTCTGAAGCTGTAGTCGATATTTATAAAGCAGCCTATCCCAGTTCACAAAACGACCAGGTTAAAATTTACAAAGGACGTAAAGGGACCAATGTTAAAAAAGCAGATACATTAATGGTACAACTGCAAGGTGGACCTAACGTTTCGATGTTGCTCGATATTGTTAAAAATACCGACCTTAGCATAGCATTGGATAATCTTGATAATTACCAGTTCGAATTTGCTTCGATGGTAAATATTGATGACAAACCTCATTGGGTGATTAGTTTCTCTCCAAATGTTGTTAAGGATGAACCCCTTTACTTTGGCAAACTTTTTATCGGCCAGGATAATATTGCTATAACCAGGGCTGAATTCAGTCTCGACCTCAACGATGCAGATAAAGCTTCGCGTGTATTTGTTCAGAAAAAACCTATGGGATTAATCTTTCTGCCAACTTCAACCAGTTACCTGGTTACTTATAAGGAACAGAACGGAAAGTATTATCTCAATTACGTCCGTATTGATCTTAAATTCCGTTGCGACTGGAAAAAAAGACTGTTCAAAAATTACTACTCAGTTATGTCAGAAGTAGCTATTACCGACAGGCATGAAGATAATATAGTTAAATTTGCAAACCAGGAGACATTTAAAGCTAATATGGTGTTTGCAGATAAGGTCCAGAATTTTTCAGATCCTAATTTCTGGGGCGAGTATAATATCATTCAACCGGAAGAATCTATTGAAATGGCAATTAAAAAGCTTGCAAAGAGTATGAAGAAATAAAAATGTTGGATGTGGGAAGTTGAATGTCGGAGGGGATGTACCTTCCGACTTTCGATTTTCTGAATTGTTTCCGAAGTGAGAAGTTGAAGTAAGAACCCCTAATCCCTAACCTGGACAAGCCAGAATTAAAAAGTAATGAAAAACATATAACACAGAATAATAAACACTAAAGTAAGGGAGCGTCCGATACTTTTACATTTTGTGTTTACTGTTTTTAATTTCTTCCTGAAATATTGTGCCAGAAAAAAACATCAACATAGCGCAGCGATCTCATGAGCTCATTTAAAATAAGCAAGGAGTGAATAAATTAAAAGATTAGATACTAACCCCTAATTCCCAAAGCCTAACCCCTGAACACAAAATGTCAATAGCCGATTTCTACATACAGAAGAAAATACAAGGTGGCGACATCAGGGAATTTGAACGGCTTTTTGTCAAGTATTATGAGTCACTCTGCAATCATGCAAATAAAATACTCAGGGATATGGACACTTCGGAAGATATTGTACAGGAGTTTTTCTATAACTTCTGGAAAAACAGGGAGTCGTTCAGCCCGAAGTTGTCGTTAAATGCATACTTGTATCAGTCAATACGAAACAATGCCTTGCATTACCTCCAACATCTTGCTGTACGCGAAACATATGCCCAGCATGTTCTCGTTGGTTTTGAAGAAACAATGTCGTCAGAAAATCAGGAGGATATTGAATTAAAAGAACTGAATACTGTAATAAATGCGACGTTAAAAAAGATGCCGGAGCGCTGTTCAACGATTTTCCGAATGAACCGCTTCGAAGGGAAAAAATACCGCGAAATAGCTGAAATCCTTTCCATTTCGGTTAAAACTGTTGAAGCGGATATGGGAAAAGCACTTCAGTTCTTCAGAACTTCGTTGAAAGAATTTACCGGGGAAGAGCTAAAAATCAGTAGTTAACAGTTAACAGTGAATAGTGCCCTTCGACTTCGCTCAGGGTGACAAATAGTGAATAGTGAATAGTGAATAATTCAAAACAAGCAACAAGCAACAAGCAACTAGAAACTAGAAAATAGAAAATAGAAAATAGAAAATAGAAAATAGAAAATAGAAAATAGAAAATAGAAAATAGAAAATAGAAAATAGAAACCCTTCAATCCCTAACCCGCCACTCAAATGAAAACAGTAGATAATGACCCGCAATATGCCGAAATTCTCGCAAAATACCTGGGTGGTGAGATGAGTGAGACTGAATTGCTTGAATTTGAAAGTGAAATTGCTGTTTCGGAAGAGAATAAAACCAGTATTGAAAAAATGAAAAATCAATGGACTGCCATGAAAGGATATAAGGATCAGAAAATGCCTGACACCCTTAATGCATGGAATAAACTACATAACAGGCTGGATGAAGAAAAACTCATCCCAAATCAGTTTGCAGAAACAAATAGACGGTTAGTACCTGTTTTTATAAGAGCAGCAGCAGTTATTCTGATCCTGTTAGGAATAGGCGCAGTAATATATCTTCAGGTAATCCGGAAACCTTCCATTGAATTGGTTCATGTTGATACTGGTAATGAGACAAATACCCTGATCAAAACACTCAACGATGGTTCAATAATATATATCGCTCAAAATTCGTTATTTTCGTTTCCTGAAGAATTTGAAAACAATTCGCGGAATGTAGAGCTTAAAGGCGAAGCATTTTTTGATATCGCATCAAATCCCGAAAAACCTTTTATCATTGAAACCGATGAAGCTTTTATCGAAGTTCTGGGCACAGCTTTTAATGTAAAAACACAGAATGGAAAAGGTTTTGAGCTTATTGTCGACAGGGGAAAAGTAAAGGTAACACTTAAGAAAGATCTTTCGCATTCCGAACTGGTGGTAGCCGGCGAAAAAATCAATGAAGTTAAAAATAGCCTGGTAAAATCGAAACATATGGCTAATCAGGCAAATACATGGTATAAACAGCGTATGCATTTTAAAGATGAATCGCTTTTCAATATTATTAGTGTGCTTAACCGTAATTTCAATACTACATTTGCAGTTGCTGAAAAAGAAACAGGGACCCGCAAACTCACAGTTACATTTACAAATAACGAAACTACCGATTCAATTACCGAACTCATATGTGTGGGCCTGAATCTGAAAAGCCAAAATATAAATGGGTCTGTTGTATTCTCTGAAAATAAAGAAAACGCGGGGAAGAATTAATCTTCCGGTATCCGACGTGGCTAATCCCTCTATTAACCCAAAGTGTCTGCACACCCGCAGGGTGTCTGACACTTTCACTTTATTTTGTACACTGTTATTCCTTCTTTTTGTTAATGCTGCACTCGCCCAGGAATCATTATTAGACAAGACCATAACCATCCCCAAACAACACACCACACTTTACAATGCGCTTAACCTGATATCCGACAAATCGGGTTGCCTTTTTATTTACGATAGCCAGGTAGTTGAAAGTGATAAGCGTGTGAAACTGGTTGCCGAAAATCAGTCTTTAAGATCAGTTCTCGATAATATTCTCGGAGATCCTGAAATCGCATACAAAGTTATTGGTCAGCATATCTTAATTTATCGTGTTAAAAAGGAAAATCTGAATGTGAGCTTACCACGACCTTCCGCTGTTACTCACGATACTATAAAAAATATTATTGTCAGAGGACATATTTTCGACAGTGAAAATAAATCAGCTGTTCCTTTTGCCAGCATCGGAATTGTTGAAGAAAATATCGGAACCATCACGAATATGGATGGCTATTTTACATTGAAAATACCTGCTTCCTACGCCGGATCTTCGCTGGTTGTGTCGCATATAGGTTTCATGAGTCAAAATATTCCGATTAAACTACTTAATGAACAGAAGGTTGATCTTTTTCTCGCACGTCGGGTTATCTCATTACAGGAAGTTATCATCCGGTATATTGACCCGCATACGATTATTGCGAAAGCAATGCAAAAACGTGCAGTCAACAATAACCATGAACCTGTTTATACAACGTCGTTTTATCGGGAAGGAGTTGAAAAGAACAACCATTATATCAGTTATTCCGAAGCCGTATTTAAAATTTATAAATCATCTTATACGCATAATGAACATTCGGACCAGGTGAAATTGCTCAAATCGAGAAAGATAGAGGATTCTAATCCAAAAGATACCGTTTTCCTTAAGCTGAAAGCAGGTATTTTATCCGCACTGCAACTTGATATTGTTAAATGTGTTCCCGATTTCCTCGATTTGTCATCATCCGCTAATTATATCTTTACATATTCCGATATGGTTTCATACAATTCAACAGATGCCTATGTTATAACTTTTATTCAGAAACAAGGTGTGACTGATCCTTTATTTGCCGGAGCCTTATATGTTGATAAAGAGAGCTATGCCATACTGGGTGCTGATTTCGAGATAAACCCGGCATTTCTGGATAAAGCTGCCGAAGACCTGGTATTGAAAAAGAGCCGGAGATTGACCGTGACACTCGAAAAAATCAGTTACTCAGTTAGTTATGCACCTTACAAAGGAATGTATTTCCTGAGTCATGCACGATGCGATATAAAACTAAAAACACGTTTAAGGCACCACTTATCATCAGATAATTTTAATACTTTTCTCGAACTGGCAACCTGCAACATCGATACAGTCAATGTTTTGAAATTTTCTAAAGAAGAAGTCATAAAACCTAATATGGTTTTTTCAGATGCTCAATACACCAACGACGATTCTTTCTGGGGAGGGTACAATCGTATTGCTCCCGAGGAAAAGGTGGACAAAGCCATTTCGAAGATTATCGGTGAGATTGAAAAGATCGGGAATAATGCAGAATATTGACTTTTAATGTTAAGCATCAAATTTAATCCATATTCTTGTTATTAATTGTTGGTATGGTTTTTGTAATTCTTAACTTTAAACGTTTAATCTAATTCCCATCAACATTTGCATAAAATATTTTATCATGAAAACCCTGAAATTAATTCCGTTTTTAATTCTTCTTATGTTTCTGGGGTATGCCGTAAAAGCCCAGGATAATACCAAAGAAAAGCTTAATCTCCCCGGCGATAACCTGAATCTGTATGCCGTGATGGACCTTTTCAGGGAATCAGAAACACTCGAAGCTTTTGAGAAAAACCTGAATGCCGAAGACTCGAAAATCAATAATCTTGACTTGAACAATGATGACAAAATTGACTATATCAGGGTAGCTGATAATGTAGATGGCGATGTTCATACTATTATCTTGCAGGTAGCGGTTACTGAAAAAGAAAACCAGGATGTGGCTGTTTTTACTGTTCAGAAAGACAATATGGGGCAGGTGCAGGTTCAGCTTATTGGTGATGAGGAACTATACGGCAAGGATTATATTATCGAACCTAATTATGCCGATACTGCTTCTGAAACACCAAATCCTGGTTTTGCCGGAAATAATAATACAACCCCAAAAGAGACTGTTGTCGTTACTAAAACCACATATGTAGAAGTAGCGAGCTGGCCGGTGGTAACTTACATTTATGTCCCCACATACAGAGTATGGCGTTCTCCATGGTATTGGGGATATTATCCTTCCTACTGGAACCCATGGAGGCCTTACTACTGGGATTATTATTACGGATACCATTCGCATTACTACAATTATTATTACGGATATTACCGCCACAGTTATTACAACCGCTATCCGCATTATAATGATCGTTATTACCATGGACATCGCTCTTATTCCAATACGGTATACCAGCACAGGCAAAGCGGAATTTATAAAAGCACTTATTCCCGGCCTGATACGCGGAGCCAGGGTTCAGCTGATTTCAATAAAAAATATCCTGATGGATATCGTCCGGCTGCCAGACCTGCCTCAAATACAAATTCAATACGTCCAACTGCGAAGCCATCAACCAGGCCTGCAACTACAAAGCCTTCGACCAGACCCGCTGTGAACAAGCCATCAACCAGGCCAACAACAACTACTCCCGCCACAAAAGCGGGTGCAACCAGGCCTGCAACTACAAAGCCTTCGACCAGGCCGGCTGTGAGCAAGCCTTCAGCCAGGCCAGCAACAACTACTCCCGCCACAAAAGCGGGTACAACCAGGCCTGCAACTACAAAGCCTTCGGCCAGGCCCGCTGTGAGCAAGCCTTCAGCCAGGCCGGCAACAACTACTGCAACCCCAAAAGCAACAGCCAGGCCTGCAACCAGGTCTGCCACAAAATCAACTCCTGCCAGATCCTCGTCCGGAACTCAAAAATCCAGTACAAATTCCAGGTCAGAAAAGCCTAAATGAAAAGATTAAAAGAATTTTGACAATAATTAGTATAATGAGTAAGCGGGAACTGAAGCAATTTAGTTCCCGCTTGCTTTAATTATGGCCTGATTAGTCCTTCAATATGGGCAATTTAATTCCAAAAGAATTTATTGAGTATGAATTCAAAAATGTGAAGGCTGAGATTAAGGTTGAGCCGATAAATCTACCCCTTAATCTTAATCTCAACCTGAGTTATATAAGAGCTTGTCTGATTATTCCCGGTTATCTGTAAAAGAGTGAGTCTGTTAGGATTCCGTGATTCACAGACTAGTAGTATGATTTTTTATTCATAAATTTACACACAGCGATTTTATTGATTTGTAGAAGTAAATCTATTGATTTACAATTAGATAATAAACTCACCGCTTGTTTTATTAAACCCAGAAGGGCCCGGCTAAGTCAGCTATTAGTCAATTACATGTATGGAAAAGAAATTCTCGTTCAATAAAAAAGATATCAATATCCTTTTACTCGAAGGCATACACCAATCTGCAGTAAAATATTTCACAGAATCGGGTTATACAAATATTGAATATTTTAAAACTGCGCTGGATGAAAAAGAGCTTGAGGAGAAGATAAAAAACGTTCATATTATTGGAATTCGTTCAAGGACTCAGCTTACAAAAGAAATTCTTCTGAAAGCAAAAAAACTGTTTGGGGTTGGGTGCTACAGTATAGGAACCAACCAGGTCGATCTGAAAGCAACAAAAAAACATGGAATCCCTGTTTTCAATGCTCCGTTTTCCAATACGCGCTCGGTTGCTGAACTTGTGATTGCCGAAATTATAATGCTTCTGCGCGAAGTACCAGCAAAAAGTGCAGCCGCTCACCGTGGTGAATGGTTAAAACTTGCGTCGAATTCTTTTGAAGTCAGAGGTAAAGCACTTGGCATCATTGGCTACGGGCATATCGGTTCGCAGGTTTCGATACTTGCTGAAGCAATGGGTATGGACGTAAATTATTATGATATTGAAAAGAAACTCAGCCTGGGAAAGGCAACCGCCTGTTCCTCGCTTGCTGATTTATTGAAGATTTCGGATGTTATAACCTTACATGTTCCTGAAACTGAACTTACACAGAATATGATCTCGTTCGCGGAACTTGAATTAATGAAAAAAGGTTCCATCCTTATAAATTTATCAAGAGGAAGTGTTGTTGATTACATTGCGGTTGCACAAGCCTTGAGGGAAGGTCACTTGTCAGGAGTAGCTGCCGATGTATTTCCTGTTGAACCGGCTTCATCAGCAGAAAGGTTTAGTACTGCATTACAGGAATTTGATAATGTGATACTTACACCTCATATCGGAGGTAATACACTCGAAGCCCAGGAGAACATAGGAATGGAAGTTGCCGAAAAACTGGTTCGATACAGCGACAACGGATCAACTATAGGAGCGGTTAATTTCCCCCAGATCGCTCTTCAACCCAATGTGAATAAACAGCGCTTTTTGCATATACATAAAAATATGCCTGGTTTGTTGAAAGACATCAACAACGTATTTACCGCCAGAAGCATCAATATTTCATCACAATTTCTGCAGACGGACCCTGAAATCGGTTATGTAATTATCGACACCGAAAGCCAGACGGACGAAACTATTTTAAAAGATCTGAAAGCAATTCCACATACCATTAGGGCAAGGATGCTGTATTAATCAATCTCTGTTCGTTTTCTTCCTAACTGGAGTAATAAAATCATCATTATGGCTCCAAGCAATGCCATTGCCATATCTTTCTGCGCATCCCAATAATCACCCTGCTGGCCGTTATAGGCTTCGGCATCTGCCGGTGATAGAAAAATGGAAATACTCCATTCGAAGACTTCATAAACCATACTCATCGACAAAATTGATAGAAAAGCCAACAGAATAGCTATTCTTCCGGTGTAATTCAAACATTTATTGTAAAACTCTCGAATTGGAATGAGCATCATGAATCCGAACAGGAAATGCACAAGCCTGTCATACTGATTCCGTTGAAATCCGAAATAACTATTGATACTCAGTCCCGTCAGACTTTTTATCCATTGGTCGTAAGGAGTGAAGGAATAAATCCATCGGGCACCTATGATATGAAATACCATAAACCCGGTTATCAGCAGGAATGCATTGTCAGAAAGATTATTTTTAATTGTTATATAAAACAGAATTACTGCAACAATTAGTGTAACAGTATGTTGCAGGTACATTTCATGCGGATAGATCGGGTGAATACAGGATAGTATCAAAATAAGAAAGTAGAAAGCAAGTGATCCTGTTTTTGTACTGCGTTTATGCATATCCGAAAACCTTTAGACTACAAATTTAAGCTGATATGTCTGAAAATTTGGTTTATCCTTGCTTTATTGTGAACTGCCAGTTAAAAAGAGTTTCAGTTTCACCTGTTTTTCTGAAATTATTCTTTTCAAGAACCCTAAATGAAGCAATATTGCTTTTTAATGTCGAAGCTATAATTGCGTTTACTTTGGGTTCGGATTCAGCCCATTTAATAATACATTTCACGGCTTCTGTCATAAATCCTTTTCCTTGAAATTCGTCATAAGTTCCGTACCCGATTTCTATTTCTCTTTCCGCATCTGGTTCTCCGAGGATGCAAATATCCCCAACCATCATATTGTCAACTTTTGAAATGACTGTCCAAAGCGTTGAATACAAATAGTTTTTATTTGTATCGGCAACATTCGGAAGAATTGTATTCTCAATCGCATCTTTAAGTTCAGGGGAAATTGTCCTTGACGTCGGATTTAAGTTCAACTCTGTTTCCAATGACGTATCGTTTCTGATATATTTTTCTAACTGGCTGTAGGTTAGAGGTATTAAGATAATTCTTTCTGATTCTATCATATTTGAAATTTATGCGATGTTTCCGATTGAAATATATTATAGTTTCAACAATCAGTCTGATTCTTAGAGTCTAAAGGCAATTGCACAATGCACACCTAAAGTACTAATACTTCAACTAAACTCAGTGTACATTGAACGCCGAAGGCATTTGAACTTTTGAACTTTTGAAATATTAAACGATTGAACCTTTTGAACCTTTCTCTTACACCTTCACTTCTTTCCATCTACCCTTCTTAAAATAATACCAGGCCAGTAAAGCAATCAATGTTTCTGCAACAGGAATGGCAATAAATGCTCCGGTTGATTTCAGTCCGACAACTATAGCCAGGAAATAAGCCAACGGAATCTGAAATAACCAGAAACCAACAAAATTAATAATTGTGGGTGTCCGCGTATCGCCGGCTCCATTGAGTGCCTGGTTCATAACCATGCCTATGCCGTAAAAAATATAGCCGGTTCCTATAATCTGTAAGGCTTGTACACCATAGGCTATCACGGTTTCGTCAGTTGAAAAGAAACGTATAATGGGATTGGCAAAAAACAGGAACAGTATCATTACAAAACTCATAAAAATAGCATTGTATTTTGTTGTAAGCATTACACTTTGTTCAGCCCTAAGCATCTGCTTTGCGCCCAGGTTCTGTCCTACCAGTGTTGCTGCGGCATTACTAAGTCCCCAGGCGGGCAAGATAAAGAAAACCACATTCCGGATAGCGATCTGGTAGCCTGCTGAAGCTGATGTGCCTCCGGTTTCAGCAACCAGTCGGGCTAAAACAATCCATGAACCGCTTGCAATAATGAACTGAAGGGTAGCTGGCCATCCAATATTTATAATTGATTTTACAATTGAGAAATCAAACCGGAAATGACTCAAACGGAGTTTAATTATTCCATCTCCTTTAAACAGGTGATAACACTGATACAGTACTCCTGAACTCCGCCCGGTTACTGTTGCGATTGCAGCACCTTTTAGTCCAAAGTAATGAATGAGAATGGGACAAAGTATTATATTAATGAGGCTGGCAATCCATAAACTTTTCATAGCCATAGCTGCGTCACCGGCGCCACGGAAAATACCGTTAATCAGAAACAGGAACATAATAGCAGAACTACCGGCAAACATAATCCGGGTAAATATTGTTCCTTCCGCAACCACTTCAGCGCTTGCTCCCATAAGTGATAAAATTTCACCTGCGTATACACTGCCCAGAATACTGATCAGTAGTGTGCCTATTAATGAGACTATAAGTGATTGCGCTCCGGCATGAGCAGCCGCGTCAGGATTTTTTTCGCCAATACGCCGGGCAACAATAGCAGTAGCAGCTGTACTGATTCCAATGGCTAAGGAATAAACAAGCGAAACTACCGATTCCGTTAGCCCGACTGTGGCAATGGCATTTTGACCAAGCTTCCCAACAAAAAACATGTCAACCAAAGCAAACACGCTTTCAAGGCTGAGTTCAAGTATCATTGGTATTGCCAGCAGGAATACAGCAGTCCGGATATTTCCGCTTGTATAATCCTGCTCCTCGCCGTTAAGCGATTTTTTAATTAACAGGTACGCCCGTTTGTAAACAGTATTCTGGACCGGATCTGGCATTGATTGTAACTAAGTTAGTATAAAATGTGAAAATAGGTAAATTGTTTATTTAGAGGTTGATTTTCTTTCATTTTCGTGCCTCCAATATTTTGAATCAGGAATAAATCAAAAAAAAGGACCAACCTGAATGTTGATCCTTTTCTATTAATTATAGATTTTTATTGTTGTTGATTAAGCACTACGCAAAAACCTGTCAATTTCCTTTGCCACTTTTCTGCCTGAGGCAATAGCATGTACAACTAAGCTTGCTCCGTTTACCGAATCACCTGTTGCAAATACTTTCTGGCGGTTAGTTGATTGGTTGGCACCTACCTTGATATTATTCCGTTGGGTGAGTTCTATTTCCAGTTCCGACAATAGTCCTTCCACAACCGGATGTACAAATCCCATTGCAAGAAGTACCAGGTCAGCATCAATTACCCTGCGTGTGCCCGGAATCACTTCCATCTGATGACGGCCGTCCTTTTTAATCCATTCAACTTCCTCAACTTCAACACCTGTAACCTGGTTATTTTCGCCGATAAACCTAACGGTGGAAAGGCTCCAAAATCTTTCGCAACCTTCTTCGTGTGAGGTAGTTGTTTTCAGAACTTTTCCAAAATAGGGCCATGGGTTGTCATCCGCGCGGTTAACAGGAGGCTTTGGCATGATTTCAATCTGCATAACACTGGCAGCTTTTTGCCTGATGGATGTTCCAACACAATCGGAACCTGTATCTCCACCTCCGATTACCAGAACTTTCTTTCCTTTTGCCGTAATAGGATTATCTGAAATAGGGATTAGTCCATTATTTACCCGGTTTTGAGTTGTGAGGAAATCCATGGCATAATGAATACCATGGAACTCACGGCCTTCAGCAGGTAAATCACGTGGATGCATTGCACCAACTGCGATACAAACTGCATCAAATTGATCAACAATTTCCTTTCCGGAAATATCTTTGCCAATATGTATTCCTGTTTTCACAACAAGACCTTCCTGGATCATAAGATTGAAACGTCTTTCGACAACCGCTTTACTCAGTTTGAAATCTGGAATGCCAAACCGCAATAATCCACCTGGTTTTTCATCTTTTTCGAAAAGCGTAACCCAATGGCCTGCCTTGTTTAAAAGATCGGCTGCAGCCATACCGGAAGGTCCGCTTCCAATCACTGCCACTTTTTTACCTGAGCGGACTTTGGGTGGTTCAGGTTTAACATATCCTTCGGTAAATGCTTTTTCAACAATGGCAACTTCATTTTCGCGGATGGTTACAGGTTGCTCATTGATGTTCAGAACGCAGGCATGTTCGCAACTTGCAGGACAAATCCTACCTGTAAATTCGGGGAAGTTGTTGGTTGCTGCAAGCCTCATGTAAGCACCTTTCCAGTCGCCTTTGAAAAGCAGATCATTCCACTCAGGAATCAGGTTGTCAACCGGGCAGCTCCAATGACAAAAAGGAATGCCACAATCCATGCAACGTGATGCCTGTAACATACGGTCCTCGCTGTTTAGTACCTGCTCAACCTCACTGAAATCTGTAATCCTTTCGTTTAAAGGTCTGTTGCCGGCATCTTTTCTGCGTATATTTAAAAATCCATTCGGGTTTCCCATAGTAGTTTCTTTATAAATGCATCTTTAGCTTGTTTTTACTGCAAACAGGATGAATTATGAGGGTTTTTTTCAAATTCCAAGTTTCAAATTCCAAGCTCCAAATTCCAAATCTAAAATTCTAATAGTTTTTGAACTCCGTTTTTCTTTTGTTTTTCCTTGGAATTTGGGATTTGGGTCTTGTTTTTTTTGAAGTTTTATTCTTTCCGGAGTATGACTGGCATTAATTTAAAGATCAACCTCAACGTCAGCTATTTTCTTCCTGAGTTCTTCAAGTTTCTGTTCGTGAAGCACTTTCTTGTAATCATAAGGAATGATCTTGATAAACATCGGCAGATATTTTTCGAAATCATCCAGGATCATCTTTGCTTTTTTACTTTTTGTAAAGTAATAATGACGAGCTATAAGTCCGTTAAGCTCATGAACATCAACACGATCCTCGACCAGTGATAATTCAACCATTCCCATGTTGCAGTAATAATCGAAGTCGCCTTTTTCGTCCAGAACATAAGCGATACCGCCGCTCATACCTGCAGCAAAATTGCTACCGGTAGTACCAAGCACAACCACCCGACCACCGGTCATATATTCACAACAATGATTCCCAACTCCTTCAACTACTGCATTTGCACCGCTGTTACGCACTCCGAAACGCTCGCCCGCTACACCTGAAATATAGATTTCACCTTTTGTGGCTCCGTAAAGAACTGTATTCCCTATAATTATATTTTTATCTGATTCAAAGGTTGACCCGGTAGGAGGGACGACAATAATTCTTCCCCCCGATAGTCCTTTTCCGAGGTAATCATTCGAATCGCCTTCAAGGCGAAGTTCAACTCCCGGCATCAGGAAAGCGCCAAAACTCTGGCCCGCTGATCCGTTAAACCTGCAACTGATTGTGCCTTCAGGCAATCCTTCCGCGCCATAAAGAGTAGCAATTTTGCCTGAAAGCATTGCTCCTGTAGTTCTATCAGTATTACGTATTGACCTTTCGATTACAACAGGTACTTTTTCTGATATAGCTTTTTCAGCTTCGGCAATCAGTTCTATATCAAGAACATGATCTATTTTATGATCCTGCAAATCAACACAATGTATCGCGTTTACAGCTGATTCCTTAGGTAGGGTCAGCAAACCACTGAGATCCAGGTTTTTGATTTTCCAATGATCAATTTCATGATTTCTTTCGAGAAGATCGAACCGACCAATGATATCATCCATCTTTTTATATCCCAGTTCTGCGAGTTGTTCGCGTACTTCTTCAGCTAAGAAGCTGAAGAAAGTTACAAGGTTATCAGCTTCGCCGTGGAACCGTTTACGGAGTTCAGGATTTTGTGTCGCTACGCCAACCGGACAAGTATTCAGGTGGCATTTCCGCATCATCACACAACCTAAAACAACAAGTGCGGATGTAGCTAAGCCAAATTCTTCAGCACCCATCAGGGCTGCCATAATAATATCTTTTCCGCTTTTTAACTGTCCGTCGGCCTGCAACATTACTTTCCTGCGCAGGTTGTTCATTACCAGGGTTTGCTGTGTTTCGGCAAGTCCAAGTTCAAGTGGTAATCCGGCGTGTTTGATAGAGGAAGTCGGGCTTGCTCCTGTGCCGCCTTCGTAACCGCTGATTGTGATAAGGTCAGCACCGGCTTTGGTAACACCGGCAGCAATGGTACCGATTCCACTTTCTGAAACCAGTTTGACACTGATCCTGGCACGTGGATTTACATTTTTGAGGTCGAAGATTAGTTGTGAAAGGTCTTCGATTGAATAAATATCGTGATGTGGCGGAGGCGAAATCAGTGTAATGCCTGGAATGGAATACCTGGTTTTGGCAATAATCTGGTCCACTTTGTGACCAGGAAGCTGTCCGCCTTCTCCTGGTTTTGCGCCTTGCGCAATTTTGATCTGAAGTTCATCGGCATTAACAAGGTATTCGGTTGTAACCCCAAAACGGCCGCTGGCAACCTGTTTGATTGCGCTTCTGGCACTGTCGCCGTTTTCGAGAGGTGTAAAACGAGCAGGATCTTCGCCACCTTCGCCTGTATTACTTCGACCACCAATGCGGTTCATAGCAATAGCAAGCGTTTCATGCGCTTCGCGGCTGATAGAACCATACGACATTGCACCAGTGACAAACCGTTTCATTATAGCTTCAACAGGTTCAACTTCTTCAATCGAAATCGGATCTTTCTTGATTTTTAACAATCCACGGATAAATCCCGGGCTGGCTGTATCAGCATTTACAAGGTTACTGTATTCTTTGAATTTTGCATAATTACCTGTTCTGGTACTCCACTGAAGTAATGCAATGCTTTCAGGATTCCAGGCATGATGCTCGCCGTGTTTACGATACGAGAATACCCCTTCGGTAAGAATGTCAGGTTGTTGTTCTACAATAAACGCTTTCCTGTGCGGAATCAAAACTTCTTCGGCAATCTCACTCATTCCAATACCACCTATCCTCGAAACCGTTCCGGCAAAATATTTGTCAATCACATCAGTATGAACACCTACTGCTTCAAATATCTGGGATGAACGATAGCTCCTGAGAGTACATATTCCCATTTTCGACATGATCTTGAGGATACCTTTATTGATTGCATGAACATAATTTTCTTCTGCTTTCTGATAATCGAGCTGTATGGCTTTTGCTTTAACCAGTTTATCGATAACGGCAAAGCTCATATACGGATTGATAATACTGGCTCCATAACCAAAAAGAAGAGCGAAATGCATTACCTCGCGTGGCTCAGCCGACTCAACAACGATATCGATTTGCATCCTTTTCCGCTTCATGATCAGGTGATGGTGAACGGCAGATACAGCCAGCAAAGAAGGAATTGGTGCTGTGTTTTCATTTATATCGCGATCCGAAAGGATGATGTAATTCTTTCCTTCATCCACAGCTCTTTCGGCATCGACACACAATTGATCAACAGCGGATTGTAATCCCTGGGCGCCTTTATCAGCATCAAAATGCAGTAGAAGAGTTGCTGATGAAAATCCTTTATATCTGAGACTTTTTACAACTTTAAAGTAGGTATTGGTAATAACCGGATTCCGGAAACGCACCATTTTAACGTGATCGGGTGATGTTTCCAGAATATTTTGTTGCAAGGATCCAATAAAACCGGCGAGTGTCATTACCAATTCCTCCCTGATAGGATCGATTGGCGGATTAGTAACCTGGGCAAACAATTGTTTGAAATAATTAAACAACCTGTATGGCTTCCTCGAAAGTACAGCAACAGGAACGTCGTTGCCCATTGAGCCAATCGGTTCTTTACCGGTTGCTGCCATTTCCTTTATAATCACATCCGTATCCTCCATGGAGTAATTGAAGGAAGTAAGGTATTTGTCATATTGGTCGCCCATATCAGATTTTACCTGCTCACCCGTTTCTATCTCTTCCAGGTTGACCATGTTTTGCTTTATCCATTCACCGTACGGATATTCGTTGGCAAGTTTGGCTTTCAACTCTTCATCGTAATAGATTTTTCCTTCCTGGGTATCAACCATGATCATTTTTCCAGGTTTCAATCGTCCTTTTTCCTTAATTTCTTCAGGAGCAAAGGTTTGTACACCGGTTTCGGAACCCATAACCATAAGGTCATTGGTGGTAATCACATATCTGGACGGACGGAGACCATTCCTGTCGAGCGTGCCACCAATGTAACGGCCATCAGAAAGTATAAGTGAAGCCGGTCCGTCCCAGGGTTCCATAAAACAGGAATGGTAATGATAGAAATCCCGCAATTTAGTAGGAATAGGATTTTTGGCGTTTATCGATTCAGGAATAAGTGTGGAAATGGCATAAGGAAGTGATTTACCGCTCATTACAAGGAATTCCAGTACGTTATCAAGGGAAGCTGAATCGCTCATTCCAGGTTGAACAACAGGAAATAACCGGGAAAGATCGCCTAATTTATCTGATTTAAGAATGGATTCACGGGCTTCCATCCAGAAACGGTTACCTTTTATTGTATTTATCTCACCATTATGTCCGAGCATACGGAACGGTTGAGCAAGATCCCAACTGGGAAACGTATTGGTACTAAACCTCGAATGTACAAGTGCGATAGCACTTTGCATACGTTCGTCAGTAAGATCGAGAAAATACTCGCCTAGCTGAGGCGAAGTAAGCATTCCTTTATATATGAGAACTTTTGTCGAAAGGCTTGGGATGTAGAAGAAACTTTTTTGAATCAGGTTCGTTTCACGAATGGCATTTTCTATCCGCTTCCTGATTATATAAAGTTTAACCTCCATATCCTCCTGGGAAAGATCAGAACCCAGCAAAATTTGCTGTATATCCGGTTCGGCAGCGCGGGAAATATGTCCTATGACACTGCTATCGCGGGGAACTTCGCGGAATCCGATCAGATTTACACCTTCTTCGCTGATTATCTTGACCATGATGTCCTTGCATTTGGCTGCATCCGACTGATTCTGCGGAAAGAAAACAAGCCCTGTTCCGAATTGCCCTTCGGGCGGAAGAATATAACCCAGATCAATATAAAAACTATAAGGAACCTGGATCAATACACCTGCGCCATCACCGGTTTTGCTGTCGGAGCCTTCGGCACCACGATGTGTCATATTGCAGAGAATTTCAAGACCTTTGGTTATAATGGAATGCGATTTATTCCCTTTCAGGTGTGCAACAAATCCGATTCCGCAATTCTCATGTTCGAACTCTGCTCTGTATAATCCTTGCTTTAGTGGCCGTTCTGTCTTCATAACTATTTACCTTATGTTCACTACTGACTTTTGTACAAAAAAAACGTCCCCTGAGTTTTCAGAGAACGGCTATCATTTACACGATAAAAATTACCATTCTCAACCTGATGTAAGGAGATGTTTGAAAAATCGAAAAGAAAGGGTTGAGTTCAGAATATGCATTTTTATTCGTATTGAACTGCAAATATACAACTTATTTTTCAGGTAGTTACCTAAATATTACCTGATGGCCCTGTTTTGAACAACAGTGCTGCGAAAAAAAAATATTTATTTTTTTGCTTTATAAGCAATAGCACAACAAGTTAAGTTCTTAAACTGGATTAATGCAAAGTTTTTTAAGTAAAAGAATTCAGTGAATCTCTTAGTGTTAAGTGTATACCTAAATTATCCTTTCAAGTAAAAATGGAAATATATAATAAATTGCAGTGGATGAAGACTGTAAGTGCCAATGTATTGAAATAGGCCACGATAATGCTATTTGGATTATTAAAATCGTATTTCTTTTAATCAGATTTTATAAATAAACATTATTTAGGAATGCCGCTAAAACTCCTTTATTAATAAGTTTTTCCACTTCACTTTAATCCCGCCTCCATCGTGAATCTGTAAAGCAATAAATCCTTTCCCGGCTCCGATTTTCTCATCGTTCAGGTAAATCATTTCTTTACCGTTAAGCCATGAAGTTATTTCGTCGTTATTTACACGTATCAGCATGGTGTTCCAATCATCAGCTTTTAACATTTTTTCATCTTCAGGTTTTGGTTGAATAAGCCATCCACGACCATACGATTCGTAAATTCCTCCGGTATGCTGTTCAGGAGGTGCTACTTCAACCTGCCATCCGCTGATTTTTGTTCCCTCAATTCCTGAACGGATAAAAACACCACTGTTGCCATTGGCTTCAAGTTTAAATTGAACAGAAAGTTCAAAATTATAATAGGATTTATCAGTCGACAGATAGCCATATTGTTTATCCTGGCCGCTTTCGCAGATTAGTTCACCGTTTTCGACATACCACTTTTCGGTACCGTGAATCGTCCAGCCTGTTAAGTCTTTGCCATTAAAAAGATTAATATATCCCTGTTGACTCCACGCAGAGAATACATTGGTGAGAAAAAGTAAAAGGAATATGTGTTTCATGATTAGCATTTTGTGTTTTTGAAAAGCTATAGTATTGTATTTTCTGTTTAAGTATTATGGATTCTTCCTGGTTTTTTTCTATAAACCGAGGGCTGCACCCCCGGTTTTAAAATATTGCGCCCTTTCAGGGCTTAAATGAATTGTTTTTACAAAGTGATGCAAATCTAGTCTTAACTATTTCCCATTAACTATTTCCCCCATTAACTAATTAACAAACCGTCAATTTTCATGTTTTGTTCCTCGTCAATTTCAGCTGTTTTATTGAAATTATTCCAGTCGATAATTATTCGTTCAACTCCTTCCCACTTATAAACATCCAGAAAACTGCCGCCACGTCTGATATCCTGTACCTTGTAATACTTGAACAAATGAACAAGGTTGCCGGAAGCTGCATCCTGTCCCGAAAAAGTGATTCTTATCAGGCAATTTTCCGGATTAGCAAGTACGGTTTTGAGATGTTGAAGAGGAATCGGATTTTCGGGATCATCCAGCCTTAGGTTAATATACCAGGAAATCTCAACCATCGGACGTGTAAAAGGTTCTTTGAGCAATGTCTTTTTGACATTATTTTCAATGATGAACATTGCGATAGAAGCTTCGCAGTCAACAATCGGTTTGCCAGTGTTTCCAACCCTTGCCGAAAGATATATCTTGTTGTTGTGATGCCTGAGGAAGATATTTTCGGTCAGAAAGAAATCTTTAGGTCTTTGAATGAACAGGTATGCCAGGTACCCTCCGAAAAACGGAGTATAAGCTAATCCGATACATGATTCAATCATTATTATTACTTTACCTGCAATGCCGGTAGGAATTATCTCGCCATACCCGATTGTTGAAAAGGTAACCAGGCTGAAATATAAATAATCCAACAAACTTACTTCCTTGTTGGGATCCATAATGTTTGTTGACAGACTATCGAAAAGGTAAAAGAGAATCCCGAAAATCAGGACTATAACCAGGTAACCTGCTATGCCTTTGATAACTGTATTCCGGATACGGTTATCTTTAAAATAATGCACAACCTGTTCGTGAAATTTTCGTTTATGTTCCATCAGTTTTGGTGATGTTAGTTAATTATACCTAATATAATGGGATTAAAGGTAATGATTGATTTTGAATTATATAGTATTCTGAATTATTGTTTTTTTATCTAATTCCATCGCGATTTCAAGTGCTTCTTTAATTATGTTTTCGGGGTAATCGTTTATTTGAAGTATCCGGATTGCATTCCGGTTTTTCAATTTTCCCACCTTGAGTTTATAGTCAAAATCAACAGTCTTATTGTCAACTTTTTCGCTGAAGTGGTATAAATCGAAATCCTCTTTTAACAAATCGGCCAGTTCAATATCGTGTGTTGAAACAAAAACAATATTTCCAGTCATTGCTAATGACGATAAAACAGCTTTGCCCGCCGAAATCCGTTCCACTGTGTTAGTTCCTTTAAATATCTCATCGAGCAGGAACAAGTTTGGGATCTCATTTACGCTGTTGTCAATCATTTCCTTGATAGTTACTACTTCTTCAAAATAATAACTTTTATCGTTCATTAAATCATCACTTATTCTGACGGCTGAAAAAATCCTTAATCCCGGCATGGAGAAATGATCAGCAAAACATGTGTTTATTGTTAAGCCTGTTATTGCATTGATCCCGATTGTTCGTATAAAGGTTGTTTTGCCCGACATATTTGAGCCTGTCAGAAGTATCGATTTTCCTTTCACTTGAATGCTGTTTAGCACGCAATCATCAATCAAAGGATGGTAGATATTTTGAGCAATAAGTGTTCTTTGATCCGGATTAATATCAGGAATGCAATATTTATCCAGTCCTTTTCTTAATGAAGAGATTGAAATTAAAGCATCAATTTTTCCTACAAATCTGAACAGCTCTTCTATTTCCTTTCTTTTTGTGTCAAGTCTTTTTAATACGCCGAACAATAGAAGTGGCTCAAGCAGGAATAGTATTTTGAAAAGTTCCAGAAAGGCCCAGAATACTGCTTCGAAATCATTTTGCAGTTTTGCCTCCAGTTGAAAAAAAGACATTCGGTTTCTGACTTTATCCAGTACGGCAATAGATTTGGTAAGATTAGGATTTGTTTGCTTCAGGATATCATTCTTAAATAATTCGCGGGCAACACTGTTGAGCTTTATTAATTGAGGCAGTGAAACCAGATATTCATAGATATTCTGTTTATTCCAGTAATGAATCCCCATATTAATCAGGAAAATCCCAAGAATAACGAAGAACATTTTTGGAATGAAGAATGCTGAAATCAATGATAGCAAACTCGTTAAAGCTAAAATTGGAACCAAAAAATACCATTTGGGCTGTTCAATATGATCTTCCTGAAACAATGCTGAAATGTAAAAAGCTTCTTTTGAATTCAATTTGCAAAGGAGTCTTTGTATGTAGACCCGTAAATCAGAATTATTTGTAAATTCTCTGATCAGATTTTCATCTGCCACAATCTCACGTGTATCATTGGGAATAACCCTCAGTTTATCAAAAAGATACTGCTGACCTATTTTTGAACTTGTTCTATCAATAAACATGAATATCTCATTAAAATCCAGGTCGTTGCATGTTTTGTCTGATAAAGCCTGGTTTGCTGCTGAATGATCCTTTCTCAGGAAATAGGTTTCAATTTGTTCAAAACGAAACGAGTCTTCCTTCAGGTTTCCAAAAGCCTTCAGTAAATTTTCAATCTTTTCCTTTTTGTGGTTAAAAATCATGCTGGCTGTCCATTTATCTGTTGAAGCTTTCAACAAATATACATAAACCATTACCAGTTTATAGAAATTGAATAACAGAATTCAAATTTTACGAAGATTTATTTCAATAGCCAGTATTCTTAGTTAATAGTTTGTTATTCTTGAGTTCTAATTATAAGGATTTCAGTCGAATACTCCCATTTAATTAGGATAATTGTTTCTTCAAATTCAATGCTATTCAAATCGAAAATTTCATACGATTTGCCTACCTTTGCACCCTCAAAAACGAATTCACTTATTACCATATGGAAATCCCCAGCAAATACGATCCCAGATCAATTGAAGATAAATGGTACAGCTTCTGGCTCGAAAACAAATACTTCCGCTCTGTTCCCGATGACAGGGAACCCTACACCATAGTAATTCCGCCGCCTAATGTTACCGGAGTGTTGCACATGGGGCATATGCTTAACAATACCATACAGGATGTATTGATTCGCCGTGCACGTATGATGGGTAAAAATGCCTGCTGGGTACCGGGAACTGATCACGCCTCCATTGCCACTGAGGCGAAAGTGGTTGCCAAGTTGAAAGAAGATGGTATCGAAAAATCAGATCTGACCCGAGAGTCATTCCTGGAACATGCATGGGAATGGAAAGAAAAACATGGTGGTATTATCCTTGAACAATTAAAAAAACTTGGTGCTTCCTGCGATTGGGACCGTACTTGTTTTACCATGGACGAACCGCGCTATGAGTCTGTAATACAAGTATTTATTGATTTGTACAACAAAGGATTGATTTACCGCGGCGTTCGTATGGTGAACTGGGATCCGGCGGCTTTGACAGCACTTTCGGACGAAGAAGTAATTTTCCGCGAAGTTCAGAGCAAATTGTATTATCTGCGCTACAAAGTTGAAGGTTCGGAAAATGATTGGGTAACTATAGCTACTACGCGTCCGGAGACTATTCTTGGCGATACAGCAGTTTGCTACCATCCTGAAGATGTGCGTTTCAAACACCTGGAAGGCAAACGGGTAATAGTTCCGTTGCTTGGCCGCTCTATTCCAATGATAAGTGATGAGTATGTTGACCGGGAATTTGGTACAGGCTGCCTTAAAATAACTCCCGCTCACGATGTCAACGACTATCTGATCGGTCAGAAATACAATCTCGAAAGCATTGATATTTTCAACCCGGATGGAACGCTGAGTGAAAAGGCACAGCTCTACATTGGCCTCGATCGCTTTGCAGTCCGCGATCTGATTGTTAAAGACCTGGAAGCTGCCGGAAATCTGGTTAAAATTGAGGAATATACCAACAAGGTTGGATATAGCGAAAGAACACATGTGGCTATCGAACCAAAACTTTCGATGCAATGGTTCCTGAAAATGGCTGATATGGCCAAACCGGCGCTTGATGTTGTAAACAACGAAATTGTAAAATTCCACCCTGATAAGTTTAAAAATACGTACCGCCATTGGATGGAGAATGTCCGTGACTGGTGCATAAGCCGCCAGCTATGGTGGGGACAACGGATTCCTGCTTTCTATCTACCTGACGGAAGTATCATTGTTGCCCGCTCGGCCGAAGAAGCTTTAGGGAAAGCACTGGCTAAATTTCCAAAAATTACCTTGGCTGATCTCCGACAGGATGAAGACGTTTTGGATACCTGGTTTTCGTCATGGCTTTGGCCGATTTCGGTTTTCGATGGAATACGCAATCCTGAAAATGAGGATATTAAGTACTATTATCCAACCAATGACCTTGTAACTGCACCGGAAATTCTTTTCTTCTGGGTGGCACGAATGATCATGGCCGGGCAGGAATACCGCAAAGATATACCGTTTAAAAATGTATATCTGACCGGCATTGTGCGCGATAAGCTCGGACGCAAAATGTCGAAATCGCTCGGCAATTCTCCTGATCCGATTAAACTGATTGAGCAGTACGGAGCTGACGGTGTTCGTGTTGGCATGTTGCTCACATCGCCGGCAGGCAACGACCTTCCTTTTGATGATTCATTATGCGAGCAGGGACGGAATTTTTCAAATAAGGTTTGGAATGCATTCCGTCTTATTAAAGGCTGGGAGGTTGATAAAAGCCTGCAGCAACCTATGTATGCTGCACTTTCGGTAACCTGGTTCCGTTCACGTTTTAACGAAGCTTTAACCGAAATTAACGATCATTACGATAAATATCGCCTGAGTGATGCCTTAATGGGCGCCTACAAACTGGTTTGGGACGATTTCTGTTCCTGGTTCCTCGAAATGATCAAACCCGCTTATCAGCAACCAATCGATGCAGAGACATACAAAGCTACTATAAGATTATTCTCTGACATCATGCAGGTTCTGCATCCGTTTATGCCTTTTATTACTGAGGAAATATGGCATTTATTGCACGAAAATTCCAAAGGCAGTATTATGATTTCGCAGATGCCCAAGGTAAAATCGCATGATGAGAAAATATTATCTCACTTTACATACACACTGGAAATTGTAACTTCAATACGATCTATCCGTAAAGATAAAAATATCCCGATAAAGGACCAGCTTGAACTTTTTATCCTGAAGCCCAGCAAGGAAATTCCTAATTTGTTATTTGATTCGCTGATTGAGAAACTTTGCAACCTTTCACCCATCAGGTATGTTACTGAAAAAGTTACAGGAGCAGCCTCATTCCTGATTAAAGGGAATGAATTTTATATTCCTTTAGGAGATAAAATTGACAAGGAAGCTGAAACTGAAAAACTTAACCTGGAACTGGATTATACCCGTGGTTTTCTGAAAAGTGTAATGGTGAAACTTTCGAACGAAAGGTTTGTAGCCAATGCAAAACCTGAAGTTGTTGAAGTTGAACGCCGGAAAATGGCTGATGCTGAGTTAAAGATAAAGACGATTGAGGAGCAGATTTCGATGTTGAAGAAGTAAGATTTTTTGGGGTTAGAGGTTAACCACGGAGAAACGGAGGGCACAGAGGAACACGGAGATAATTTGTTATTTCCTTTCTTTTGAGCCTTTCTTTTTTTAACCACTAAGGCACTCAGAGCACTAAGGGATCACTAAGGGAAAATTTATTTGCACTGCTCCTTTAAGTTATGAATATAATGAAGTAGAATGCTGTAATTGGGATATGTACTCTCGATTTGAAGATAAGAAAAACCGCTTAGTGTTCCTCAGTGTTCTGAGTGCCTGAGTGGTTTTTCTTTAATTATGGAAGCTAATTTCTAAAATTATCCGAATAATAGGCATTCACTTTTTCCCTCAGGTTATAATTTGAAGACATAACTTCCCCGTAAGCACCGGTTGATCGTATGGCAATCAGGTCGCCACGTGAAGTTGTTGGCATAACCAAAGCTTTACCAAAGCAATCAGAGCTTTCGCATATTGGACCAACCACATCGTAACGTTGTGGTGCTCCGTTGCTGTTCGATATATTTTCAATTTTATGATATGCCTGGTACAAAGCCGGGCGGATAAGCTCAGTCATTCCGGCATCGAGTATCATGAAATTAGTGTTTACCCCGTTTTTTATATACAATACTTTCGAAATCAGGCTGCCACATTGGGCAACAAGTGCCCGGCCCAGTTCAAAATGAATTTTCTGCCCGGGATAAACATCAAGCAATTCGTGAAATAATTTAAAGAATGAAGCAAAATCCACGATTGGATGCTTGTCAGGTTCATGGTAATCAATACCCAAACCACCGCCTACATTAAGATTGGGAATTGAAATATGGCGTTTACTAAACCATTGTTGAAATTCGTTGATCTTAATACACAAGGATTTAAACGCGCTCAGATCAGTAATCTGCGAACCAATATGAAAATGCAACCCAATCAGCTTAATGTTTTTAAGCGTTTTTAGTTTTTCAACCAGGGATTCCAGTTCCCACTGGTTAATGCCGAACTTGTTTTCTTCGAGCCCGGTTGTAATATATTTGTGGGTATTGGCGCTCACATTCGGATTCAGACGCAAGGCAACCGGTGCAGTTTTATTCATTTCTCCTGCAAGCTGATCTATTATTTCCAGTTCCTGCAGGCTTTCGCAATTGAAACTGTGAATATTATTAATAAGCCCGGTTCTGATTTCCTCATCACTTTTACCAACGCCGGCAAAAACGATTTTTTCATTCGGGAAACCGGTTTCGGCTGCCCTGGCTACTTCATTCCCACTCACGCAATCTGCGCCAAAGCCAAGAGCGTTGATTTTTTTCAGGATAGCCGGATTCGCATTGGCTTTAAGCGCGTAATGAACAATAAAACCGTAACGGTCCGATTCCAGTTTCAAGCTCTGAAGCGTTTGATCCAGTAACTCCATATCGTAGTAATAAAACGGAGTAGGAGTGAGGGTGAATTTATGTATTAATTCTTTTGAGAAGATTGTCATGGTTTGGTGAGCCTGTAAATTTTACTTTTATTTTGGAGGTGATTTTTGTGAAGTCGGAAGTCGGAAGTCGGAAGTCGGGAGTCGGAAATTGGGCGAAAGGAGAAAGGAGTAAGGAGGCTTCCGTCTTCCATCTTCCGACTCCCAGCCTTTTATTCCAAATTAAACAGCCCTTTATTCAACTCCATCAGCGTTTGTTTCTTCAACTTCGTATCCACAAGGATCGAGATGTTATTTTCGCTTCCCCCATAGGAAATCATCCGGACCGGGATATTACGAAGTGTATCGAAAATAGCTCCGGCATAGCCTGGTTTAGCTGCCGGGAAAAGTCCGACAATGCTGACAATGCTTAGATCGGTATCTACTTTTACTGTTCCAAATTCGTTAAGTTCTTCAACAATAGTATCGAGTTCGTCAGTATTATCCACGGTTACTGAAACTGCAACTTCAGAAGTGGTTATCATATCAATCGGTTTGCGGTAACGTTCAAAGACTTCGAATACCGCACGCAGAAAACCGTAAGCCATCAACATTCGGCCTGACTTAATATTAATAGCTGTAATTCCATCTTTTGCAGCAACGGCTCTGAAACCTTCGGACTGGTTTTCTGATGAAATAAGCGTTCCGGGTGCTTCCGGCTGCATGGTATTGAGCAAACGAACAGGGATATTTTGGTCTTTTGCAGGTAAAATACAGGTTGGGTGAAGTATCTTGGCACCGAAATAGGCTAACTCGGCAGCTTCATCAAACGTAAGTTTAGCAATAGGGAAAGTCTTATTCACAACACGTGGATCGTTGTTGTGCATCCCGTCGATATCCGTCCATATCTGGATTTCGTCGGCACCAATGGCAGCACCAACAATTGTTGCTGTATAATCGCTACCGCCACGTTTAAGATTATCAATTTCGCCGAAATCGTTCCTGCTTATGTAGCCCTGAGTGATGAATAACTCACTCCCCGGATATTTCAGGAGTTCCAGCTTGAGGTTTTCAGAAATTAAAGCCATGTCAGGTTCAGCGTTTTCATTCAACCGCATAAAATTGAGCGCAGGCAACAAAACCGAAGGAATTCCTTTTTCTTCAAGCAGGAATTGGAAAAGCGCCGTCGAAATCAATTCGCCTTGTGCCAGTACAGCTCTTTCTTCATTTATTGTGAAAAGGTCGCGTGTGAAGGATTTCAGGTAATCAAAGTGAGTTGAAATAAGCTCTCTGCCTTTCTCTAATGATTGTTCCGAAAAGTATAATTCAGTAATTACCTTTTTGTATTTCTCTTCCAGGGCCACAATCAGTGATCCGGCTTTTTCATTGTCTTTCTGATAAAGAGCCTGGCTGATATCTGCCAGTGCATTGGTTGTGCCGCTCATGGCTGACAAAACGACTATTTTCGACTCGCCATCGTTGATCAGATCAATCAATGCATTCATACGCTGCGGGGAACCTACCGAAGTTCCGCCAAATTTCATTATCTTCATATTGGCAAATTGATGTTTATGTATTTTTCAAATCTGTATTCAAATGTTAGAATCAACAATTTGTTGATTTACGATTTACGAGGTACGATTTGCAATTGGGGTAATATTACTTTGTCTTATTGATTTACGATTTACGAGGTACGATTTACGATTGGGGTAATATTACTTTGTCTTATTGATTTACGATTTACGAGGTACGATTTACGATTGGGGTAATATTACT
>JAURYB010000149.1 GCA_030654075.1 Bacteroidales bacterium | reverse complement strand
CTGTCCCTGCGTTTTGTCCCGGATAGGAGGTAGAAGTTGCACCAGTCCATGTACCGTTTGTAACACATCGTTGCCAATTAGCAACCGTATTCCAGTTCCAGGTGCCAGTTACTCTCGTTTGGTAATCGCCCACAGTCTGTCCCCACCCCAACTTACTAATCCCTGTTAAAACAAGTAAAACAGCGATAACCAATATCGGCTGGAAATTTTGCTTACGAGTGAATAGTTTTATTTTCATAAGTATCTCTAGGATCTTCTACAGTTTACAAGTAACTGGATTTATCGTGTCTGAGTCTGAGATGTGGCTGAATGATTTTAAGGGCCCGCCTCTAATAAAAAAAAATAGTTATTTAAGAGGGAATTCCTTTTCAGCATAGATTTCAGCCTTCCCGTCATTGGGTGCCTGGAATTTAATCAACAGTTTCCCTTTTGAATAATCAACACCGGGAACATTGCGTAATTGCATTCTGAACTGTCGTACTTTATTAGGCGTATATACAGCAATACCACGTACAACACCTACTTCAACAGGGTCTCCCTGGACCGGTGCCCACAAAACGGATAAATCACCATAAACGGATTTGTCGCCCGTACGTTGGAATGTTACAGTTAAATTTGGAACCGTATCACTTTTTAAATCAAGATTTATGGTGGTAAGGTCAACTTTAACCTGTAAATCGCCGTTACGTATAATTACAGGAATACTGATTCCAAATATGGGAACAAGCTTTATTCCGATAGAAGTTGTATCCGTACTAACCTGTTCATCCCCCAATGGTTTTTCAGTAGGAACAGCTCTGAAATAAACGTGTGAGCGATACTCACCGTTTTGCATATCCGGCATTTTACGGTATTGCATACGTATAACCTGTGATCCGTTTGGCGGAAGAGTTACTGAGCGCGGGAAAAATCTCAGGAATTTATCAGCAAATAGTTGGCCTTCTTCTGGTTGTTCAATCTGTACAAAACTTCCATCTTCTGTCATCTTGTATTGAACAAACGAAACAGTATACTTTGCTGTATCTGCTCCTGTGTTGGCAAGGGTTAGTTCCTGTGAAAGCTTATTACCTTCAAAAACAACTCTGCGCGGAGTTATTAATAGGTTCCCTTGTGCATCTGATTTATTTGTAGATAAAACTAAGGCAAAAAGGATCGCCAGAAGGTAAATGCTTAAAGTTTTTCTTTTCGTTCCGGTATTTGTCATGGCTGTTGAATTTTTCTTCAAACTTACATAATTTATTGACTCGGGGCCTTATTGCCCCGGCCTTTTTAATGTCTAGTTGTACAAGCCGTCGGAGTGAAGCGCAGAGAGTTATATAGGGTTAATAGCCATAAAGTAATAATGTAATATGATTTTTCAAAAAAAATACTGCTTATTTGTAGCGTTTTCTAAAAAACACTTTTTTATTGCTTAATTGTACGCAAATGTCAGGTTAAAAGCGCCTGAATAAAGTCCTACAGGATTATCAAGCGTAGATCCCACATTCAGTGTTGCTCCGAGGTATACGAATTGCTGGCCGTTTGCTAATATTCCGGTACCATTTCCTGCCTGCGGATACGAAACCCAGTTACTGACGATCATAGTTTTACTTGAATTCTGATGTACAAGAACTGCCGATCCGCTGGGAAGTTGTATGGAGAATGCCGCGTCGGGTGCGCCGGTAATATAAAAAATACCGGATTTGGAAATTCCACCACTTAAAACCACAGATCCACTTGTTGAGCGTATTCCATCAGGAGCAACAATAACCTGACCTCCCTGTACTTCAGGTGAAAATTTTCCAAAATTAAGCTGTGATGTTTCCGTTGCTGTTAAAGCTGATATCACTTCGGCAAAGGCCTGGGCGGTAACACTTACCTGGCTGTAAATCCTGCTGGAAATAGAAATTATCAGAAGTGGTAAGATTAAGTATCTAGACATGATTTACAGACTAAAATAGGGAAGGAGAAGGCAACTGACAAAAAAATAGACATAAAAAAAAGGGTGGAAAGAAGATCCTTTCACACCCTTTAAAATTTTTGATTATATCTTAGTTATAGTTTACAGTTACATCAAATGGAGTTCCTGAAACATAGATACCGGCAGCTTGTAAAGCTGATACATTTAAAGTTGCACCAACATCAACGGTCTGTGTACCGGCAGAATTGAGTGTTCCAGTTGAACCAGGATTACTGGTAAACGCATCTACAGTCATAGTATTTGCACCAGATGTTACTGTGGTTGCTGTTGAAGGAAGTGTAATAGAATAGGTGTAATCTGCGGTACCTGTGATTGCAAAATGAGCGGCAGTAACAGTTCCGGGAACAGCTGGAAGAGTAACACCTCCAGTTACTGTGCGGGTACTGGCAGGATCAAGAACAACGGTTCCGCCGGTTGCGCTGACAGCAACATTACCAAAATTCATATCACCTGAATTTGCAATGGCGATTGGGGTTACAATAGTACCAGTTGCGGTCGCATTAGCGGTAACCTGAGCGTTTACGGTAACTGATGTGATTGTGAAGAGAGCGATGATCGAAAAGATGATGGATAATTTTTTCATTGTTTTGAGTTTTTTAAAGTTATTTTAGTTGGATTTAAATCGTTTGAGCGATGATATATAATTTTCACAAACCATGCCAAAACCTGCCGACTAAATTAAAACTGAAATGAAAATAAATTGATATGAAATTTAAATACTCTGATAACCAGATCAATAGGAGTTAATTAATTAATTTTTTAATGTTTATATTATGCGTATCAAATTAATAGTGTCTAAAACAAAGTTATCAATTTGCGACAATTGGATTCGCAAAATGAGATATGAAAGTAGATTTATATTTCGATATGGTCCATCAACAGCAATTTATTGAAGAATTTCTTTGACTGAGATTTCATAAATTCACGAATGATTAGCATTATATGCTATTGTATTAGATATTTTGTGGTTAGTTTAAGCAGATTACTGGAATCCAACGGGCTTTTATATTCGTATAAGTTTGAAGTAAATAATCCGAACTACTGTTTTGAAAAAGACTAAATGGAAAAATGTCAAGAGGAATTGTGAACGTTACTGGTTTTAGATTTGTGATCACCTTTTTTCAGAAAGGGGAGATTTTAGGAAGATGAATTTTAAACATGAAAGTATTCACCCATATTCCGTGTATGATAAATATTGTGAAAAAAGAATCAGGAATTTTTAATTAGTTAAAGTCAGATTTAGCATGATTTTTCACGATTGAGAATGCTTAGATATTTAAAATTTGGAAATTTCAAGCTGTTGTTTGTGTGAATCCGTGAACATGGAACTTATTTTTAACGCAAAACCATCAAGGAAATTAACCCTTGATGGAATTTACGGCTCAAAAACAACGAATTAATCCAACACTAATTCGTATTTTCAATATTTAAGTTTCTTTTTTATTATAACTTCAACTATTTTACCCTTTTGGATAGTATAGAATATTTTTCTGATGGAAACCCACTTAGTGGATTAATTCTACGCCGGAATTTGTATTTATCAATTTGCCTGAATGAATTTGAGGAGTCTTAGGAAATCTGTTAGCGCGAACTACTGTTTAGTATTGAAATTATTTCTAATATAAAAAATTGAAAAACATGTTTATTTCAATTTGTGACAACACTTTATCTGGAGGTTTAGAAAAGCAGGTCTAATTATAAGCAAATGTCAGGTTGAAAGCACCGGAATATAAACCAACCGGGTTGTCAATCATAGATCCTACGTTAAGGGTAGCTCCCAGGTAAATAAACTGTTGGCCATTAGTAAGTATGCCCGTACCATTTCCTGCCTGGGGATATGATACCCAATTAGAGACAATCATGGTTTTGTTTGAATTTTGATGAACAAGTACTGCCGGACCGCTGGGAAGTTGTATGGAAAATGCTGCATCAGGAGCTCCGGTTAGATAAAAAATTCCGGAGTTGGCTATTCCGCCGCTCAAAATTACAGATCCATTGGTGGAGCGTATTCCATCGGGAGTGACAATAACCTGGCCTCCCTGCACCTCTGGCGAAAATTTTCCAAAGTTTAGCTGTGAAGTCTCCGTAGCTGTTAATGCTGAGATTACTTCGGCAAATGCCTGGGCCGTAACACTGGCCTGGCTGTAAGCCTTGAACGAAAAGCAAACAACAACCAGCAATATGAGAGGATATTTATATCTGAACATGATTACAATATTGTAATGATAAAGAGTTGCAAACGATAGGTAAATAAAAGGATAAAAAAAAGGTGGAATGAAAACCCATTCACACCCTTTAATGTCTTCGAAATCTGTTAGTTATAATTAACAGTTACCTGGAAAGGTGTTAAGGATACATATGTGCCGGCAGCCTGGTTAGCGCCTACATTTAGTGTAGCGCCTACATCAATTGTTTGAGTGCCCGTAGCGCTAAGAGTTCCGGTTGTGCCAGGATTACTTGTAAACGCATTAATCGTCATTGTGTTAGCTCCTGATGTTACAGTAGTAGCAGCTGAAGGAAGAGTAATAGCATAGGTATAATTGCTCGTACCGGTAACAGCAAAATGAGCAGCTGCAACAGTACCTGGAACAGCTGGAAGAGTTACACCGCCGGTAATTGTGCGGGTACTTGCAGGTGCAAGAATTACAGTTCCGGCAACTGCACTAACAGCAACATTGCCAAAATTCATATTACCAGCATTTGTAATGGTAATTGGGGTGATGATAGTTCCGGTTGCAGTAGCGGTTGCAGAAACCTGTGCAAATGAAGATGTAGCAAATCCGAGAACGACTGTAGCAATCGCAAAAAATTTAATAATGTTTTTCATTGATTTGAGTTTTTTAAAAGTTATTGTTAGTTGGATTTAAATCGTTTTGAGCGATGAATCATAGATTTCACAAACCATGCCATAAATTGCAATATAAGGCGGATAAAAGATCAAAAAAACTAATGGAAGTTTTGTAAATAACATATAATCAGGTATTTAAAAATATAGTAATATTCTTTCCAGAAAGGTTAGTATAAAGTTATAAGAATATAAAGATGGAATAATGTTATCAATTTGAGACAAGCTAAATCGCAAATTGAGAGAATAGAAGCCAGATACCTGAATATTTAAAGCTAAAGTCTGGAATTATTGATGGTGAGTAAGTGAGCCTGTGACACAGCCTTCAAATAATCATAGTGCTGTTCTGCAAGAACCAGATAAAACTCCATGATTTTCAATTGAATAGTCACCTGAAATGGAAAGCTCTGAACAGATGCAATTAGCAACTCCATAAAGAACTCAAGTGTCGGTTTTTAACTGAAATCCAGAATAGGCATATATTCTTACATATCTTTTAAAAGATAGACATGAAATCTAGAATTGTTGAGTCGTGTTGGATTTGTATACTTTTATTAAAAGCTGTTTGCTAATTATAAGCCAGCACTATATTTATATTCCCTGTATATTGGGTAGCTGCCACATCAAGTTCGCTAGTATTTGGAAGACATTGAAGGTTAATGGATTGAATTCCGTTTATTGCGTTTCCTTCCAGGCTTTGGGTGCTATAAGCGGAGGTTTCCATCGCAATTTGCTGGTTAGTGTTGCTTGTTAGTAAAGCCCGACCTAATATTAATGAGCAGGAAGCTGATGCTGCACTTTTAATATCGATTTGTCCGAAATCAATTCCTTCGGTTTGGTTTCTCTGTATTGTAACAGACGATTGTGAATAGGAGCTTGCACTTACTGATTCAACTACCTCAGCAAAAACATGGCCTGTTACTGTTGTTTGGGCGAATCCTGTTGCTGATGCTACTGCCAGAATTGATAATATTAGAAATAACCGAATCTGTTTCATTGCGTAAGATATATATACGGACTGCTTTAACCGCACGGCTAAGTTAATACACAAGAATGACTTTGGTAGCTGTTAAGTGTAATATAATTAACTACAATGTTAAAATAAATTTAATTAATGACCATAAAAGCATTATATAGAGATTGTTATATAAATAGAAGTATGTAAAATAATTAATTTGTAATGTAAATATATATTACATGTAGAGGTTGTTAATAATGCTGATCATAGGATCGCAAACTTGAAAGTGGAAAATAAAGTATTTGCTTCTTTGATAAGAAACAGAGAATCCGATTAAAGTGAGGAGAACGATTTGATGGAAAAACAAGAAACAAGGATCAGCGATTGAAAAAGTCAGCAGCAATTCGCTTCTTAAATCAAAAATCGTTAATCCTTGTTCGATATTTAAAAGAACTTATGAGAGCGTATTGCTCCAAGAAATGAACCTGTTTCTGAATCAGTATTTAGTTTGCTTTTATCCCGTATTTCTCAATTTTAGCATTCAAGGTAGGCCTGGATATACCCAGAACGCGCGATGCTTCAACTTTATTCCATTTAACCTGGGTCAAAACCAGTTTGATATAAACTTTTTCAACTTCGTCCAATGAGGTAAGTTCTGTTATTGAGATTCCTGCCATGGTTTGCGCATTTTGTGGAATAGAAATATTATCCTTATCCAACGCATTTCCCCTGCCAATAATCATGGCCTGAAGAATTAAATTCTCTAATTCTCTTATATTTCCCGGCCAGTCATAATTTTTAAGTTTCTCAAAAACACCTTCACTAACCTGGTTGATATTTTTCTGCAACTTCCGGTTGTAACGTTGTATAAAGAAATAGGTTAACTCGTTTATATCGTCCTTACGTTTTCGTAAAGGAGGAAGATCAATGGTAAATACTTTAAGCCTGTAATAAAGTTCCTCGCGAAAACGACCTTCTGCTATAAGTTGTTCGAGATTTTTATTGGTTGAAGCGATAATTCTGGCTTTTAAAGGTAAAAGTTCAGAAAGTCCTGGCTTTTCAAATTCCATATCCTGAAGTATTCTGAATAATTTTACCTGGAAATTATCAGAAAGATTCGAGATTTCATCAAGGAATATGGTGCCTTCTCCTACAACTTCAAATTTCCCTCTCTTATTTTCCTTCGCTCCGGGAAATGCATCTTTTTCGTAACCAAATAGTTCTTTCTGAAGTGTGTCATCATTAAGTGCGGAGCAATCAATGGTTACAAATGGGAAATCACGAGTAATTCCACTATGGTGTATCAGCTTTGCTATCAGTTCTTTACCGGTACCAGTTTCGCCGGTTATAAGCACATTTATTCTGTTTAAGGAAATTCGTCCTATATTTTTAAATATTTCCCTCATCACCGGAACTTTCCCGATCAGAGTATTTTCCTCAATCATTTTACGGGTATCTCTCGTAAAAGGTTGCGAAACACTCATGTTTTGCTCACTAATTTCCAGTGTTCGTTTTATAACTTCAATTAATTCTTTTGAATGAATTGGCTTTTCAATAAAGTCTACCGCTCCCAATTGTATCGCTTTAATAGTAAGAGCGACATCTCCATGGCCGGTCAGAATGATGATAGGCAGTAAGGGCTGGTTATGTTTAATGATATTCAGCACTTCAATTCCTGACATCCCTGGCATCATATAATCGGTAAGCACCAGGTCAACCTGGGATGTTGCAAGCAATGTAATACCTTCTTCTCCACTGGTTACTGTAAAAACACGATACCCTGCTTTTGTAAGTGTTTGCTTCAGAATCATCAGAATCATATTGTCATCGTCAATGACCAATATTGTTTTCATAGGAATAAAATAAGTTAAATTTTATGTTTGAGAGTTGCCTTTCATTTGAAATCCGGTGATAAATTTACAAAATGTTCTTTACCTTCAACAAAAAGTTGTAAAAATATATTACTTTATTATTTATTTGATGAAGCAAATTAGTTAAAATTGAATTCCGCTTATTCAGGATTGTTGTATCCGTTACAAGAAACTTAAATTATTTATTTATATGACACTGGGTATTTCCTTGTCATTATAAAGCTGTTCATCACAATATCTGTGATAACAGCGATTCCTGTTCATGATGTAGTTTGGAAATTACATCGTGAAGGCGGTATGCAAAATCATATTTTCCAGAGTGTTAAAAGTAATTATTGCCTGTTTTTAAGTGATAAAATTCTGAGCTAAAACAACCAATAGTTAAGTAAAAGAATGAAATAATAACATAATTATTATGTTCCTTTTGAATTTCTATAATAGCCTTGAAAATTAATAAAAAAAATCTCGGATTCGCGCATGTTTTATTTTATTTATTTAATTCTATTACTCACATGTTTAGCGTACTTTTGCAATTGATATCCATGCATGTGAAATATTTGATCAGGGTATAATAATTCATGCGATTCGGTTGGTATTCAGTTTAATAACTTAAAACAAAATTATGGCAAGAGCACGTGAAACTTTTGGGAAAAGGGAAAATCGCACAAAACAAGAGAAAAAAAGAAAAGAAAAAGAAGCAAAGAGGCTTGACAAAAAAGATGGCAGGGATGGCAATAACCTGGATGAAATGATTGCCTACGTTGATGAATATGGAAGAATATCCTCTACACCTCCCGATTTAACTAAAAGAGTAGCGATCAAAGCCGAAGACATTCAGATTGGCGTTCCAAAATATATTGAGCCTGGTGCCGGCGAAGTCATCCGGACCGGAATTGTAGCTTTCTTCAACGATTCAAAAGGATACGGTTTTATAAACGACACATTATCTGGTAAAAGCGTATTTGTGCATATCAATGGGCTTGAAGAGCCTATCAAGGAAAACAATAAAGTTACCTTTGAAGTTGTTGATGGTCCCAAAGGGCCTAACGCTGTTAATGTAAAACTGGTTAAATAGCAGTTCTATTTTCTGTTGATACATCAAGCTGCCAGTCTTAGTATTAAGACTGGCAGTTTTTGTTTTAATTTAGTAGGGTAGTCTGTTATTTATTTGCAATGATTGTAATTGCTGATATTTGCTAACTTTGATGTATTGATCTTCCGTTGAGTATTGTTCAAAGAATAACTGCTTTATAATGAGAAATACTTGTATATTTTTTCTGTTCCTTTTTACCTTTATATGTTGTAAAAAAGCTACCGAACCTGAGGCGCCCCAATCAATTAAGGTTGTCGTTATTCCTGGAAGCGCTAATGCGACAATTTTTTGGGAATCGATTAAAGGGTATTCCGATTCTGTTTTGGAATATAAAGTGTATATTCATGATAGCCTGATTTCAAATCACATGAAAACCAGGCAGATAATAATTAAGAACCTTTCCGAAAACACTTCTTATAATGCTAAAATCGAAGCTTTTGCTGACAACAAAAAGATAGCTGAACAGTTGTTTCAATTTGCGACACTTAAGAATCAAGCTCCACTTGAATTTGCTGTTTCTGAAATTGCAATTCAAAAAAACTCCGTTCTGCTTTCCTGGAGTGAATCCACTGATCCTGAAAACAGCAAAGTCGTTTATGATATTTATTTTAATAATCAATTGAAAATCAGTAATATTGTTGAATTGAATGGCAGGGTGGGTGGATTAGATCCAGGGACGCTCTATTCCGTTGAAATAAAAGCCAGGGATTTAGCCGGAAATACCCGCGAAACAGCCTTTACATTTAAAACGATTCTTATTGATAAAAGTGTACTGGTTCACAGGTTTATTCAATACCAGGGATATAAGCGTGACTTTGCGTATTATTTGCCATCTTACTTTGACTCATCGGGCCGTATGCCGCTTGTATTTGCTTTGCATGGCGCAAACGGAAATGCATGGAATGAAATCAGATCAACCTATTTCAAAACTATTGCCGACAGGGAGGGTTTCATACTTCTTATGCCCCAGGCTTTAACTGGCACTTTTAACGGAGAAACGTATTTCCAATGGAATGCCCACTATATTTTTCCCTGGGATGATGTGAGTCTTTTGAATTACCTTATAGATTACATGTACACTAAATACAATATCGATCTGAGCAAAGTCTATATCAGTGGGATGTCGAACGGAGGGTATATGACATTCTTCGCGGCACGTGGCCTTCAGGACAGGGTTGCGGCCATTGCTCCGATTTCGGGTTTGATTTCAGCTAATGTTTTCACTAACTATTCATTAAACAGGCCGGTGCCTTTATGTTATATGCATGGTACAGCTGATAATATTGTTAAAATTGATGGCTATCCTTCTGCAGATTCTGTCATTAGTTTCTGGATTACCAACAACAAATGCAGTCGGACTCCGCTGGTAACTCAATTGCCTGACATTGCAAATTATGATAATTCAACCGTTACATTATATCAGTACAAGGGCCAAACCGCTGATTCGGAAATTGAATTTTATAAAATCGTTGGTGGTGGTCATTCGGTTCCCGGTATTGAAACGGGGGCGAACATGGATATTAATGCCTGTGAGGTAATCTGGTCTTTTTTTAGCCGCCATTCCTACCCGGGGCATAGTGAAGGCAAAATTGTTGACCTGCAATAAAAATTACGACCTTTGCAATCAGAAGAAAGAACTGAGTATATTCAAAAACGAATTTATTTGAGATGTTTTACCTGATAGAGGAATTGGTTCAGGTATGATAATTCAAACTCTTGATTAGTAATAATTTGAAAATCAATAATTAATATGGAAAACGATACTGCGAATATACATATAATAGGTGGCGGGAATTTAGGTGTATCATTAGCGATAGGAATTTCAAAGTTCTCTGCTGGCTCCAAAATAACGGTTACCAGGCGAAATATTCAACAGATAAAGTACCTTGAAGATTTACAAATTCGTGTTTCGTCGGACAATCTACTCGAAATTGACAAAGCTGATATGATTCTTCTGACTATAAAACCCTACCAGGTTGATGCTGTGTTGAATGAAATCCTGCCTCATATTTCTGGTAAAATTATAGTTTCAGCTGTAACCGGGTTGAGTGTTGATATGCTGGAGCAAAAAACCAATTATTTGCATTCCATTGTAAGGATTATGCCAAGTATTGCCGCCCAGTTTGGTGAATCTGCAACTTGTATTTCGTTTTCTGAAGGAAGCCATAAAGCTGGTCAAAAAGTCGCCGGATTATTTGACCTGTTAGGAACAGCCCTTATTATTGAGGAAAAACTGATGGATGCAGCAACTATTATGGCATCGTGTGGAACAGCTTATGCCTTACGTTATATCAGGGCGGCTATGCAGGCTGGTATTGAAATTGGATTTGACTCAAAAACCGCGTTGGCCATAGCTTCGCAAACTGTTAAGGGTGCCGCAAGAATGACACTTGACGAGAAAATTCACCCGGAGCAATTAATTGACAGGGTAACCACTCCTAAAGGATGCACAATTGTTGGGTTAAATGAAATGGAACATCAGGGATTCAGTTCTTCTTTGATAAAAGGAATAAAGACTTCGTTTGATAAGATTAAGGAAATATAGACGAATGGATTTCATCAATGTTTTGAGCTAAAAATAGTTTAGTTGACAGAATCTTTTTTTTTTTCTAAGCCCATCATGGATATTATGGTTTTCGCATAGGTTCTGATGCGGGACTTTTCTGCCTGCTTGAAATTCAATATATGCCAGTTTGTCATATATGTATGAAAAGATATTGACAAAACGGCATATATTTCTATAGTTTTATGCTTGGCTTATTTCTTGAGCCAGGTATAGATGTATTAAAATCGGATCAAAATGAACTTCAATAATTATACAATTAAAGCGCAGGAAGCTGTTCAGCAGGCTCAGCAGATTGCAGCTACCAATCAGAATCAAGCCATTGAAACTGCTCATGTAGTAAAAGGTATTATGGCTGCGGATGATAACGTACTACTTTTTATTACCAACAAACTCGGAATCGATTTCAATACATTTGAAAAAGGAATCGACTCCATCATCGGATCTTATCCTAAAGTGCAGGGCGGAGAACAATTCCTGTCGAACGATGCTTCGAAAGCTTTGCAGAAAGCTGAGTCCATGATGAAAGATTTTGGTGATCAGTTTATAACCATAGAGTTGATCATATTCGGAATACTTGCATCAAACGATAGTGTTTCGAAACTGATGAAACAACTTGGCGCCAACGAAAAAGACTTGAAGGCGGCTATCACCGATCTTCGTAAAGGCTCGTCGGCTACCAGTGCTACGTCCGAAGATACTTACAATGCTCTTGCTAAATACGCCCGCAACCTCAACGATTTAGCACGCAAAGGCAAACTTGATCCTGTAATTGGTCGTGATGAAGAAATAAGACGTGTTTTAACAATACTAACGCGTCGTACCAAAAATAATCCTATCCTTATTGGTGAACCAGGAGTTGGTAAAACTGCTATTGCTGAAGGTATTGCTCATCGTATTGTTAGTGGCGATGTACCTGAAAACCTTAAAAATAAGCTTATATTCTCCCTCGATATGGGTTCGCTGATTGCAGGCGCGAAGTACAAAGGTGAATTTGAGGAAAGGCTTAAAAGTGTTGTAAAGGACGTTATTGCTTCGGATGGCGATGTTGTTTTGTTTATTGATGAAATACACACGCTTGTTGGAGCCGGAGCTTCGGAAGGAGCAATGGATGCGGCCAATATCCTGAAACCTGCCCTGAGTCGTGGGGAACTCCGTGCTATTGGCGCAACTACGTTGAGTGAATACCAGAAATATTTTGAAAAAGACAAAGCCCTCGAACGCCGTTTCCAGGTTGTAATGGTAAATGAACCGGATACTTTGGATGCTATTTCAATCCTACGTGGACTCAAAGAACGTTACGAAACCCATCACCAGGTGAGGATTAAAGATGAAGCAATTATTGCGGCTGTAGAACTTTCGCAGCGATATATAACCGACAGGTTTCTGCCCGATAAAGCCATTGACCTTATTGATGAAGCTGCCGCTAAACTGAGGCTTGAAATTAATTCGGTTCCGGAAGAACTGGATGAAAAGGAACGACGTATCCGTCAGTTGGAGATTGAACGCGAAGCAATTAAGCGCGAAAAAGACGAAGTAAAACTAAAACAACTTAACGAAGAAATTGCCAATCTTGATGAAGTTCGTAAAGCATTGAAGTCGAAGTGGGAAGCTGAACGTAACCTGGTTAACGGGATTCAACAGCAGAAGAAAAATATAGAAAACTATAAATTCGAAGCCGATCAGGCTGAGCGTGAAGGTAATTACGGCCTGGTAGCTGAACTTCGCTATGGGAAAACCCAGGAAGCTCTTGCTAAACTTGATCAATTTAAAAAAGAGCTGAACCTGATGCAGGTAAATTCAGCACTTGTGAAAGAGGAAATTGGCTCGGAAGAAATTGCAGAAGTTGTAGCCCGCTGGACTGGAATTCCTGTTATGCGAATGCTGCAGAGTGAGCGTGAAAAATTATTGCATCTCGAAGATGAACTACACAAAAGAGTAGTTGGGCAGGATGAAGCCATTCAGGCCATTTCGGATGCAATCCGCCGCAGCCGTGCCGGACTGCAGGATGCAAAACGTCCGATGGGTTCTTTTATTTTCCTGGGAACTACCGGTGTTGGTAAAACTGAGCTTGCCAAAGCCCTTGCCGATTATATGTTCAATGATGAAAATGCGTTGGTTCGTATTGATATGAGCGAATACCAGGAACGTCATTCGGTTTCGCGACTGGTAGGAGCGCCTCCGGGCTATGTTGGGTACGATGAAGGTGGACAATTAACCGAAAAAGTTCGTCGTAAACCTTATTCTGTTGTATTGTTTGATGAAATGGAAAAAGCCCACCCGGATGTTTTTAATATTTTGTTACAGGTTCTCGACGATGGTCGATTAACTGATAATAAAGGCCGTACTGCTGATTTCAGGAATACCATCATTATAATGACATCCAATATAGGATCCATGCTAATACAGGAAAAGCTTAAGACAATAAACGACTCGAACCGTGAAAAAGTGTTGGATCAAACCCGTGAAGAAGTTCTTGATTTGTTGAAAAAGACGATAAGGCCCGAATTTCTGAACCGTATTGACGAAGTGATTATGTTCACTCCTCTTACTGAAAAGGAAATAGAGCAGATTGTCCGTCTACAGTTGAAAAAAATTGAAGAAATGCTTCTTGCCAATGACATTTACCTCGAAGTTACTGATGATGCTATCCAATTATTGGCAACAGAAGGTTTTGATCCTCAATACGGAGCTCGACCGTTAAAACGTGTTTTGCAGCGCGAAATCCTAAACAAACTCTCGAAAATGATCCTGGCTGATGAAATCAAAAAGGATAAGAAGATTGTTGTTAGCGTTAAGGACGATCATCTGGCATTCGCGAATTAGAATTTGTAGAAAATAGTTAATAGAAAAATAGAAAATGGGTTAGCAGAATGCGACCCTATTTTCTATTTTCCATTTTCCATCCACTATTTTCCATTTTCCATTAACTAATTCTCCGGCGATCCCTGGTTTATCCAGATTTTCACTGTAGTAATCTGGCAATCAGTTAATTTATTGCCATTTTGAGGCATTGTTTTGTAGCCGCTCAACTGACTGATTGAGCCAAAAAACTTCCCGTTGTCGGCGATAGCTTTAACACCTGCATAGGTAGCAAGATTAATCCCGCCTCCAGGTGTGGCTCCACTATGACAACCCTGGCAGTTAGTCTGAATAAGTGGTTTTATATGTGTTGAATATTTTACGTTGGTTGTGTCACACCCACTTTCGATACAACTGTTGTTTTTTGCGCCCTGGCTGATCCATTTCGAAATAGTGGATAGTTGCGTACTTGTCATTGATGCTACAGGAGAAGGAGGCATTTGTTCTTCGCCGGAGGATACCATCACTCTGTAGATTTTGCTGTTGGTTGGATTGCTCCCATTTATTCCACCTGAAATGATACCTGAATAACTATCAAGTCTGAGACCTTCCTTATGTGTTATGGCATCGTGGCAACCACTCAATGCACAACTGGATTGAAACATTGGTAATACTGCCTGAACGAAATATACGGTATCCTTATTGCAGGTAGATTCGGTAGTTCCTCCGTTGTTGTTTCCGGTTGTATCAACAGGAATAATTATGCCAGAAAGTTCAGGATCGTGTTTACACGAATAAAAATAAAACAAAGAGAAAATTAATAAAGCCGGAAGTATACTGTTTCCTGATTTATTTTTCATGAAGAGATACATTTATATCTAATAACATCGATATTTCAAAAATGTTGTAATCTGCTTCTGAATAGTTGCAATAGAATCTATTTGAATTTTATTTTTTTTGCGGCAAAAGCGCTCATTTTTATCAACAACCATCCATGTGTGAAACGGTTAATCTGGGTACTTCCATATTCCCGGTCGCGGTAGCGAATGATAATTTCGGCAATTTTCAAATTGAGCTTGGCAGCTCCAAAAATCAGATCAAAATCACCGAACGGATCGAAATCGCCAAAGTAATGACGGTTACGTGTAATCTGATCATAATCTTTCTTGTAAAGAACTTTGGTGCCGCAGAGTGTATCTTTCAACCGTTGGCCTAATAAATAAGTGAAGAACATCCCGAAAAACTTATTTCCCAACAGGTTCAGAAATCGCATAGCGTTTTTGTCCATTGGGTAAACCAGCCTACTGCCATTTATAAATTCTCCTTTATTGTATCGCAAAGCGTCATAAAACTTTGGTAACTCTTCGGGAGGCATGGTCAGATCCGCATCGAGTATCATTAAAATTTCACCTTTCGATGCTTCAAAAGCTTCACGAACCGCATTTCCTTTTCCTTTTCCGCTCTGCCTCATTACTTTAATATCCTTGTCAGGATATGCTTCTTTTACCCTAAGCATTTCTTCATAGGTATTGTCGGCCGAATGGCCTTCAATAAATACAAATTCCTGATGGGTTCCAAATGCGGGTGTTCGTTTTATGGCATTTTCAATATTTCCTTTTTCATTACGGGCCGGCACAACAATGGAAACACTGTATTGCTGATCATCGCTTAACAATGGCCTTGCTATAATAAGGTTAACCAGGTCAAGACGGTTGATGATAGGAAGATTGGCCAGGAACTTATTAAAGATGAGATTAATGACAGGAATATATTTCGGAAACATCAGTTTCCGTTCAATTTTAATCACCTGGTATCCTTCCAGTTCCAATAAATTACATGTATCTCCGTTGGAAAACCAGTTTTGTGCCGGCTGTTTAAGCTTTAGTCTGAAAAATTCACCTGAAAGTAAAATGGGTTCCCATACATAATTGTATTGTGAAATTACGATCCTGGTCTGTGAATGACATAGTTTCTTGATATTATGGAAAGCGGTCTGCACATCCCACAAACAATTGGTTAGGTCAGAAAGTATTATGTAATCGAACGTTTCGTTCAGCTGTAATTCTTCAACATCATCAACTTTAAAAATCAGATCAGGGAAACGTTTGCTTGCGGTTTCAATATATGCTGGCGCAAAATCAATGCCTACACCATACGAAGGTTTTGTTGTATGCAGTAGATTTCCGTTACCGCAACCAATTTCCAACACTCTTTTCCCTTCAGGAATAATAGAAGCAATATATCCTTCAAGCGATTTGTGATAGAAACGGTTCATCTTTTCCCATTTACTCCTCGAAGCAGCAGTTTCTGCGTAAAATTTTCTGATATCTTCTTTCTTCATAAAAATGAGATAAAATTCAATGTTTTAGCAAATCTACAAAAGATATTTGCATTATTACCCTTACTTTTTGGGTCACAAGCATATTTTACATTATTTATATTTTGAAATCCGAAAACAGTCTAAAATTTTTCCTGGTATTCAATTGCAGCATGGAAGGATGAATATGTTTATTGAATCTAATATTTCACGGTTTTAGCCCAGGGTATTTTACTTTCGTGAAAAAAGCAGATATTTGCATGATTGTAGCAAAATAAATAAATTATAATTTTTAGTATGGCAAAGGATATAGTGAATCGAAAAAATCCAAGAGTTGTTACTCCGACTGCAAAAAAAGTAAATACACTCCAGGAATCCAAAGATTTACTGACGCAGATGAATGCTTATCTTGATAAGCGACTAAGTTGGCTGATTTGGGTTATTTTAGGAATAACGTTTTTTTTTAGCCTGCTTTTATTTGATTCGCGTGTCAGTTTATCAGGCGACGATTCATTTTATATTATCAGGGCTTCTGATTTTATTCATTCCTTCAAATACCCGGCTTTCCAGGGGCCTTTGTATCCGATGGTGCTATCCATATTTGTAGCAGTGTTTGGTATCAGCCTGGTTCCGCTAAAAGTCTTGTCCCTGATTTTTGTAATTGGATTTATGTACCTGTTTTTTATTGCCTTCCGGTCAAGGATACCCTCTTCTTTACTTGTAATTACCTTATTAGTGCTGAGTATAAATTCTTTTATTTTGTACTATGCAAGCCAAACCTATAACGAAGCTTTTTACCTTTTCATGCAAATTGTTTTGGTGCTGGTTTTCTTTCGCGGTTTTATAGATAAAGAAAAGGAAGTTTCCTTTAAGCAAAATATGCAACGACATTTAATACTGGCAATAAGTCTGCTTGCACTTGCTTTGACAAAAAATGCAGGATATTCGGCTGTTTTAGCTGTGCTAGCTTATTTTATATTGCGTGGTCAATGGAAAAATCTTTTATATTCCATCGCAGCATTCGGAGTAGTAATGATTGTTTTTCAAGGTGTTAAATACTTATTGTGGAGCGATGGCGGCTTGCAGTTTTCAACCCAGGGATCCAGTTTGATGAACAAGGATTATTACAATCCCCAGGCAGGGAAAGAAGATTTTGGTGGATTTGTTACAAGGTTAATCGATAACTCTAATTTGTATCTTTCAAAACATTTTATGTCGATGATAGGATTCAGGAAAATTGTACCTGGCATGAGTGTGAGTTCAATTGTATCCGTATTCATTTATATTCTTTCCATAGGGTCTTTGGTTATCACGTTTAAAAAGAACAAATACCTTTTCTTTACCGGATTACTGGCCGGAGCATTCCTGTTGATTTCCTTCCTGATCTTACAAACAAAATGGGATCAGAACCGATTGATAATTCCGGCAATACCATTGTTGATATTGATGATTTTCTCTTTTATTTATTATGTTTCATGCATTAAAGAGTATAAGTTGTTGCAGGTGGCTGTTCCTCTGCTGGCCATTCTAATCTTCTTTCAAAGCATAGCTGTGACTGCAGGAGCTATTAAAGGAAATCAAAAGATCAGCGGTAAATATGGTGGCCTTTCACCTGATTGGAAAAACTATCTGAAAGCGAGTGAATGGGCAGCTATGAACCTTCCTAAAGACGCTATTGTTGCTTGCCGTAAGCCTTCGATTTCATTTGTTTACGGGAAAGGCCGCAGTTTTTACGGAATCATGCAGTTGCCAGCATACAGCACCGATGTTTTCGTAAATAACTGGGCGAAAAATGACTCAGCTTATATGCTGTTCAACTATGCCGATTTCAGTGGTAAACAGCTCAATCCTCAATTATTTTCCATGTTGAAAGAAAATATGGTGGCCATGCTTTTTGTAGGCGACACCGTCTTTTTTGCTGATAAGATAGAAGCTGGAAACAGGAGTAGTTTCTATAAAGAGGTTAATTCAGCCGGGTTCAATTATATTTCGTCAGCTGGCGTATTAAAACCTTTGTTGAATCAAGGCAAACTTGTAAAACTGTATTATCCCGACTCCTTGATCAACCAACTGCAAAATGCTGGCGTTACACATATTCTGACCGCAAACCTACGACGTAATTCCACTCAAAAAGATGGAATGATCATCAATACGGTTGAACGTTACATGGCATTTATCCAGGAAAAGTATCCCCAGATTTTCAGCAAAGTATCCCAGATTGGTGACGATGATAATGAGCCTGCTACTATTGTAAAGATAGAATACGAAAAATATGGATTTAAGGTGAAAGAGCCTATTACAAAATAGGAAATACCTGAATTGGTATTATCGAAAATTTAAACCTGCTGGAATGAGGTATTTTCTCATGTAGCAGGTTTTTAAGTGTTTTATTCTTAGCAATAGTGCGTCAATATATTTCAAACAATTATTTATCAATAAGATACTAAATTTAGTCTTTGCTCTTAAAGTGTTGACATTCTCTGCTTTAATGCTTTGCGTCCTTGCGGGTACTAAAAAATTACCTGAGTATTGTATTAGGAGAAAATAAATCTATTTGTTTTTACTGTAAAAGTCCATATAAACCGATTGCAGATATGCTTTACCTTCCTTTTCAAAGATACTGTCAGCTTTCTGAACTGATTTGGAATACATATCTGTAACTGTATTATAAATCAGTAATTTATCGGGTTTTTGAAATCCGAATCCACCGGTATAGGTAAAAAAAGAATACGGAATATAGTCCGAAGTCAGTATGTTTTTGCTGAACTTAAAACCATCCGAATTTATCTGAAGCTGCGACATTAATGTAGCAGCAAGGTCTGTTTGTGAAGCCATGTTACTTATAACCGTATCGTGTACATTTAATGCCCCGCCCAGCCAGATCATAGGAATATGATATTTGGATTTTTCCCACATTTCTGAGTTGCCAGGTCTCATGCTCCCGTGATCCGCAATTATGATAATCAGTGTATTATCCCACCATTTACGGGTTTTTGCTTCTTTAATGAAATCCCCAATGGATGCATCAGTATAATGCAACGAATTGAGGTATTTTGAATCATCGTCGTTGCCTTTTATCACTGTTACCACAGGTGTATCGAAAGGTTCATGACTGGTTAAAGTAAGAACCGTTTTGAAGAACTTTGTATCATTATCTGGTGTATCTTCCAGGCACCTGTTTAAGACAACATGATCAAATGCACCCCATTTCGATTTCAGATCAGCAGGTGGGAAGTCCTTGTCCGAAACCATTTTGTCATAACCAGCCTGCACCAGGAATGCAAAATAGTTGGCAAACTGCAACGTTCCGCCATAATAAAATTCATTTTTATAGCCTGCAGTCTTCAGTTTTTGGGGAATGAAAGCCAGTTTCTCCGTAAGTTTCTGGTATTTCAAAGGACTGGAACCAGGGAGCGATGGGTAACCGGCTAATACGGCTGCCAATCCTTTGTCAGTGCGGTCGGAAGCTGCATAGATATGATCAAAGAGCACACCTTCTTTTATCAGTTTGTTAAGTTCAGGCATGATACCTGGTCGTCCGCCCGTTGCCACCAGCGCTTTTGCTGTCAGGCTTTCTGCGATAATAAGAATAATATTTGGACGATTATTTCGTAAAAGGTTGAGCGTGGTTTCATTTCCTGATTTAATCGGAGCGAGGAGTTTCGTAACTTCCTCTTCGTTGTAATACAAATACTTGTGTTGAAGATCATTCGATTCACTGATCGAAAATCCCAGATTCCAGATCGGATTAATGGCAGAATGGTTGGCAAACTGCTTTTGGGAGAAATAAGCTGAACTTGTTGAAAGACTTCCTATGCCAAAGCCTCCGCGTAAGACTATTGCCAGTAAAAGCGTAACTGGCAACAATACATAAACAGCCTTGTTGCTTTTTTGCAACGAATCCAGCTTTTTAGCGAATATCTTAAAATAAATGTAATACAGTAATCCGCTCATCAATAAAACTGCCATGAGGCTTGTAATAACAGTAAAAGTACTGACACTTGCAATCATTGCTTTCGGGTTGGTCATATAGAAGAGGGGAGTGGCATCAATCCTGAATCCCCAATGACCATACATGTAAAGGTCTCCAATAATAATTGTAGAACATACAAGTATTACAATGGCACTGTATGCGATATAGAAGTATTTTATGAACCGGCCCTGGAAAAGTGCGGTAACCGTTAACACAAATGCTGGTAAGATAGCAATATAGGCACCTATTGCGATATCCAGTTTAAATCCATAAATAAATGTGTTAACTATTTCTGAAGCAGATAATTGCGATGATTTTTCGAAATAATAAAGGAGAAAAGCAATTCGGGCGACCACGAAAAGAAGGTACCAGTAAACGAGGTAAAGTAAAAATACGGAAATTCTTTTCTTCATGGTTTGGTCTAGTCTATAGATAATTTATCTGCAAAATTGATTAAAAAAGATAAGCCGGTCTTTTGTGTTATGGATTTTTGTGATAACTTGGCTAACTCTATTTTGCATTAAAACAGATGTTTTTTGTTGCAGCAAGTTAAAATGGCAATTGAACAACTCAACTTTCGTGAATTATTACTGAAGGGGAACTCCCGTTCTTACACTGACTTTGTGGCTGATATTGTGCTTAAGCGCCCTGAATTAGTCAGTGAACTATGGGAAATATATCTTTCTATGGAAGAGCCTGTTTCACGGCGCGCTGCCTGGATTATTGATACAGCTTCAGAAGATAAACCCGCCTGGGTAGAGCCGTTTCTCCCTCAACTGATCGCGAAACTTTCCGAATTTAATCACGACGGGCTGAAGCGCCATGCTTTACGAATGATTGCCCGTTCACCTTTTCCTGTGGGTACTGAAGGCGAACTTTTAACTATTGCATTCGAGTGGTTAGTATCTGTAACCGAAAGTGTAGCCGTAAAAATGTATTGCATTCAGATATTGTACCGCATTTCTGCAACCGAACCTGACATTCTCCAGGAATTATATGATACCATTGAATTTCAGATGTCCGATGGAACGCCGGGTTTCAAGAGTATTGGAACCAAATTAATGCGACAGATTGATAAAGATATAATGGTACGGAAAATGGGGAAGAAAGGGTAAATGAATTTTGAGATTTGTGATTAGTGATTTCTGATTCGAGAATTTAATCCCTAACACCCAAAACCTAATCCCTAAACCCTTCTATGCCAATCTACCTCATATCATTAATCTCCACACCAGGATGATCGGCTTTATTAAACGTAAAAACGTTATCAGCAATAGCCTGGTCAGCAACAAATTTATCGACTATATAAGAGAAGGTACTTCCGCTGCGGTCGTAAATCACAAATTTGCTGACTTGTTTCTTGTTTTTGTCAATGGTTAGCTGAACTTTTGTAAATGTTTTTCCTTTCTTCAACGGGAAAAGTTCAATGATCTGATCATTGCCTTTTTCAGCTATAAATTTTGATTTATAATCTTTACTATAACCACTCAATAATTTTGTCGGGGTAAATGATTCATCATCTTCACCTGCGTTGTTTATCTGAACTTCTTTAGCTTCTTTAAGGTAAGTCCACATAGTTTTACCATCACTGATCACATCCTGCCCGGCTGCTGTAAGTTTGTATTTCTCGCCTTTTGAAAGTAGTGTTCCTTTAAATTTGTCATGAATTTTTTCTTTGACATTATCCATGGCATAGGTAAATTCAATTTTTATCGTCTTGTATAGCTTTGTTTTAGCAGTTACTTCATCGAGTATGGCAGTAGCTTTTTTGTCATTCTGAGCAAAGCCGGAAATGGTAAATACAAGCAGTGAGGCAATCATCAATAGTTTTTTCATTTTTAGTCAATTATTAATTTTAGTATTCTTCTGTCTTTCTATTACTATTCAGGTCTTTCAAAAACTGTTCCAAAGCGAACTCTGTCGCAACTTTTACTTCCCGGGCCTTACTTCCTTCGAACGGACCGACTATTCCGGCTGATTCAAGCTGGTCGATAATACGGCCGGCACGATTGTATCCCAATTTGAGTTTTCGCTGCAGGAGTGAAGTTGAGCCCTGTTGTGTTGAAACAATAAGGTAAGCAGCATCTTCAAAGAGTTCATCACGTTCGCCGGGATCCAATTCCTGCTGGATTTCTGACTCTTCTTCGTTAAATTCAGGTAAAGCATAAGCTGTCGGATAGCCGCGCTGGGAACCAATAAACTCAGTAACGCGTTCCACTTCATGCAAATCAATAAACGCGCACTGTAAACGTATCATGTCACCACCCTGCGACATTAGAAGGTCGCCGCGTCCGATGAGCTGATCAGCTCCTCCGGTATCAAGGATGGTACGTGAGTCAATCTTGGAAATAACCCTGAAAGCAATACGTGCAGGGAAATTGGCTTTAATTGTACCGGTAATAATGTTAACACTCGGCCGCTGGGTAGCAATAACAAGGTGGATACCAATGGCACGGGCAAGCTGTGCAAGCCTGGTTATCGGATGTTCAACCTCTTTTCCTGCAGTAAGAATTAAGTCGGCGAACTCATCAATTACCAAAACTATGTACGGCATAAACCGGTGACCGTTGAGCGGATTGAGCTTCCGGGCTATAAACTTGGTGTTGTATTCCTTAATATTTCGAACCTGAGCGTCTTTGAGAAGGTCGTAACGGTTATCCATCTCAATATTGAGCGAATTAAGTGTTCTTACTACTTTCCGTGTATCTGTTATAATAGCTTCTTCTGAATCGGGCAGCTTGGCAAGGTAATGACGTTCAATTTTCGAAAACAAAGTCAGTTCAACCTTTTTAGGGTCAACCATCACAAATTTGAGTTCCGAAGGATGTTTCTTGTATAAAAGCGACGTGATAATGGCATTAAGCCCAACTGATTTCCCTTGTCCGGTTGCGCCGGCCATCAGGATATGCGGCATTTTGGTAAGATCAGCAATGAATTCTTCATTTTGAATGGTTTTTCCAATGGCAAAAGGAAGATCATAATGATTGCTTTTAAACTTCTCTGAAGCTATCAACGATTTCATTCCAACTATAGCAGGATTCTGGTTAGGAACTTCAATACCTATGGTTCCTTTGCCTGGAATTGGTGCAATAATACGGATTCCCAATGCAGAAAGACTTAATGCGATATCATCTTCAAGATTTTTAATTTTTGAGATGCGCACGCCGGGAGCAGGAATTATTTCGTAAAGAGTAACTGTTGGTCCTATTGTTGCCTTAATCTTGTCAATTTGAATTCCATAATTTCCGAGTGTCGAAACAATGCGGTTTTTATTGGCTTCCAGTTCATCTTTTGTTACACTGATTGTGCCTACACCATATTCATCCAGTAAATCGATTCCCGGCAGCTTGAATGTAGCAAGGTCAAGATGCGGATCATAAGCAGTATCCATGGTATGATGCTCAACATCGGAATCTGCCTGCTTGTCATTTGCAGTCACAAATGGTGGTTTAACTGGCTGGGATACAGGAGCAATAATTGTAAAATCATTATCTGAAACCGCGATAGGTATTTCAGGTGTTTCTACAGTAAACTCAACTTGTGTATTGGCTTGTGGTTTAGTTTTAGGGAACGATACCGGCTCAAACTGGGTATTGGTAGCCGGCTCATTACCATTTGCTTTTTGTTGCTGAACTCCTGGTTTGTTGGGATCAACTGCCTTTTCATTATCGTTTACTGCAAATTCAACCGTATTGTATTTGTCAACAGGAATATCCTGGGCATTTCGAGCATTAACGGTAAATTCAGGATTCTGATTGCTAAAATCTTCATTCAATCCTTCAGCGGATTTATTTTTCCGATTTTCGATCCAGTGTTTAACCTGGTGAAGGGAGAAATTAAAAACAATGACTAAAAATGCGACAAAAATAAATATCAGCAAAAGCATCAACCCGAATTTACCCATCAGGCCTTCGAGGTAAAGCGAAGATTCATAGCCGGATATTCCTCCCAGTATGGATAGCGCGGAATCGCGGAATACGAAGCCAAGCGTAACAGAAAGCCATGCCATGGAAAGAAGGATAAATCCAAGGCTTGAACCCAGGGCAATAATTTTATGCTTTAAGGATAATCTCACTCCAAGTACGAATAACCATATGGGAATAAATAGTGTTCCGATCCCGAATCCTTGTTTTACTAGTAAATTGGATGCAGCTGCTCCCAAACGGCCTCCCAGGTTGTTGGCTTCCAATGTATTGTCGGTAAATATACGGGTACCTATTCCGGAAATAGTATCATCCGAAAATCCTGCAAACCAGTTAATCAGAAACGAAATTATAGCTATAAAAAGGAAGAAAGAAGTCAGCAATGAAAAAATACCCACAACCTGCGATAGTTTTTCCATCCGCGAAGTCTGCGGATTCAGATTTTCTTCCTGCTTCGTTTTTGACGGCCTGGCTTTTTGCTTATCCTTTGGTTCAGGTGTGGCAATTGATGGCTCATCCTGAAGCGTGTTTTTGGGAAGTGAATTTGAGGTGTATCGGGGCATTATTTCAGATAAGGTATAATCGATAAGTGGTTTTGCGTTACCTGATAGTTTATTGTTTTCAGAGAACACACTACCGCAAAATTATGAAATTTTTAGTAATGTATGGATGGCCATTTTCTATCAAAAAAAACAGACCTTTTTCGGCTAACGAAAAAGATCTGTTTAACCCAAATTACGCATTGGATGAGAAAATGGAATTCATATACTTTCTGTAAGTCATACTATACAATGATTACAGTGTTTTATTTTTAAAAATATGGTTAATGCTAAGCATTAGAAAAAACTGCAGCCAAAATACTCTTAATCAATTGATTACTCTTAATTATTTGTAACTAATCAGTTTGATTAAAATATATTTTAGCCACAGATTACG
>JAURYB010000129.1 GCA_030654075.1 Bacteroidales bacterium | reverse complement strand
TTCCGACTCCCGACTCCCGACTCCCGACTCCCGGCTTCCGACTCCTGGCTCCCGACTCCCGACTTCCGACTCCCGACTCCCGACTCCCGACTCCTGGCTTCCGACTCCCGACTCCCGACTCCCGACTCCTGGCTTCCGACTCCCGACTTCCGACTCCTGGCTTCCGACTCCTGACTTCCGACTCCCGACTCCTGGCTTCCGACTCCTGACTCCCGACTCCCGACTTCCGACTTCAAGCCCTTATTGTCACTATCTCCAATAAACTTTCTTGGAACACAGAAAACTTTCAGTCTTTCCCTTGCAGCCTTCATAAATATTGATACTTTTGCCTTCGAATTGCATAAAAATGCAATTCGGTTAATGCGTTTTAAAATCAAGGTTTTATGAATAATGCTATTTACAATTTCCCGCTTCCGGCAAATGAACTGGTACTTGAATATAAAAAGGACAGCACTGAAAGGCAGCAACTGGAGGAAGAACTAAAACGACAACTTCAAAATCCCATCGAAATTCCTCTGATTATTGGAGGTAAAGAAATCCGGACTGCACAAACCGGGCAGGTTCGTATGCCGCACAATCATTCCCACGTGCTGGCAACCTATTATAAAGCATCAGCAAAGGAAGTTCAGATGGCTATTGATGCCGCGCTTGATGCGCATAAAATATGGTCAGATCTTTCCTGGACAGTAAGGGCTTCGATTCTGTTGAAAGCGGCTGAACTTATTTCGGGTAAGTATCGGGCTGTGATGAATGCAGCTACCATGTTAGGACAGAGCAAAAATATCTATCAGTCCGAAATCGATTCTGTGTGTGAAACAATTGATTTTCTGAAGTTTAACGCATATTTTGTGTCACGGATTTATGAAATGCAACCTCAATCGGCATTCAACCAATTGAACAAAATGGAGTTCCGCCCGTTGGAAGGGTTTGTATTTACCGTGAGCCCTTTCAATTTTACATCCATCGCTTCAAATCTAAATATGGCCCCGGTAATGATGGGTAACACCACCGTCTGGAAACCTGCCACCACATCGCTTTTGTCCAATTATTACCTGATGAAAATATTCCGGGAAGCCGGACTTCCTGACGGGGTTATCAATTTTGTACCTGGCAGTGGAGCTTTGATTGGTAAAGTTGCTCTTGCATCGCCTGACCTGGCAGGCATTCATTTTACAGGTTCAAACAATACGTTTAACTACCTCTGGAAAGAAGTGGCTGATCAGTTGCCTCACTACAAATCGTATCCACGGTTAATTGGCGAAACCGGCGGTAAAAACTTCATCTTTGTGCATCCAACTGCAGTTGCATCCGAAGTTGCTGTAAATGCTTATCGCGGTGCTTTTGAATACCAGGGACAAAAATGTTCGGCAGCTTCCCGGATGTATGTACCCGTTTCACTCTGGCCGGATGTTAAATCGGAGTTGGTCCGAATCAGTTCCGATGCTAAAATGGGTGATGTTACAGATGTAAAAAACTTCGTCAATGCAGTTATAGATGAAAGCTCATTCGATAATTGCATGCAATACATCAATTATGCAAAAGTATCTGATGAAGCTGAAATTATTACTGGCGGAAATGGTGATAAAAGAGTCGGTTATTTTGTTGAGCCTACGATTATTGTTACTACCAATCCAAGATTCAAATCCATGGAGGAGGAGATTTTTGGCCCTGTGCTCACCATCTTAATTTATGAAGATAACAAACTCCAGGAAACGCTTGACCTATGCAATACCACCTCACCGTACGGTCTCACCGGTGCTGTGTTTTCACGCGACAGGGTAGCGGCTTCCGACATGTGTGATCAACTCAGGTATGCGGCAGGCAATTTTTACATTAACGATAAACCTACAGGTGCCATAGTCGGGTTACAGCCTTTTGGTGGTTCACGTGCATCGGGTACCAACGATAAAGCAGGCGGCGAATTTAACCTGATAAGGTGGATCAGCCCACGAACAATCAAAGAAACATTTCAACCGGCAACCGAGTACAGGTATGGGTATATGATGGAGGAGATGAATAGTTGACCCTTGAGCATTTGAACAACAGAACAATCGAACATAGAATTAAATCACAGACATCCGATACTCATCACTCAGCACAAAGCACTCAGCACAAAGCACATAGCACATAGCACATAGCACAATGCAAGTACCCATCACTAAACTAATAAAAGAAACCCCCAATAATCACAAATAAATAAGTTAAGCTTAACTAACATGACCTTAGATTTAAAACTTTTAGGAATTGAAGCAGTAAATCCCGGAGCAAGTACCGGCAGTGAATGGATAGTAACCAAGGGCGACGAAACCGCCTCGCATTCGCCGGTTGATGACTCGCTTATTGCGAAAGTAACAAATGCCACCCTTGATGATTATGAACAAATTGTAGCCAAAGCACAGGAAGCATATAAAAAATGGCGGATTGTTCCGGCTCCGAAGAGAGGAGAAGTAGTTCGCCAGATCGGGGAAGCATTGCGTGAGAAAAAAGCTGAACTTGGGTATCTTGTTTCCCTCGAAATGGGTAAAATTTACGAAGAAGGCCTGGGCGAAGTTCAGGAAATGATTGATATCTGTGAATTCTCGGTGGGGCAATCCCGCCTGCTGAACGGAGCAACCATGCATTCCGAACGTCCTTTCCATCGTATGTACGACCAATATCATCCGATTGGAATTGTTGGCATCATTACTTCCTTCAATTTTCCTGTTGCCGTATGGGGCTGGAACTCCATGCTGGCTGCTATAGCCGGTGATGTGGTTATCTGGAAACCCAGTTCAAAAACACCGCTTTGCGCGATTGCAGTTCAGCACATCATTGCCGAAACACTGAGACAGAATAATGTTCCCGAAGGTGTTTTCAATATGATCGTGGCAAAATCATCGGTACTAGGCGATAACTTTGCCGCTGACAAACGCATTTCTCTGATCTCGGTAACCGGCTCAACAGCCGTTGGACGTAGAGTTTCCTCCATTGTTGGTAAACGTCTTGGCAAGACTATCCTGGAGTTAGGAGGGAATAATGCTGTTGTTATTTCAAAACATGCCGACCTGGATATGACGCTGCAATCCGTTGTATTCGGCGCAGTGGGAACCTGCGGTCAACGCTGCACTTCAACACGGAGGCTTATAATTCACGAATCCGTTTATGAAACAGTTAAAGATCGCCTGGTTGCGGCTTATAATAGTATCAGCGATCGTATCGGCGATCCTCTGGAGAAAGACACACTTGTCGGACCATTGGTTGATGGAACAGCGGTAAAAAACTTCCTTCATGCCATTGAAGAAGTTCAAAAAGAAGGCGGAAAACTTATTTATGGCGGTACAAGCCTGACAGGTGATAAATATCCGAATGGGAATTACGTTTTACCTGCAGTTGTTGAGGCTGAGAATCATTATCAAATGGTTCAGGAAGAAACATTTGCGCCTATTGTTTACCTCATAAAGTATAGCACTATTGAAGAAGCAATCGCTCTCAATAATAATGTTCCTCAGGGATTATCATCATGCATTTTTACCGAAAACCTGGTTGAAGCCGAGACATTTCTTTCTGAAACCGGTTCCGATTGCGGTATCGCAAACGTAAATCTTGGAACCTCCGGCGCCGAAATAGGTGGAGCTTTTGGTGGTGAAAAAGATACTGGCGGAGGCCGCGAATCCGGTTCCGATGCCTGGAAAGCCTATATGCGCCGCCAGACTAATACCATCAACTTTAGTGGGCAAACAGCATTGGCGCAGGGAATTACATTTGATTTTTAGTGTATGCTTTCAGTGTCTGCACACCCGCAGGGTGTCTGACACTGAAACATCTGGTTGAACAAGCTATTGATGAAATACAGGAGCAGTGTTCCTGTTCCCCCCTTTTAACCGTGTCAGACACCCTGTGGGTGTGCAGACACGGTTACTGTTATATGGTTGCCGATGGCATATTCATTTAACGAAACAGCATGTTTTGGTCAGATAAACTGAACTTGCGATTTGTAAGGGTATTCCCATGTTGGCGTCATGTTGAATGAATGTGCTAATACAGCCATGTTTATCCAGTATGATGAAAATAAAAAGCGTTTAAACGAAATATGTTCATCATAATGGAAACACATTCCCGGGGAAATGGCCAGATTCCATTTTTAAAATGGAGTTTGGCCGGTTTTCGGACTGTTTTTTGATACTATTCTTCAGTCGGAAATTTCAGGTTTAGATGTTTTAATGATATCAAACCATTTCAATGAATTATTCCCTTAATTTTACCCCTCAATAATTTTCAGCTTACATCTGAATTTCTGACCCCTCCTTTTTATCCATTTTATTTTTTCCATTTTTCTAACCCCTATGCCCTCCAACACACCATCAATAAAAAAAATCTGGGTTATCTCCTGGCCTATTATGATCAGCCTGGTTGCCCAGAATATTGTGAATGTTACCGATACGGCTTTTCTTGGGCATGTTGGATCCGTTGAATTAGGCGCATCAGCTATTGGAGGACTGTTTTATGTAACTCTGTTTATGGTTGCGTATGGTTTTACAACCGGCGTGCAGATATTGATTGCCCGTAGAAACGGTGAAAAAGATTATCCTGCAATTGGTTCCATTTTTGATAATGGTTTCTACTTTTTAGGATTTTCCACCCTGGTAATTACAGCTCTCATACTTTTATTCGGAGCGCAGATACTTAAACCATTTATTGCTTCTGAAAATGTTTATTCGGCAAGCATAATTTATCTGAAATACCGTATTTTCGGATTGTTTTTTGCCTCATCCGCCTTACTCTTCCGGTCATTTTATACAGGTATAGAGTTTACAAAATATATCAGCATCAGCGCGGCAATTATGGCTGGCCTGAACGTTATTCTTGATTATGGAATGATATTCGGTAAACTTGGTTTCCCCGAAATGGGTATTGCCGGTGCCGGGCTGGCTTCATCAATTTCCGAAGCCTGCGCATTATTGTTCTTTTTTGCAATAACAGCCCGCAGAGCTCACCTGGCAAAATACAAACTGTTCGCATTTGTAAAACCCGACTTATCAATTATCAAAAAAACATTGGATGTATCTCTTTACATCATGATGCAATTTGTTTTATCTCATGCGGTTTGGTTCGGATTTTTCCTGCTGATTGAGAAAATGGGCGAAACCTCTTTGGCTGTTTCCAATATCATCCGGAGCATATACATGTTGTTGATGATTCCGGCATGGGCAATGAGTTCAGCCACAAGCAGCATTGTGAGTAATGCTATAGGAGCAGGATTTTCGAAACAGGTTATTCCAATTGTTACTAAGGTCCTTGTTTTCAGCATGGGAATCATGCTTGCAGTCGCAGTTCTGGCAGCTTTTATTCCGCATTTTATGATTTCCATTTATACCAACGACACGAGTTTACAGCAAGCTTCAGTAGCTTCATATTATATTATTCTGGGAGCAGTATTCCTTTTTTCGGCTACCATTGTTTTGTTTAACGGTGTTCTGGGAACCGGAAATACCCGAAGCGGGCTAGCTATTGAGGTATTTACACTGAGTTTGTACCTTGTTTTTGCATGGTTTCTGGCAATAAAACTCCATGTACCAATTGAAGTTGTATGGCTTTGTGAATATATGTATGCGATAGTGCTTGGAACGCTTTCGTGGATTTATCTAAGGGTGGGAAAATGGGAAGGTCGTGTAATCTGAGTGTGGGAGATGGGGAGAGTGGGAGAAGGGCGAAAATTCGGGGAATTTTGAATTTGGATTCAATATTCATTTGACTTGAACCCTTGAACTTTTGAACGTTGAACCCTTTCATCCTCCGGTTTTTTAGCTATTTTTACAGCTTTCAAAAGATTATTCCTATCTTTCGGACTTCAAAACCAAAATTTTCGTTCTAATAAAGCACTATGGAATGGTTTGTTATTGTTAATCCCAATGCCGGGAAACGTAAAGGGGAAAAGGATTGGCTTGAAATAGCTGCCCAGCTTACTTCAGCCAATATTGAGTTTGTGAGTGTTTTTACCGAGCACCGGGGACATGCCGTAGTACTGACCCGTAAATATATCGAAAACGGATACCGCAATATTATTGTTGTTGGTGGCGATGGAACTCTCAACGAAGTGGTAAATGGGATTTTTACACAGGCTCACATTCCAACTAATAAGGTTGTATTGGCGATGATTCCTGTTGGAACCGGAAATGACTGGTGCCGCATGTTTAATATTCCAAATGACTACAAACAGGCAATCAGCCTTATTACCAAACGGAAAATCTTTATTCAGGATACAGGCACCATTAAATATGTATCTTCCGAAGGAAGCGAAAAAACACGGTACTTTATCAATATGGCCGGAATGGGATTTGATGCCCTGGTAGCCAAAAAAACCAATACTCAGAAAGACTTGGGGAAGAGTAATCCAATGTCGTATGTGGTGAATATTTTGTCAAGCTTATTTTTATACACCAGTACAAAAGTTAACATTCTGCTTGATGATGAAAAAATTGCATCCGATATTTTTAGTATGAGTGTCGGTATTTGCCAGTATAACGGCGGCGGAATGAAGCAAGCCCCCGGGGCTTTACCCGATGATGGCTTGTTTGATATGACGCTTATAAAACCGATAGGAAAATTTAAAATTATCCGCAATATTATCAAGCTTTTCGATGGCAGTTTCACGAAACTGCCTGAGGTAAGTACATTCCGTTCTTCAAAAATTATTATTCATTCGGAGCCGCCAATGTATATGGAGGCCGACGGGGAATCATTAGGTCACACACCTTTTGTATTCAACATTTTGCCGCAAAGCCTCTATGTGGTGAGCGGACTAAAATAGAAATTTCCAAGCCCCAAATTCCAAGGTATAGACTTTTGGGAACAATTTCTTGCCTCGATAAGCTTCAGTACTCCGGGACTTGTTTCCTGGAATTTGGAATTTGATACTTGGGTCTTCCAATCAGAGTCTCAAATCCCATCATAATTGTTGAGCATCTATTCCAGATCAGTCCCAATTCGTTCCTTCCAGTCTCCCGATTTTTTAATAAGATCAATCAGAACTGGAATTGCTTCTGCCTGCGATATGTTTTTGTGCGCAATATCCTTCCCCTTATAAAGAGTAACCTTCCCGGCACCGGCACCAACATATCCGTAATCAGCATCCGCCATTTCGCCGGGACCGTTTACAATACAACCCATAACGGCTATTTTTAATCCTTTAAGATGCAGGGTTTCAGCTTTTACCTGCTGCAGTGTTTTTTCAATATCAAAAAGAGTACGGCCACACGAAGGGCACGAAATAAACTCGGTTCGGGTAATACGGGCACGGGTTGCCTGAAGTATCGCAAAAGCAGTGTGGTTAACTGTTTCAGTCGAAATGTTTTTTGCTATCGGCCAAATGGCATCCCCGATTCCGTCAATCAGCAGGCTGCCAAAATCAATAGCGCTATCGACCTGGAACCGTAGCAGGTTGTCTGTTTGATAGTTGTTCTTTAATATGACAGGTTTAGAGCTTTCAGGGTTGATCTTTTCAAGCTGAAGCCGCAATTCGGCCGCATTTCCTTCTGCTATTGACAGCAGTTGGAGGTTATGATGGGGTAATGTTCCGATGACAGAAAAATGCTCATCGACTAAACATTTATCCCCATCTTTATCCGCAATAACACCGACAGCATAATTCCCTCCAATACCTGAAACTGCAATAGATTGACGTTTAGAAAAAGTTCCCGTTTCCGGAATCGGGTGAATATTACTTAACTGACTTTTCTGTTTTTGGGAATTATTGTAACGATCCGCAATTGCCAGGGCAACGGGTATTTCGATTTCGGGCGCGCCGGTAAGCGAAACGCGTATTGTATCTCCAATTCCTTCTTCGAGTAAGGTGCCAATTCCTGCTGCGGATTTAATAATTCCATCTTCGCCATCACCGGCTTCGGTTACGCCCAGATGCAATGGGAAGTTCATTCCTTCAGCCTGCATTTTCTGTGCCAGCAAACGGGTTGACCGCACCATTACCCGGACATTACTTGATTTCATTGAGAATATTACATTGCGGAATCCTTCATTTATACAGATCCTGCCAAATTCCAGGGCGCTTTCCACCATTCCTTCGGGAGTATCACCAAACCGATCCATAATACGCGCACTTAGCGATCCGTGGTTGGTGCCTATCCGGATGGCTGTACCGTTTTGTTTGCAAATGGAGAGCAATGGATGCAAACGTTCGGCTATCCTTTCAAGTCCCTCATTGTAAGCTTTATCTGTGAAGGTTTTAAACGAATCGCGTTTATCTGTATAGTTTCCGGGATTTATTCTGACTTTTTCAACTATAGCTGCGGCTATTTCAGCAGCACGTGGATTAAAATGAATATCTGCAATAAGCGGAATTTTAATTCCTTTTGACCGTAATCCTTTTTTTATCAAAGCCAGGTTATTGGCTTCAGTAATTCCTTGTGCCGTTATACGCACCATTTCACATCCGGCATTTACAAGGCGGATGCTTTGCGCAACAGTTCCTTCAATATCATTGGTGTCGGTATTGGTCATGGACTGTACCCGTATTGGACGATGTCCTCCAACAGGCAAATCGCCAATTTTAACAATACCGGACGTATAGTGTGAGATCATTTTTTTTCTGGAAGAGGTGCTTGGTACTTATCCAATAATCCCTTTGAGTTCAGGATCGTTTTCAACCAATTTTTTCAAAGCTTCCTTGCAAAGGTACTTCTTGGTTTTGGCATAAAACTCGGATTTATAGCCCATATTTTCTGCAATTTCTTTTGCCGACATTTTAGTAAGGAATAATTTCAGAAGTTTCTGGCAATCTTCACTCAGGTGATCAAACTGCCTGATGAATGACTGGTATTTTTCTTCATATTCCAGGTGTACCTCAACTCCCACCTCGGGGGTATCCAGGAATCGGGTAAGTTCATCCTGGTTTTTATACGTCATCCGTTTGCGTTTCAGCCTCTGAAGCCATATATTTTTACTGATAGAATAAAGATAGGTGATGAACGAAGAACTCAATTCGAAATCATCATCTTTAATTTTGGTTAAAATAACCAATAAAGCTTCCTGGAATACATCTTCGGCATCTTCTTCGAGACCCGCGTTGTTTTTGATCAGATATTTAATAGTGGGAAAAAATTCCTTATACACATAGCGAATGATAAAATCACTATTGAGCCGGAGGCCTTCAACTATGGCGAAATCAGAATAGTGAATCATTTCCTCTGCAAGTGTATTACTTCAAATTAATTTGAATCCTGCAGAATATCTCTTTGCATTACAATTAAAGGAATGAATCTCAGATCTTTAATGCAGGTTTCAGTGGTTTTCGGGTTGTGAAGGTAATAAATTTTTTAAAAACCTGACTCCAAAGATTTAGCATTTCTTAACAAATCATTGTTATAGTGTTTAATGCCAGTTACTTAAAGTATTGGTATTTTTTTTAAATATCTTGATATCTCAATATTATAGTTATTATAGGCACTTCATTCACCCATTTTGGGTAATTATCATTGCTTGCAGATCGAAGGATATAATTCAGGAAGACGCTACGTGGAGGAACGATTCTGAACTGAAAATATCAAGTCGAACTGATCCCGAGTGAAGTTGAGAGATCTCATAGGTTTAATTCCTCGCTCCTTAGGGCTTACTTGAAAAGAAATTCTTTGCTGTTACATCGTCCGTTTGCGGCGAGATAGTTCATTTATCCGCGTTACTGATACTCAATAATTACCTCACTTTAGCTAATCTAACCTACACTGCTGTATAATATCACCAATTTTTGCCTGAGGTAATATTTATAAAGTTTTGACAGGCATTTAGATTTGGGTTTTCACCCTCACTAAAAGTTTTTAGACTTACTTGTGACCTTTAATGATAAACTCTTATTTTACTGATGTCTATATCAAATTGATAAAACGATCAGGAATCTATTTGCGAAATATTTTACTTCGTATAATAATTAACCTGATATACTAAAAATCGTTTTGCTAAGTTATTAGTAAGGATCCTTCTATTATCAGGTATTATGACGTTTTCAAGCCGTATTCTATTGGTATTTTCTGTACTGATAGTAACAGTGTATTATGCTGTTGCACAAAGTTTAAGCTATAACCAATGGCAGGATCATTTGCCATATAATAATTGCATTGCGACAGCCGAAGCCGGCAACCTTATTTATGCCGCTACTCCTTACAGCCTGTTTTATTTTAATAAAACCGATAACAGTAAAAACCGGCTGAATAAAGTTACCGGTGGCCTTTCGGATATTGGTATCAGCAATATTGCATTCTGCGCTCAACTTAATACATTGGTTGTCGCATATTCAAATACAAATATCGACCTGGTTAAAGGTTCGGAAATAGTAAATATCCCGGATATTAAACGAAAGCAAATTTTAGGGAATAAAACCATTAACAATATCCTCATTATTGATAAGCTTGCTTACCTGGCATGTGGTTTCGGAATTGTAGTGCTTGATATTGAAAAACAAGAAATTAAAGATACCTATTACATTGGGCCTTCAGGTTCACAGATTGATGTTAAGGACCTGACTTTTCACCCGGAAGATGCTAAGTTTTATGCAGCCACCGAGAAAGGCATTTATTCAGCCTTAGCTTCTGAAAATCTGGCTTATTATGTTAATTGGATACAGGAAAAATCGATTACAGGATCAACTAGTAATTTTAACCTGGTTGAATCCTTTGGCGGGAAAGTGTATGCTAATAAAACGAAATACCTGAGTGATACGGATACCCTGTTTGTGAAAGAAGATAATAGCTGGACCTACTTTGCGACGGACAACCATTCAAACCACACTTCGCTGAAAACGTGTGGCGATCGGCTGTTGATCTGCAGCTATTTAAAAGTAGATACATATAAGCCTGATGGCATTTCAGATGTGATTTATTATACATACAATCCGGGTACTATCAGGCCTAATGATGCATTGATTGATAAGGATGGGGCGGTCTGGATTGCTGATATTGACCAGGGATTGTGGCGTATTGGGGAAGATTACATAGGGTCAAATTTTACTTTTAACGGACCTTCTGATATTATGGTTTCAGCTATGGATATTAGTGGAAAGCAATTATGGGCTGTTCCCGGTGGAAAAGATGGCGCTTTTGGAAGTTTATTCAGAGCAGCACAATGCTATACACTGGCTAACGGAACCTGGAGTAGTTTTAACGGGACTAACACAGCTGCATTATCAAATGTTCGCGATATACTGCGCGTTGCTGTTGATCCGCATAAAAGCAACCATGCTTTTATGGCTACCTGGGGATATGGAATACTCGAATTTGACGATGGTGCATTAAAAGAGATTTATACGCCTGAGAATAGTGCCATACAATATGTTGTTGGTTATGGTTTAGGATATATCCGGATCGGGGGCGTTGCTTTCGACCAGGATAATAACCTTTGGGCTACCAATGCGCTGGCCCCGAACGCTTTGTTGTTACGAAAACCTACAGGTGAATGGAAATCTTACAATTTGGGCGACGCAGGTTCCGTTATTGATGTTGCGAATGTTGTGATAGATAAGGATAATCAGAAATGGGTACAGCTTCGCGCTTATGGTTTATTCGTTTTTAACGATAACAATACGCTTGATAATACCGATGATGACATGAAGATGAGGCTTTCCAGTGCTAACGGCCTTCAAAATGTGACTGCAACAAGTATTGCCAGCCTGGCAATTGATAAGGAAGGACAATTGTGGCTGGGTACCGACCAGGGAGTAGCCCGGATTTTTTCGCCTGGAAATGTTTTTACAGGTGGCGATTATGAAGCACAGCGCATAATGGTTGAAGAGGAAGGGTATCTTCACCCTCTGCTCGAAACCGAAGCCGTAACTGCAATAGCTGTAAATGGCAATAATGAAAAATGGCTAGGTACCGATAAGGCTGGAGTATTCCTGATGTCGGCCGACGGGGGTACACAATTGTTGCATTTTACCGAAACTGACAGCCCCTTATTGTCAAATACGATTACATCCATAAAAATATCCAGCAACGGTGAAGTTTATTTCGCTACATCAATGGGTATTGTATCCTATAAAGACTACAAAGTTGAATCAGCGGCCAGCCTCGATTCATTGTTTATTTATCCAAATCCCGTGAGACCTGAATATAAAGGGCCTGTTTACATAAGCAACCTGGTTGAAGAGTCGAATGTTAAAATAACCGATATCAGCGGTGGATTGGTTTGGGAAACCCAGGCCCATGGCGGACAGGTAATCTGGGATGGATATAACCTAAGCGGTCGTAAGGTTAATACAGGGGTATATTATATTTTTGTTACTAATGCCGATGGGAGCCAAAAGAAAGCAGGAAAAGTGCTGTTTGTAAGGTAGCGTTTAGTTTAAGGTTGTTTGCCTCCATTTACTCATACTATAAAGTAGGTTAAGGTTAAGGCTTTTGTCGTGTCCCCAATGCTAAACCGTACTCGCAACCTCAACCTTAACCTCAATCTCAACCTTATCGGATGTTTTTCTAATCCTATTTCATGTCATTATGATGTACCAATTATGATTCTGTCAACCAAGGGAGTCGTTCTCCATAGCATGGATTATTCCGAAACCAGCATTATTGCCAGGGTTTATACTGAACAATTGGGGTTGCAAACCTATATTGTAAAAGGAGTACGTAAAAAAGGTGCCAGGATAAAACGGAACTTGTTTTCACCTCTTTCAATTATTCAGCTTGTTGCCAACCATAAAGAAGGAGAAGGCATGCGTGTAATGCGCGAAGCTTCCTGCGAATACCAGCTCAACGGTATTGCGACAGATATGGCAAAAACAGCTGTCAGTATTTATATCAGTGAGTTGCTTTCACATTCCGTTTCAGCTCAAATGGCTGATCCGAACCTTTATGGATTTATTGAAGATGCTATTCTGAACCTTGATCGCGCAACCGGTTCAATTGCCGGTTTTCCCTTGTCGTTTACGATTGGTCTTACCCAATTTATGGGATTCGATCCGCATAATAATTTTAGCTTGAATGAGACTTTTTTTGATATGGAAGGTGGTAATTTCTGCCCGCATCCACCAGGTCATCCTTATTATTTATCATCGCCGTTAAGCAACAAACTTTCAGAAGTTCTTTCAGCGCTAAATGCCGGCGTTATAAGCATAGTGGCGGATCATGCAACACGAAGTGAATTACTGGTGAAAATGCTGGAATATTTCAGAATTCATATACCCTCCTTCGGCGAAATAAAGTCGGTACAAGTGCTTAGTGATGTACTTAAGGAATGACGGGATTTATTTTGTACAGCACAAAATCCTTATTTTCCCATTGTTTCATCATGCGGTTTCGCATCACAAGTACATATTGTTTCATGCTTTCAGTTGTGAGCTTATTGTGAATCAGTAGGTACGAAGCTTTGGCATCCATTACCTGACTATTTATTTGTACCAGATCTGTAGTAAAAGGATCAGCCATACTTTGGCAACCGGAATACAAAGCAAGCGCGCGAGGCTTGGCAAATACAACTATTGCCACAGCAGGCACATTTTTACTGATATACTTAAATGCTTCAACCGATGATTGCTGTTGTGGGCCTTCTAATGTTTGGTCACCTGACCGGGCAATGCCGATAATGCCTGGTATAAATGTCAACATTATTATTAATCCGAGTGCAACTGCTTTTTTCCAGGCAGATATTTCAGTAATCAATTTGATCGACTTTATTCCGGTAGCTGCGTAATAAAGGAAAATAAAACCCAGTGGAATCATTAACCTGAATGCTGATTTGTTGTTAGGGAAGAATAACAGCATGAGGATATAAAAGACAAAGAACCATTCAATTACCTCTGGACTCTTGATCACACGTTTAACAAATCCAAGTAATATCATCACAATCATTATAAATCCGAATAAATATGAAAACCCTTTAAAATTTCCAGTTTCGGGTACAAGAAAATATCGTAACACTTTAACATGATGAACCAGGTTTTCAGGAATAACTTGTAGCAAATTTCCAGAATTAAAGAAAATCAGGTAGTCGCGGATGCTACCACCTGATGGGATTTTGAAGATTAATGAGTTTAGTGTGAAATAGATCAGAATTGGAATTATTGTTAAGATCCCTGTGCGAAGGCCAAAATCTTTGAATTCTGTTTTTCTCTTGAAAAGTAAAACAAGTTGATCAGTTATAATTGCAGCAACAAATACTATTCCGGCGGGTCTCATAGCTAGCATAAATCCTGTACTGACAGCCAGCAGAATCATTTGCAATAAGTTTCCGGGTTTTAATTTCTGATAAAGGATAAAATTCAGTATTAGCAACGCCGTGAACGGAATATCCGACATTACTTCACCTTTAAAAAGAATCATCATAGGATGGTATAGAAATACAAATGCTAACAACATTGCTGTAATCGGGGGAAAATACTTTCGGTAAAAGATCACCATCAACAAACCGACAAGTATATAAATGACTGAAATAAATGTTGTAAAAGCCTGAATGCTATTTCCGGCAACGGCATAAACCGGTGCCAGAAGAAGCGGAAACCCAATCGGGTAAGCCTGGGGCCCTATGTAATTCAACTGATTGTAAATATATCCGGTTTCAGACTGAGATGTGCCATTCATAATATTTTTAGCCTGATGGATATATTGTGCAAAATCATCGCCCCAGTCGTGGCTGGTGTGCGTACCAATAAAAAGCAAGGGAAGAAAAAGAATGGCAGCTGTAAAAAGCAGCAATTGTGGTTTTGAGAGGAATTTTTTATGATTTGCTTTCAGGTTTGCTATCATTCCGGTTCTTTTTTGCTGTGTTCAAAGATATGGAGTATTTAATCAATCTCATTGTATTACTGCTAATTCCATCTCACCTCCTTTTCCTTTTATGTTGAATATAATGTTTGACATGTACGCATATTTTACCTCCTCAATACTGACAGAAAATATAATAGTAGGGTAAATCTTTATATTTTACTCTATCCCGGACTAAATATATTTATTACTTATCTACAGTTAAACTCTGGTAACAAATGCTATTGTTTTTTAGATAAATACCATTGTTACTGTGTAAGATATCATTGTTAAATATCAGGCATGATTGCTTTAGTGCCAGATAGCATTGTTAAGTGTCGGGTAGCATTGTTTTAATTTCAGGAAGTATTGCTTTACGGTCAGATGCCTTTGCTTTACCACCAGGTATGATTATTTATAAATAAATAGACTAAATCTTAATATACGCGGATGAAGTTTTAAGTACGATATAGAAAGCCGATAAATTCGTTCAGGTTATTCTATGATTGCCCAAATGCCAGGCTCTTTCACCTGGTTTCTGGGCGGATTAAATATTGTATCCAAAATTACAAACCCAGGAAAGCAATCCGTTGAAATTAAGTTCCGGAGCATAAGTGGATATTATCTTCTAAACGGATACAATCTGCATTCTCTATCGTATTTAACATCAACCCCATTAAATTTAATGGATTTTAATTTGTAATAACTCATCAAATCATAATCCGGCTTATCTAACTCAACATAATCATAATAAAGTGTATCTACGTCGTTATTAAATTCAATATAAAATGTCTTTATATTTTTATAAGCACTTTTCTCAGACATGTCAATGGAAAATACGATATACCCATATTTGCAGCTATCCGGAAATATGGGTAAATTTGTAATACTAATTTTTTTGGCTAAATATTATTTTGATGTGCTGGGACATATTACCACCTGAAGAGAAATTTCTATTTTGGTTTTGATTTTGTCCTTTTGTCTTGATACAAAAGGACCAAAAAATCAAGACTCTATAAAGTTTTAATGATTTTCTACGTC
>JAURYB010000126.1 GCA_030654075.1 Bacteroidales bacterium | reverse complement strand
CCTGCTTCAATGGTAAACACCTTGCCATTTATTTTTACAAACACATCTATCGAACTCAGATTGGTAACCATGTCTTTATCGACTGAGAATTTGAGGTTTTTAAAGGCATTGAGATAATCCACCAAACCTATTTGCATGGTGTAGTATATTTCCGGGTTTTGGGAAACCATTTTGAAAAACTTCTCCACTTCTGCCCATTTGTTTCCGGGTTCTTCATATTCCCAACTATGTCCCCAAACATAAAAAAGGGCCAATGAGTTCGCTTTTAGAAAATCAGTTGTAAGCCGATAAAATTGTCCCAATTCTCTTTTGTCGTTTGCCGTGTCGTTGGGGATATAATTTGTTTTTCCAAACAAATGAATGGTTGGTTGCCATTTTAAAAAATCAACCGGCATACTAAAATTGTAAGTATCGCCTACTGTTCTGGCGTATTCGATACCTAAACCTCTTATTGCCTCAATGACAAAATCGTTGGTATTCCCAAATGGATAAGACATTCCACGAACGGGATAAGCTGCCAGTCGCTCCAGTTCTTTCCTGTCTTCAAGCACTTCATAAATCACATCGATTTTCGACAAGGTAGTCAGGCTTGGGTGATTTGAAGTATGGCCAGAGACTTCATGTCCTTTGTACAGGTTAATAATTTCTTCTTTGGTTAGATAATCTTTTGTTCCGAGTTTATTCGAATTGAGATGAAAAGTCCCAACAAGGCCATACTCATTCATCAGTTTCACCAACTTCCTATCGGCAACCATACCATCATCAAAACTCAAAATCAATGCCTTGGATTTGCCTTGCGGGAAAAGCATTTCAATTGGAATACTGCTATTTATGATAGCTGGATTGTTTTGAGCATTTGTAGAATTGATCATAATCAACAAAGCTATTACTGTGATACCTATTGTTCTTTTCATAATTGCTTCATTTAAATGTGAGTTATTTTATTATTAACTTATCAAGTTCAACTGTATTTCCACTTTCGAACCTGATTAAATAAACTCCTTGCGAAAAGCTGGTTGTTTCTACAATGGTTTTTTCTGAGAAATTGCCTTTATATACTGTCTGCCCCATGGTATTGAAAATTTCAAAGTTAACTTTTTCACTATTCCCTTTGTTTTCAATTACAAGTTTGTCAGAAACCGGGTTTGGATAAAAAGTGATAGAATTATCTTTAATCTTTACGTCGTTCATTCCTGTCGTGGATTGAACATTCCGAACCAAACGTGCATAATTGTATATCCTTACCGCATCGCCCTGAGGAGCATTAGCATTGTAATATCCATTTCCATTATACGTGTATCCGACAAAGCTGCTGGGTTTTGGATCGCTTCGCTGACATCCGGCACCATGTATATCAGTCCACCCTAAACCTTGGAAATAGCCCATTGCTCTTCCGAAGCACACATAAATGGCGCTTGTTCCGTTTGTCGGCGATGATGAAGAAAAAGTAGTATTACTCCAGTACCATGGATAATCTGCTGCACCTCCTTCATTTGTAATCTGGGTGCAGTTGAATAGTGGGTTTATTGCTGCTGAACTGGTTGTTGCAGGTGAACGGGAGTAGTCAACTATACTTTGTAATTCTTTGGTATCGGGTAATCTCCAATCCGAATATCCCGCATAAGTTAAATTCTCAGCATAACTTAGTGCATTCTCCCATGTAAGACCTGTTCCGTTATCGTTTTGCATCCACATCAGACCGGTAGCGTTATCGGTAACAGTTCCGTTTCCGTTGTCAACAAATTGATTTTCCTCATACGTTGTATTGCCACGCACATATAAAACATAGAAATGCTTTGCTGTTCCGCATTCCGGAACGGTGTAAGTAGTTGGATATCCTTTAATTCGTCCATCAATAAAATTGAACCCAAACACAGTTTCCAACATACCCATTGTCAAACTTACATATAAGGTAGAGGATACAATTTGACCATCAATAATCCGCTCTGTTCCAAGGCTGCCGTGTAAAAGTGAGTTCACGTCGCCGTAACCAACAGAGAAATAAGTTTCATCAATAAATTTTACACAAGTTGACTGCCCTGGTCCTGGTTCATTTCCATAAAACATGGCAAGGGAATATAGCTCCTTCATCGTAGGTAAACGCCAATCATTATAGCCGCCTGTGTTACATGTTGAAGCACCAGCCAATGCCTCAGAATATGTCAGTTTATCGTAGAAATTAATTGAGCCATCACCGTTTCTGTCTTCGGTTTGCTGCCACATCAGCCCGGTTAAATTGTCGGTTACTGTGCCATTGCCATTGTTGGTATAAGACCGCATGTTTCCGGAATGATTTGAATTTTGGCCATAGAATGCCTGCCCTGAAGTGGGCATTGTAATTGTAGTCGTTGAGTCATAAGATAGTGTCTGACCTGTTCCAACAATTGAATACGTATTGGTTTGGCTAAATCCCATTAAATTTATCATTACTACAATGCAAACAGTTGCAACAAGTTTTACTGCGATTGATTTTTCTACTAATTTTCCCATGTCTTTAATTTTTTAAACAGTTTAATTGATATTTCTAACCAATCTCACATAGTTAAGCACCCTTTCTTCTCCTTCACCCGTTCCAACGGTCTTCTTGTCGAAACGCACAGCACCGGCACCATGAAGGTTTTCTCCGTTTCCATCTTCTGCTTGTCCAAAAGCCACATACCATGCGTAAATATATGTACCTGTGGGGTTTGGAATTGCTGATGTACTTGTCCAATAGTAAGGATAGTCCTCTTTACCACCATCGTTTAAAATACCCGTACAATTGAACAGTGCATTTATTGCCGGACCGACATTGGCAGAGTTTGTTGCGTAGGGCGAGCGTGTGTAATCCACAATACTTTGAAGTTCTTTATTATTCGGTAAACGCCAATCGTTGTGACCAAGATAATTTGCGTTATTCTGCGTTTGAGCATAAGCCAGTGCGTGTTCCCAATCTATTCCAGTACCGTTGTCGGTCTGTTGCCACATAAGGCCGGTAGCCAAATCGGAAATGGTTCCGTCGTTATTGTTTTGAAATAAATTTACGCCATACGAAAGGTTGCCGCGTACACAACGAACCTGATGCATTGGACCAGAACTGATACTATAGGCTTTAATATGTCCGGTGCCAAAATTTACGCCAAAAGTAAGTTCATCCCCGGCTGCTTCGCCGTTTCCACCGCTTATGTTGCCCAAAACTCCGGTATATTTGTCGCTGCTCCAGAATATTGCGTGGCTCAGGTCTTCTTCATCTGTATATACAATGTCAAAATATTCAGTATCAATATAAGGCCAACCTACACTTCCATTCCATAAAGAGTATAGCTCCTTTATAGTTGGCACTCGCCAATCGTTGTAACCGCCATAGTTTTGTGTGTTTAAATTGTCAACTACGGTTTGGATTGAGGCCCAATAATAAGTGCCACTGTCATAAGTTTTCTGCCAGGTTAAGCCGGTAACTTCGTCTTTTACAGTAAGTCCATCGCTGCTTTTGGTGTAAACGGGAGTTGAATGTGTAAACTGAGCATCCTGTCCGAAAAAGGCTTCTCCCAAAACAGGGGTGATAATGTTGCCGGCACTGTCCCAACATTTGGTTTGACTTGTGCCGACAAGCGGATAGCAACCTGCATAAGCCGCATCACGAGGAACGACTTGTAAATCACCGGTAATAGTCGAAGTATCGTCTTTTTTGCATCCTGCCAGATTCATATTCATTAGGATTAAAACAGCTATCAAAGCTGACAGAAAACTCATTTGATTCATTTTTAGTTTCGTTTTGCTCAAAATATTTATTTTTGGTTTCATTGATTTGTATCATTTGGTAAAAGTAAAGCAAAAGTAAAAGGTGTAATTTCATTCATAAAATACAATCAACAGATTATACGATTCTGTCACCCTAAACCGGGATTTTATCACTCAATGGTTTTATGAAATGACGTCTTCAGTTTACACCTTGTTTCGCTGAAGACGTCATTATTGGATAGTTATCCATTTTCAGCTGTTTATTATGGACGGCCTTCTTCCGGACCTTTCGGACGAGCTGCTTTTTCCAGTTCAAGGTATTTTGGGTACAAAGCTGCCGGTATAGCCTGTTTCACTTTCTCATCTCTCACTTTTGCAAAAGCGTCAGCCTTTGCTTTTTCGGGCCTTGCAGGTGGTGTTGCAGTTTTATCCAACTCAACAAAGAAATCTTTGAATGCCGCAGTCACTTTTTCTGTTTGTGATTTGTCGAGTTTAAGTGGCTGGCAGATTTCTTTATCCACCATTTTTAACCGTTCTTCTACACTTGGCGGTTTCATTCCATTGTTTCCGGGTTGTGAAAAACATACACCTCCCATCAGGAGGATAATCATGCCTATTGCAAATTTCATTGTTTTCATTGTTTTTGATTTTAGATTAATATTTATAAGTGCAAATGTAGATGGCCTGCAAAATGTAGAAAAATAAATTCACCGTACAAGCAGATTGCACCTCTTTATACCGGTTTTTTATCAATGAAATTTTTAGGAGAAGTTGTATGAATTGACTGCTTTTTCGCAGGAAGCCATAAAGTGGCAGGCATAAAACCTTTACCTTTGATGCGTTAAACTAATTGTTTTTATGAAATTCCAGGGTCATGTTAAATCGCGGCTTCCCAATGCCGGAACATCTATTTTCGCAGTTATGTCAGGATTGGCTAACGAAGTTGGGGCCATTAATCTATCGCAGGGATTTCCTGATTTTCCTATTTCCATGGAACTGGTGGAGTTGGTAAATCAATATATGCACAAAGGTTTTAACCAGTACGCACCTATGCCGGGAGTACTTGCTTTGCGCGAAGCTATTGCTGCAAAAGCATTTGATACTTTTGGGATTACTTATGATCCGGCTACTGAAATCAATATTACGGCAGGGGCAACCGAAGGTATTTTCTGTGTTATAACAGCAATGATCCATCCTGGTGACGAAGCTGTTATCATAGAGCCGGCGTATGACAGCTATGCTCCTGCAGTAGAACTTTGTGGAGGAACGGTGCGCTATTCATCCCTGATGGTTCCGTCGTATTCTGTTAACTGGCCGGAAGTTAAAAGCCTGATCAACAGCCGTACCAAGATGATCATGATCAACACGCCTCATAACCCTACCGGTAGTGTGCTTTCGGCTGCTGATCTGAAGGAACTCGATCATATAACCCGCAACTCCAACATCGTTGTGATGAGCGACGAAGTGTACGAACATCTTATTTTCGATGGCACCAGGCACGAAAGCGTTTGTTATTATCCCGAACTGGCCGAACGCAGTTTTGTGATTGGTTCGTTTGGAAAAACATTTCATACTACAGGTTGGAAAACAGGTTTTATAATGGCTCCGGCAGTATTGATGGCTGAAGTAAGGAAAGTTCACCAGTTTGTTGTTTTTGCTTCTAACACACCTATCCAATACGCTGTTGCAGATTATCTTAAAAACAAAGAAAACTATTTGCAGTTGCCAGCGTTTTATCAACAGAAACGCGATTTGTTTACTGGATTGGTAAAAGGATCACGGTTCAAAATAATTCCTTCGTACGGCACCTATTTCCAGTTGCTTGATTACAGCGCTATTTCCGACGAAAAAGAAATGGATTTTGCCGTGAGAGTGACAAAGGAGTTTGGAGTGGCATCCGTTCCGGTTTCGCCTTTTTATCACGACAAACAGGATAACCATGTACTGCGTTTTTGTTTTGCCAAAACAGAGAAAACATTGATCAAAGCTGCTGAAATTTTATGTACTATCTAACTGTAACTCTTATCCAGCCCGACCTGGTTTGGGAAGATAAAAAAAGCAACCTGCTGAAGTTCGAAGATTACTTTCAGAAAATCGATCGGAAAACTGATTTGATTGTATTGCCCGAAATGTTTAACACGGGTTTCGTGGTTGATTCGCGTGAGCTGGCCGAAAATATGAACGGACCAACTCTTGAATGGATGGCCAAACAGTCAGCCAACCTGAATAGCGTTATTACCGGCAGCCTGGTAATCCTCGAAAATGGTAACTATTACAACCGCCTCATCTGGATGCAGCCCGACGGCAAATACCAAACTTACGATAAGCGTCATTTATTTCATCCCGGTAACGAACATGAACAATTCTCCCAAGGTTCTGAAAAGTTGATTGTTGATTTGTTTGGCTGGAAGATCTGTCCGCTGGTTTGTTACGATCTTCGTTTCCCGGTCTGGAGCAAAAACACCTGGACAAACGGAACCTACGAGTACGATATTTTGTTGTATGTTGCCAACTGGCCTGCCGCCCGTAGTTATGCATATCGTCAATTGCTTATAGCACGCGCCATCGAAAACCAATGTTACGTTGCAGCTGTAAACAGGGTAGGAGTGGATGGAAAAGGAACCAACCACCAGGGCGATTCAACCCTAATCGATTTCAAAGGAAAACATATGATTGAAATTGAATCCGACAAAGAAGGAATGGAAACACTGAATCTGAATTACGATCAACTGGCCGATTTCCGCAAGGGATTTACCGTGGGGATGGATTGGGATAATTTTGAAATAAGGGGTTAGGGTTTAGGGATTGGGTTTTGGGGACGCCTTATACCTTATACCTTATGCCTTATAACTTATACCCTATAACTTATAACTGAGAATGGAAAAATATTTGATAATTGGCTTAGGTAACATTGGTGAGGAGTACGCTAACACTCGTCACAATATCGGATTTATTGTGGCTGATGCACTGGCAAGCGATTTGGGTGTGAAATTCTCAATCGAACGGCATGCATACAAAACTGAAGCCAAGCTGAAAAACAAACTCCTTATTATCATTAAACCAACCACATATATGAACCTGAGTGGCAAGGCAGTGAAATACTGGATGGACAAGGAGAAAATTCCACTTGAAAATATCCTTGTGGTTACTGATGATGTGGATCTGGATCTTGGTGTATTGCGTTTGCGAACCAAAGGCAGCGGAGGTAGTCATAACGGTTTAAATCATATTATCGAAACTCTTCTTTTCTCGGATTGGTCGCGGCTTCGTTTTGGCATTGGTAAGGACTATGCACGTGGTTTCCAGATTGATTATGTTATCGGGCAATGGTCGAAAAAAGAAGAAAAAATCCTTGGCCCGCGAATCGAGATGGCGGTTTCTATAATTAAAAGTTTTGTGTTGGCGGGTGCAACGCAAACGATGTCGGAGTTTAATAATAAGTAGAGGTTATTATTTATACCGTTTTCAGTGTTGTAAAATTGTTTGGGATAGACTGTAAGTATTCGTGTTGCCGCATTCTACTTCTTCCTCCTTTAAGTTGTTGACTCCGGTTTATTTCAAATTGCCGTTATATTTTATAGTCAAACTATAAAAACAACCGTTATATATTATAGCCAAACTATAAAAACAACCGTTACATATTATAGTCAAACTATAAAAACAACCGTTATATTTTAAATTAAGTATTATATTTGCAGGATTAATTATCTTTATTATGGAAAGAACAATAACCCAAAGCTTTATAAATTGGAAACAAAAGCTAAATCATAAGCCTTTGATAGTGAGAGGGGCAAGGCAGACGGGTAAATCATATGCAATCACAGCGTTTGGGAATGAATATTTTGATGGAACAACACATATTCTCAATTTCGAAAAACGTCCCGATATTCACCGCGTGTTTGAGCAGAATTTTGAAATTAGCAGGATAGTTTCGGAATTGGAAATTCTTCTCAACAAGAAAATTATTCCGGAAAAGGATTTATTGTTTTTTGACGAAATTCAGGACTGTCCCAAAGCAATAGTTTCTTTACGCTATTTTTACGAACAGATGCCCGATTTGCATGTTATTGCCGCAGGCTCATTACTTGAGTTTACGCTTCAGGATATTCCTTTCCCAGTTGGCAGAGTACAGCTGGTAAATATGTACCCTATGAGTTTTTATGAATTTTTAAAAGCAACAGGCAATGCAATAGCTGCAGATATTATTATAGAAAAACCAAAGGAACTGCCGGAATCAATCCATACCTTATTGACGAATGAACTTAGGAAATATTTTTTTGTTGGAGGAATGCCGGAATGTGTTAAAACATTTGTAGAAACCAATCGTTTGGCCGATGTATTTGAAATCCAGTCGGATTTAATCAATACCTTCCGGCAGGATTTTGTTAAATATGCTGGAAAAGCTGATAGTTCCTGTTTAAATTCAGTATTATTTAATGTGTCACAAAAAGTAGGGGAGCAAATCAAATACACTGAATTGGCAGATGGGTTCTCAAATGTAACCATTCGAAAGGCTTTTGATTTGCTTGAAACAGCACGCTTGTTTAATAAAGTAAGAGCTGCCTCACCATCCGGAATTCCATTAGGTGCAAGTGCTAAGGAAAAGAAATTTAAAGCACTAATGCTTGATATCGGTTTAATGGCAAATCTAAACGGTCTTAATATTTCAAAAGAGTTTATGAAAAGTGATTTGTTATCCGTTTTCAGAGGTGCTATGGCTGAACAATTTGTTGGGCAGGAATTATTATCAGCTTCCGAAGCTAACCTTTATTATTGGGCCAGAGACGCACATGGTAGCACTGCCGAAACTGATTACCTTATTGAAAAACAAGGGAAACCTATTCCTGTTGAAGTGAAAAGCGGGAAAAGCGGTAGCCTGAAAAGTTTGCACTTGTTGCTAAATACATACAGTAATGTTGAAAACGCCTTTGTTTTTTCCGATGCAAATTATGGGCAAATTCCTGAACAGAAAATTACATTTCTACCTCTGTATTTTGCCGCTTCAGCTTTTAAAACAGACTAAGTCTTTTTTAACTCTTAAAAGAATTGAATCAATTACAATTATTCTCTATACTTATACAAACTACACCACTATGAGTTCCAAAATCGATAACCTCCACCTGAATTATAAAATATGGCTCGAAACCTCCGGGAATATTGGCGTGTTCGGCGATAAGAAGTGTGAGCTTCTAAAGGCGATCGATGAAACTGGTTCGCTGAATGAAGCTATGAAAAAACTTGGATTAACCTATCGCAAAACCTGGGATAATCTCCGTAAAATTGAACAGGAACTTGGTTTTCCACTTATAAAACCCACCCGTGGCGGCGCTGAAGGCGGTAGTACAGTTTTAACGGTGGAAGCAAAAATAATTATGGCCGCCTTCGAAAAATTTCACCAGGAATACGATTCAATTATCCAAAATGGCTTCGAAGTAATTATAGCCGATCTGAAGCAGAAAATTAAATGAGTCAAGGCAAATTTTTGTGAGACTTGTTTTATGGCTGGAAGACGGAAGACGGAAGTCGGAAGATTGACGTCGGAAGACTGGATTGAAATCAAACTTCGTTATTTTTAGTGGTTTGTATCACAGCTATTTCAATATTGGTTTTGAACTCTTATTATTTTAGTCATTAAAGGTTTTCAAGTATAAGCAACTCCCGACTCCCGACTCCTGGCTTCCGACTCCTGGTTTCCGACTTCCGACTTCCGACTCCCGACTCCCGACTCCCGACTTCCGACTGACCTCTCTTAAACATCTGAATATGCTCATTTTCTAATCCTCTCTTTCAGCTAATACCCTGATATTTATGACCAAACCAACTTTAGTAATCGGTGCCAGCCTTAAGGAAAGCAGGTATTCCAATATTTGTGTAAAAACGCTGGTATCAGGTAAATTCCCGGTTACAGCCATCGGGCTGAGGGAAGGATCAATTGATGAAATACAAGTTCAGTCAGGATTCCCTGAAATTCAAAATATTCATACGGTTACTTTGTATCTTGGTCCTGAAAACCAAAAATCCTGGTACAATTATATTCTGAAAATGAATCCCGAACGGGTTGTCTTTAATCCAGGAACTGAAAACCAGGAATTTGAAGACATGCTTTCAAATGCAGGTATAGAAGTAATTGAAGGCTGCACGATTGTGATGGTAAAAGGAGGCACCTATTAATTCATTTTACAAACACGAAAATGAATGCATTTACGTTAAACTACTGAATGCAATAAATGCCTAATTTAGTACCCAGAAACATTTATAGCAATAATACCTTTGATCAACCGAAAGTATGCACAAATTACTGACACTTTTCCCCATAATCTTTTTGTTTTTATTATTTACGCCAAGGCAACTCAATGCCCAGGTCGATACAGTTGAAACAGAATTACCCGAAAGTATTACGATATGTTATCATTCAATCACAGCAATTCCTGTTGTTGTGCATACTATGAAAAATGTCGACACCTTGAGGCTGGTACTTTCATTTGATAATAGTGTGGTTGATTATGTTGAATATTTTGCTTTAAATTCGGTGCTTACCGGCGGAATTTTTGATATTAAAAATGAGAATGACTCTATAATTATCAGTTGGACCCGCAGCAATTCTGCCACCATTATCAGTGATACACTCGTATGGCTTAAATTTATAGGATTAATCGGTTCAACGCCGCTTCATTGGAATACACCAGGCAGCTTTTATCACACATCCACCGGAAACATTCCAGCTGTTTTTAAAGATGGAAAGGCATTTGTAAATCCGAAAATAAATGTTGTTCTTACTGAACTAACCGCAACCTGCACGGGTGCATGCTCAGCCAATTACAAGGCCGAAGCCTCAGGCGGAACTGCGCCATACATTTACAAATGGAACGGTAAAGCTTCACAATGGGACAATATTCAGAAGTACTTATGTTCAGGAAATATGAATCATATTTCCATTATTGATTCTGTGGGTTGTGGGCTCGATAGCGCTTATATAATCAATGGATTACCCGGCGCCAGTGTTAAACTTATTATCAAAGATAATGTTGGCGATACTACCACGGCTATTTACATTGAAAATCCAACACTTACCTTTTCATTTGATGAAATTTCCCCTACTCACATTGTTGAGGCTCCTATGTGGTATTTTGGTGACGGTGATACTGCCGTTTTATTTAACCCCACTCATGTTTATGAAAAAGCCATAACCAATACAGATGGGTTTTATGATCTCATACTTAATATTGTCAATGAAAATGGTTGTGATTCAACATTAATAGTCAGGATACCAATTAAAGATGCCAAACTTAAAATACCCAATGTAATTACACCTAATGGAGATGGGCAAAATGAGAAGTTTCTGATAATGAACGAAAGTAAATCCGGATCAGGCGAAGACATCAAAATCACTAATGAGTTCCAAAGTATGCAATTAGTAATTTTCGATCGTTGGGGCCGCAAAGTTTATGAAAGCAATAATTATAAAAGCGACTGGATAGCAGCAGGAGTACCGGATGGTTCGTACTATTATATTTTAAAAACAATAGGTTTTTATCACACCGAAATCCATAAAGGATCGATAACTGTATTGGGAAGCGGGATTAGTCAATAGTAGCGGCTAAATTGGAAATTTCTGAAAGTAAATCCCAGGCTCCAAATTCCAAATCTCAAATTCCAAGGCTTTATTATTCAAATTCTTGCTATATAAATATTCCTTCGGGCTTCTCCTTGAGATTTGGATCTTGGAATTTGGGACTTGGAATTTTATAGACGTGACTCTTCCTTACTTCCTGAACACCATTTTCTGAACATCCACCCCATCAAGTTCAAGAAGCTCATTTTCAAGCCTCAGGCATTCCTGCATATCACCAATAAGTTCGAGCAACATCAGGCCTGTTTCGGTTGAATATTCCTCATCCATATCGTGCATTCCAAGGCGCGTACGAATACAGCAACCGTATTTTGTTAAAATGTTCTGGATTTTATCTGCTCCCTTCGAGGGATCGTTAATCATCACGCCTAAAATTCTGACTTCTTTCATAGCTGCAGGAATTAATAAGTGAACGACATATTTTGAACTTCCAATCCACCGATTTCGCCAAGAGCTGTCTCAAATTCCTTCCATTCTTCAGGATTTCCGGTGAGATGCAGAATAATAATCCCCGAACGGCTGCATACGTTTTCATTCAATTCGTGAAATCCAAGCCGTGTACGGATTAGTTTCGAATATTTACTGAGTGTTAACTGTGTGCGGCCTGCTTCTTTAATCCGATCGGAAATAAGCAAACCAAGAATTCGTGTTTCAGTCATGGGGGAATAGTTATAGGTTAATGGAAAACAGAAAATGGTTCAACACTTCGACTTACTTCGACTACGTTCAGTAACCATTGCTCAGTGTGACAGGTTCAAGGATTCTATGGTTCAAGGGTTTAATGGTTCAAATTCAAATCACTACTTGTCTTAGGTAAGCCCCTCCGGGGTTTGGGGTAACTCGTAAACTAAGACTCCAACATCCCACATCCAACATCCCACATCCAACATCCAACATCCAACATCCCACATTAAAAATACAAATCCCTTTCTCCACCTTTAATCTTTTCAATCCGTTGCCTAATCTCGGGAACATTTACTTTTTCATGCGCTTTTTCGAGCTCAAGTAGGTTCTCTTCTATTACTTTATAGCCTTTCTCCTTTGTTGCGACTGGAGCATAATCTTCGAGGTATTCAGTCAGTGTAAGAATTGCATTGGGTGAACAAAACCTCTTAATAAATCCGGGAACAGAGAATTCCATAAAATGCTCGCCAGTCCGACCCAGCCTGTAACAAGCGGTGCAGAAAGATGGCAGGTAGTCGCTCGAAAGCAATTCATCAATAATTTCATTCAGTGAACGGGAATCGTTGATATGAAACTGTTCCCGGTTCAGATTTTGCTCTTCATTCTTATTTTCAGAATAACTGCCGATTTCAAGTTTGGTTCCGCCGTCAATCTGTGAAACGCCGAAACGCATGACTTCATCACGAACGGCTGCATTTTCACGGGCAGTCAGAATAAGTCCGGTATAAGGCACTGCCAGTCTCAAAATGGCTACAAGCCTTGTAAATTCAGCATCCGAAACTTTGTATTTCCCATCAAAATTCATAGCCGATGCTTCCTGTATCCTGGGAAACGATATGGTATGCGGACCCACATTGTAACACGCTTCCAGGTGATTTGTATGCCTGACCAGCGACAAAACTTCGAAACGCCAGTCGTATAATCCGAACAAAGCTCCAATTCCTACATCATCAATTCCGGCTTCCTGTGCACGGTCGAGTGAAGTGAGACGGTATTCGTAATTGCGCTTTTTCCCGCCCAGGTGATAATGTGTATAAACTTCCGGATGATATGTTTCCTGGAAAATCTGGTAGGTACCAATTCCCGAATCCTTTACAATCCTGAAACCTTCGATTTCGAGTGGTGCGGCATTCACGTTCACACGGCGGATTTCACCATTTCCTTTTCTGACTCCGTAAACAACTTTAACTGTATGTGCAATATATTCAGGCCCGTAGTCAGGGTGTTCACCGTATACCAGGATCAATCTTTTTTGTCCGTTATCCTCCAACGCCTCAACTTCCTTTACAAGTTCCTTATCTTCGAGCGTACTACGGATAGCATCTTTATTTGTGGAGCGGAAACCGCAATAGGAACAGTTGTTAACGCATTTATTTCCAATATATAAAGGAGCAAAAAGTACAATCCGGTTGCCATACACCATTTCTTTTAAGCGGCGGGCACCGTCTTTAATTTCTTCAATTAGTTCCGGAGTGTCGGCGCTGATAAGAATGGCTGTTTCGGCAAGTGTAAGGCGCTGCTTGCTGAGTGATTTTGCGATCACAGCTCTCACGTCATCAATTGTAGGTTTGGCATTGTTAATGTGATCCCAGATTTCGTCAGCATCAATAAAAGGTTTCATCCTTTGATCGGGAATCCTGCATGTTTCAGGTTGAAATTTCATTCTAAATTTATTTAATCTATCAAGGAGCAAAATTACGAATTTTCAGCCTATTTAAGCAAATCAATACCTAAACTTTGTGAAAGAATTAACAATAAATTATTTCATAGGATGTAAGAGGAAAATAGACTTATTATACTTCTAATAATCAGCGATATATCATACGTCAATCTGAAGTCCGTCATAGGCAAGATGCACTCCGGCAGGCAATTTAGGTTCAACCAATTCATACTTGCCTAAAAAATGACTGATATGCGTAAGGTAGGCAGCTTCGGGTTTCAGATCTTCCAGAATTTCAAGCGCTTCGCTTAATGAAAAATGCGAAACATGCCGCGAATTCCGGAGAGCATTAATAACAACCACTTTCGATCCTCGCACTTTGTCGAGCTCAGCCGGTGAAATATAATTTGCATCGGTGATGTAAGTAAAATCACCAATACGATACCCAAATACTTTCATTTCCTGGTGCATAACCTGTATTGGAACAAAACTGAATGCGCCTATGGCAAACAGGGAATCAGTAATTGAATGCAGGTTTAATTTGGGAGCACCTAAGTAACGGCCCGGTAAAAAGATATAAGGGAATTGCTCCTTTATGGCATCAAGAGTAACCTGCGTTCCATAAATATCAATCGACTTATGCAGAATATAATTGAATGCCCTGATATCATCGAGACCAGCTATATGGTCGCGGTGAGCGTGGGTAAACACCACGGCATCAATATCTTCAACTTTATGTTTGAGCATTTGAATTCTGAAATCAGGTCCGCAATCAATTACAATATTTGAGCTGCCACGGGTAAGCATGATGGATGAACGATATCGCTTATCACGCGGATCTTCACTTGTACAAACCTCGCAGTTACAAGCAACTACCGGAACACCGGTAGATGTTCCGGTTCCCATAAAGGTAATTTTCAATTTAGCGTTTTCGTCGGGCACTGGCAGAGTAGTAAATGGTTAATGGTTAATAGAAAATTGTTATTCGGATTTTTAGAAAATTATAATTTTGAACCCTTGAACTTTTGAACTTTTGAACTCTTGAACTTTTGAGCATTTGAACCCTTGAACTTTTGAACATTTGAACTCTTGAACATTTGAACTTTTGAACATTTGAACTTTTGAACCCTTGAACATTTGAACCCTTGAACAATTAATAAATCAGCTCCTCCACCTGCGCTTTATCTCTCTCAAGCTGTTTTTTCAATTCATCAGTTTCTTTGAATTCCAGTTCCTGTCGTATGTATTTCGCAAAGTAAACAGTTGCATCTTTTCCATCGAGCGATTCATGCACATCGAAAGGGAAGATTTCGATTGCAATTTCTTCCTTGCACCGGTCTTCATCGTACCGGCTGTTTTTAATATTGAGGATTCCTTTGAATGATTTCCTTTCAACATCAATCCTTACAGCATAAACCCCGTCAGGCGGGACAAGTTTGCACTCTTCCTCAATATTAATATAAAGAGTGTTAAGGTTTCTTTTAATCAGTTCACTACTTCCGGCCATAAGCTTGCCCATAATCATGTAATGGTGATCGAGGTAAGCATTGGCACGTTGAATACGTCCTTCCTGCAACGATTTACGAATAAGAGTAGAACTGACAGTTTCGTTGTGAATATCCTGTTCCGGAATTTCCTCAACATCAAAATTGTAGTATGTTCCAAGTTCGCGCAGGAAATCAAAATTCCCTTCCCGGTTGTATCCAAACTGGTGGTTAAATCCTATTACAATTTTGCGTGCGTGTAATTTGGCTACCAGGATATTACGGATAAAATCGATCGATGAAATGTGCGCAAATTCAGGTGTAAACGTAACGATAATCAGGTTTTGAAGCCCGGTTTTTCGAAGCAGCTCAATTTTTTCCCGTTGCGAATTAATCAGGAATAAGTCTTTTCCGGCAGTTTCGGGAAACAAAACTTTACGCGGATGTGGATTGAAAGTTATTAATACACTTTCGCCATCACTATCCCGGGCAATTTTATTAATACGGTTTATAATCGCTTTATGCCCCACGTGCACGCCATCAAAACTCCCTGTGGTTACCACCGGATTTGGAATTGCTGCAAGATGATCAAAATCGTAAAAAATCCGCATTCCCATACACTTGAACTTATTGCCCCAGAATGGCTGTTCTGTTTCCAAAAATGATTTAAGTCACTCAGGAGTTACACTTTTTTTACAAAGTATGCCAATTTCTCAAGTGATGTAATGATATCATACTCTTCGAGATGCACATTCGATGGCACATTAATAGGCTTTGGTGTGAAGTTGAGTATTCCCTTAATGCCTGCCATTACAAGTAGTTCGGCAACATTCGCAGCTTCACTCGCAGGAACTGTTAAAACGGCAATGGTGATATTCTCCTTTTTAATGATTTCCGTAAGCTTGTCAAAATGATAACACCACACACCGGCATAGGCTTTATCCACTTTTTCAGGATTCAGATCAAAGCCGGCAACTACTGTAAGTTTGGTTCGCTTTCCGCTGAAATACCCAATAATAGCACGACCCAGGTTACCGATTCCGATTACAGCTACTTTTTGTCCTTCTTTACTGTCAATGATCTTACCAATTATTTCAATAAGTTCTTTAACATCATAACCTTGCCTCAGGGTACCAGAATATCCGATGAGCATGATATCGCGCCGCACCTGGACCGAAGTAATATGAAGCAATGCCGCCAGTTCGTGCGAAAAAATATGATGTTTCCCTGTCGCACTTGCGATTAATAAAGTCCGTCTGTATTGACTGAGGCGTTCAACAGTTTTATCCGGAAGTTTTTTTGCTGCCATTTTAGCTGGTTAAGTTATAAATGTGAGTAATTTATTTCGAATGATTCAGTATGTTATTTTCAGGCTCAATTAATGTGATGATAAATGAAGTTCCTTTATCGGGTTCACTTTGAACATCAATTGATCCCTGGTACATGTCAACTATTTTTTTAACAATAGATAATCCTAATCCACTGCCTGTAACTTCACGTGTCTGACTACTTTTGATGCGAACAAAATCATCAAAAATCTTCTCTTTATCTTCTAGTTTCAAGCCAATGCCGGTATCGGAGACTGTAATTTTAAGTTTATCTTCCTTTTTTTCGAGAAAAATATCCACGCGTCCGCCTGTTCTGTTGTATTTTACTGCATTCGAAATGAGGTTATTCATGATGATCTCAATTTCGCCCGGATCCGCTTTCATATCGATGCTTTCGCGGGAATTGATATAAACATCCACATCTTTCTGAATGGCATACGGTCGGATTGTATCAACAGCCATCTGAACTATTTTCCGAATATTCACAGTTTCCAGCTTTTGTGTTGGCTTTCCTGTTTCAATTTTAGTCAGATCAAGCAAATCGAGAATAAGTTGCCGCATTCCTTTTATGCGCTCCATCGATCGGTCAAGCATTTCGTCGTAAGCATCAACATTGTTCCCAAATTGGCGCTCTTTTATCATTTTCAGGTAACCATCAATGGCATTAAGCGGGGCTTTGAGTTCGTGCGACAATACCGAAAGAAACTGGAACCTGATCTGCTTCCCTGTATTGTTGAGGGTTTGCGTCATTCGTTTCAGAAAAATCTGCTTGGTGATATTTTCGACCGAAGCTCGTATTTCCTGAGGAGTAAATGGTTTTGGAATGAAGTCGAATGCGCCGTCACGAGTAGCTTTAACAGCCAATTCGAGTGATGCATATGAAGTTATCATAACAACAATAATATCGTAATGTTTGCTTTTTACATATTCAAGAACTTCAACGCCCTGAATATCAGGTAATTTATTGTCAAGCAATAAAATTTCAGGCAACTCTCTATCAATTATCTCAATGCCAGACTTCCCGGTTCCGGCTTCAAGTACCTGGAAATCAATTTGCTCATCCATAAAAGGATAATCAACCTTAAAATTCTGCAGTATACGTTTTGTGCCTTCCCGTATACCCGGTTCGTCATCAATAATCAGGATTTTATAAGTAGCCATGTTTTAAAGTTTCAGTAGTTTTTTTATTTCACGCTGCAGCTGATCGAAACGAATTCCTTTGTCTAGAAACAAATCAGCATTTATCCATTGTGTACTTTCGGCGGCGTGTACATCGAATGTCATCCCGGTTTCGGCGGTTACCGCTGTTGCAATGATTACAGGCACATCAGGGTATTTTCGTTTAATTTTGTAACTCAGGATAAAACCACTGTCGTCGCTCTCCATCATCAGGTCGAGAATGCAAAGATCGGGTTTGATTTCCAGAATTACTTTTTCAGCTTCAGCCTGGCTTTCGGCTGTTATTGTTTCGAAACCCATTTGCTCCACTTTCGAACGCATCTGGAACAAATAATCCATATCGTCGTCAACAATCAGTATTTTCTTTTTCATTTACACTTATTTTATTTAATCAATCACTCTCAAAAATCAATGTCTCAGAGACGCGAGGCATCGCGTCTCTACAGCGCATAAATTCATTATTATTTTACCCACTCACCGTTTTCGGTTAACTATTTTCTTTTAACTATTTTCTTTTAACTATTTTCTTTTAACTATTTTCTTTTAACTATTTTCTTTTAACTATTTTCTTTTAACTATTTTCTATTAACTATTTTCTATTAACTATTTTCTATTAACTATTTTCTATTAACTATTTTCTATTAACTATTTTCTATTAACTATTTTCTATTAACTATTTCTAAATCAATCTATTCCTTGGTATTGTAATCGCAAATGTCGTCCCCGTTGGCCCTGAAGCCTTAACCACATTCGATTTTACAGTTACATCACCTTTATGCATTTTAACAATTCCGTAAATAATCGGCAAACCAAGCCCTGTACCTTTTCCAAGCCCTTTGGTTGTGAAGAAAGGGGTGAACAACTTATCCATATTTTCAGGAGGAATACCAGTTCCGCTATCCGTTATGCTCATTGTAAACTGATCATGAGAATCTGATAAATCAAAAATTATTTCACCTTTTTCAGGCATTGCCTCAACCGCATTCTTGAGTAAGTTGGTAAGCACTTGTATCATCTGATCGTAATCGAGATTAACTTTCGGATCAGTTACTTTTATATTCAACCTGACAGTAATGCCTTCCGGAATAATAACTGAATCAATGCTATGCCGGGCGAGTTTCACAACATCAGTTTCTGTGATATTAACCTGGTTTTTCCGGGCAAAATTCAACAAACCACCAACGATCTTTCTACAACGGTCTGCCTGTTCAACTATCAGATCAATATCCTGGAGCATTGGACTATCTATAGGCAATTCTTCTTTCAGAATATTGCTGTACATGGTAATTACACCCAACGGGTTATTAAGTTCGTGAGCAATGCCGGCTGAAAGTTGTCCCATACCAGCAAGTTTTTCCGAATGCCGAAGGGCTTCCTGAACATTAGCCAGTTTCTCCTTCGAGATATTAAGCTCACGAATGTATTTGTGCAGCTTTTCGATAGAATAAGGTAGGCACATCTCTGTTTCAGCTAATCCATTGATTATTGCAATTGCATGTTCTTCACAGGAATCGTAACCGCAGGCACCGCAATTCAGGTGATCCTGCTGGCTGTATTTGCCCATCTTATATAAAATATCCTTGATCTGTTCGTTTGGCGGACGGACCGACGTCATATCTCTGGGCTGAAAAGTTCTTGAAAAATCCAGCGTTGAAAATTCTTCAAGGTTCGCCTGCCACTCTTCTTTATCCAAAACCGCCATTTTCCGGTTGGCATAATCAATAATCCGCGCTTTTTTTGCAAAACGCATACCGGTTGGGGATGTATTCGGATAGGGTGTCATCCCCGGACCAAGAATACAGCCTTCGCAGCATAGAAGGTGCAGGTGATGGCCTTCCAGGTTGCCTTGCGCAAATTCCCGCAATGCATCCTGAAAATTAGCCCTTCCTCCGGCAACCAGCACATTTTCACTCAATATATCTTCATTTACCTCCATGGTATTAAGCAAACCATGGCTTAACGGGAAAATTGCCCCACGTCCACCCAGGGGAGGATCAAATTCCACAGGTGCTATTTTTGATGGATTTACCCGCGCATTTTCCATCATTTCGCGTAATTCACGAAATGTAAGAGCTGCATCTATTTCATCGGATTCAGCTTTTTTTGCCAGGCAGGGACCAATAAAAACCAGCTTAGCGTCTTCGCCATACTTTTTACGCACAACCCTTGCCATAGCAACCATTGGGGAAACAACAGTCGCTAATTTATTAGTCAGATCAGGTTCATACCGCTCAATATAAGCGACAATTGCAGGACAATCAGATGATATGGCAGGCATATCGAGATTAAGTTGTTCTTTATAATACCTGGCCACAAGATCAGCTCCAAATGACACCTCGGTTACATGGCTGAATCCGAATGACTTAATAATTCCAACCAGCTTTTTATGATCTTCAAAATCATAGAATTCGGCAGGGAAACTTGGAGCTACCAGGGCAATAACCTTTGGATAAGTGGAGATGAGCTTTTTTACCTGTTCAATCTCTTTATAAAATATCTTAGCCTCCTGGCTACAGACCTTAATACAATTTCCACAAGCAATACAACGGGATGTGATAACTTCTGCCTGTCCTCCGGCAATTCGAATTGCTTTAGCCGGGCACTCACGGACACAGGTATAGCAAACTCTACATCTTTCCTTTATGGTAAAGACCAGCTTTTTATCAGTTTCCTGATTTGAAGATGATGTTAAGCCAGAATTCATTGTTATGAGGGATTAGGGATTAGGGATTAGGGATTAGGGGTTAGGGTTGAGGGACAAAATTTCAGGGTTTCAGTTTTCAGTAAGTCATTGATGATTAGCTATCTTTTATTTTTAATCCCCGACCTGAAGGTCGGGGCAATAGATTTCCTTTTTAAACGTCGGGGCAATAGATTTCCTTTTTAAACGATTTCCAATTTTCTTTCTTTA
>JAURYB010000050.1 GCA_030654075.1 Bacteroidales bacterium | reverse complement strand
GGTGACAATAAAACCACCACCGATAGGAGCAATTTTAAGTTTGTCATTGAAAAACTTTTTCTCGTACCGTAAAAAGAAATAATCATTCAGATTTTCATTTCCTCTTTCGTGAATAAAACCGTGTAAGTATTGAAAATTAAGATAAGAACCATCAGCGAAATTATAATCTCCACCAACTACAAATTTTATGTATGGTTTTGTTTTATCTAAAAGTATTGAATCCTTTGTTACAGGTACAGGAGACATAGGATAAAAAGCTGAGAAGTCATTGGTCATTATCACATCCTTTTCGGGGATAAATACTGCTGCTTCAGCCCAAAATCCAAAACCTGCAATACTTGTTGCTAAATCAGCACCTATGATATGTGTTCTTACAAACGAAAGTTGAGAATTTATACTAATTCCACCTAGCGCATCAACTGGGATGAGGGTATTTCTTGTGGCAAATGGTAATCCATCATATCCCCAGACATAACTCAATGAAAAATCAACACCTTTTACCATCCCTTTGAATTTCCCGCCTGCTACAGTACTTTCCCCCAGATTGTATTTAGGCATTAAAATAGTATCTGAGGATCCTTTTAACACCATTCCCTGTGGCAGCTCCATAGTCGGATTTAAAGCGTTTGCAAACAGTCCGACAGGCATATTCGCGGACTGGAAAAAAGGAATAAAAGCACCTTGGAATGAGAAGTCACTATTAAAATAATAATTAAAGCTTATAGCATCTGATCCACGATGACGACCGAAATCCAATATGTCTTCAAGGTCAAAAGGATTGAGGTTGTCGGTAGGGTTTAGCTTGTCAGCAGTACCCCAAGTTATTCGCTGACGACCAATTTTCAAATCTAAATTTTTGGAAAGAAATCCAAATAATTGAACATATGCTTCCCTGATTTCCAAATTATATGGGTCAACAATTCCTTTGTTGTATAAATCGCCCGATGAAGTTATATTTGGTAATCCTATATTTCGCAACCAAACCTCGCTGTAAAATTTTGAATTGTTGGTGATTTTTTTATCCAACCTCAGAGAAAGGCGATTTTCATTCCATGCCCAGTTATTCTTATCTTTAAGCAGAACGCGGTCATCAGTTTGTAATTCACCCGAAAATTTTAGCTTGCTTTCATCCTGAGCTTGTGGGGTAACACTACTTTCTTGTGCTTTGACTATACTGGAAGTCAATAAAAGCACAATCATTACCGAAAATAAATATATGCGTTTCATACGTTAAAAATTACAATCCGAACTTATTGAATTAATTTTCTGACCGTAAAATCATCATCTGTTAAGCCAGTGTCATATCTTACATCAGACATCTGCATTTTAGATTTATGGTTTTTCTTTAAATCAGTCATTTCAATTTCCTGAGCATTCCAGTAATTACCAACCTTATTAAATGTATATTTTGCTTCCTTTATCTTAGTGTTACCCTTGTCGTAGTACTCCATTAATTCAGGATAATAATTCGTATTATTGATATTTACAATTATTTTAGAATAGTCGGATTGTCCCTTGGGTGTTAGTTCAAGTACAAACACATTACTTTCTGTTTTTTGCAATTTGGGAGTGTATTTGTCGGAATATGGCTTTGCTTCCATATCATCATAAGAAAAATCGGTCCCTGCAAAATTCTGGCTTTTGACACTTGTGGAAATTCGTCTTTCTTTTCCAAATGCAGGAAGGTACAGGTACATCACATCATTAGGAAGAGATAAAACGGCTATGCCAGCTTGAGAAGCTGGTGCAGTAAAACGAAATATCCGTTTATCATTACCTTTTTGTTGTATTGTGGCTTCCCGGATTTCTTGTTTCCCGTTTTTGTCAATTAAAACAATCTTATTCTTCCCTGTCATATCTTTAGGGGAATACATTACATCATCCATTTTTTTCAGAATGGTTGCAGCATCCTGTGCGGTTGCAGAAAACATACTGCCTGCTGCAATTAACAGGGTAAAAGCTGCTGATTGAATTTTTATTTTTTTCATTTTAAACTAAATAATAGGTTATTAATTAATATTTTATAATCTTCCTCTTCCTGTTTGAAAGGATTAATATTACGGGTAAAAGTGTTAATGCCCCAAGCCCGGAACCAAACATACTTAGCGCTACGAGCATACCGAAATTTTGTAAAGGCACTATTTGCGAAAACAGCAACACCAGAAATCCCGCAGCTACCGATATTACATTAATAACAACTGCTTTCCCACTTTTCATAATTGTATCTTCAAGAGCTATGTTAACATCTCCTGTTTCTTTAAAGACATGATTATAATGTATAATAACGTGAATGGAATAGTCGATACCGATACCAAGTGCAATACTTGCCACAAGCACGGTTGCTATATCAAGAGAAATTCCTGCGAATCCCATGAAACCAAATAATACTGCAATAGTTGCTAATATAGGTATTGTTGCAAATGCTCCCTGTGCAAACGAACGCATCATTATACCAACAATAATAAGAACCATTATTATTGCAAGAATTAAACTACTGAATTGGCTTTGGAGCAGGCTGCTATTTAATTTTTCATAAACAGAAGGCATTCCGGTAACTTCAATTTTGCAATTATCGGTCGAGTTTTCTTTTATAAACACATCCATGTATTGAACAAAATCCGTTATTGATTTACTTTCAACAGAAGCAAATTTTGATTGTATAATACCTTCGTCAAGATTGTCTGTTACTAATTGTGGCATGATATCCTGTCCGTCAAGTAAAAACCATAATTGCTCTATTTTGGCTTTTTCGTCAGGAATTTTTTTCCCTTCACCCATCACGTTGTTCATCTCTTCGATAAGGTCTGCAATAGATTGTGTATTTGAAATATCTGGAAATTGTTTCATGTAGTTCTCCGCCTTCATCATAGTTTTTAAAACATCAGGGCTTTGCATATCGCCTTTAAAAACAACAAAAACAGGTAGTGAACCCCCGAATTTTTTCTGCATTATATCTTCAGATATTTTTGTCGGATTATCTTTTTTGAAATAATCAGCCATATTTACACTTGTCTTGATTAAGAACATACCCACAATGCTTAATGCTAATAAAGCACCCCATGCTGTCAGGGTATATTTCGGATGTTTGAATAACAGGGATACAAGAGGTTTTAATACTTTGTTGGACAAAAGTGATTTTTTCTCTGACCCTGTTTTTTCATTGTCCTTCTTTTTATTCGCTGATAATACTGAAATGATTGCAGGGACAACGGTTATTGACAATAGTAACGAAAATGATATTCCGACAGCAGTGAATATCCCAAAATCACGAATCATTGTCAGGTAAGATCCGAAGATGAACGAAATAAACCCGATCATAGTGGTTACTGCTGCTAAAAGTACCGGTAAAATAATATAACTCAGAGCCTTTATAACTGCTTTATTATGATCATTATTTTTAGTTTGATCGATGCGATTCAAAACGTGAATGGTATATGCACTGCCAACAGCAAGTAAAATGATTGGTATTTCATTGGAAATCATTGTTAGTTCATAACCTGCCAAAACCATAATACCAAGCGTCCAGACAACTGCAATACCGGCTGTAAGCAAAGGTAAAATAACACCGCTTGCCGAGCGAAAACTTAATAATAACACAAAGGCAATTAATAAAAACACCAGGGGCAAAAGCCAGATTATGTCAGCCATTATTAAATCGGAAACATCGATCATCATCATGGGTAATCCGCCGAAATACAATTTTTCAGATAAATTGAGAGCTTCAATTTTTCCTTTTACATTTTTAGCAACAGCTTGTTTATTGTCACCATCAAGCATTGTAAACATGATTAAGGTTGCTGTTCCGTCATCGGAAACAATTGTACCTTTATACATCTCTTTTGAAAATACATAAGCTTTTAAGCTGTCTAACTGTTGCTTTGATTTGGGTAAGTTATACTCATCAACGAGCTTGCCGATTTCTATGCCACCATCATCATTTTTTATATCAATGATATTTGTCAGACTTGTTACTGTTGATATTCCTTTTGTGATTATTAAACTATCTGTTATTTGTTTTACATGCTGCAACACTTCTGCTTTAAAAATATTGTCAGCTTCTAAAACAATCATTCCCATTTCATTTCCACCAAATTGAGTTCCTATTTTTTTATATAATGAAGCAGCCGGGTCATCATCAGGCAATGAGCTTATTACATCTGAATTTATTTTAAGGTTCTTTATTTGATAACCAAAGATTAAGGTTAATCCTAATACGGTTATTATTATTATCCACCTGAATTTTACAACTGATTCTGCAAATTTTCCCATGTTCTTATTCGTTAATAATTGAACAAAATTGTTTAATAGTCAGCGCAAAGATAAAATTATATTTGACCATAGATGTTTTATAGTCAAATATATCATAAAAAAAATTGATTATTTTTTTTGAGTTTTTAAACTATTAACTATCATAGTTGCAAGCTCATCGATAGTATTTTCAAATTCAGCATATTTGTTTTGCAGGAATAAAGGTATTTCTATCCCATTTGCTACCATCATAATAATATTCACGGTAGAATTTATGTTTTTAACATCAAGATAACCTTCCTTTTTTCCTTTTTTCAAAATTATGGTTAATTGGGCTCGTTCAAACTCAGTAAAATCGTCTCTGACGTCTTTTACAAAATGATATTTTTCAAAGAAATCAGCTTTAAGCGTTTCATGGTAGTTAACTGCTTTGTGCAATAATTTCAAACGAGTAAGCATGTAATCTTTGAGTGTGATCAGAGAATCTTTATAGCTATTTACAATTTTGCTTAATTCCGCTTTAACCATACCCAACTCTTGTTTTAGAACTTCGTTAAAAAGTTCTTCCTT
>JAURYB010000118.1 GCA_030654075.1 Bacteroidales bacterium | reverse complement strand
GGTACGATTTACGATTGGGGTAATATTACTTTGTCTTATTGATTTACGATTTACGAGGTACGATTTACGATTGGGGTAATATTACTTTGTCTTATTGATTTACGATTTACGAAGTGCGTTTTACGATTGGGATGAATACTCATTCCTCGTCATTCGTAAATTGTACTTCGTCATTCGTAAATCCTTTTATTCACTATTTCGTAAAAACATACTGCACAATATTCGCTCCCATTTGCAATGCTTTCAGTCGTTTATCCGGCGAATCCTTATGCACATCCGGATCTTCCCAGCCATCGCCAAGGTCACATTCGTAATCGTAAAAACAAACAAGTCGCCCTTCCCATAAAAGTCCAAATCCCTGAGGTGGTGTTCCGTCGTGTTCATGAATTTTAGGCAAACCATTGGGGAAATTGTATTTCTGATGATAAATCGGGAAATCAAAGGGCAATTCAACAAATTCCAGTTCCGGGAATACTTTTTTCATCTGCGGCCGCAAATATTTGTCAATTCCATAATTATCCGAAATATGCAGAAATCCACCGGCAATCAGGTAGTTGCGAAGATTTAATGCTTCCTGGTCGTTAAAGATTACATTTCCATGACCTGTAAGGTGTACCAGCGGATAATCGAAAATTTCAGCACTTCCAACATCAACAGTTGCATATTCGGTGTTAATGCTGGTTTTCAGGTTTTTATTGCAGAAATCAATGAGGTTTGTCAACGAAGTAGGATTAGCATACCAGTCACCGCCGCCATTGTATTTCAGCAAGGCGATCTGGTACGTGCTTTGAGCAGAGCTGCTGAAATAAGTCAGAGCCAGCAAAACAAGCAATATGGAATATTTTTTAATCATTATTCGTTCACAATATTTATTATATGGCAAGCCACAATAGCAGCTGTTTCAGTGCGAAGTCTTGATGGACCTAAGCTTACTGGTTTAAACCCTTGAAGGAATGCTTTTTCCATTTCTTTCTTGCTGAAGTCTCCTTCAGGTCCGATAAGTACTGTACAATCTCCATTTTGGTAAGTTGATTTTAAATGCAAGGGTTGATGTTCTTCTACGTAAGCAACAAATCGCGAGGCCGGATGGTTCAATCTGATAAAATCATCGAACTTCATAGGCTCATGCAAAATGGGCAAATAGGTCTTCAGCGATTGCTTTGCAGCCGATAAAATGATTTTCTGCAAACGGTCGATCCGGATTTGTACCCTTTCGGAATGTTCACAAATCAACGGTGTTATTTCATCAACACCTATTTCTGTTGCTTTTTCGAGAAACCATTCGAAGCGTGCAATGTTTTTTGTTGGCGCAACAGCCATATGAAGCCTGAAAGGACGCTTCCCATAATCGGTTGTCACGTTTGTAAGCATCACCGGGCAATTTTTTATATCCTGTGCCAGAATCTGTCCTTCGTACAGGTTCCCGTTACCATCAGTTAAATTTAAAGTTTCACCAACTTTCATTCGCAAAACTTTGATACAGTGGAATGATTCCTCATTTCCAAGCATAACCTGGCAAGGAATCTGAATTGGAACGGGATCAATGAAATAGAGCTGCATACAGGATAAATTCAATGCAAAGATAAGAAAACAAGGGGTTCATAGTTTAAAGAGGTAGTTGCGGGCCAAAGTTCAGAATCACACGATCCCAACCCAGCCTGGATTTTCAGAGCTAATCATCAATAAACATGTTGTTCTTCAGCACCTTCTGAAACTAAAATGATCCTTCCCCGAAAATAATTTCAGGAAAAGGATCACTGTAAAATAAGTAAAAAGAATTAGTTAGCCTGCGCAGGAGCCATTGGAGTTTTTTCTCCTTTGAAAACATAACCTGCTTCAGTTACAGCTTCGCCGATGGCTGCAACAGATGTTTTTGTTGAATCGAAACTTACAACAGCTGTTGAATCCAGGTGTGAGGCTTTGATCTCAGTAACTCCGGCAATTTTGGTGACTGATTCCTTTACAGTGTTTTCACAACCGGAACAGGTCATCCCTTCAATAGCTACGGTTACAGTTTTATTTGCAACAGCGGTGGTTGTTACTTCAGCAGCATTTTCAGTGCTGGTGGTTTTTCCTGCACAGCCTGCGATAAAGGCTGCTATAAGAGCGATAAAAAATAGATTTTTCATATTGATTAATTTGAATACAAAATTACAGATTTTACCAATGCAAAATCTTACTTTAGAAGATTAACTTATTGGCTGATTTAATATAAAATTGACCTGATACAAATACATGTTTATATGAATATGCTCATCCTGTTCTCGTAGTTGTAAAAAATCTTTGTATTTTTGAAATATCATCATTTTAGATTTCTTACCCTTTTTAAGTTGTAGTTTGAATGGCATGATTACTTTCGGAAAATTATTTAGTCTCTTAAGAAGTAATTAGTAAATTTATTCATATTGAATTGGCATAGAATCAAATAGATAATTATCGGATTTTATCATATGAATCCTCTTGTACCTGATACCAGTTTTCATATTTACAACCATGCCAATGGGTTTGAAAATGTATTTAAGGAAGCGGAGAACTACAGGTTTTTTCTGGAAAAATATCAATTGCATATTTCTCCTATAGTCGAAACCTATGCGTACTGCCTGATGCCGAACCACTTTCACCTTGTGGTGAGAATTCGCAAGCGTGAAGTAATAGAAAACCTTATACGAAATAAAAATATTTCGATGGTAGTAAACACTTCCAAAGTTCAAAACTTTGGAAGTGTTAGCGACAACGAAATCGAAAAATTTCTATCAAAACAGTTCGCTAATCTTTTTAGCAGCTATACGCAGTCGTTTAATAAAGTATATCATCGCATGGGTTCACTTTTTATCAAGAACTTTAAACGGGAACCAATTACGGATAAAACCCATTTTCTAAATGCAATCATTTATACTCATCGGAATCCTATTCATCATGGTTTTTGCAAAAGTTTTGATGAATGGCCCCACTCTTCATATCCTGAGATAATTTATGGAGTTGAAAGTATAGTTGAAACGGATAAGATTCTGAAAATGGTGGGCAATATTGACGATTTTATTGAAATGCATAAGATCAATCTCAATCGTTTTGAAAGTAAAACGAACCTTGAAATCCCGGATCACCACTTCAAAATTTAAAAAAAAGAACATACGTTACTTATACGTATGTTCTTTTTTAGTGCTATTCAGTCAATCAACAACAACTAACTTTATCTTATGGCAAGGTAATAATTTTAAGCAGTTCAAAAATCGCTTTATTTTACCTCGCCATGTCGTTATTCATTTTGTCACCCTTCGCCAATTTGCCCTTCGCTGATTCGCATCTAAAACTATTCCTCAAGCCCTGAAATATCCCCGATATCCTGGCCTAAAATCCTTGCCTTGATTACTCTCCGCATAATTTTACCTGAACGTGTTTTTGGCAAAGCTTCGGTAAATTCAACAAAAGCAGGCCGGGCAATAGGTCCGATTTCTTTTTCGACATGGGTTTTCAGCTCTTCGGCTAATGCTGGGCTTCCTGTTGCACCATTTCGTAAAGTCACAGTGCAATGGATGATGTTACCTCGAAGATCATCCGGAAGAGCGACAGCTGCAGCCTCAGTAACCATTGGGTGGCTTACCAGGGCGCTTTCAATTTCAGCCGAACCAAGACGATAACCGCTGACTTTTATCACATCATCAATACGGCCAATGATCCAGTAATAACCGTCTTCGTCCTTGCGGGCGGAGTCGCCTGCTAAATACCAGCCTTGTTTTGCGTATTTCTCCCAGTATTTTTCAACATACCTGTCGGGATCGCCAAGTATGGTTCGCGCCATTCCAGGCCATGGATTTTTAATAACAAGATTTCCTTCTTCACCTGCTTTTACTTCAACACCATGATCATCAACAATAGCCATTTCGTTACCAAAAAATGGTTTTGTGGCTGATCCCGGTTTGAGTGGCATAGTTGGAATAGGTGTAATCATAAAACCCCCGGTTTCGGTTTGCCACCAAGTGTCCATAATCGGGCAGCGGCTTTTGCCGATCACTTCATAATACCATTTCCATGCTTCAGGATTAATAGGTTCGCCAACAGAACCAAGCAAACGCAATGAACTCAGGTCGTGACGGTCAGCCCAGGAGGAACCGAAACGCATTAATCCACGAATGGCAGTAGGAGAGGTGTATAAAATATTAATACCGTATTTCTCTATTATCGACCACCACCTGTTCGGATACGGATGGTTCGGAGCTCCTTCGTACATCATAATTGTTGCACCGTTGATCAGCGGAGCATAAACTATGTAACTATGGCCTGTAATCCAACCCGGATCGGCAGCACACCACCAGCGGTCCTCAGCTTTTATATCGAAAACGTAACGGTGCGTAGTAGCCGTATAAACTGAATACCCGCCATGAGTATGCACTAGGCCTTTGGGTTTACCAGTTGTTCCAGAAGTATAGAGGATAAATAAAGGATCTTCGGCATTGGTTTTTTCGGTACAGCAATTGGTATTTGCCAATGGCATACCCATCAGGTCGTGATACCAGAAATCACGGTCATTTTCCATGTAGCACTCTTCCCCGGTACGTTTCACGGTAATGCAAACTTCGATGGTAGCCGAGCGTTTCATCGCTTCGTCGGCAATGGTTTTCAACTTTGTAGCTTTTCCACGCCTGAAACCGCCATCGGCAGTAATCAGTATCCTGCTTTTTGCATCTTCGATACGTTCGGCAAGAGCTTCAACACTATAGCCGCCGTACACAACACTATGAACCGCACCAATCTTTGCACAGGCAAGCATAGCAATAACCAGTTCGGGTACCTGAGGCATGTAGATTGTAATGACTTCACCTTTCTTAGCACCCATGGCACGAAGCACATTCGAGAACTTTACAACCTCACGGTTTAATCCATGGTACGAAAAAGTCCGCACATCACCGGGTTCGCCTTCCCAGATAATTGCCAGTTTATTACGGGTAGCGTTTTTCTGGTGACGATCTAAAGCATTGTAAATAATATTAATCTGTCCGCCGGTAAACCATTTATAAAAAGGCTTATCACTGTCGTCGAGCACTTTATCCCATTTCTTAAACCAATCCAGCCGTTTGGCTTCCGTGGCCCAGAATTCTTCACGATTTTCAATTGATTTCTTATAAAGCGAGTCGTAGTCTTTAACTGTTGCTTTTTTAATTACCTCTTTCGAAGGATAATAAATTTTGTTCAATTCGGGATCCGTGTTGCTCATCTTACCTTTAGATTTAAACGTTATTTTTCGTTGTTTAAAGGTACAATTTTTTATTATGTCACAAATATAAATTGGTGAATATGTTCAGAAAATTATATAATCTCACTTTCTTTTAACGTTATAAAATATTCAGTTATTCAATATTGGTTAGAAATTACAAGTCTCAAATTTCGCGACCAGAAAAAAAGATCTATTGAAATATCGTATTCAATAAATAAAAATTTCGATCCTGGAATTTGGGACTTGGAATTTGGGACTTGGAATTTGAAACCTGGGGCTTACCCTCAGATCAGTTTGTCAGCTATCATCACAAACATGATGAAAAGATAATATACATTTATCAGCACAAAGGATTTACCGACATTAAATGGCTTTTTGCGATTCAGAAGAGGAATAAATATGGCGATTAGGCCTGCTGATAAAAGTATAATTAGCGAAATGCTCCAGATTTTATCCTGTAAGCCGAACATAGGTAAAGCCAGAGCTGAAATTGCCGTTGCTGCTATCCAAACGAAAGTCATTCGCTTGATCTGCTCATCCGTAAATAGTTGCGTAAGCGAAGGGAGTCTGGCACTTTCATACTGCTTTCCTAATTTTAATAATAACAGCCAGAAATGCGGTATCTGACCCATAAAAAAGAAAAATCCAATAGCTAATGCACCAGGATCAGTTAAACTCCCTCCTCCGGCAACCCAGCCTGCCAATGGAGGTAAAGCTCCAACCATGGATCCCGGTACGGCAGCAAAAGCAGTGACTCTTTTTAACGGGGTATAAATGAGGTTGTACCATACAAATGTGGAGATACCAACTAACAGCGTCAAAAGTCCAGGTCCGAAATAAAGCACCAGGCTTCCCGAAATAAAATACACCAGCGCAATAATAAAAGCTCCTGTTTTACCGATTCGTCCTGATGGAAGAGGCCTTCCGGCAGTACGTTTCATAATCCGGTCGGTTTCAGTTTCCTGGAGTTGGTTAAAGGCTGAGGCTCCGCATGCCAACAGAAATATGCCGATAAAAGGAAACACAAAGCCACGGTCAAATTCGCCGCGGCTAAGTATATAGCCTGTAAAGGTGGTAAATGCTACGGCTACCGAAATCCGGACTTTTCCAAGTTCGCTTATTATTCTCAGCAGTTCCCGGAAGTTATTTCTTTTCTTCACTTAAAGTTTTAATGTATTCGATTATTTTATCAATTTCCTCATCGGTTAGTTGACCTTTATAAGATATCATCGCACCTTTCGGGAATCCTTTAACGATATCGGCTTCAGGTTCAAGTATGGATCTTTTGATATACTCTTCATCAACCACGATTTCACGTTCCTTCCCATTTGTTTCAACGGTAACTTTATGCCCGAAAATTCCTTTGTATGAAGGTCCTACTATCTTAGTCCCGTCAGCTGAATGACATGCAATACAGCCTTTCTGTTCAGAGAGAAGTTTCCCTTCAAAACCAGGTTTCGCTGCCACGGATGAATCAACTTTTACCGGAGCGGATGCATACCATTTATCGAAAGAGCCCTGGTCAACAACTTCAACAATAGTTCCCATATACGAATGCCTTAATCCGCAGTATTCAGCGCAGAAGAGATCGTACGAGCCCGGCACCAGCGATTTGAACCACATGTAGTTTTCTGCTTTGCCGGGAACAACATCTTCCTTGATCCTGAACGCAGGAATGTATAAACTATGAATCACATCGAGCGAAACCATGTTTAGCACAACCGCTTTGTTTACAGGTACGTATAGTGTGTCTTCCACTTTTCCGTTTGGGTATTCAAAGCGCCAGCTCCACATTTGCGCGGTTACTTTAATTTTCATGGCATCGGCAGGAACTTTCCGCATAGGGATATACGAACTCCAGCCCAGCCAGAACATGAATAATACGAGAATCAACGGAATAACAGTCCAGATGATTTCCAGTTTATTACTTCCTTCAATTTCAGAGGCAACAGGATTGTTCTTCTTGTTGTACTTAATAATAAAGGTGATAATAACGGCAGTAATTCCAATAAGGAAGAAAAGGGAGATTCCAACAATGATAGCAAATGCGGTATCAACACCTCCCGAAAAATTTGAGTATCCTGAGAACATAGTTATGGTCGGTATAAGTAATCAAAAAATGTAATAATGATCACCACCGCGTATATGGCCAGCACAAGTATAACCATGAAGCGGTATATTTTTTCATCAAACTTCAGATGCATGAAGTAAAGCAGTACGATAGTGGCCTTAACAGATGCTATAAGCATAGCAGCAGCAGTGTTGAAAGGGCCCAGGTGCACACTAGTAATTGTTACAGTAAGCACAGTAAGCAGTATAAGGACAAACAGAACAACTATCTGCGACTTATACGTGGATATATGGTTTTTATGTTCGCTCATAAGGCTTAGTGTATTAGATAGAACAACGGGAACAGGAAAATCCAGATTAAATCGACAAGGTGCCAGTAAAGTCCGCCGTTTTCGAGCAATGAAATACGGTCCTTATTTACTGATCCGTTCTTTACTTTAAAAAAAGCTACTCCTAAAAGGGCTAATCCCGCGATAATATGCAACGCATGCAGTCCGGTCATAAAGAAATACAAACCGAAGAAAAGCATATCGCCTTTACTCAGGCTTAAAAGAAATTCGCTGCCGGGATAAATATCGTGGTGAATTTTAGCTCCCCATTCAAAATATTTATTTACAAGGAAAATCAGGGCCAGCAAACCAGTGGTTCCCAACAATATCAAAGTAAGTTTTTTATTACCAAGCTGAAGGGCCGTAATTGACATGGCAACTGTCATACTGCTGATTAAAAGAATTACAGTATTGATCAGACCAATAGTTACATCAAGTTCTTCCGCTGCGAGGTGAAATTCAACCGGATGCTTGTACCTGTATACTGAATAAACAATAAACAGTCCGCCGAAGAGCAGTATTTCGGTGAAGATAAACAGCCACATTCCAAGTTTTGACGCAACCGGATCGAAATGATCTGTATGTGCTACATGATTTTGTTCCATAGACTGTTTATTTAGATTTTAGTTCATAAGGTTCGCGGTCGATAACGGGGATTTCCTCGAAATTTTCGAGCGAAGGAGGCGATTCTATCGTCCATTCAAGCGTACGGCCACCCCATGGATCGTCCATTTCTTCCGGCGTTCCTTTTTTAGCGCGCAACAGATTCACAATCACAAGTATTAATGACGAAGCCATAATCCATGATCCTACTGTGGATAACAGGTTGAGATCTGCAAATTGAGGAAGGTAATCGTAATACCGTCGCGGCATTCCCATGAATCCAAGGAAGAACATTGGCAGGTAAGTAGTATTGAAACCTACAAACAAGCCGATAAGTCCCCAGTTAGCGATTTTCTTATTGTACATCTTGCCAAACATTTTGGGATACCAGTAATGCAGTGCCGCAAAAAATGCAATTCCCGCACCTCCGAACACAATATAATGGAAATGCGCTACAACAAACATCGTATCGTGAACGTGTACATCCGTGGAAACACTTCCCAGGATAAGCCCGGTAAGTCCGCCGATCATAAATATAAAGATAAAAGCCATCGCCCACCAGAAAGGCGGTTCAAGCGAAATAGATCCTTTATACATGGTTGCTGTCCAGTTAAAAACTTTTATAGCACTTGGGATGGCAACCAGGAAAGTTAAGAAAGAGAAAACCAGGCGGGCCGTTTCGCTCATTCCTGAAGTAAACATATGATGTCCCCAAACCAGGTAACCTACAAATGCAATGGCAAGACTCGACATGGCAATGGCTTTATACCCGAATACTGTCCGTCGGGAGAAGGTTACAATAATCTCGGTAATCGCTCCCATGGCAGGCAAAATCATGATATAAACTGCGGGATGTGAGTATATCCAGAAGAGATGCTGATACAATACAGGGTCTCCGCCTTTGGCAGGATCGAAAAATCCGATATCAAGCATACGGTCAGCAACAACCATCAGGAAGGTGATTCCCACAACAGGAGTTGCCAGAAGCTGAATCCATGCTGTGCCGTATAACGACCAGATAAACAAAGGCATACGGAAAAATCCCATTCCCGGAGCCCGCATGCGGTGTATGGTAACAATAAAGTTCAAACCTGTAAGAATCGATGAAAATCCAAGTACAAAGGCACCGAAAACAGAAAGAACAACATTGGTATTTGTTTTGAGGCTGTAAGGAGCGTAAAATGTCCAGCCAGTATCAGGAGGACCGTCGCCGGAAAAAATTCCGACTAAAATAATCACTGCTCCGGCGATAAAAAGGTACCAGGAGAATAAATTCAGTTTAGGGAAGGCAACGTCTTTTGCCCCGATCATGATCGGAATCATAAAGTTACCAAAGGAAGCTGCAAGTCCTGGGATAATAAAAAGGAATATCATGGTAAGTCCATGCACAGTGAAAAGTGCATTGTAGGCCTGAGGCCCCATGATCTGTTGCCCGGGCGCAATAAGCTCGAGCTTCATAAATAATCCCATTACCAGTCCGGCGAGGAAGAAAAATATCTGCGAGTACAAGTATAACAGAGCTATACGTTTGTGATCGGTCGATAAAATCCAGGCACGGATTCCGGTGTACTTACCCTGGTATTCAAGGTAACTGGGCAGCCGATGTGTTGAAGAATTTCCGGTCATGTATGTTAAAGTAATTATTGGTTAGCAGGTTTTGTTTTTTTTCTCCGTCCGCGGATGAGAAGGTACGCAAGAAGTGAAACAGCAAAAATGATGGTTAAGGTTGCCGTTATACGTGTAACATCGAGAGAATATCTTTCTGTTTTTCTATCATAGGAATAGCAATACTTCAGAACTTTAATTATAGTTGGTGCTGATTTGCCTTCTGATGCTTCCACCAGTGCAAGTCGGAACTCAAAAGGCACGAAACTTATCCCTTTCAGATAACGTGTAATCTTTCCGTCGGGACTTATCATCATCAAGGAGCCTTCGTGCATAAACTCGTTATTTACAAACTTATACTTAAATCCGAGCGCGTTGGTTGCTTTGGCTACATTGGCACTGTCACCAACCAGGAAAGTCCATCCCGAACCATCCTGCCCTTTCAGCTTTTTAAGATAAGTATCCCTTTTTTTCTTTCCAAGGTCATACGTCTCGCGGGGATCGATGCTAATAGTGACAGCCTGGTAATCTTTTCCGAGTACCATACTGGTTTCGGCCATAACTTCCGCCAGGCCATTCATCAGCGGACTGCAGATACCCGGGCATCTGTAATACACAAAACACAATACGGTTGGTTTGTTGATCAGTTGTTTGAGGTTAACAACCTTTCCGTTGTGGTCGGTGAGAATAATATCCGAAGGTATGTATTCATCCAGGTGTTCAGTAATTCCGACTTCCTGTTCCTTTTCATTTTGCGCTGAAACAGAATTGGTATAAAAAAGCATTACTGTCAGCAATATCGGCAGTGCAAACCATGAGATGGTTTTTTTCATTTGTGATAAAATTGTTTTGTGCAATGTGTATGATTTATTCCTGAAAGATAATTATTTATAGTTTGGCCTGAATTTCAGATCATGAATATTATCTTAATAAAATTTAATTAACGCTTTATTAACAAGAATTGCTTAGGTTTTGTTTAACGAAAACTGAAATTCCTGAAAAGTTTATTTGCTTATTATAGTTCGGTTTTTACGTAAAACGATAATACTCTGCAAAACAGAGTATTATCGGATTTAAAGAAAGTTGATCAGTTGAAAATATGCTCTATCCTTTAATGCAAATGATGATGAATACTTTCTTCTAAGTATGGATGGTTCTTAGCAATCAGTGGTGCTGATGCCAGCGCTTTTGCAAATGCGAACAGGAATAATCCTGCCAGTCCTGCAAATACTCCGATTTCAATTATTCCTAAAGATGGGGAAGTCAGGAAATCAGGCATTACCTGCTCATAAATATCGGTGTATAAACCTACAAGCAATAAAACACAAATACCATAAACAACATTGATGTTCTTATCCAGTTTCTGCGGAAGCAATACTATGAATGGAATAAACCAGTTAATGGCAAAATTCAGGAATACAAAAATTATCCAGCCATTTTCCCATCGCTTAGCATAGTAAATGGTTTCTTCGGGTAGATTTCCAAACCATATCAGCGCAAACTGGGAAAAATATAAATAGCCCCAGATGATGCTTAATCCAAACATATACCTCGAAAAATCAAGCAGATGGTATTCATTCATATCTTTGAAATAGCCTTTCTTATGGAGAATAATTGCTATTAAACCAATAAGTGAAGTGCCATGGTAAAATGCAGCTGCAAAGTTTTTAAAAGCAAAAATACCGCTGATCCAATGCGCGTCAATCGACATAATCCAGTCGAACGAAGCAGCAGAGAAAGTTACTGCCAGCACAAAAATGAATACTTTCGACCAGAACTCCATCTTTTCAAACAGTTCTTTACTTCCTAACGCATCTTCCTGCAACGAGAGTTTGCGAAGGTATCGGGTCAGCAATATCCAGGCGACAAAGAATATAACCAGCCTTATCATAAAGAAAGGAATATTGAGGTAAGGAGCTTTGTGTGCGAGTAATTCATCGTTGGCAACCAGGTCGGGATGCGACCAATGATAAATATCATGAAGCCCGAAATACATGACCACCATGATAATACCTGCATACGGAATATAAGCCATCAATGCTTCAGGGATTCTTCTGAACATAGCCGACCAGCCTGACTGGGTGATGTACTGCAAACAGAAAAAGAAAGCTGCTCCTAACGCCAGTGAAAGAAAATAATAATTATCCATCAGCAGGTTGGCCCATGTACGGTGTGAGTCAGTGAGGAAACCATATACCAGCCCTATAACTCCAAGGCCCATCAGGCCATAGGTTATATAATAAAATTTCTTCGTAAATATTACTTTGGTATCCATATACGTGGAGCTTATTTAATGTTCTTTTGAAGATTATTCTTAACGTAAAGGGCTATCTTCCAACGGTCGTCAGGCATAATCTGTGGTCCATGAGCACCCATTGTGTTCCATCCGGCAGTTATTACGTGATATACTTCGCCAATCGGAGCAATCAGCATACGTTCCGAAATAAGTGATGCCGGCTGCATAGTAAATTTACCGCTTGTATAAAGATGCCCGTCACCTTTTCCTGCGGTGCCGTGACAATTCTGGCAATAAATAACAAACATCTCTTTTCCTCGTACCAGGTTTGTGTCGCTGGATTCGATCTTACAGACAAGCTCTTTGCCTGCCAGTAAGCGTCCTTCGGGAGTTGGAGCATACTGGTAAGGAATCATTTCGCGGGGAATTGAACCTGGAACCGGCATCTGCATTGTAATTCCATTGGCAGCGCCTTTTGCCGGAGCATAAGTTTCGTAGGCCAGCGAATGCGCCATATCAGGAAAGTACTCGTATCCTTTCTGAATACGTGTACGATCGCAAGAGGTAAAAAGCAATGCCGATAAGGCAATGGCCGCAGTTAGTCTGATCGGGGCTTTACTGAAGTAACCCATATAATTATATTTTTTACGTATCATTTTAAAGTTCCTTTTCGTATACTTCGGAAGCACCACCTGCTTTCAGAGCGGATGATATGGCTTCAAATCCTCCACCGGCTGTCTTTTTATCAAACAGGACAATGAATTTGTCATCTGTAGCGCGTTCATCCGGAAGGATATATTTCTTACCCGGATATATTTTTGCCCTGATCGAAAAGGTGAACAAACTTAAAATAGTGATTGTGAGGATGGTGAGTACCAAAGTAATGATGATAAACGAAGGAAATGCATTGGTTGGTTTTCCTCCGTAATTTATCGGCCAGTCAATCACCGAAGTCCAGTAGAGGAACGAAAGCACTCCTACAACCGCAGCAAATCCATAAAAGAATGCTGCTAATGTAAATCTCGATTTGCGTTCCAAAGCATCAATAGCTTCCATTACCGGGTAAGGCGTATAAATTTCATCGATTTTGAAATTATTACTCTTGGCTTTTTCAATACCCGCCAGCAGGTCCATCTTGCTGTCGAAAACACCAATTATATGTGTAGTATTCATTGTTTCTCAGGTATTTTAATGTTTTTCCGTTATTTCGGTAGGTTTCAATACACTCTTAACTTCGCTGATGGCAATCATAGGTACAAAGCGGAAGAAGAACAATACGCCTGCGGTAAAAATCCCTATGGTACCGATGTAAATTCCGATTTCGACCCAGGTTGGTGAGTATGTTGCCCAGGATGATGGGAGGTAATCTTTTGACAGTGAGGTAACAACAATGTTAAAACGTTCGTACCACATACCTACATTAATGATCAGTGAAATGATGAACAAGGCAGTGATGTTGCTACGCACTTTCTTCGACCACATCACCTGCGGAATAACTGCATTGCAGATAACCATCGCCCAGAACATAAATGAATAGTCACCGGTGATCCGGTTATGGAAGAACGTAAACATTTCATATGGATTCCCGCTGTACCAGGCTATAAATACTTCGGTGGCATAAGCAGTTCCCATGATGAGGGAAATGAAAACCAGGATTTTTGCAATGGCATTCAGGTGAGAAGCAGTAACATAATCCTCAAGGTGATAATATTTGCGGATCACGATCATAAGCGTCATAACCATACCAAAACCTGAGAAAATAGCTCCAACCACGAAATAGGGAGGAAATAAAGTTGAATGCCATCCAGGAATTACTGAACTGGCAAAGTCGGTTGATACAATGGAGTGAACTGAAACTACCAGCACGGCAGCGATTCCGCCAAGTACATAACTTAATCCTTCATAGCGCAGCCACTCTTTTGTTGAACCGGTCCAGCCAAAAGCGAGGAAACCGTAAATAGCTTTTTTAGCCTTTGTTTTAGCCCTGTCGCGGATGGATGCAAAATCAGGAACCATTCCGAAATACCAGAATGAAGCCGAAATCAGCAGATAAGCGCTGATGGCGATAAAGTCCCAGAACAAAGGCGAGTTAAAGTTAACCCATAACGGTCCGCGTGTATTTGGATAAGGGAAAATGTAGAAAGCCAGCCAGACGCGTCCCATGTGAATGGCAGGGAAAATAGCGGCACAACCAACTGCAAATACCGTCATGGCTTCGGCAGCACGGTTAATGGAGGTACGCCATTTCTGTCTTAAAATCAGCAGGAATATGGAGAATGCGGTCCCGGCATGCCCGATACCGATCCACCAAACGAAGTTGATGATTTCCCAGCCCCAGGCTACAGAGTTGTTTACTGCCCATGTTCCCAATCCATAACGAACGGTATAGTAGAGAGCAAAAATTCCGAAACTGGCCATTACCAGACTAATTGCCAGTGCTACTTTCCACCAGCCAGGTGTAGGATTGTCGATCGGCGCAATAATGTCGCTGGTGATTTGCCGGTAATCCTTGTTGCCCAGAATCAGCGGACCTCGTACTTCAGCTTTATACATATTTTAAAAGGTATTGCGAGTTAATGTTTTTGTGCTTTATTTATTTTGTTGAGAATGCTAAAACGGCTGATTAAGCCTTTCCTGTTTCTTCTTCCCTGTTACGAACTTTAGTTAAATAACCTACCGATGGAAGTGTATGAATTTCTTCTATCAGGTTGTAGTTACGTTGATCAGTAAACAGATCGATAAGTTTGCCCTGCTTGTTGTTTGTATCACCGAATATGATTGCTCCGGCCGGGCAAACCTGCATACAGGCAGTTTTAATATCACCGTCAGCAAGCTCACGGTTTTCAAGCTTAGCCTGTAGCTTTTTCTCCTGGATACGCTGAACGCAGAACGAACATTTTTCGACCACACCACGTTCGCGGACAGTAACGTCAGGATTAAGAACCATGCGACCCATATCGCTGTTCATATTATAATCGAACGCGTCGTTGGTAGCATAACGGAACCAGTTGAAACGACGTACTTTATACGGACAGTTGTTGATGCAGTATTTGGTTCCGATACAGCGGTTGTAAGCCATCTGGTTGAGACCTTCGCTGCTGTGATTGGTTGCTGATACCGGGCAAACATTTTCGCAGGGAGCATTATCGCACTGCTGACACATAACCGGCTGGAAGTATACAGATGGATTAGCCTCATCAGCAGAATAATACCTATCGATGCGGATCCAATGCATGATACGGGTAAGTTCAACCTGGGCTTTGCCAACAACAGGAACATTGTTCTCAGCCTGGCAGCCTATAACACAGGCGCTGCAGCCGGTACACGCATTCAGGTCGATTGACATACCCCAATGATGTCCTTCGTATAAAATTTCCTTGTAAAGAGTAACATTAAGTTTTTCAGTTTCTTCGTGCATTTCGTTGCCTGAGTTTGGCTTCTCTTTCCACTCAGCAAGTGTAGTTTCACGAACAATATCGCGCCCTTCCATCGAATGGTACATCTGGGTTGAAGCGATGTTGTATTTTTTGCCGGTTTTGGTAACAGCTGATGTTGCCATGAACGATTTGCGGTTGCCGCCATCCATTTTCATAAAAGGGAAAACATTCACACCCACTCCATCGGCAACTTTTCCGGCTTTTGTCCGGCCATAACCGTATGCTATGGCAATAGTGCCTTCGGCTTGTCCCGGCTGAATGTAAGCCACAAGTTCAAGGCCTTCAGCGAGTTTTAAAACATCACCGGTTACCACGCCAAGTTTTTTAGCTTCCGATGGGGAAATGGCAGCAAAATTATCCCAGCATACTTTCGAAATTGGGTCAGGCATTTCCATCATCCAGGGATTGTTGGTATGTTGCCCGTTTCCTAAAGCTATGGTTTCATAAAATACAAGTTCGTTTTCAGCAGATTTTACTGCGGCTGCTTTTGTTGCAGCATCAGCTACAGCCTGGGCTGTATATGCAGGCTGAGCAGAAGTTGCAGGAAGTTCAAATACTCCTTTTTGCAAAGTATAATTCCAGAAATCAGCTGCAGAAGTATATTCCGATTGTTTCCCTATGAAATTCTGTTGCCAGTATTGTTTCAGATATGCACTGAAAAGGGTGGTGCTGCCAGCCCATTTCAGCAGGCTTTCCTGTGCCTGGCGGGTCCAGTAAATATGATTTATGGTTGGTTGTTGCAGACTGAAAAGTCCTTTTTTGGGTTCAGCATCGTTCCACGATTCAAGAAAATGATGGTCGGGAGCAACAACACTGCACACAGCGGCGGTTTCATCTATTGCATTTGACAGGCTAACTGTTAGCTCAACTTTCTTAAGACCATCGAGCAACAATTTGGGTTCGCTGTAATTGTAAACCGGGTTTACATTATAGAAGATTACAGCATTAGTTTTGCCTTCGTTCATTTCTTTTACAAGAGCTGTCATATCTTCGTCAATTCCTTTGCGGATATTGAGTGAAGCTGAAAAATCAATAGTGCTGCCGTAGTTCTGCAACATCTGGTTGATTGCATTTACAACGATCTGAATGGAAGTATCATTTATTCCGCAAACAACGATTGAATTACCTTTTGCGCCAATAAGTTTTTGTGCCAGTTTGGTAACATCAACAGCAGAAGCCGGTGCACTGTAAGTAGTTCCGCCTGTGGCTTTAGCAATTTCATTATACAGGCTTAAAATAACGGAAGCCTGCTGACTTGGTTTAATAGGGAAACGATAATCAGCGTTTGAACCGGTAAGCGACATGCCTGATTCAAAAACCGTAAGCTGCGATAGGGAACGTTTTTCAGCATTCAACCGACGGCTTGCAGCAAAACGACGTGTGAATTCAACAGGCATAAGCCAGGTTCCGAGGAAATCAGCTTCGAAACTTACAATAACATCTGCTTTATCGAAATAATAATCAGGAATGGTTTGTGTACCAAAAGTCAGGTTATTGGCCTGGAGCAATGCTGATGACGAAACCGCATCATAGGTAATGTGCTTTGTAGTAGGGAATTTCGTTTTAAACTCTTCAATAACCGATAGGGTAGAAGGGCTGATAATGGTCGAGGTTACGAGGGCAATTGATTTACCTGTTAAGGATGCAGCGGTAAGTTTGGAAATAACCTCAATATCAACTGCATTCCAGGTCGATTCTTTTCCAGCTATCATTGGTGATTTAAACCGTGCACCATCATCATACAGGCTTAAAACTGAACCCTGAACTCTGGCACTGGTTGCACCCTGGCTAACAGATGAAAGTTCATTTCCTTCAATCTTGATAGGCCTGCCATCTCGAACTTTTACAAGTATACCGTTATAATCCTGGCCATCGAAATAGGTAGAAGCATAATGGTTTGCCATGCCCGGAGTAACTTCCTCCGGTTTGCTGAGGTAAGGAATCGCTGTTTGAACCGGGTTCTGGCAACTGGTTGCAATGGCTGCTGTAGCGAAACTGAATCCGCAGAATTTCAGGAAGTTCCGTCGTGATGATGGTTTGCTGTCTATTTCGTCATCAATCAGGTCGAGAAGCGAACGCGATGCATCCACATCTTTCTGGCCGGGATTTATTATGGGCAGGTTAGCTTGCTCTTCAAGACTTTTCCAATATTTCTTTTCCATTTATATATTGAGGTATAAAAGGTTCTTTTAAAATTTTATTGTTTTGATTGTAGTTTGAGCGGTGATTGAGCGGATTCGAAATCACGAGAAAGTATTAAAGGATAGTTTAGTAATGGCATTTGCTGCAATCAATTCCACCAAGGCGCTCAGCAGTAATCTTTTTACCTGCTTTTGCATCATCATGTAAGGCTTTGAATCCTTCATAATATTTGTTTGTGGTAGCCTGAATCCCGGTCTGACGGTGACAGTTAACACACCATCCCATCGAAAGGTCCGAAACCTGTTTCACAAGGTCCATTGTTTCAACAGCTCCATGACAAGTCTTGCATTCAACTTTTCCGGCGCCAACATGCTGAGCATGACTAAAGAAAGCATGATCCGGAAGTTTGTGAATACGTACCCATTCAATCGGTTTGCCTGATTCAACCGCTCTCTGGATTTTTTTGATTTCAAATTTTCCAGATCTCATGCCGGCAACTACCACTTTATGACAGTTTAAGCAAAGATTGGCTGAAGGAATGCCTGCCGATTTACTGTAATCCGCAATGGAATGGCAGTATTTGCAATCAATTTTATTTTGACCGGCATGTACTTTATGGGAGAATTTAATAGGCTGATCAGGCATATAATCTTTGGTTCGGCCAAGTTTTATACCTTCCTGTATAACCAATGTTCCGTGAACTCCCAGACCAACAAGTATAATAAGCACATGAACTACGCGGTATTTAACTTTCCTGAACCAGATCAGATCAGCAAGTGCCCATGCCATCAGTAATCCAAGGAAAAGGAAAAGGAGCAGCCTTGCCGGGAATGTTTTTTCCCAAGTCATGCCTTTTTTGCCAACCTCGGAAAGATAGGCTGAAATATCATAAACTTCTTTGTCAGAAAGTTGCAGTCCTTTGTGAGCTTCAGTCATTTTGGCTGAAGTAGGTTCGCTGAGTACCTGGTAAAGGTTTGTTCCGTTAGGTTCCTGCCATGCTTTGGCTAGATCAACTGCTGACGGGTTGAAGTTCAGTGTATCGGTAGCAACAACGGCGTGGCACGAAATGCAGTTTAACGTAGTTCCTTTTTCAAAAGGGATAACGCCGGAGAACAGTCTTTCGCCACGAACGATTTCGTCGCGCCAGAATCTGTCTTTTTTTGTAATATCAACCGATACTTTTTTGGCTTCAGCAGGTTTGTATGTTTCAATATAAGTAAGCAACTGATCCAGATCAGCATCCGTAAGGAATTTATGATCCGGCATCGGTATTTTCAGGTTTTCGTTGAAAACCTGAACCGCAAGTTTATCACCGGCTTTTACCATATCCTGGGAAGCCGGAATAAACTTTTTAAGCCATTTTTTGTCGCGACGCTCAGTAATCCCTTTTAGCCCGGGGCCTACCAGTTTTTCTTCTGTGAGCTTGTGGCAAATGACGCAGTTCTTTTCGAAAATCTCCTTGCCTTTGTTCTGTGCCTGCGAAACTGTACTGAATAGCAGTCCTGCCATGAGCAGGATCAATGGTGCTGTCAGTTTGAATGATATCAGTTTCTGTTTGTAGGATGCTTGTAGGTGCATACGTGGTTACTGATTAATAAGGTATATAAAATGACAATACGAACGCGCAGAGCTACTTTGCGTCCGCACGACGTTTATGATTTATAAAGTTGAAATGTGATGGGAAAGTAAAGATTTATCATTCCTCCGGCTGTGTTTTATTTTCGTTCCACAGCACAGCGAATTTAGATAATAAGCCATATACAAGCAATACTATTTTTTTTGTTTTTTTAACATTTTTGTAATTTGGAAGCATTCTAAATTGTGGAGTTGTCAGAATAGGACAATTAATACTCAGTAATACAACTGGATACAGGAGGTATCCTCATTTAATATGAATTGCTTATTTTCGGATTCAGGTATCACAATACCTGATTATTTTAGTAAAATAATAATAATAAGTGTTAAATTGTCAAAATATTGTAGCTACAAATTTCTTTATATTATCCTTATCGGAGCTCAAAGCATGGTTAAATTGGAAGGATTGTACATCCTTTAACGCATAAAAAAAGGAAGAAAAATAATTCCTTCCTTCAAGAGAGTTTTTCGATCTACGATTTACGATTTACGAATAACGATTAACGATTTACGAATAACGATTTACGATTTACGATTTACAATTCAATGTCGTTTAGTTAAGCAAATCAATATAAATGCTTGATTTAAATGCAAATATAGTTAAAAATAGTTCTTTGAAAATTTTGTGGTGTGCAAATAGATCACTATCTTTCGGGGGTA
>JAURYB010000048.1 GCA_030654075.1 Bacteroidales bacterium | reverse complement strand
GTTTTTCAATTAATTTCAATTAAAAATGATGAATAATTGTCTGTGTAATCTGCGTAATCTGTGGCATATATTTGTTTTTCACTACTTTAGACAAACTGATTAGTTACCTATTTTCTATTAACCATTTTCCATTAACCATTTTCCATTACCTATTTTCTATTAACCATTTTCAAATTACAAAAAGTGCCTCCAGCAACGCAGTGGATTTCTCCCAGCTGAATTCTCTTTTTACAAAAGTATGTCCTTTTTTAGCCAGGCTTTCGGATTTGGATTTATTTTTCAGGAGGTTTATGATATGATCTGCATATTCCTTTGCCGTATTGCCAATTAATATTTCTTCAGTTTCTTTTGCTCCCAGTGCCTGATTGGCAAGTAAGGATGTGATACATGGCATTTCCATCGCCATGGCTTCGAGGAGTTTATTCTGTAAACCGGTGCCAATACGCATCGGTGCAATAAAAATACGCGATTTTGAGTAGCTTTCGCGGATATCGGGCAGCCAGCCGGTAACAGTAATATTGTGTGACCGCAGCGTCTGAACCTTTAAAGATGGATTTGCGCCTGCTAATAAAAGTGTTGCATGTGGAATCTGTTTCAATACTTCCGGAAATATTTTTTTTGCCAGAAACCAGGCCGCGTCAATATTCGGAGGATAACCCATGTTTCCTGTAAATACTATATCATGCGTTTTTTCAGCAGCAGTCGGGCTGAAATATTCATGATCAACTCCGTTGGGTACAATAACAACCTCATTCCGGGAAGGGTGTGGCAAAACATCACGATCAGGGAGAGAGATGATTGTTTTGTGCTCAAATTTAGCGAAGATATCATGTTCATAACGGAGTAATCTTCGGTATTCCATCATATAAAATATTTTCATGAGAGGCGACGATGATTCAGCCTGCCTTTTTGCACCTAAGGAGAAAATATCCTGGTAATCCAATGTTTTCGATATTTTGCTTTCTTTTACATATTCCGAAACCCGTGTAAGCTGGCAATAAATATGGTCAGGTCTGCATTTTTCAATCAGTGAATTAATTCTTTTCTGTGCACTCAGGCGGTAGAAATATCCTACCTGGAATGGATTCCCATTAAAGAAGGTCGTAACAGCGCTCCAGATCAGTCCTGATTTTCGGGTTGGAATAAGGTGAATTTCACTGCAAAAAGCCTCCAGGTTTTTTATAGCTTCCGGATTTACCGGAGAGTCACTGAGGGCACATAAAATGATTTCGTTGTTCTTCGAAAGGCATCGTATCTGGTGGAATGCCCTTAACTTATCGCCTTTCTCGATGGGAAATGGTATACGCGAAAGAAGAACAAATATTTTCATAAGGTAAAGGGTGCCTCAGGCTTTTTAAAATTACATATTCGGTATTAAGAAGGGGCGAAGGCTGAACAGGCGAGAGGTGAGGATCTGAAATGTCTTATTATATATGATTTGATTCTAAGGGCGAAACCTTTTGTCTTCGGACTTTCAGTTTCTGTCTTCACACTGCACACCTCACAATTTAAGTTTAAATATCAGGCTTATTTTTTCTTTACCAGTTCAGTATAAAAAGTAGTAAGCTTCAGCATTAGTTTATTGTTATCGTGTTCTTTGGCGATAAGCAAACGCGCATTTTTGCCAAGTGTATCGCGAAGTGTTTTGTCGTTACAAAGTTTAAAAATCGCGTCGGTAAACGATTTTGCATCTTTGGCTATAAGAAGGTGTACACCATTCTCATAATTTATTCCTTCAGCCCCGATTGCGGTTGTAATAATTGCTTTGCCGGCAGCCATGGCTTCAACAATTTTAATCCTGATTCCGCTTCCTGAAAACAAGGGTACTACCATGATAGAATATTTCTGCATATATTCCCAAACATCAGGAACTTCTCCATCTACATGAATATGCGGGACATTGAGCTTTAACAGCCAGTCAGGCATATAACGTCCGGCCAGGTGTAATTCAATAGCTGGAAGTTTCCGGGTAACCGCAGGCCAAACTTCTGACAGAAGCCATTTGATGCTCTCTTCATTCGGGTACCAGTTCATTGTACCGATATGAAACAACGAAGCTTCCTCAGGCTGTACAGGATTTTCGGGCAATGATTCGAGGTTAATTCCAAATGGAATTGAAATAATATTGGTACTATGAGAAAGCCTGTCCAGATTGCGGGCATCGACAGGAGTTATGGCAATAATTCCATCCATCTTATTTAAGATACCGATCTCAAAACGCCTGAGTGAATGATATAAGTGATTCAGGTAAAATCTTTTAATTGGATTAGGGCAATTCTCGGCTATTCGCTGCCAGATTTTATGTTCAATATTATGTGCCCTGAGTACGACTGCGGCCTTTGAATATCTGCGGAGAATATCCAGGTAGGTTGCCATTTGCAGGGTTTCCAACTGTATGATATCGTATGTATCCCTTCGAAGAACGTCAGTTATTTTATTAGCAAAAGCTTTGGTGTGAAACCGGGTAACATGGTACGATTTGCCTGAAAAAAAATTGAATAATGCGCCTGGTACAGTAATCGACAAGTCAATATCAACGAATTCAATATGCGTTTTTTCTTTGAAATCTGTAGGAATGGTTTCAGGATCAACGGTATATTTAATTGTATTGGCAGCAAGCACCTTTACACTATGGCCAGCCTGGATCAATCCGCTGATCATGGCGTACATAGCAATAGGGCCTCCTTCACGCTTTGGCCAGGGTGATTTATTACAGAGTACCAGTATTTTCATTGAGGGGATTTTGTTTTTTCTTGAATTTTTTTATAATATTCCGGAAGAAGTGTTTATAGCTTTCTGCATCCATAATGTTTGAATCGGTAGCTGCTTTGTAAGCCAGGAACACGCCTATTGGAATGAAAATCATGGTCGACATCCACATGCCTTTCCACGGATCGGTTACAGCGGAGCGCACTGCTTTTTCACCGGTAAAGGAAATCACATGATAAGCTACAAACAGGAGTACCGAAATTACCAAAGGCATACCCAGGCCTCCTTTACGGATAATTGCACCTAAAGGTGCGCCAATCAGGAAAAGTGCAAAACAGGCAAATGAAAGCGTGAATTTTCGGTGCCATTCAATATCATAACGTGCTTTCAATTCTACTTTTTCCTTCAACATCTGACGGTTATATTCAAAGGACCCTTTTGCATTGCGAGCCATGCCCAAAGCGTATGATGCTATGGTTTTTCTATCGGCAACGGTCCTTTTTTCAAAACTCATACTTGCTTTGGCAGGAGGTAAGGCATTCATTATACTATCTGTAAGCTTTACCTTTGTATAATTAGGGTAATAACTCATTAATGAACCGCGAAGCGAGCCTACCTGTCTGCCAACTTCAGTCCCAAGGGAATCAGACGCGTATGCAAGTTGATGAACATTAAGCATGTAATAGGCATTCTTGAAAAATTCATCGTCTGACCGGGTCATTTTAAATTGGGAAAGATCAAATTTTATCACTTCGCTTGTAAAGCCTGTACGTTGAAAAGGGATTTTCCGACTTTCCGTATTGCCTTTTTCTTCATAATTTATTCCATTAAAAAGAGTCAGCAACAGGTTGTTGCCATCAGCTGTTTGCTGCATTCGACCCGAATCAGCCATAACAAGCTTGGTATTACCCTGGAACTGTGTATGGTCGTAAATCATAACCTTGCGGATAGTGATGCCATCAGGTTCTTTCTTTCCGATACGGATAACGTAACCTTGTAATCCCGAGTAAAATATGCCTTCACGGATATTGAGCGAAAGTTTCTTTTGCCTCACATCGTACAAGGTAGATCGGAACTTCAGGTTGGCATAAGGGAAGATAATATTGGAGTAATAAAATGCGCCCACACTTATCAATAAAGAGAAAAGTCCGAGTGGCATCATAACTTTACGAAGTGAAATCCCGGCAGCTTTCATGGCTACCAGTTCATAGCGTTCGCCCAGATTACCAAAAGTCATAAGCGACGCCAGTAATATGGAAATAGGCAAAGCCATTGGGACGAAAGTGAACGAAGCGTAAAACATGAGCTGGAGAATGATATTCCATTCAAGTCCTTTACCAACGAGTTCATCCACATACCGCCACAGAAACTGCATCAACAGAACGAATACTACAATAAAAAAAGTAGCTAACGCAGGTCCTGCATACGAACGAAGAATCAGCAGATAGAGTTTTTTCACAGATGTTTTTTTTGCAACCGGCAAAGGTACTGTTTTAAGTGAATAGTGAATAGTGAATAGTGAATATTTGAAAGCGAATAATGAAAAGTGTCCTTCACTTCGGCAAGCTCAGTGCAGGCTGCTCAGGGTAACAATAGTGAATAATGAAACTTTGAATAATCGGAAATAGGGGTATAGCGAAATAGTCAATGAAGGGCTCTACTAAGCTGATCTCAAATTCAACGTTCATTTTTTTTATCTTTGTCACAAGTTAGCTACTACTTTAACTATGGAATACCGGATAATAAATGTTGACAACAAGCGTGCCCGGAAACTCTTTCACGATGTAATACGTAAAATTTACAAAAACGACGTGAATTTTGTATGTCCGCCCGACGCGGTTATCGAAGGGATTTTTACCCCGGCGAAAAATACTTTTTTTGAGCATGGCGAAGCAAGCCGTTGGATATTAGTCGATAATAAGAATCAGTTGGTAGGCCGGGTTGCCGCATTTATTAACAGCAAAAAAGCCTATACGTTCCAGGTGCCAACCGGTGGGATGGGCTTTTTTGAATGTATCGAAGATTACAAAGCGGCTGAATTACTGTTTGACACATGCCGTACCTGGCTTATAGAACGAGGTATGGAAGCCATGGATGGACCAATCAATTTCGGCGAAAACGATAATTTCTGGGGATTGCTTGTCGAAGGTTTTATCCCGCAATCATTTGGGATGAATTACAATCCTCATTATTATAAAGGCTTTTTTGAAAAATACGGGTTCACGGTTTATTTCGAGCAGGTAACAAATTTAATAGATCTCACTAAACCATTCCCTGAACGATTCTGGAAAATTGCCGACTGGGTGAGGCAGAAACCGGGATACAATTTCAGGCATTTCTCGTACGATGAATCTGAAAAATTTATCGCCGATTTTATCGAGATTTATAATGATGCCTGGCAGTTTCACGAAAATTTCACACCTACTGATCCTAAAGCTATACGTAGCATGTTAGCAGAATTGAAATCACTGATGTTGCCCGAATTTGTCTGGTTTGCCTACCATGGTGATGAGCCAATCGCGTTTGAGCTTATGCTTCCGGATATTAACCAGATGCTCAGGTATTTTAATGGAAAGATTAATTTGTGGGGCAAACTGAAAGTAGCGCTGATAGGAAAGAAACGTATTTTTACCCGGTCACGCATTGTTATTATGGGCGTTAAACCTCATTTTCAGAAATCAGGAATCGAATCCGCTCTTTTCTGGCACATGGATTCAGTGATGAAGAAAAATCCACAATATAAAGAAGTTGAACTCTCCTGGGTTGGTGATTTTAATCCTAAAATGCGCGCCCTTCACGAAGCTGTGGGTGGTAAATTTTCGAAACGACATATCACATATAGGAAATACTTCAGTAAGTTGAATGCAGCGGGACGGTCCATCATTATCCCTGTGGATACACGCGAGAAGGTTATCGGACAGGAATGATTGCCGTTTTATAGAAATCTTCACCTTCATAAATTCCAAGTCTCAAATTCCAAATTCCAAGGGTGAACCAGCTTTAAATTGTGGTTTAAAACTCGTGGAAATCATAGACTTGGAATTTAGAATTTGGAATCTGGATCTTGGTGCTTAATTCTGTTAACCCTTTTCACCCAACCCAAAATTTTAGTCCAAAACATATACCGCTTTTTATATCTTTGCAGTCTGAAAACAGACAAATGCTTCTGAGCGAAATCAAATTCCTGGTACTGAAAGATATTAAGCTTGAATTCAAGCAACGGTATGCCATTAACGGTATTTTGCTGTACGTGGTTTCTACCATTTTCGTCAGCTATCTTTCTTTTGCCAAAATCATTGATCCCGCTACATGGAACAGCCTTTTCTGGATTATTATGCTTTTTGCGGCTGTTAACGCGGTTTCAAAAAGTTTTGTTCAGGAAAGCACATCAAGGCAATTGTATTACTACACCCTTACAAGCCCGCAGGCCATCATTCTTTCGAAAATGATTTATAATTTTGTGTTGATGGGAGTGCTTTCTCTATTATGCCTGCTTGTATTTACTGCTCTGATGGGTGAATTTGTGGTCAATTACCCCTTGTTTATCAGCGCATTATTGCTGGGGAGTTTTGGTTTTGCTTCTTCACTCACCATGATATCAGCCATTGCGTCACGTACCAATAATAATTTTGCGTTAATGGCAATATTGAGTTTCCCTGTTGTAATGCCCCTGTTGCTTATTTTAATGAAAGTTTCGGCAGCTGCGCTCAGTGTTGGGACTGTTTCGGGCAATATGAAATTCCTTGCCGCGTTATTTATGCTCAATGCCATTGTAGTAGCTATGTCGTATATTTTATTCCCTTACTTGTGGCGTGATTAGTGAGATTTGAGTTCAGAGTTATGAATTATGAGTAAGGTGGTTGAAAGAAGGTTTGGGTTAAAAGATAATTTAGGTAGATAGGAAGTGTCTCTTTCCTGACAAATTAAATGCCTGAAGTATTCACAATCCAATGAAAATAAATATATTACAAATCAGTAAAAATATAAATGAACAATTTTTTGAAAAATAACTGGTGGAAACTTCTCGGTGTACTGTTTATCCTTTACAGTATAATTGCCGGTTTCCTTATTGATATTCCTGAAGTACAGGGAAATATCGGCCAATCGATGCGGAATTTGTTTTTTCATGTAGTAATGTGGTTTGCCATGATGGTCATGTTCGGAACATCGCTGGTTCGGAGCCTGCGTTATCTTTCGACCTTTGATATCAAGCATGATGTGTATGCCATTCAAACGGTCAATGTGGGCTTATTTTTCGGTGTTTTAGGAATAATAACCGGAATGGAATGGGCTAATTTTACATGGGGCACACCCTGGACAAACGATCCTCAGTTGAACGGAGCCGCCATCACTATCCTGGCTTATTTCGCCTACCTGGTGCTCAGGCGTTCGATTGACGAAGAAAATAAGAGAGCCCGGATTGCAGCTGTATATAATATTTTCGCCTTTGTAATGCTGATAGTTTTTGTAGGTATTCTTCCTAAACTGGCCAGTGGTTCCTTGCATCCCGGAGCTGGAGGAAGTCCTTCAACTGTAAACAGCCTCGATTTTACCATGCGCCTTGTTTTTTATCCTGCCATAGCCGGTTGGATTATAGTGGGGTACTGGCTTACCGGGATCAGGGTAAAAATGGACTTTATCAGGCAACATCTTGATAATCCGGAATAACCGGATTTGATTGCTAATATTGCCTGTTTTCAAAACATTAATAACATTGCTTTGTTTAACAAATACGAATAGTGAAATGATAGAATCGAAAATATTTGTAGTCATCATAGTTCTTTCAACCGTCCTTGTTGGGTTGGCAGTTTATCTTTTCTGGCTCGACAGGCGGGTTACAAAAATGGAAAATGAAATTAAAAATAACAAAAGCTAAACATGAAGAAGACACATATTTTTATACTTGTATTTGTAGTTGCTGCCATTGGTGTAATAATGAGCTTATTTGCCAACACAAGTACGTACACTGATTTTTCTGCGGCAGTTGATAATCCCGGAAAGGAATTTCACGTTATCGGGAAATTGGTGAAAGACAAACCTATAGTTTACGATACAAAAGTGGATGCGAATAAGTTTACCTTTTACATGACAGACCAGAAAAATGTTGAACGGCTGGTGACTTACAATGGTGCCAAACCCCAGGATTTTGAAAAGTCCGAGCAGGTTGTCGTCATCGGGAAAATTGAAAACGACGCGTTTCTGGCAAGCAGCCTCTTATTAAAATGCCCGTCAAAATACAATGATAAAAAACCGGAATCATTTGGTGATAAGGATTTTAAAGCTGTGGAAAAACCTGCAGCTAAATAGTTAAGGAGAAGGCTCGAAAGGCCTTCTTTTTTTTATTATACTTTTCTGTTAAATAAACTGAACACAATTTAATGAAATATATCGTCCCTGTCGGGACTTGGTTTGAAGGTTAACTTGGTAGAGAAACAAATATTGATTTGATATAGTCCCGTCAGGGACGATATGTTTTTTGTTTGAAAATATGATTGTTAAAATTCCTGTACAAACCAGAAAAAATATTTATCATACATGTTTTAAATAAGGGAAACCAAATTTTAAAACGGAAGGTTAAAATTTCGTAGTTTAGTCGGATATAATATTTCTTCGCATTTAACAAAAATAATAATGTCATACCCTAATATACAGGCATTTATACACGCGCTTGAACAATCAGGCGAGCTAATCAGAATCAAGGATTTTGTTTCACCTCACCTTCAGATCACTGAAATTGCGGATCGGATGAGTAAACATAATGGGAAAGCATTATTATTCGAAAATAATGGAACCCGTTTTCCTTTGCTGATCAATTCGATGGGGACAGAGAAACGGATGTGCATGGCTCTTGGCGTTGAAACCCTGGATGATACCGCAAAACAGATTGAGGAACTGATGGCTGGATTAATGACGCCGCGTGATTCCTTTTTCAGTAAACTGGCGCTTTTACCCACGCTGGCTGAAGTTGCTAAATTTATGCCTGGTCACAAAAAAGGGAAAGGCGCCTGCCAGGAAATCGTGATGGATAAACCCGACCTGACCCAATTGCCTGTACTTACCTGCTGGCCTTTTGATGGCGGACCTTTTATTACCTTGCCGATTGTGCATACGCGCCATCCTGAAACGGGAGTACGCAATGTTGGAATGTATCGTATGCAGGTTTTCGGACCTGATAAAACGGGGATGCACTGGCATCTTCACAAAAACTCAGCGGCTCATTTCCGTGATTACAAACGGCTAGGCTTAAGAATGCCCGTTGCCGTTGCCCTGGGTGGTGATCCGGTTTACACCTATTGCGCAACAGCTCCTTTGCCAGAAAATATTGATGAGTATATGCTTGCCGGTTTTCTGCGGAAAAAGAAAGTTGAGCTGGTTAAATGTCTGACTTCCGAAATTGAAGTTCCTTCTGATGCTGATTTCATTATCGAAGGATATGTAGATCCGGCTGAAGATCTTATCCTGGAAGGCCCGTTTGGAGACCATACCGGGTTTTATTCACTCTCAGATAACTATCCTGTGTTTCATGTTACCTGCATCACGCATCGTAAGGAAGCTGTTTATCCTACTACTATTGTGGGTATTCCACCCCAGGAAGATAAATGGCTTGGTAAAGCTACAGAACGTATTTTTCTGCCTTTGATAAAACTGAGTATGTTACCTGAGATTGAAGACATGGTAATGCCCGACGAAGGCGTCTTCCATAATATTGTTCTGGTAAAAATCAAAAAGACATATCCCGGCCAGGCGCAAAAAGTAATGAATTCATTATGGGGTGCCGGGCAGATGATGTTCAATAAAATATTAGTTGTTACTGATGCAGACATTGATCTGAACGATAGTAAAGCAGTTGCGCAGTTGATCTGCGATCAGGTTCATCCTGTTGACGATGTAGTTTTTAACCGAGGACCTGTTGATGTACTTGATCATTCGAGCAGCCGCTTTGCCTTAGGTAGTAAGCTTGGAATTGATGCAACAACTAAATTGCCCGGGGAATCAGTTTATGAAAGTTCTGAGAAATTCGAATTCGACGAAAATCATCTGGAATTGAGTGGGTTATCATGTAATTTTTCACTTACCCGTGAGAAATTTCCTGTACTGATTGTCGGGATTGATAAATCAGCGCTGAATATCCGGACTCTGCATCAGCTGCTTTTCAACAGCGGAGCATTAAAGGGTATAAACTGGGTAGTTTATGTCGATCCGGAAGCTGTCGGAATCAGGATCTCAGATATAGTATGGCTTACTGCCAATAATATTGATCCTTCCCGGGATTGTTTTTATGCCAAAGACGGCAATGACCAACCCATACTGCCAATGGCTATTGATGGTTCCGGCAAATCGCTTGCCACCGATGGATTTAAGCGGCAATGGCCCAATGTACTGGCCATGGATGATAAAACGATTGAAGAAGTTGATACTCTATGGAGCCAGTTGAATCTTGGACCTTTTATTTCTTCGCCTTCTTTAAATTATAAAGTTCTCGTTAAAAACGAAGGAGCCGTAGCAAAAGGGTAGGGGTGAAGTGTTTCTTGTTTCATGATGCTCGTGCACTGAGCGGTGGTTGTTGAGCGAAGCCGAAACAAGCCGAAGTGCATGTTTCAGGTTCGCTTTTAAGGGGTAAAAACTTTTAACAAGAAAAGTCAAAGTGAGCAAGTATTTGCGAGGCTGATTGATAAACTATAAAAATCCAGGCTTGGTAGCCGAAGCAATCTTATGGATTCAGGAAATCCAGATAGTTAACCTTCTTCATAATCAACTGCACTGCCATGTTCTCACTGACCATTTTCCATTTTTACACTGAGCCTGCCGAAGCAAACCATTTTCCATTTTTACACTGAGCCTGCCGAAGCAAACTATTTTCCATTAACTATTTTCCATTAACTTAAAATAGTACCTTTGCTACGTGTTTCACTTAAATACAAATTTTAAAACAATATTTTATATGCTTAACGAAATCCTTAAAGATTTAACCTCAGCCAAAGCTATCGAGCTGGAAGACAAGTATGGTGCGCATAATTACCACCCGTTGCCTGTGGTATTGGCCAAAGGCGAAGGCGCTTTAGTATGGGATGTTGAAGGCAAGCAATATTTCGATTTCCTGTCGGCATATTCGGCAGTAAACCAGGGACATTGTCACCCGAAAATTGTTGGTGCCATGATTGAGCAGGCACAGACACTGACACTTACCTCCCGTGCATTTTATAACAACATCCTGGGTATCTATGAGAAATATATCACGGAATACTTTGGGTACGATAAGGTTTTGCCAATGAATTCAGGTGCCGAAGCAGATGAAACTGCGTTGAAACTTTGCCGCAAATGGGCTTACAAGGTTAAAGGCATTGAAGATGGGCAGGCTAAAATTATTGTTTGCGAAGGCAACTTCCACGGACGTACTATTACAATCATTTCCATGTCAACTGATCCGGATTCGTATGGGGGATTTGGTCCTTTTACGCCTGGTTTTGTGACTATTCCTTACAATGATATCCCGGCTCTTGAAAAAGCACTCGAAGATCCGAATGTGGCGGGATTCCTTGTTGAACCCATCCAGGGAGAAGCCGGAGTATTTGTTCCTGATGCGGGTTACCTGTCGAAATCGTACGAATTGTGTAAGAAAAACAATGTTCTTTTTATTGCCGACGAAGTTCAGACCGGCATTGCACGTACTGGAAAACTCCTGGCATGTGATCATGAGAATGTTCGTCCTGATATTCTGATTTTAGGAAAAGCCCTTTCGGGTGGCGCTATGCCTGTTTCGGCGGTATTGGCTGATGACGAAATCATGCTTACCATAAAACCAGGTGAACACGGATCAACTTTTGGTGGTAATCCCATTGCTGCCCGTGTGGCAATTGCCGCACTCGAAGTTGTAAAGGAAGAAAACCTTGCCGGAAAAGCTGAATATCTGGGTAAGATTTTCCGCGAAGAACTGGGAAATGTAAAAAGTGAGATGATTGAGCTGGTTCGCGGTAAAGGATTGCTCAATGCTGTTGTTATCCGTCCTAAGAACGGTTTCGAAGCCTGGGATGTATGTGTAAAAATGAAAGATATGGGCCTTCTGGCAAAACCAACTCATGGCAACATCATCCGGTTTGCTCCTCCTTTGGTAATCAGCGAGCAGCAATTACGTGAAGCAATTGCAATTATTAAGGAAGCAATTCTATCCTTCGAATAAAAAGCTGTTTTCAAATTAAAAGTAAAAGCCCGGAAGTTAAACAACTACCGGGCTTTTTCCTTATCAGTTAATTATTTCCGGCTAACCATTTTCGATTAACCATTTTCGATTAACTATTAACTATTAATTATAATCTACTTTTTCTCCAACGCTTCAGCATATAATTTCTGGGCAAAATCCCAGTTCACTGCATTCCACCAGGCATTGATATAATCACCCCGCTTATTCTGATATTTCAGGTAATATGCATGTTCCCAAACATCAAGGCAAAAAACAGGAGTGCCGGGTTGTTCTGCTATATTCATTAGTGGGTTGTCCTGGTTGGCGGTTGAGCTGATAAACAGCTTGCCGTCTTTTCCAACAACCAGCCACACCCAACCTGAACCAAAACGCTTAACACCTGCTTCCGCAAACTGTTTTTTGAAATTATCGAACGATCCAAAGGTTGAAGTGATTGCCTCGCCAAGTTTACCTGTAGGAGCGCCACCGCCATTTGGTTTCATGCAGTTCCAGAACATTTCGTGGTTCCAGTATCCGCCGGCATTGTTTCGGATGGCAGCAGGCTGAGTCGAAATAGTTGCAAAAATGCTTAGCATTGGTGTCTTTTCCAGCTCAGTGCCTTTAACAGCCGCCATGAAATTATTGTAATATGCACGGTGATGCTTATCGTAATGTATTTCCATGGTCATCTTATCGATGTATGGTTCCAACGCGTCGTAAGCATATGGCAAAGGCGCGAATTTGTGAAATGGTTCCTGTTGTGCCTTTAATGCAAATGGAATAGCCATAAGCACAACAAAATAAACAAGGATCTTCTTCATAATTTATTTAACTATTGAATTGTAACGTGCTTCAATTACTTCCCAGTTAACAACATTCCAAAATGCTGAAATATATTCAGGACGACGGTTTTGAAATTTAAGATAATAGGCATGTTCCCAAACATCAAGGCCAAGAATGGGTGTTGCAGGGCAATCGGATGTATCCATAAGCGGATTATCCTGGTTGGCGCTTGAACAAACACAAAGGCTGTTATCGGCCTTTACTGAAAGCCATGCCCAGCCGCTTCCAAAACGGTTGGCAGCAGCATCGTTAAACTTCGTTTTAAAATCTTCGAATGAGCCATACATTGCATTAATCGCGTCTGATAGCTTGCCTGCCGGAACACCACCACCATTTGGTGACATGCTTTCCCAGAACATGGTGTGATTGTATAATCCGCCGCCATGATTACGAACTGCCATCGGGAGTTTACTTACATTGGCGAATATTTCTTCGAGTGATTTGCCATTGCTTTCTGTTTCTTTGATTGCGGCAACAAACTTGTCGAAATAGGTTTTGTGATGTTTTGTATAATGGATCTCCATGGTCTGTGCGTCGATATGGGGTTCCAGTGCGTTAAATGCGTAAGGTAAAGAAGGAAATTGATAGTCCATTGTAATAAAGGATTTAAAGATTTAATAATTGTTTAGATTCAATATAAATAACAATGTGAAATATAAATAGTTCGACCAACAAAGGTATGATTTAACATTTTTAGGGAAAAACTTTAAGAAAACGAAAGCTTTAAATTAGTGCAAATCCATTGCCCCGGCCTTCAGGCCGGGGCAAATTAAAGCAAATGCGAATGGGTCTTTTACCCTAAATCATCGTCATCCGAAATGATGAGAATTAGAATTCTCTAAAAAAGTCGCTCATCCATTGCCCTGGCCCTCAGGCCGGGGATCAATAATGAGAACAATTTTGGATTTAACCCAATCAATCAGAATAATAAAATTATTCCAATCTGGCCAATCAGAAAGACAGGATTTGCTGCAATCTGTTGTTTATAGGTTTGCTATCAGAATTCAGCTCCTATCTTAATGTTTATCTGTCGTGGCGTAAGATAATTCGGCACACCATACATATTGTTGTTTACATCCCTGACCCAGGTATATGAAACTGTATTATTAACCTGTAAAAGGTTTAAAATTTCGGCAGTTATCCATAAGGACTTAAATCCGCCGAAGAAACCTTTTTTAGGTTGCAATGCTTCTCCGCCAATAATCTGTTTCGATAAACCTATATCAACCCTTCGGTAAGGAGGCAGACGGTAAGTATGTGTATATAAAGGCGTATTCGGTGCCCCGGTTGGCAGACCGGTACCGAAATACAACCCGATATTCATTTTAAAAGTCGGATTCATAGGCAGGAAATCCTGGAAAAACAATCCGAAGGTAATCCGCTGATCAGTAGGCCGGGGAATATATCCGGGGTAAATAGTATCAGAACTTACCGCCGTAATATCTTCTGTAAAACCGTTATGGATTACTTCGCCGGCGGCGTTATAAGACTCGACATAGTAATCATTGTAAAGATCTTCCGCTGTTTTCATATACGAAAGGCTGGCCCATGATTCAACACCTTTCACAAAATTGCCGTTTACTTTCATATCGATGCCATACGCATAGCCTTTCGAGCCGTTAATTCCCAGGTATTGAATACGGACATTATCGACCTGGTAAGGAACCAGTTCAGTTAAATATTTGTAATAAACTTCTGTTACAAATTTAAAAGGCCGTCCCCAGGAATGAAAATTAAAGTCGTTTCCGGCAACAAACTGAATTGATTTCTGAGCCCGGAGATTCGGATTGATTTTACCCTGCAGGTTTCGGAGTTCGCGGTAAAATGGCGGCTGATAATAATAACCGGCCGAAAACCGAAGCATCATATCTTTTTCCCAATTGGGTTTGTACGATAAACTTACGCGTGGGCTTACAATAAATTGCTTGTTAAAATCCCAGTAATTAAATCGGATTCCGGCTGTAAATGCCAGCTGAGTGGAGTCTCTGTCCAATGTCCAGGTATTCTGCGCAAAAGCTGTATACCTGTTTGAGCTAATATTAGTGTCAGTTTGAAGATGGTAATTCAAAACAAAATCAGTAAGATTGCCAGGTTGTCCGGGAGTTCCGGGATTGTATGGAATTGAATATGCCGATGAATCAATCCTCTGCCATTCGTTCATGCGATCAGCAATAATTTCATGCTGGTATTTGATGCCCCAGAGCGCGTAGTTTTTTCCTTTGGAATAACTGTACCGGTTTTCAGCATTTATAACGGTCATGTCCAACTGGTTGCGGGCGTGGTTGAAAAATCCACCCACTCCTTTGGTTTCAACAACTTCAATTGAATCAGTTGCTGTGGGCTGATTATCGAGCAAGGCGATATAATACTCAGCCAATACATCGAACGATTCTGTTTCCCTTGAATTATAAACAGACGTGATCCATTTTATCTGCAGGTTTTTATTGGGCTTCTGCGTCAGCGTAATGGCGCCCATCCGGCTATCATACCTGTCAACTTCCTGGCCCTCAAAATACATGGTCAGGCGTAAGGGTGTGAAATAAGTTCCAAACTTGGTTTCGCGTGATTCAGGTATCAGAGTATACTTGTTTGAAGATATGTATCCTAACACAGCCAGTTCAAGTTTATCTGAAAGGGTATACGTTAGAAGTGACTGGAAATCGACAAAAACCGGTTTGTAACTCCCCTTTGTCTCCATCGCGTTCAGCAGGTACTGGTTGGTTTTATACCTTGCCCCGGCCAGGTAAGTAAACCGTTTATCTTTACTGATTCCTTCCATATGAACGGTGGCTCCAAGCAGGCTGGCAGTAGCCGAAGCGGCAAATTTCGTCGGGTGTTTGTATTTTATATCCAGTACACTCGATAATTTATCGCCGTATTTTGCGTCGAAGCCACCCGCGGAAAATAAAACCGAAGAAACCAGGTCGCTGTTCAGGAAACTTAAGCCTTCCTGCTGACTGGTACGAACCAGGAAAGGACGATAGATCTCAATATCGTTAACATACACAAGGTTTTCGTCGTAATTACCACCACGAACCGAATATTGGGAGCTTAGTTCGTTGTTCGAAACCACACCTGGCATAGTTTTCAGCAAAGCTTCTATTCCGCTTGATGCGGTTGGCAAGGCATTAACCGTACGCGCGTCGATACGTATCAGGTTGGTATTCCGGATATTCCGATCTTCAATAACTATTCTTCCTAACTCAGTAGCCGTTGAAGTGATAGTGCGGTTAACCCTGAGCTTTTCGCCCGCGGCAACTTTAATATAGGCTGTATCGGTTTTGTACCCGACAAATGAAAAAACTATTTTTAATTGTTTCGCGGCAGGAACTTGCAGGCTGTAACTTCCGTCGGCTGCTGTTGAGGTGCCACCGGGTTCACCCAATATGCTGACATTAACCAATTCAACAGCCAGGTTATTCTCATCCGTAACCCGCCCTGTAATCATACCCGCTTTTTGAGCAAAAACGATATTGCTGATTATCAGGATAGTGATAATGAGAAAAGCTTTTAAACTGAAAACTTGCTGAGTGTAATAAGGCTTCAAAATCGGGCAGGTTTGTTGAAAAGGCAAATAAAACTGGTGGCTACCTCTGAAGATAACGTCTTTTCTGCGAAAGTAGTATAAATAAGGGAAAGATGAGTGATGAGTGATGTGCTATGTGCGATGTGGAATGTGCGATGTCGGATGTGGAATGTTCGAAATACACTTTACTCATGAGTTCAAATTTTCAACACACTATTTTCTATTAACTATCTATTTTCCATTTTCTAATAACTCAAACTCAATACTTCTTTTTAAAATCCCCCCGTTTCCACGCTTTAATAAACTTGGCCCAGGCGATAGGATTAAGCAGGTTATTAGGCATGGTTTGTCCGTTGTAATAAAGTCTGTCTGATGACGCGCTCATTTGGTTGCGGTAGCTTTGGCCGGGAGTAAATCCGTATTTTTCTGGATCATAATTACGTCCGTAAATTTCACGCATTTCCATATATGCCAGGTTGCGTTTCGCAATTTCAATATCATCGTCAGGCACATGGAGAGTTAAAAATGCATGCCTGAACTGTTCCTTACTAGGCCACGGATAAATTACCGTTTCGGTAAGCATAAGCGTATCCGACGACATAACCTGTATAAGTGAATATCGGTTTTCGGTAAGCGTATCAGGAATGCGGAATAAGCCGGTTTTGTAACCTACAGAGGAAAATGAGATCAGGTCGTTCTTGTGTACTATAATTGAGAAAAACCCGGAATAATCGGATGTTGTACCGCGGCCGGTTCTGGTGACGGCAATATTAGTGAATGGCACAGGCCGCAGACTGTCGGCAGTTACCACAACTCCTGAGAATTGCACAAGGTCGTTGACCCGCTGTGCTTTTACCCCGGCAACGGAAAACGCAAGAAGAATAAATATGATTACAGGTAAAGATGCTTTCATCAGATGCAAAGATATTTCTTTTACATTGCCAAAGGAAATATGATCATGCCAGATTTCAAAAATAATGTTAACGCATTTCCGGGCGACAACAAAAAAAGCTGTCACCCAAAAGGGAAACAGCTCTGGAATTATTCATTACAAATGTCTACTTGTTAATTAGAAAGCCTTTTTCACGGGCTTCTTTTAAGCATGCACTAATGCCTTTTTTGTTGATGGTACGCAGTGCGGAAGTCGAAACTTTCAACGTAATCCATTTGTCTTCTTCAGGAATAAAGAAGCGTTTGGTTTGAAGATTAGGGTAAAACCTGCGTTTGGTTTTAATATTTGAGTGGGAAACAGTGTTCCCTACAATCATTTTCTTTCCGGTTAATTCACAAACTCTTGACATAGTGTTAGGCTTTTCAAAATGGAGTGCAAAGGTCTGTATAAATTTACAAAAATCAAAACAATCTGAAAAAAAACTTTGATTATGTTTGATGTGCTTTGTTTATTGGTTTTAATCAACAGGCATTCAGTTGATTATAGGAAAATAAATTCTGATCGGAGTCCGAACGGAAAACGCATTCCGAACAAAAAGCAGATCCTTATTCAGCCAGTTTGCCACGCAGCATATTTAAAGCTGCCATGGATGCCTTCCGTATGTTTCTTCCCCTATGATCACCCAAAAGAAATTTCCTTGCAATTGTTTCAGTTGGTGTTGCAATGGCTATCCAGGTTGTACCAACCGGTTTTTCTGCTGTTCCTCCACCAGGACCTGCGATCCCTGAGACTGAGATCGCAAAATCGGTTAAAAAACGAGTACGGATTCCTTCAGCCATGGCAATAACGGTTTGTTCGCTTACGGCGCCATTTTCTGCAATCACCTTGTGAGGAACTCCGAGAAATTGTTCTTTAATTTCGTTTGAATAAGCAACTATGGAACCTTTGAAGTAATCGGAACTGCCGGCTATGCTTGTGATAAGCTGGGCGATATTGCCGCCGGTACAGCTCTCGGCGGTGGAAAGTGTCATTCCTTTACTCCGGAGCAGCTGTCCAACCACTGATTCCATTGTATCATTATCGAAACCAAAGATAAAGTTTCCCGCATATGGATAAAGCTCTTTCTCAGCCTTATCGATAGCATTCTGCAGCACTTTCCGGTCGGTTCCGTAAGCAGTTAATCTCAGCCTTACCATTCCTGGCTGAGGAAGGTAAGCCAGTTTGACAAATGAAGGTAGTGACTCTTCCCAGGGCTCGATGAGGGATGCCAGGTGGGATTCGCCGACACCTTCGGTTAATAGGGTCCTGTGAATAATAACACGGTTTAATTTAGTAAGCAGCTGAGGTATTATTTCCTGCTCCATGATAGCTTTCATCTCGAAAGGGACGCCCGGCATGGAAATATAAATACAGCCATTTTTCTCGAACCACATACAAGGCGCGGTTCCGTTTGGATTAGCGACTACGCGGCAGTTAGCAGGCACCATGGCTTGTAAACGGTTCAATTCTGTGACAGCTACGCCACGGGCGGAAAATAATTTTTCAACATTCGCATAAGCTGTTTCGCTGAAAACCAATGAAGTATCAAAATACTTGCAGAGTGTTTGCTTGGTGATATCATCTTTTGTTGGCCCGAGACCGCCAGTTATTAAGATAAGCTGAGCTCGTTCTGATGCTTCCTTTAAAGTTGTTAGAATGTGCTGCTGGTCGTCGGAGATACTGGTGATCTGGTGTACTTTAATGCCAATTACATTCAGTTGTTCAGCCATCCAGGCTGAGTTGGTGTCGATTACCTGCCCGATCAGGAGTTCGTCGCCAATGGTAATAATTTCTGCAAGCATATGTTTCTCTAAAAATGTTTCTGATATAAAAATGAATGGTCAGAGTTATTATTGGCTGGAAGACCGAGGCTGGAAGGCGGAAGCTGGTGGCGCACAAAGGAGATTGTTGTTATTGCTCTTCTTGATTTGAAAAAACCGGAGTTAGTAATTGGATGTGGAGGATATTATTGGTCCGGAAAGCGCAAGATTTAGGAAAACACCGTAGGGAGTTCATACTGACTCTCTCTTCCTTATGCTACTGCCAACTTCCGTCATCTGTCTAACATTCTCCTATTTCCTATTTCCTGTTTCCGACTTCTGACTTCCTCCTTCTGTCTTTATCAACCGAAAATCAAATCCATTAAAAAGACGAACCAACTCCCATATTCATCGGACGAATTGACATTACCGGGATATCGGATAAGCGGATTAAATCCTGCGCTTGCGATCCCACAAAGTATTCCACAAGGCCAACTTCCTGCTGATTCAAAATAATGATCAGATCGATATCACCTTGTTGATCCGCATACTTGAGAATGGAAGGGACAAAGCTTTTTGTATCGTCTTTGATTTCGATTACCTCGAAAGAGCAGTCAATACCTGCGGACGCGACAAAATTGGTTACCTGATCTCCCTGCTGATAGAGCCTGCCAACTTCAGCCTTTTCGTTTTTTGTCATAAAGGCAGAAACAACTTTTATCCCGGCGCCATAGTACCTGGCGATTTCAATACCCATGGTAACTTTTTGCCTGGACTCCATGGTAAGGTCAAGAGGTAAAAGGATGCTGCGGCATCCGGAATGAACATGGTTGCCATTCAAGGTAATTACAGGGCATTTTGAAGCTCTGACAACTCTTGAAGTATTAGCGCCGATACGCTTTCCCGGCTCACCTTCCTGATCGGAGCCGTGGGTTCCCATCACGATAAACTGTGCATTAATTTCTTTGGCAACATCAATGATTTTAGAATAAATCTTGCCTTTTTCGATCCTGTAATTAACCTTTATGCCTGAAGAAAGTGCGGCTTTACCTGCAATTTCAGCAAGACGTTCATCAATTACTATAAGAATTTCGTTTTTTTGGTCATCGCTGAAAATACTTGAAAATATTCCGGATGGTTCATGCACATATAATAAAGTTATTTCTGCAAGAATTGTATGGGCAAGGCTGAACGAATGTTCGATCGCGAAGAGTGATTGTTTTTCAAAATCTACCGGTATCAGGATTTTATTCATTGGTACGTTGATTTGTTTACTTTTGTGTACAAAAATACCGTTTTACTTTTTCATACACTAATAATGACAAAAATTGCTGAATCAGAACTCATTTTAAATCCGGACGGAAGTGTTTATCACTTGCATGTGAAACCTGAAAATCTAGCTGAAACTATTATCGTTGTAGGCGATCCGGGGCGAGTTAAAGAAATTTCGAAGTATTTCGACACTATTGACTTTTCGGTGCAAAACCGGGAGCTTTTTACACATACCGGCACCATAGGCAAGAAACGGCTTACGGTTTTGTCGACCGGAATGGGCACCGATAACCTGGATATTGTTATAAATGAACTGGACGCGGCTGTAAATATTGATCTTGAAACGCGTATGCCAAAGCAAACGCATACAAAGCTCAACATTATCAGGATGGGAACTGCCGGCGCATTGCAGGCTGATATTCAGCCGGGTGATTTTGTCGCATCCTCCTATGGAATGGGTATGGACGGCCTGTTATATTTTTACGACAAAGGCAAAAGTGTTATGAATGCCGAACTGGCAGAAGCTTTTGTAAATCATGTAAGCTGGAACGAAAATTTACCGGGAATTTATGCTGTGCCCTGTTCCGATACGCTTATGGATAAGCTGGGGAAAGACCTTGTTCATGGAATAACCCTTACCGCGCCTGGTTTTTATGGCCCGCAGGGCAGGGAATTGAGGTTGAAACTGGCTTTCCCTGAATTGAATCACCTTATCGAAAGTTTTGAATACCAGGGAAAAAGAATTTCCAATTTTGAAATGGAAACTTCCGCGCTTTACGGATTAGGTAAAATGCTTGGGCATGATACGTTAACCATCTGTACTATTGTCGCGAATCGTGTTAATCAAACCTATGCCAAGGATTATCACGCAGATATTGAAAGACTTATTAAGTTGCTGTTGGAACGTTTGACACAATAAATATAAGAACCAAGACCCAAATTCCAAATTCCAAATTCAAAGCCCAAGATTCAGGCATGAATAATTCTTGGGATTTGGGACCTGGAATTTGGAATTTTAGTCTTAATAAATATACCTTTTATTATTCTGAATCGCGCTTCTTATAGCAGTTTTCAGGGTTTCGGAACAACGCACCACCATTTCAATATCTGTTGGAAAAGGAACCGGGGTTGTTTTGGTTCTGGCAAGCTGGTCGGCATTGAGTGCCTGTACATCACCCAGCGCGCGCGAAGAAACATTTCTGAAAGAGGACTCAGCAAAAATCGGATCCTTTTTAAGTGTTTTGTCTGGATTTGCCTGTATTACCTGTATATCACCATCAATCCGGCATGCCTTTAACTGAACGGATTCAACAAGAGCGCACTGAAGGGTTTTATATTTTTTAATTTTAATATCGTTCCCCAATGTATCTCTCATTACGTTGCCTTTTTTGTCGAGCGCGTACGTGAATCCATCTTCAACATCACGTTTTATAACCGTATCTTTTTGCATAGTCTGATCCGGGCTTACGGCTACATTTTTTACCTTTACATCTACAAAATAATCATATTTTGTTTCGTCATTCAGGTTTTGCGTATAATATTCAACCCATTCGGAATTGAGTGCCGGCAGGTCAAGCGCCAGCAGATCCTGCTCAAATTCTTTAGGGAATTTTATCATGGACGTATTCTGAATGGAAACAAACACCCGGCTCATTCCAAGGTTTTTTGCATCCAGAATCTTGTTATCAATTCCTTCATAATCACCGATATATTGTTTTGCTCTTACATACTCATCATATGCCTGCCTGTACGAATCTTTTAAGCCGCTCTTCATCAGTTCATTGCCATGTGCATAATAGAAATCGGCTGCTTTGCGTTTTGCGGCAACCATATCCGCCATATAATCAACAAATGGAAAATCGATTGACTCCCCGTTTTTATTGAGTGGCGTAACTGTTTTTACAAGTGATTGCCTGTCGTTCAGCGATTTATAAACAAGATAAATTTGGTCCCAGTTATTAGGACGTCCTTCCATTTTTAAAAAACGGATTCTTTCGTTATCCTGATCATTTGCCACTTTATATGACTGTTCAAGGATTTCAATCTGCTTTACATCATTGCGATCCTTACGCAGTTGCTTAACGGCTTTTGCAATAGCAGCGTCATAGTTGCCTTTCTGGAGTTGCTTTTTTGAAGAACCGCATCCTGAAAAGATGATGGCTAAAACGAATACAAGAGGGAAAATTCTTTTCATTGAGTTTTGATTTTAGATGTCAGCAAAGATAACAAAAATGTTAAAAATTAAATTCTAATAACGCGCTAAACAATGGTTTTAGCGGGTTTTTAAGCGAAATCCGGTTTCAGTTAACAGCCTGCCCGAGAGTTTAAACTTCTTAACCGGCGAATCACTTCTTTTATTTACAAAGGTTTATAAACTTTTAATAGGAATGTAACTCGATTATGTACAATTGAAATATTTATATCTGTCAGATGCATTTAGTTCGCAGGTATTAGTACTTTTGCGATGCATTTGTTAAGCGGGTACCTTGTCAGACTCTAATGTAATGATAAATAGTATGTTACTCACTAGTTCAAATCTTAACCCGTTATTTTTGGCAAATAATTGTAAAATGAAAAAACTCTACATTGTTAGTGTCCTTTTGGTTGTTACTTTTTTCGTGGGCAGCTTTAAATCAACTTTTGCTCAGAGTGTCAACCATTGGGAAATGGTGGTTGCAGCCGGCGATACCTGGCATTATTTTCCCGGAAACTCTGAACCGCCGGCTACATGGACGAATACAGATTTTGATGAGTCTTCCTGGTTATCAGGCCCTGGAGGAATAGGGTTTGCCGATGGTGATGATGGTACCACAATAAGTCCTGTGATTTCTGTTTACCTCAGGATTACTTTTACTGTTACTGATATCTCCAATATTTCATGGGCAGTTCTGGATGTAGATTACGACGATGGTTTTGTTGCCTATCTGAACGGGCATGAAATAGCCAGGTCTAACATTGGAATTTACGGAGTGAGGCCTTTGTATTCAACACCCGCAATTACCAATCACGAAGCATTGATGTATCAGGGTGGAATTCCTGAACGGTTTATTATTAAAAATGATACGCTGAAAAAATATATGACCGAAGGCGCAAATGAATTGGCTATCCAGGTCCACAATATTACCGCGTCATCTTCTGACTTATCCTCCAACACTTTTTTCTCTGTTGGCATTATAGATGCCAGTACAACATACCGACAGGTTCCGTCGTGGTTCGAGGACCCTTCGGGTGTTAAAACTAATTTGCCTTTACTGATCATCGATACCAGGGGACAATTAATTGTTAATGAACCAAAAATTACTGCGTATTTAAAAGTTGTCGATAATGGTCCGGGTCAGCTCAACGGGCTTTTGGATGATGCCACCGATTACGAAGGTAATATTGGTATTGAATTGCGGGGACAGTCGTCACAATCGTTCCCGAAATTGGGATATGGCGTTGAACTCCGGACACCGGCAGGAGCAGATACAAGTGTAAGTTTATTAGGTATGCCCGCTGAATCAGATTGGGTTTTTTCGGCACCTTATTCTGATAAAAGTATGATGCGAAATGCTATATCTTATGAACTGGGTCGGAAAATGGGCGGTTGGCAACCCCGGTTTAAATATTGTGAAGCCTATTTGAATGGCAGTTATATAGGCGTTTATATGCTGATTGAGAAAATAAAACGGGGTACTGACCGGGTTGATATCAATAAATTGAAGCCGGACGAAATTTCAGGGGATAACCTTACCGGTGGATATATTGTAAAAGTTGATAAAATACAAGATGTTAGCGCTGCAGAGTATTTTTATTCCTATCCTTCTATCCCCTATAACAACGCGATAAATTATGCATTTACGTATGTATATCCGAAATATGACGAGATAGTAACGGAACAAAAATCATACATCCAGAATTATATCTTAACGCTTCAGAATACGCTTAACGGGAGCTCATTTAAAGATCCTGTGACCGGCTTCAGAAAATACATGGATATGAATTCCTTTGTTGATTTTCAGATTATTAACGAACTGGCAAATAATGTGGATGGATATCGTTTCAGCACATTTTTTTATAAACAGAAAGATTCGGATGGCGGCAAATTATTTGCCGGTCCGTTGTGGGATTTTGATCTTTGTTATGGAAATGTTGACTATGATAATCTATGCCTGGCTACTGACAATTGGCTTTATAAAAGATACGGCTCGAGTGGTAACTGGAGTATGCATTGGTGGTCGAGGTTGATGGAAGATCCCGATTACAACCATGCTTTTGCCGCCAGGTGGAAAACAATGCGTGCAGGTCCGTTTAGTACCGATTCCATTATGGCTGATCTGGATGCCCATGTTAAATATATGGGCGATGCCATAAAAAGGAATTTTGACAAATGGCCGATATTGGGGCAATATGTATGGCCAAACTATTTTGTGGGAAGCACCTATGATGAAGAGGTTGAGTATTTAAAGGTATGGATGACCAAACGCTTAAATTGGATGGATGGAAATGTATCACTTTCGAGCGGAGATTTAGTTGCGGGGTATAAATCATACCATGTTTCGGTCTTTCCAAACCCAATAAAAGATCAACTGAATATAACGCTGACAACCAAGGATATAGATAGGATTAATTTCGAAATTGTTGATTTGCTTGGGAAAAGTGTTTCCGTTAAGGATTATTCCCCGGTTTCGGAAGGAGATCAGGCAATTCAGTTTGCGATTCCGGATGTTGCGCCCGGTTACTATATCCTGAAAATTACACAGAAACAACATGTGATAGGAATTCAGAAACTGATTGTAACGAATTAGTAAATACCCGGAAGAAGATTTATCGTTCTGCTTTTTATAAATCTGATCTTCATATACTTTCTCTTTTTCCTGAAGATAACACAGAAACCCTGTAGGAATTATTCCTTCAGGGTTTTTGTTTCCGGGGTAGTTTACTTTCCCCATTTCATTAATCAGCATCATTTCATTCGTCAGCATAGATTTCAACCTCTGTTTGTTGAAAACTAATTCTCAAACCATTATCAGTCGATAAAGAAGCGCCGTAATTTTAAGCAACCCAAAAACCAATGCCTGACGCTTTTGATATGGACCATCTTAACTTGTTGATTCATTTGCTTGATGATCCTGACCAGGAAGCATTTCATCAGGTAAGCAATGAAATTCTTACACTTGGACTGCCTGCTGTTGAACCACTCGAAGAAGCCTGGTTTAATACAAATGATAACCTGACCCGTCAGCGGATCGAAGAACTTGTGCATAGCCTTCAATATGACGGGCTGTACCACGATTTGGAGGCCTGGGTTGCATCAGGCGGGCAAGACTTGCTTCGTGGTTACCTGATTGCCACCAGGTTTCAATATCCTAACCTGGAAGAAGAAAAATTACTGGCTAACCTGAATAAACTTACCCGCTCCGTATGGATAGAGTTAAATGAAAATCTTACCAGCCTGGAGAAAGTAAAGGTTCTCAACCATATGCTGTTTGGTGTAATTGAAATCGGAGGTGAGATTGCAGATATTCATGTACCTGATCATTATTTTTTGAATAACCTTTTACAGTCGAAACATGGGAACGCGGTTTCAATCGGAATACTTTATATTATTGTTGCTCAGAAACTAAACCTGCCCATTAAAGGCGTTGATCTGACAGGGAATTTTATCGCCTGTTTTACTCATGTGCCTTCCGATTTCAAGGACGATTATAAACCTACCAGCGAGGTTAAGTTTTATATTAACCCGTTTGCCATGGGAGCGGTTTTTACACGGAAAGAAATACTCTTATACCTTGAAAAAGCCGGCATTGTACCCTCTTTAAATTGTTTTAAGCCTGCTGATAATATCACAGTACTTAAACGCTGGTGCTACGACCTGATGAAAGCGTACATCGACAGTGGGATGAAAGAAAAGGCGGTGGAACTGAAGAAATTTATCAGGATACTGGGGAAGTAGTGAATAGTGAAAAGTGAAAAGTGAATAGTGAACAGGGGGGACGCAAGTCTCAAATTTCAAAATCAATTCATTCTCAAATTTTCAAATCCTCAAATTCCCACATTCTCTACCTGTAATATGCCTCCAGAAATTTACTGATATTACTCTCAACACGAGCCGGAACGTTTGTTACATCAGCACGTTCAAATTTATCACCGGTAATATTCTCGTACAATTCGATATAGCGTTCCGAAACCAGGTTTACAAAATCATCGTCCATAACAGGAACCTGTTGTCCATCCTTGCCCTGGAAACCATTAGCCATCAGCCATTCGCGTACGAATTCTTTCGAAAGCTGCTTTTGAGCTTCACCTCTTGCCTGGCGATCTTCGTATCCTTCTTTGTAGAAATATCTGGATGAGTCGGGCGTGTGAATCTCGTCGATCAGGAATATTTCGCCATTTGCCTTTCCGAATTCATATTTGGTGTCAACCAGGATCAATCCCATTCCGTTAGCAATCTGGGTGCCACGTTCGAAAATTGCCATGGTGTATTTTTCGAGCATTGCATAATCTTCGGGGCTAACAATATTTTGTTTCAGGATTTCTTCTTTCGAGATATCCTCATCGTGGCCAACGGATGCTTTGGTAGTAGGAGTGATGATAGGATTGGGAAACATATCATTCTCTTTCATGCCGTCAGGCATAGGAATTCCGCAGATGCTGCGTTTCCCGTCTTTGTATTCACGCCAGGCATGACCGCTGAGGTAGCCGCGGATCACCATTTCCACTTTAAAAGGTTCGCAAAGGCGGCCGACAGTAACCATAGGGTCGGGTGTGGCTATTTTCCAGTTTGGAACTATATCCGAGGTATCGTCCAGGAACTTTGAAGCTATTTGGTTTAAAACCTGTCCTTTGTAAGGAATTGCTCGTGGCAGCACCACATCGAATGCTGAAATACGATCGCTGGTAACCATAATCAGTAATTCGTCGTCGATATTATACACGTCGCGGACTTTACCGATATAAAGGCTTTTCATTCCCGGAAAGGTGAAATCGGTGCGTGTGATGGCGTTTTGCATATGAGTTGTTGTTTTTAAACAGGTTTACTTAAGGATTCGGATTAATTTTCAGAACCGCAAAATTACAAAGGATTTGGTTGTAAGAAATTCCCAAACGGAGCATTGTCACTGAATGTTTTCAACAATGATGTTAATAAGTCGGATTATCCGGAAAAGAAGAAATTCTGTCTGCGTTTAAATTTATTGTTTTATGATTTTCGAAACAGATATTTCCTGATCATGATTCAGCTTTAAGACATATAATCCTGAAGGGAACGCTGTCATATCAATATCTGCCGGATTCTGATCATGAATTCCTTGCCAAATCGTAATTCCGTTGCTGTTAATGATTGTCGCATAATATTTTTCCCACTGAGTGTTAATATGCAGGATATTTGAAACAGGATTCGGGTAAACCTTTACACCTGAGGTATTCCGGTTTTCAATTCCGACGATGCCGGGATTCAGCGTAAATGCGCGCACTGCCTCAACAATTACAGGATTTATTGATGCGTCAGATACAAAAATATGAAGTAGGTATTGGCCGGGTTTTAGGCCTGTAGTATTCCATTCCGCAAGTGTTTCATTTCGTTTCTCAATGCTTATTTTGGAGGTGATTTCTTTTAGGGAATCATTTCCGGGTACCGAAAAATAGATCTGGTACCAGGCCATATCAGCATGATCGCTTGTTGGAGTCCGGTCAATAAGCGCGTACCCGGTGATCGGAATGATCGAATTGCTGATTCCTGATGATGGTTGTAATATATTGACATTCCATACGCTTGCATTATCGTAGGCAACTGGTTCTTCAGGCAACGACGACTGAATGGAAAGTAAAGTTGAATTTCCCAAAGCGGTAGCTGTACCGAAATTGAGAGGCGAATAAGCGAAAATCATAATTCCGTTTCGCTCACTGCGCACACTTGTGGTTAGCGGTGTGGAAAAAGCCATAAAAAATGAAGTATCGTTAGCCCACATATATCCGCCACTTCCGTCAACAAACACTGAGTTGGTCCGAACCTGGGAAGTTCCCATAGCACCGATTTCGCCCACAATGCAGCCCTGCACAGAAATTTTGCTCTTCTTCATTGAATAAAGGTTCCAGGTTTGCACTGAACTGTTTCTGAGCCTGAGGCTCCTGTCGCTAAGTGAAGCAGTAAAATCGGTATATGTAGAATTATTCACTAATCCGCTTACTGCCACTGAGTCAGGTGCCAGGAACCATAATCCGATGGCGCGGATTTTGGAATCCATAACATCAATGTCCGAACCATCAGCCGGCATTAAGGCCCACATCACATCGCTACAGTTTTCAAGCTTGATCTGGTAATCTATATTCCCGATACCGGGCAGATGGGGATTGAAATTATAGGACGCAACATTACCGGCAGGAGGGAAGTTGAAATGAAACACCCCATTCGGAGGTACTTCGTGCCATAAAAGTACGGTATTGGCATTGTGAAAATCAAGCTGGCACTTGTCGCCGATCACAAATTCACCTGCCAGGTTTGTGCCGTTGATGGAATACTTTGCTTTACCTGAGAGCCCGTTCGTGGTGAAACCTACCTTTTTTACATCCGTAAATTCGAAGGTTGATGAATCGGCGGCTACTATATTGTGCGAAAGTCCGCTGAAATCAAGAGTTACATGATTAAATCTCACTTTTCCCGCCCCGGCTGCCACAATCGCCCGCTGATAAAAATAGAGTTGCGGGATATAAAAGTTTGATGAATCAGCAGTAATTTCAGCTTTTTCGCCCCATACATAAAGGTTTCCTAACAGGGTAGCATTAGCGTTCTTAAACCGTAACTTCCCATCTCCAAAAACCAGGATATCAACTTTACAAAGCCAGTTGCCGGTAATTATCAGTGAATCACCGGGAGTCGCGCCTATAATCAGTATACTGTCGGTAGTAAACGCTTTCTTTCGGACCTTGTCCAGGAACTGTGTGGAATGGAATTTTTCCAGGTATTGTTTAACGCCACTTTCAAAAGGCTGCTGTGTAATCTTGCTTTTAATAGAATTGGAAAAATTCCACGCCTGCGACTTACGCGCTTCAGCATTAAATTGATCTACAGCTCCTGAAAGTAATGATTGCTGGGCATGGGAAAAAGTTAGATGAAAAAGGAGGATCAGAAAAATGATATACTTGTTTTTCCGCATAGTGTCACTTCTCAAATGGGTTTGAAATAAAAGAACGTATATAGTTGGTGAATTGTTTTACAATATGAAAATGAAATACTTATAGATGCATTAAACTAATCCTTCTTCTCGTAAGCATTGATAATCCTTGTCACCAGTTTGTGCCGCACCACATCGCGGATATCGAGAGTAATAAAATCAATTCCTTTGATATTTTTCAGGATTTTCATCGCCTGAACCAGTCCTGAGTTTTGATTGCGCGGCAGGTCGATCTGGGTTATATCACCGGTGATTACAAATTTGGAGGAACGTCCCATGCGGGTAACAAACATTTTTAGCTGTCCTTCGGTACAGTTTTGTGCTTCGTCGAGAATGGCAAAGGCGTTTTCGAGTGTTCGGCCGCGCATAAATGCCAGAGGCGCAATTTCTATGGTTCCGTCTTCGAGGTATCCGACCAGCTTTTGCGTCGGGATCATATCCCGGAGCGCATCGTACAAAGGCTGAAGATACGGATCAAGTTTGTCTTTCAGATCGCCGGGAAGGAATCCCAGGTTTTCACCGGCTTCAACGGCAGGACGGGTCAACACAATACGGCGAACTTCTTTGTTTTTCAACGCCCGTACAGCAAGAGCTACCGCGGTATAGGTTTTTCCGGTTCCGGCAGGGCCAATGGCAAAAATCATATCGTTCTCGGCAATGCTTTCAACCATGCGTGACTGGTTGATTGTGCGGGCGCGTATCATCATCCCGTTTTTGCCATGCACCAGTACATCAGCATTTGCTTCGCGAAAAGTGGAAATTACTTCGTTGGCATTCCCATTTCCCGCCAGTTTTTGAATGTCATCTTCATCAAGCTTCCCGTAATTATCAAAAAACATCAGCATGGAAGAGAACAAGAGGGAAAACGTTTCTATTTCAGTTTCATCACCGTTAACGCGAAGAATATCGTCGCGGGCAATTATTTTTAATTTGGGGAAAAGTTCGCGCAACAGGTTGATGTTACGGTCGTTGATGCCAAAAATTTCAAGCGGGCTGTATGATTCAAGTGAAAAAGTGCTTTCGGTCATGTATAAAAATCAGTTGTAAGGGAATGTTTGTACTACCACACAAAATTAATGTTAATTCCATATTATCCGCGGATATTTTTTACTTTTGATGCTGCTTAGTGGTTGGAAGTATTCTGAAGTGTTGAGGGAATAGAAAAATAGAAAATAGAAAAATAGAAAATAGTAAGTCACAATTACTGAAATCCGAAATCTATAATTTCAAGACATAACCAATCACCTGTTTCATCCCACCATTAACTATTTTCCATTAACAATTAACCATACCCATTTTCCATTACCCATTTTCCATTAACTAATAAAAATAATGCCAATTATCACACTGCTGAGCGACTGGGGACTTACCGATCATTATGTGGCTTCGGTAAAAGGTGCAATACTCAGCCGTATTTCCGGAGCAGTAATAGTTGATATTTCGCACAACATCAGGCTTTTTGATATAAAACACGCTTCGTTTGTGATGCGCAATGCATGGCATAGTTTTCCTGAAGGTACCATTCATATTATTGGAGTGGATTCCATTGAGTCCGACAAACATCCGCATGTGATCGTAAAATCCGAAGGCCATTATTTTATTTGTGCCGATACCGGTTTAATCTCGCTGATCCTGGATAAAGTACCTGAAAAAATCATTTCGATATCCATTAACCAGGATTCGGGGTATTTTACTTTCCCGGCCCGCGACAGGTTTGCCAAGGTTGCAGCTTTACTGGCACAGGGAACTGATATGGACACTTTAGGCGAACCATTGCAATCGCTCAACCCGAAAACGCTGCTGCAACCTGATTTCGACGGGAAAACCATTTACGGCAAGGTTATGCATATCGATAATTATGAAAACATTTTCGTAAATATTACAGATATGTTTGTACGGGATTGCCTTGGGAAGAATCCATACAGGATCATCTGTAAAAAAGATACCATACCTCTGGTTAAAGCCTATGGTGACGTTCGCGAAGGGTTTACATGCGCTTTGTTTGCTTCCAATGGATATCTGCAGATTGCTGTAAACCGGGGCAAAGCGGCTTCGTTACTGGGAGTGGCAATGGATAACGATGTATTTGTGGTGTTGGGGGAGGAGTAATGTCAGGTAGCGTAAACTACTAAAACATTTATAATACAAGTCTATAAATTGTTTTGTTACTATCTGATAATATTCATGTTAGCTGAAAAATCAGGTTACGTCGCAGCATCAAGAAAATTGGCGGAATCATTAAGATTTGAATATAATTTTCTGTATCTCCGGTTGTGTTGATATTTAATCAACCATGGAATCGAAAGCAGTATTATAATGATGATCATCAGTAGTGTTTGAAATGCTTCGCCAAAAAGAATATTTTTAAACCCGCCTATATCCTTAATGTAACTGCACATTGACCAGATTGCCAATGTGTAGAAATAGAAAAGGTATGATAAAAAATCAACTGTTTTTATTCTAATCAATTTCTTTCGAAAAAAGTAGATGGATTCTTTAACTGATAAATTATTTGACGTTTTTGTCAGTACTAATAATCTGTTAATTTCTGATGATATTCTTATCATAAAGAATAAACCGATGAATGAAAACAAAACTAAAGTATTTGCCGATAAATGTATGCCGAGGTATGCCAATACATATATCATCAAGCCTATGAAGATCAGTACTAACAGTGAATACCCAACTATTTTCAATTTTAAGTCGGATAGGACTTTGGTTATAATTTTACTGTGATTCATCTTTAACGTTTTACTGAATGTAACGTTATCGTAAATGTTTTCCTGAATTTTAGCGTGTGTTTCACTCCACATTTTTTTTAAATCAATTTTGTCCATCTCCCAATATTTTAAGTAATTGACACTTTATTCTGTTGATTTTTACACCGGTATTGCTTTCGGAGATACCTATTATTTCGGCTATTTCCTTATAATTGTAATCTTCTAAATGCAATATTATTATTGCTTTTTCTATGTCGGATAGGCAATTGATTGCCTGATAAAGTTTATCTTTTTTGTCGGATTCTGTATTTTGATCTTTATCAGGTATATTGTATTCAATGTTCGATAATTCAGCGTGTAATGGTCGTAGGCTCTGTTTGCGAATAATGTCAATCGCTGTATTTAAAGCAACTCTATATAGCCATGTGGAAAAAGCTGATTGATTTTTAAAATCTGGATACGATTTCCATAGCCTGATCAACATTTCTTGATAGGAATCCTCCTTGTATGGATTTCGATAGAAATAGATATTGCAAATTTTCTGCAATATCCCTTGATGCCTGTTTATTAATTCAATAAATTCCTTTTCCACTTTTAGATGGTTTGACTTTTTGTTTAGTTAGTCGTATATTCCTATTCAATTATTACAAAAAGTGAAAATATTTAAATTCTTGCACTTACACAAACCTATACTCCATTTGGGTTATATATTTAAATCAAATATACGTCGTTTTTATATTTTTTTTGTCTTGATAGGAAAGTAGTTTCGAAACCTCCAACATCATTTAACGTCAACCTTTAAACCTGTTTTCAAATTGATTCAGTAGATTTTGCTTATTATTACTTTTACGTAAAAGTGATATTAATATTGACCTCTTTCCTGCATTTTTTTAACCTTTGTCAGGGATAAAAGTAAGAACCCGGTAAACATATTTCCCATGTATCATTTCATTGATAATCCTGAATTACGTAAGGACAAGCGCCTGGTTTGGGCTGCTACCCGCTCGATATTGGAAAATGTTGGGTTTTTACGCAATAAGAACGGAAAAAAGAGCCGAAGCCGCTGGGATTTATTTTTACGCCTGCTTGGCGTTTTTGCTGTTTTACTAAAGATTACCGGTTATTACAGAAAAGGAAATGGGAACGCGAAAACCATTTCAGTAACCTATCTTACTCTGAAATACCCGAATCTTCCTGCAGCTTTTCATGGATTCCGGATTTTGCATTTATCCGACCTGCATATCGATAGTATTCCCGGTTTCGCCACATTGATAAGAGATAGAATCAAGAACCTTGAGTTTGACATCTGTTTCCTTACGGGCGATTATCGTAGAGATATCTCCGGAACTTTCAGGCATATACTGAAGCCATTTAAAATTCTTTCCAAATATATACAGGCTCCGTATGGCACATTTGCTGTTTTGGGAAATCACGATACTTTCCTGATGGCGCAGTATGAAAAGGAGTCAGGCCTCGAACTGCTGGTTAATGAATCTGTTGAGATTGAAAAAGAAGGACAAAAGATATTGGTTACCGGCACTGACGATCCGTATAATTTCTATACCGAACAGGCAGCATTATGTCTCGAAACCAAAGGCTATGATTTTAAGATCGCTTTGGTTCATACCACCGAATTGGCGAAAATAGCTGCCGCAAATAAATATAGCCTCTATTTGTGCGGACATACACATGGAGGGCAGATTTGTCTGAAAGAAGGAATTCCCATCATCAGCCACCAGTTCGAGGGTAAACAATTCAACCATGGACAATGGAATATTGGTAAAATGATTGGCTATACATCACGGGGCGTTGGTGTAAGCGGAATGCCGGTACGATTTAATTGTGCGGCGGAGGTTATTCTGATTACGCTGGAGGTGGGGTGATGAATTGAATCATCTATTTGTTCAGGTCCTGAAGCCAGTACTCAAGATCTTTATCCGCAATAGTGCCCTGTTCTGCTTTGTCGTAAATGGAGAGGAGATATATGGTGTTTCGAATAACATGTATATGAGTTATTATCCTTGCACCGCCTCTTTTCCCTTTTCCTTTCGATTCAATGGCAATGCGTATTTTGTAACAGTTGTTACCAATGCTTGTTCCTTGTTTGGGGTTTTCATAAAGTGTTGTAACCAAAGCGGTAAAGTCCTTCTTAATAGAAGGATACTTTTTTACTAAACGCTTCAATTGCTTTTCAAAGAAAGCTGTAACTTCAATCTTATAGCTCATTGAGTAGTTGTTCTGCTGACTTTAGTTCAATTTTATCTTCTTTCGCCATCATAACCTGATCAACAGACTGTTTAAGCTCATTTAAGAATTTTACTTTGGCAGGGCTGATAGGTTCTATCTTGACAAATGAAATGCTATTTAATACCTCAAGTAATGAGGAGGCTTTATTGTCGGGTATTTCTATTATTAGTTTCATAATTATTCAATTGAAAAAATGTTTGTATCACAAATTACCAGTTCCGTTTCCATGCTTTATCACGTATTTAGGTTAAAGATAATTTGCGGTCAGTCACAATGTTTGTGAAATCTTCAACTTTTGGTTCTGTAGTAGCCCAACGAATAGGCAGCATTTTATATCGTTCTTTTATATTTTGGGGCTTTTCATGTGTTATTATTTATTTTTTACGGGTCACATGTAACTCCATGACAAAATAATATCATACGCCTGTGAGTCAAAATTGGCTCATTTTGTCATGTTCGTTTCATAACTTATTTCAATTGCTTTCACAAACGAAAACTTACTCAATAGTTTCCGCAAAAAATCAACATTTCCCCTGCTTTCGACTTTTATTGTAAGTGTTTCCATAACTTTTACTTTTACAAAATTAGTGCTTTTTTGTTGGTTGTAGTTCACTTTTAATAAATAGAGCCTAATAAATGGAACTATTATCGGAACACTATCCTACCCCCATGTTGCTCCTTCTTTACATATTTGGAATAAATTGTCGAATCCTTTTTCTGTACTTACGGTACCAATGTTTGTGATAATTGAAGAGGATGTCTGTGCTGTATCTTCTGCTACCTCTGTCGGATAGACAGGACCCGCGAAAAGATCTGTCATCCAGACGGTTATATTTGTCCAAGGACCACAGTTATTGTCTTCATTAGATTCGCTAATTTTTTTATTCCAAAGAGGGTCAGCATCTGCGCAGAAACTCACATAATAATTTCCAGCAGTGGTAAATTTATACGAAGAAGTTGTATTTGTATTTCCACCAGCAGCAAGAGTTAAGGATGAACTAGCCCCGACAGGTGAAAGTGATGTTGGACTTAAACCATCAGCAGTAGTTGATACTCTCATTATATTATTAAAACTTCCACCAGTACTACCAGTTCCTATATTTGAAATACTAGAAGTAAAAGTTGTATTTACAACTGCATCAGTAGGTGTGGGAGCGGTGGTAATAGTTAGGTCAGGAGGGAGAGCTACGCATTTTTTAGTTATTGCATCCCAAGTACTTGCAATACAATATGGTTTAATTGTTTTGGTATCTAAGAGATTTTCCCCTGCTCCCATATTAAGGTCCTTATCAATTGAATTCCACATCCCATAAGTAACTCCACTCACATTAAAGGGTACCGTAAGTGTAGTTGAACCAGTATTCATTGGAGATGAAATCGATGTTCCCGTTATCTCAGCGGGTTTTTTAACTTGAGTAATCAAAGGTGGATATGATTGATAATTTGTTGTTGAATATGGACTCACTGTACTCCACGAAATCGGCACATTTGTACAACTACTTGCCCCAACTGGAATTCCACAATCTGCTTGTAGGGTTAGTGTTCCCGATTGTGCTTTTACTTTTTGAATCGCACTTTCAAGTAAAGGAGAAGAAGAACCCAAACAATTAAGCTGAAAATCATTGTCGGCGGCGGTTAGATTTGAGACAGTTTTCTTTTTTATGATAGCACTACTTTCATATACTTCACTTGCACTACCATCAACATTTACTCCATTATTTTGTAAAGTACAGCCACCAGAAGTGAGACCACTTACTTCTATTTCAAAATAAGCCGAACCCTCACCTCCTGCACTACCTTTCTTAACAACATTTTTCACACTGGTTGGGCTTTTTGTAAGTTTAGCAGTCGCAATCGTTACAGGATCTCCACCTATTGGTAAAGTTTTAAACTTTCCCCATATACTACCTTCAAGGTTGACGGAATTTTTTGCATAACCATAATACCAGTATTCAGTATCTGAACTAAGTCCAAAAGCTCCAGGGTTTGCCTGATACTCCCCAACAGTTAGTCCTGAAACTTCAACACAGCCTCCTTTGCTTTTATCTGTTCCAGATACAACAGATGGACTTTCGGATGTTTTAAAATAACAAAAACCTTTTTTAGTTATTGTCGCCACAACACCAGCTGAAGTATATCCGGCTGAAACAATATTAGCCTTAAATTCACCAACAGCAGTTTCTTGTATATAAGTAGCACTTAAATCTTTCAGTGTTGGAGGTGTTCCCGTACCGACTGGAGGAGGAGGAACTGTACAACTAGTTCCCAAAATATCAAAAGTTAATCCTACGGGGTCACTATAAGTAATAATACCTGAAGAATTTAACGCCATTTTATACCAAACAGTACCCGGACATACAGGAGCAGTAAAAAATGCTGCGCCACCACCCGGAAGCTGTATTACTGGTGAATATGTCGCTGCCCCATAATCCAAAGACGCACCTATTGAATAAGTTCCACCCGTACAAGCATTATATCCAGCAGCTCCCGCTTTAATACTTTCACCTGTGGTATAAGTAGCTTTTTCTAATTCTATTCCAGCATAACAACCGTTTAGAGAGATAATACCAGCTGACCCTGCCGCTTTTGCAATATTTATTTGCCCAAATACTCCTAATAAAATAAATAAAAATAAAACTCCGACAAACGATTTTTTAAAAAGATTTTTCATAATAATAAAAAGTTAATAATAATTAAAATACGACTTCTAATGATTGTAAATATTATACCATGTAATTTAATTGTAAAGAAAGGTTTATCCCCACACCTATATTTCAATTACTTTTATTCTACCAATAGAAGATTCTTATTATTTTATATATTTTCGATAATGATAAAATCAAGGCACAATTTATATTAATAAATTAGAATGATTGGAATATGAGTGTGGGGATTTATCCACAAAAAAAAGGCTGAGTAATTAAATTACCACAGCCTCATTTTCATTATAATCCAAATAAATGGTTCTTAGATTTTTAAGGGTGAACAAAGGTTTCCCTTACTTTTTCTCCTGTACCATAAACCCAAACCAGAGTGTCTTTGGTTAGAGTTATAATATTGAAATCACCACCTGATTTAAGTACCTTTCCAGATAAAGACCAAGTTCCTTCTAAGATTCTTGTTTCATCATCTGAGCAAGTAATTAACCCTCTGTCATTAACTATCTTTTTTGTTGGCGTAAGATAGAAATAATATAAATTATCTTTACTACACTCCCAAATGGCATATTCAATCCAAGGCGAACCGGAAAGAGGCTGTTGGAATTCGAGCTTAATTTGCTTCCATGGTCCATAATTAACAGAGATAAGTTCTTCATCAGTCGGAGGCGGAGGCGGAGGTGGGTCCTTTACTGTAATCCTTATGCTGTCAGAAACAGTTAATCCATCATTTTTTGAGATAAAGTGATAGATAGTTGTTTCTGTGGGAGAAACAGAAATTGTACCAGATTTTCCTTTTACTCCTGATAATTCCGGAGATGAAATTGAGTCTGTATTGGAATTCCATGTGATTTTTACCGAGCTCGGGAGTGTCCCTCTGATAATTGTATCATTATCAACATAGAGAAAAATAGTGGGAGCAATAGGATCATTCACGTGAATTGTGACGTTGGCACTATCAGCCTGTCCATTATCTCCATGTGCAATAAAATGATACGTAATAGTTTTTGTGAGCTTTGGGGTATTTAAAACGATGGTTTCCGATTCGCTATTACTGGTAAGGCTTTCCGATCCGGGAAAATCAGAAGTAACGTTTGTTGTGTTTTTTAAAACAAGAGTTACAATGCAACTTTTATAATACGAAACTCCTGAGAAATCAGAACTGACTTTAATGTCCGGCACTTTTGGTGTTGTCGGTTGCGGATCTTTTTTACAACTGATGCATGCAATGATCACTAAGCTGAACAATAATAGACTTGAAATGTGTTTCATGCTACAATAATTAAGAAAGTGATTAAAATTCAAATACAGATTGTGGTTGTTGTTTTTAACAAAGAACAAATATACTGAAAATGTATTGATTTGATTGTCAAAAGATAAATACTGCTTTTTAGGAATAAATGCTAAAATAAGTCATCAAACAAATAGTCCTATTTCATAATGTCCGGTTAGCAATAAGCTGGTGTTCACTTGTTAATATTCATTCGTAAAGCAGGAAAGCTAATCCGTCAGTTTGCGCAATAAAATCCGGTAGTAATTTGGCTTTTGTTTTAGTAATGAATCTTACTACTTTTGAGAAAAATATTTGCATGCCCAATTTGTATATAATAGCGGGGTGTAATGGAGCTGGAAAAACAACCGCTTCTTATACAGTATTGCCTGAAATGCTAAATTGCAAAGAGTTTGTAAATGCAGATGAAATTGCAAAAGGCATTTCTCCATTCCAGCCGGAAAAAGCAGCTATTGATGCTGGCAAAATAATGTTAACAAGGATAAATGAATTGATCAAATCGCAAGTTGACTTCTCTTTTGAAACAACTTTAGCTCCGAAATATTTTGTAACTTTGGTCAATGAAGCACAACAAAAGGGGTATTTTGTAACTTTGGTCTTTTTCTGGCTCAATAATGTTGAATTGGCTATACAAAGAGTACAGATGCGTGTAAGCGAAGGTGGACACAATATCCCAGAAGAAACAATTCGAAGACGTTATAAATCAGGAATTATTAATCTGACTAAAAAGTATATTCCGATTTGTAACTATTGGATTATCATTAATAATTCAGAAGGACCATTTAATGTAGTAGCAGAGGGTTTGAAGAATAATGAGATTGATATTAAAGACTCTGCGATATGGAACAAGATAAAAGCACAAAGCAATGAATAATGAAAATATAATTGAATTACGCAGTAAAATTTTAAAAGGAATTGAGTTATCCTTTGAAAAATTAATTCAAGCTAAACAGAAAAACAATGGGTTTTTAGTTTATTCAAAAGATGATAAGATTTTTTTTGTCAAGGCATCCGAATTAGTCAAATAGATACTTTTTCCCTTATCTTAACCCTTTAATCTCTTTGTTGACAAAGCTAATGCCTCCATGCATTTTGCTAACCTGTATTTGTTTTAAGCTGGAGTTCACTTTTTACTTACTAATTGCAATCAGATAACTCTGTTCTTGTTTTCTTCGTTTGATTAAGAAAACCCGAATTGTCCTTTTCACTCATATCACTGAACGCTCCTCCAAACGAAATAATCCTTTTTTGTAATTTTTCGGAATGTTTAGCTGATGTTGTCATGGAATGTATAAATTGATATAGCTCATCCAGCCGGTTAACCGGAACTTCTTTCATTTCTTTAAGTATAGCTTGCAGTGTTGACATGATCCTACTATATTTTTAACAAAGATAATACAAAACAGAATTGATTTTTTTTGTGAGCTTTCAAAATCTTCAAAATCACCTTCCTTAGTACATAAGCTGCATAATTCATGAAAAACATCAACTTAGTGAAGCTTAGTGTTTTCGTGCCTTAGTGGCGATTTTTTATTTATGCCACGAAGACACTAAGAATCAAAGGATTCGCAAAGTTTATGAAGAATTGAGGTTAAAGCCTTTTGAACCAATCCTGTTTTTATAGCTGGCTCGTTATTGCGTCATATATCGGATATTGTTGAAGATGGTATTATGCGATGTATATGCACAGTGTATTCTGATACAGTATAAATAATCGTCATTTTTTTGAAATTTACCCTTCGTGCATTGAAGCCGTATATCAAAAATGATTTTCGGGTTTGTATAACATATGTTTCGGCACTTACTTCCAGTTTATTTATTTCGTCTATCAGCCCTTGAACATAGCTGAATGCCGTTAATGGTGATTTGTACTGATACTTAATAACATCCGCCAAATTTAGAATATCGTGTTTAGCCTCTTCGGTAATAAGTATCTGATACGGGCTCATAATTTTAATTTATAATTTGAGCCATAGTGGGCGTTTAACTCTTTTTCAACTTCTGAAAATACTTCCTTTACTGTAAAGAGCTTTTTACCGGCAATGCTTTTAGGTAAAGGATATTCTATTTTTGCCGTTTTGGGGTGTTTAGCCACTTCACGAAGTAATCTGCGGCCTGTGGGTGTGCTTACATCAATCTGTACTTTAACTGTGTCCATTTTTGCAAAGTATTAATTAGTGTAGCAAAGATAAACAATTACTGTATGATTCTCTCTTGTAATACTCATGCTCAAATTCCTTAAATTTGCGCCTCCTAACCGAAAGGTCTATAAGCATGTACACACTATTACGTAAAGAGATCAGCACATTTTTAAGTTCATTGATAGGATATACGGTTATTATCGTTTTTCTTCTGGTTAACGGGCTATTCCTCTGGGTTTTCCCGCAGCAGTTTAATATTCTCGACTACGGATTTGCAACTCTCGATAACTATTTCCTGTTGGCTCCCTGGGTTTTTATGTTCCTGATACCTGCCATTACCATGCGTTCCTTTGCCGAAGAGCAAAAAGCCGGCACCATGGAAATGCTGCTTACCAAGCCTGTCACCGATATTGAAATCATCCTGGCTAAATACCTTGCCGGAGTTGTACTGGTTATCTTTGCGGTATTGCTTACACTCGTTTATTACATTACAGTTTATAAACTAGGAATGCCTCCGGGAAACCTCGATGTGGGCGGAACCTGGGGCTCTTACATTGGATTGATATTTCTTGGGGCAGGTTTTGCTGCTGTCGGAATTTTTGCTTCGGCCATTTCGGGGAACCAAATTGTTTCATTCCTTATTGCGGTATTCCTTTGCGGGTTTATGTACACAGGCTTTGATTTCATCTATAATCTTTCTGTTTTTGGTTCATTCGGTCTGTTTGTAAGCCAGCTGGGAATTAACGAGCATTATGCCGGCATGAGCCGTGGTGTGATCGACACCCGCGATGTATTGTATTTTCTGAGCCTGATAGCATTTTTCCTGATGCTTACACGTTTCAGTATGGAGCGTAGAAAATGGTAACCCTGAAACGAAGAGACATGACAGCGAACAGAAAAAATATCAGGCGAAGCAGTTTCACGCAACTTGCAATTGGGTTAGCCATCATAGTGGTACTAAATCTCATAGGTTCTTTTGCCTTTTACCGACTTGATCTGACTGCCGATAAACGCTACACTCTATCGCCAACTACCCGGAAAATGCTCAAAGAGCTCGACGGTGTAGTGACGTTTAAAGTATATCTCGAAGGAGAATTTCCTGCCGGTTTTCAGCGGCTGCGGAATGAAACACGAGAAATGCTGAACCAGTTCCGTGCTTATTCCAAAAATATCCAATTCGAGTTTATCGATCCTTCGGCTGGAAAAGACAAAAACCAGCTTGACGCGATGTATATGCAGCTTGCTAAAAACGGTTTGAATGCAACGGATCTGCAGGTAAAGGATAAAGCAGGAACCTCACGTAAGATTATATTTCCGGGAGCTTTGGTTTCATATCATGGCAAAGAAATGCCGATGGATTTGTTGCTTACACAAGTTGGGAAACCACCTTCCGAAGTTCTGAATAATTCTGTTCAGGCACTTGAATTTGGCTTAATCAACGTTATACGGAAACTTAGTGTAACAGAAAAGCCCAAAATAGCTTTTATTGAAGGCCACGGTGAACTTGCCCCGATTTATACTGCGAGTATTGAAAGTGCTTTAAGTGAGTATTATGACATTGACCATATCCGGATCGACGGGCAACCATCGGCGCTTGCGATTGAGTCGCAAAACGGTGAGGCATCTTCAAAATCTGCAATTGAAAATAAATACAAAGCCATTGTTATTGCAAAACCCGATTCTGCTTTTTCCAAAAATGAACTCGATAAATTTTTAATTGATCAGTTTATTATGCGCGGAGGTAAAGTGCTCTGGCTGGTTGATCCGGTGTATGCCGAAATGGACAGTTTGAGAATTAAAGAAAGTACTCTGGCTCTTGCACGCGACCTGAATCTGGAGGATATGCTTTTCAACTATGGTGTGCGACTGAACGGCAACCTGGTTGTGGATATGAATTCATTGCCGATTCCCGTGGTTATTGATCAGAAAGGAAACCAGAAGCTGATTCCCTGGTTATTCTTTCCTTTGCTTGTACCTACATCCAATAATCCGATTGTAAGGAATCTGAGCGCAATAAAGACTGAATTTGTCAGCAGTCTGGATACAGTTGAAGCACCTGGAGTTGCGAAAACTATATTGCTTAGCACTTCCCGCTATTCCCGCGTACTCAATTCACCGGTTACATTAAGTTTGAGCTACCTGTACCAGGAACCGGATCCACAGCAGTTTAATCAGCCCTATCAAACTGTAGCTGTTTTGCTCGAAGGTGAATTCACATCAGTTTTTATGAATCGTATCCCGGCGGAATTTGCTAAATCATCTGAAATGGCTTTTCCCGGGAAAAGTACAAAAACTGCCATGATTGTGGTCGCTGATGGTGATGTGATAAAAAATCAGCTTCAGCCAGGCGAGCTAAGGCCAACGCCGCTTCCGCTGGGTTACGACAGGTATACCGGGCAGCAATTCGGCAACAAGGATTTTATTCTCAATGCCATGAACTATCTTTGCGACGATTCCGGTTTGCTTTCGGTGCGCTCCCGTGAGGTAAAACTCCGCGCGCTGGATGCATCCCTTGTTGAATCTCAACGCCTTAAATGGCAATTGGTTAACCTGGTTGTTCCGGTATTACTGGTGCTTGCGTTTGCATTTGCGCATGGTTATTGGAGGAAGAAAAAGTTTACGGGGATTTATTAGGGGAGGAAGTTAATAGAAAATAGAAAAGGAAAATAGAAAATAGAAAAGCCCCGACCTTCAGGTCGGGGATATCAAAATCCATTGCCCCGACCTTCAGGTCGGGGATCAGAAGGAAATTCATTGTAAATGGGAAATTGTAAATAGAAAAATATTGCCAGGATCTGATTGATAGAGGATTCATTGCCCCGACCTTCAGGTCGGGGATCAAAAAGAAATAATTAGTTAATATAAAAATAGTGAACATAGATTCGGGGAATTATATCATGGATAAAATATTGGGGAATAGCAAAGTGTTAGTAACCGGCGGAGCCGGGTTTATAGGATCATCGTTAATTGAATCACTACTTTCGCAGGATAATGAAGTGGTTTGCCTGGATAACCTGGCAACTGGAAAATTGGAAAATCTGGCTGAATTCAGGAGCAATAAGAATTTCAGTTTTGTTGAAGGCGATATCCGTAACCTGGCTGATTGCCAGAAGGCAGCGAATGGTGTTCAGTATGTTCTTCACCAGGCAGCGCTGGGTTCAGTGCCGCGGTCGGTAAAAGATCCAATCACATCCAACGATGTGAATGTTTCCGGTTTTTTAAATATGATAGTTGCTGCCCGTGATGCCGGTGTAAAGCGCTTTGTTTATGCTTCAAGTTCATCAGTGTATGGCGATCATCCAGCCTTGCCAAAATTTGAGGAAAATACCGGCAATCCGCTTTCGCCTTATGCTGTTACCAAAAAAGTAAATGAGCTGTACGCAAAAGTTTTCGGCGAATTATACGGAATGGAAACCCTCGGACTTCGTTACTTTAATGTTTTTGGCCGCCGCCAGGATCCTGACGGACAGTACGCAGCTGTAATTCCCCGTTTTGTAAAAGCACTGATAAATCACGAAGCCCCGGTAATATTTGGAGATGGAAGCCAGACACGTGACTTTACCTATATCGAAAATGTGGTTCAGGCTAACCTTCGCGCCACTGTTGTTGTAAATCCAGAAGCTTACAACACCGCTTACAATGTAGCTTTTGGCGACCGCGTAACTTTGAATGAGTTATATGGATTTTTGCGCGACGGGCTGGCAAAGTTCGATCCGGAAATTGCTAAGATAGATCCTGTTTACACCGATCCACGCCAGGGCGATATCCCACATTCATTGGCATCCATTGCCAAAACTTCACGGTTGCTGGGTTACGATCCTCACTTTAACCTGCGCCAGGGATTGGAGCATTCAATTAAATGGTATTGGGAACATCTGAAGTAAGTTTCCCCCTTTTCATATCAGTATACTGATATGAAGACTTTGTTACCCCGTCATAGCTCAATTCAAATGAAGCGATGGCTTTTTCAAAATCTAAATCATCTTCTTTCTTAGAATTATATTATTGCGTATTCAAATTCTTGAATCCGCGAATATCCCTTCTTTCCGCGTTATCCGCGTTCTGATTTTTTTATCAGATTCCCTTTTTATATTGTCCCTTTGTCGTGGGATAAATTGTTTGCTCCAGTTCCTTTTTCGATTCAGCAGCTCCATTCAGCATGTTTTCAAAAAGCCTTATTGTTCCCGCTTTATCCATACCCGTTTTTGTTCCTGTTTTTATATCCCGCAAATCAACCATTAAACCAGAATAGAAACCTGGAAGATCAGCTACAATATCCGTATTCAGGAAATTGATATCGTTATAAATTGTGTTGAAGCTGCCTTTTGATTTTTCAATAACAAAAGATGTGTTTTTCATATTTGTAGTGGAAGCAGTTCGCGCACAACCTGGAATACAGGTTTCATCCATAGCATCTTTCCAGCAACCGGTAACCTGGTGAAACAAGCATTGTCGGCTGGTCATAAGCACAATAGGGTGGAAGATGCTGTAAAAAAGTTCAAAATCATCAGGCTTTTTAATGCCCTGCATCTGCATCTTGCTGATTTCATTCGAAATAAAGGCGCCCGAGCAGTTGAAATTCTCCTTCAAACAAAGCAAGCTAAAGGAATTGATCGTATTTAACTGAGGTCCTGCAATCCAGGAAATCCCTTTTTTAAAAGCTTCAAAAGCTATACCTGTATTGTTTGTTACTATGCATTTGGGTTTCAGTCGATCAAGAAATTCAACAGTAGCTCTATAATCTTCGCCGATTATTATGGACGGAAACCAGGGAATTAATCCTGTATTTGTTTTGAAAAGATCAACGAACTCCTCCATGCTGTTCTTAATACTATCCGGAAGCTGAAAATAAATAGTTGCTGACGTTTCATCAGTAAGGTAAAGGTCTTCTGCAGAAGATATCAAAACCGAAAGTTTTGGCTTTATATTAGAGCTTTCAAGCTTTTTCAGTACCGGAACAGCGATGGGTTCAATATATTCTCTGGAATCGTTCAGTATAAAAAGCAGTTTTTTCTTAATAGCAGTAAGTTCTTTGAACGGAAGGTAAACATTAGGATGAAGATCTTGTAAATCCACTCGCTCAATCAAATACTCAGTTTCATTTAAGATTTTAAACCTTTTAAGAAGCACTTCCTGGTTTAATACTTCAGTGCCGGTATCCGAGAGATTAACTTCCGAAAACACTTCATAGGAAGTATCAGGAGTTGTTACCAAAACTTTTAAAGGGCTGCCATGGATGCCTGAAAAGAATATCTGCAAAGGCGCCTTTGCGATGCTTAATTGCGCGATTTGCTTTTCAACTGAAGTTATTATTTCAGTCCGTTCATCATAAACGTCGCCTTTGGCTTTTTCTAAACTTGCTTCGGATAAACCACCATTTATTTCGGATAGATATATTGCTGAATTATCACGGGGATTATCGATAAACATATTTTTTGTGATTTCTCCTTTGAGATAGTCATTTGTGAAATCACGGTTAAACACTTTTCGTAATGCATTTGTACCTTCTGTCAGTTTATCCTCACTATAAAAACGGGTAAGTTGTTTTCGCCATGCTTCCACAACGGTATACACATAATGAAACTTCTTTATCCGGCCTTCAATCTTTAATGAGTCAACTCCCGCATCCGAAAGTTCCTTTAAATCAGTAAATGCTGAATTATCTTTAAGATTAAGCGGGAAGTTTTTGCCTTCGGCAGTAGTTAGGTACTGGTCCCTGCAAGGCTGGCTGCATCTGCCCCGATTTCCGGAGTTTCCTCCATGAACGGAACTCATATAGCATTGCCCTGAAAACGAAATACAGTTGGAACCGTGAACAAAGACTTCGGTCAGTATATTGTTTTGATGAGCAACAAGGGTTAACGCCTTTATCTCATCAATATTCAACTCTCTTGATAAGTTGACACGCTCGGCGGCCAGCTTGCTTAAAAACTTTACCTGGCCTTCGTTATGAGTAGTAAACTGGGTTGAGGCATGAATTTTAAGCCTCTTGAAATACTTAGCCAGTAGATAGAACATTCCTAAATCCTGAACAATAATTCCGTCGATACTGGTATTAACTAATTTGTTCAGAACGCCGGTGAAAGCAGGGATTTCATTCTCAGTAATAAGTATATTCAGCGTCAGGAAAACCTGGCATTTATGTTTGTGCGCAAGCCGCAGGATACCGTTTAAATCGTCGGAACTTATATTTGTCGCGCGGTTTCGGGCATTAAATTTATCAAGGCCACAGTAAACGGCATCAGCCCCGGCAACAATTGCAGCTTTTATAGAGTCGATATCTCCGCCTGGTGCCAGTAATTCAATCTTGCGTTTCATTCCCGAAAAGTATAACTAATTTGGTGATTTAACCCCAGGTTACCTTTGAAAAATACCTGAGTGTGGGTTCACCATAGTATTTCATCACGGGATCAACGAAAGCCGAAAAGAGAAATTGTAAATTTTTCTGACGCCTTTCCCTCCTTTTCATGCGTTTTCTATCAATTCCATTTATAAATGATATATCTGTTTTTGAACTCATGTAAAATAATGCAGTTTAAATTATATTCCTTATTACTGATGTTTTCAGTATGTCTTTCGGTATGGACAGGATACTATGCCCGTAAGCAAAAGAATTCAAGGAAGGCAATTATCTTTTAGCGCTTATTATTTCTACCGGTGTAGGGTCATTTTTTGCCTTCCTTGAATCCATCTCGGTTTCTCTCCCTGTTAAATTGGTTTTTGCGCAAATTAAATACCTGGGACTTACTACGACTCCCGTCTTTGTTTTACTTTTTATTCTGAAATACACTCAAAACCTGGCTGAATTTAAGCTCAGCCATTTCTTCCTTTATTTTTCTGTTCCGATAATTACCATGATTGGTGTCTTTACCAATTCTATTTTTTATTTACAGTGGACAAGCACAAGTATTACTTATCAGCCATTTTCAGGCGCAACCGTAATTTATCTGCATGGAGTTAATTTTTGGATTATTACTTATAGAGCTATGTAGTTGTAGCTACCGGTATTTTTATTCTACTCAGAACAAGTTTCCGGTATCCGAAACAATACACATCTCAGTTAGTCATTATACTTCTTTCCATCCTGGTTCCTGTTGCAGCAACAGCGGGTTATTTAGCATTGGGTGAAAATTCGGCCCGTATTGATATTTCTCCATTTACTTTCCCAATAGCCGGATTTCTTCTTTTAACAGGAATGACACTGTATGGATTACTCAAGGTTCGGCCTATGGCGAATGATTTCCTGTTTATTCAATGCAGGATGGTGTAATGTATATTGACGCGGAAGAGCAGATTATTGATTTAAATAAGTCAGCTTCCGAAATTCTAAATGCCAGGTTTAACACTGATGTTCACCCAAAAGGCAAAATGAAACTCAGCAAATATCCTGATTTTTACAGGTTTAATGCCCCTTCTGCTGGTGAACCATTGGAATTCAACTTAGGGAATGAATATTTTGAAATAAAGGAACATGAACTTACGGACAACGGAAACAATATAATAGGAAAAGTAATAGTATTCCGTAACATCACTGAGCAAAAAGCTTCGAAAGCAATCATCCAAAAACAAAATGACGAATTATCAAAGCTGAATCAGCAAAAAGACAAGATGTTTTCGGTTATTTCGCATGATCTGCGTTCTCCGTTTTCTTCAATTATCGGATTAGCTGAAGTTATGGAAGAAAGCTATGACCGCCTTACGGAGAAAGAACGAAAGAAAATTTTATCGTTATTCATAATCCGTTCCAAAACTACCTACGACCTGGTCGAAAATCTTTTACAATGGTCACGATTACAAAACAGCGGATTGGAAAAAACAGTTCGTGAAATTAATCTTGAAGGTCTTATAAAGAAAACAGTCAAATTCTATCAGTCAATTGCGACAGATAAACATATTGAATTGACTGTAGCTGAAAATACACAATCTCAGCCATTTATCCAGGGTAATAATCAGCTGATAATGACCATACTCAGGAATCTGACAACGAATGCTATAAAATTCACCTGCGAACAAGGTAAAATCACCGTATCGTATGAATACCTGGACGATCATTACCAGGTTTGTGTTTTTGATACAGGTGTTGGAATTCCTCCGAAATCGCTGGATAACCTGTTTGATTTCGAAAAGCCGTTTTATACACTGGGAACCCGGAAAGAAATCGGTTCGGGCCTGGGCCTGAATTTGTGCTATGAGTTTGTAAAGAAAATGGGTGGTGAAATATCGGTTAAAAGTGAAGTGGGAACCGGTACCCAGGTATGTTTTAGCTTGCCATATTCTGGATCACTTTCAACAGTTGGGGAAGAAGAAGGATTTTTTGGAAAGGCCATACGTTTTTTGAAACTTTCTAGTTTCGCTTTTTTACGTAAGTGATGGTTAATAAAGCACCGTAGGTGCGAAATTATGGTAGAAAAAAGATCATCATATATTAAAAGCCTCGTAGAGGCGGTATTATTGATGAAAAAATTATTCATAAAATTCAAAAATAAAGGCTGCGA
>JAURYB010000098.1 GCA_030654075.1 Bacteroidales bacterium | reverse complement strand
CAAGGGGGACAGGTCGTGCTGAGTCCTTCATTGAGTGCTTTTATCAGTCATTTTGTACCCTTTTTCTTAGCAGGTGTCCCCCTTTTCTTTCAAAAGGGGGAACAAGGGGGATTCCTTTTTTTTTCAATCGAATATTTTTTTCTTTTGTATCTATCCCCCTGTAGTCCCCCTTCGCCAAGGGGGACAGTGCGTGCTGTGTCCACCTTTGGGTGCCTTTATTGCTCATTTTGCACCCTTTTTCTTAGCAGGTGTCCCCCTTTGGTGGTTGAGCTTTGCCGAAACCCAAAAGGGGGAACAAGGGGGATTCCTTTAAATATTTTACGATTTATTTAGTTTTAACTTTTCTTCAATCGCCTCTATCGCATAGTAAATCTTGTTATGAACGTCTTCCAGCGCGCCTAAAACTTCAAATTCCGGAAAACGTAAAACTGTGAAACCCAATTCTTCCAGTCTCAATTGCCTGTCATAATCTGCCGAACCTTTTGTGATATGGCTTGAACCGTCAATCTCTATGATAAGGTTTAATTTTCGGCATATAAAATCTACAATATAATTCTCAATTATAAACTGCCTGTTAAACTGGTACCCATTCATCAATCTTGCTTTTAATACCTTTTTCCATAGAACAGCCTCTCCTTTGGTTCCATAAGTCCTTAATTCCCTTGATAAGGGTTTAAGATTCGTATTTCTGTCATATCTTTTCACTCAACAGTTGATTTTGAAGTATTAAAGGTAATAAGAATTGTAAAAAGATAATTACAGAAGATCTGAATATTTGAATATGAGACATTTTTGGTGTTGTTTCAATCCCCCTGTAGTCCCCCTTTTCAAAGGGGGACAGGGCATACTGTGTCCTCCTTTGGGTGTCTTTATTGGTTATTTGGCACCCTTTTTGTAATCAGGTGTCCCCCTTTGGTGGTTGAGCTTTGCCGAAACCCAAAAGGGGGAACAAGGGGGATTCTTTTATTTAATAGAAAAAAGCACGTCAAATAAAATTTAAAAAATTTATTTGACGTGCCAGAAAATAAAAATCCTGAAATATTCGAAATACCTACATTAAATCCGCTATCCAATCTTCGAGAGTGCATCAATAAACGCTTCAACCGAAGCCGTTACTATATCCGTATTAGCCGAGAAACCATAGTAAAGTGTTCCTTTGTTCTCAAGCTGCACATGCACTTTCCCGATATCATCCGAGCCACGTGTAATGGCCTGGATAAGGAATTCCTCCAATGTTACCGTTTTACGGATAATCTGTTTTACCGCGTTAAAAGCCGCGTCAACAGGGCCGTTACCAGCTGAAGTGGCCGAATACTCCTCCCCATCCACACTGATCACCACTGAGGCAACAGGCTGAGTTGAGGAACCGCAAATAACCTGGAGATGCTTTAACTGAATACGCCTGGCGTGTTCCGATTGTTCAACGCCTACCAAAACAAAAAGGTCCTCATCTTTGATTTCCTTTTTCTTGTCAGCCAGTTCGATGAATTTATCGTAAACATCGTTCAGGTCCTCTACGGTAAGAGTAAATCCAAGTACTTCAAGCCGGTGTTTCAAAGCGGCACGGCCCGAACGGGCAGTTAACACAATGCTCGATTCGCGGATTCCTACATCCTGCGGATCAATGATCTCGTAGTTTTCGCGGTTTTTCAAAACGCCATCCTGGTGAATTCCCGATGAATGAGCAAACGCATTCCGGCCTACAATGGCTTTATTGGGTTGAACCGGCATGCGCATAAAAGTAGAAACCATACGGCTGGTTTCATAAATCATCTGGGTATTAATGCCAGTGATCAGGCCCATATTGGGTCTTGTACGCAAGGTCATCACAACTTCTTCGAGCGAAGTATTTCCGGCACGTTCGCCAATACCGTTAATGGTAACCTCCACCTGCCTGGCACCATTCATAATTCCTGAAATGGAGTTAGCCGTTGCCATTCCTAAATCGTTATGGCAATGGGTAGAAAGTATCGCCCTGTCTACATTTTTTACATGATCAACCAGGTATTTGATTTTTTCGCCATACTCATACGGAAGGCAATACCCGGTAGTGTCCGGAATATTTACTACGGTAGCGCCGGCCTTGATAACGGCTTCAACCACACGCGCCAGGTACTCATTTTCGGTTCGACCGGCATCCTCGCAATAGAATTCCACATCATCAACAAAGTTACGTGCGTATTTCACGGCCGCAATGGCTCGTTCAATAATTTCTTCCTGGTTGGATTTTAATTTATGCGTAATATGGTAAAACGAAGTGCCTATTCCGGTGTGAATACGTTTGCGCCTGGCATATTTAAGGGCATCAGCCGCCACTTCAATATCCTTTTCAACAGCACGTGTCAGGGCACAGATTATAGGCTCATGCACCGCTTTCGAAATTTCGACCACCGATTTAAAATCGCCCGGGCTTGAAATCGGGAAACCAGCTTCAATAACATCAACACCTAAAGCTTCGAGCTGCTTGGCAACTTCAATTTTTTCAAGCGTATTCAGCTGGCAACCGGGAACCTGTTCGCCATCCCGCAGCGTTGTATCAAAAACATAAACTTTATCGCTCATATTGCTTGGTTTAAAGAATAGGCCTTCCTTGCGAATGGCTTTTATATTTATTTTGATGGGCTAATTTATTATTCTGCAAATAGGATTTCATACCACGTTTTAAAATATTATGCTAAATCCCAAATGGTTTTTGGTTTTCATAATACCCCGACCTGAAGGTCGGGGCTAATGATACTCTATCAATTAAATGGCTACAGTACTAAGGATTATTGGAATTCGGATACCCTAACCCCCAACTCCTAACCCCTAAAACCTCCTAATTATTTTCCGGCCTCAATTTGCGTACAGCCGCACCAGCCACCCACATTTCCGATTCGCGGAGTTCTTTCAGTTCAACTTCGAGTTTCTCGCGGTAATCAGGCTTGCTGTTCGAGTCGATCGAAAGCTGGGCTTCGTTGCCACTGGCTACTTCGTTGTACAATTCTTCAAAAACAGGTTTGGTTGCATCGCGGAACTTCTTCCACCAGTCGAGAGCGCCACGCTGTGCTGTAGTTGAACAATTGGCATACATCCAGTCCATCCCGTTCTCGGCTACAAGCGGCATCAGGCTTTGTGTCAGTTCTTCAACGGTTTCGTTAAAAGCTTCGGAAGGGCTGTGTCCTTTGCTGCGTAAAACATCGTATTGCGCGGCAAAAATTCCCTGGATGGCTCCCATCAGCGTACCACGTTCGCCGGTTAAATCCGAGAAAACTTCTTTTTTGAAATCGGTTTCGAAAAGGTATCCTGATCCAACTCCGATTCCCAAAGCAACAACGCGGTCGAAAGCACGGCCTGTAGCATCCTGGAAAATAGCATAGCTTGAATTAAGTCCCCTGCCTTGCAGAAACATCCTTCTGAGGCTGGTTCCTGATCCTTTTGGTGCAACCAGGATCACATCAACATCAGCCGGAGGAATAATTCCAGTGCGTTCTTTGTAGGTAATGCCAAAACCATGTGAAAAGTAAAGCGCTTTTCCCGGAGTCAGGTTTTTTTTGATGGTTGGCCATAAGGCGATCTGGCCGGCATCGGACAACAGGAACTGGAGGATGGTGCCTTTCTGGCAGGCTTCTTCTATATCGAAAAGTGTAACGCCCGGCTCCCAGCCGTCTTTAACTGCCTTGTCCCATGATTTGGAGTTTGACCGCTGACCAATGATCACGTTAAAACCATTGTCACGGAGGTTGAGCGACTGACCCGGGCCCTGAACGCCATACCCTATAATTGCTATGGTTTCATCTTTAAGGGTTTCTATAGCTTTTGCCAAAGGAAACTCTTCGCGGGTTACTACATTTTCTTCAGTTGATCCAAATTTGATTTTTGCCATTGTTTTTGAAAATTATTAGTTAATCGTTATTAGTTAATCGTTATTTGTTTGTCAGAAGTCGGGAGTCGGAAGGGTTTCAACCGACATAAATTTTCGTTCCGTTTAAGTTTTTTATTCATTGATCTGGTGATTTTTATTCTTTTGAATTGATTCCATTTTATTGGTTTTCAAAGATTCCAGTTTCGGACTTCCGACTTCCATCTTCCGACTTCCCTCTTCCCTCTTCCGTCTTCCGACTTCCCTCTTCCAACCTTTTTTAATTCGCCTTTCTCAATTTCCTTCTCGTCTCTACCTTTTCCAGAAGCTCGTCCCTTTCCTTAAGGAATTCCGATAACTTCTCTATGGGTGAACGCGTCAGAGCAATCCTTCCTGAACGTATAAACTGCAACACTCCGAACTTGTTCAACCCTTGAAACAGCTCCTGGGTTTCTTCTTTATGACCCGTTTTTTCGATAACGGTGTATTCAGGAGTGATTTCCAGAATCCGCGCGTTATGGCTGCGGATCAGTTTTTCAATCTCATCACTTTCCATTAATGACTTTGTAAGTACTTTATACAAAGCTATTTCCTGGTAAATCATTTCCTCGTTGGTATGATAAAAGGCTTTGAGAACATCTACAATTTTATCAATCTGTTTTACGATGTTTTTGACTTTCTCTTCTTCTTCGTTTATTACGATTGTGATTTTATGAACTCCAGGCAAGGCGGATTCAGAACCCGTGAGGCTTTCGATATTCACTTGCCGGCGTGTGAGAATAATGGTAATGCGGTTCGTTAAACCGATATGGTTTTCGCTGTAGGTGGTGATTATAAATTCCTTCTTCATTTCAGGTATCTTCAGAATAATTCAGTCCTTACACTTTGGATATTTTACCTTTGGATTCAATTTTTGCCAGCAGCGCATCTCTTTCTTTCAGGAATTCCGAAAGTTTTTCGATAGGCGAGCGGGTAATTGCTATTCTGCCTGAGCGTATAAACTGCAGCACACCAAACGGATTTAATCCATTGAATAATTCCTGGGTTTCTTCCTTATGCCCGGTTTTTTCGATAACCGTATATTCCGGGGTAATTTCGAGTATCCTCGCATTGTGCTTGCGAATCAGTTTTTCAATCTGGTCGCTTTCCATAAGCGGAGCGGTAGGCACTTTATACAAAGCGATTTCCTGGAAGATCATTTCCTCGTTTGTATGGTAAAATGCTTTGAGGACTTCAATCTGTTTGTCAATCTGCTTAACAATATTGCTAACCTTATCTTTTGTTTCATTTACTACAATAGTAAACTTGGAAATGCCTTTCAGGGCTGATTCGGAAACGGTAAGGCTCTCGATGTTTACTTTGCGACGAGTAAATATGATTGTAATGCGGTTCAGCAAACCGATATGGTTTTCGCTGTATGCCGATATGATATATTCTTGTTTCATTATGTCAGAAGTTACACTGTTTAACTATTCTTGTGATACTTTGGTTCTGATTGAGGTTCAGGTTGAGGTTGAGGTTGAGGTTCAGGTTGAGGTTGAGATTGAGGCTGAGGTTGAGGTTCAGGTTGAGGTTCAGGCTGAGGTTGAGGTTGACCCTCTTATTTCGTCCAGGGTGACAAGTTGCAGGATTTATCTTAGAACTATCTTAACCTCTACCTTAACCTCTACCTTAACCATATTTAAATAGCTGCCATAGGCCCTATTTTACCGCATCTTCAGGACTCAACAGGATATCGGAAACGGATGCTCCTGCGGGAACCATGGGGAAGACATTATCATCCTTTTCAATGTTAACCTCCAGCAAATAAGGGCCTTCGGTCTCGAACATAACTTTGATGGCATCATCAAGTTTATCGCGGTCCGTAACATGGTTGCCCGGAATGCCATACGCATCAGCTACTTTTACAAAGTCGGGACTTAATATTTCGGTGAAAGAATATCTTTTTTCAAAGAAGAGTTCCTGCCACTGACGAACCATTCCCAGGAAATGATTGTTAAGGATCACCATTTTTACACCCAGTTTTTCCTGGGCAATGGTACCCAGTTCCTGGATGGTCATCTGGAAACCACCATCACCGGCAAACACTACAACTTCGCGGTTGGGCTCGCCTAATTTGGCGCCGATGGCTGCGGGCAATCCAAAACCCATTGTTCCCAGACCACCTGAAGTGATATGGCTTCGTGGCTGTGTGAACCTGGAATAACGCGCCGTAGCCATTTGATGCTGACCCACATCCGAAACAATTACGGCCTTATTTTTAGTGTATTCCGAAACCCTGCGGACTACTTCTCCCATTGTTAAACCAGGTTTTGTAGGATATACATCAGAATGAATAACCTTTTTTACTTCAATAGCCATGGCTTGTTTGAATTCTTTCACCCATTCCTTATGCTTGTTCGGACTAACGATATGGGTCAACAAACGAAGTATTTTCTTGGCATCGCCCAATAAGGCCACATCCGTTTTTACATTTTTATTGATTTCGGCAGGATCAATTTCGATATGAATGATTTTTGCCTGCTTGGCATAGGTTTTCAGCGTACCGGTTACGCGGTCGTCGAAGCGCATTCCAACGGCAATCAGCAAATCACATTCATTGGTTTTAATATTCGGACCATAATTGCCGTGCATTCCCAGCATTCCTACGTTTAAAGGGTGATCGCTGTTTAAAGCTGATAAGCCCAGGAGTGTCCATGCTGCGGGGATACCGGTTTTATCTATAAAACTTTTCAGTTCCCGTTCCGCTTCTCCCAGCATAATTCCCTGTCCGAAAACCAGGAAAGGTTTCTTTGCCCCGTTTATTAAGGTTGCTGCTTCAGCTAATTTCTCTTTATTTACAGGATATTCGGGAACATAACTCCTGATTTTATGGCATTTGGCATATTTGTATTTCAACTTGCCAAACTGTGCGTCTTTGGTAATATCCAGCAAAACCGGTCCCGGTCTGCCTGAAGCGGCAATATAAAAAGCCTTGGCAATGGCTTCAGGAATATCTTCCGGAGTTGTAATCTGGAAATTCCATTTGGTAACCGGCATCGAAAGGCCAACCACATCTGATTCCTGGAAAGCGTCCGTACCAAGCAATCCTGAAGTAACCTGCCCTGTAATACAGACCAAAGGGGTTGAATCAATCTGTGCATCAGCAATACCGGTCATCAGGTTAGTGGCGCCTGGGCCGGAAGTGGCAATACAAACGCCTACTTTTCCCGTTACGCGGGCATAACCCTGTGCAGCGTGCACGGCGCCTTGTTCGTGGCGGGTTAAGATGTGCCTGAGTGCATTGCGATAGTCGTATAATGCATCGTACACCGGCATAATGGCACCACCGGGATAACCGAAAATAACTTCCGCGCCTTCAGCAATCAAAGAGCGGATAACAGCTTCGCTACCGGTAATTTCAACATCCTGCTGCTGTGACCTACGGGTTTCTTTTTCTTTAGTCGTCATAATTATCTCTGTTGGTTATTTATCAATAGTATAATTCTTTAGGATTGGTGACCGATTAAATTAGATTCCATATTTTCAATCCAGTTGCTAATCTAACAACCTGACAGCCCCGGTATCGGCAGATGAAACATGCTTTGCATAAATTTTCAGGGCAGTTGATATGTTTCTCTTCCTGGTTTGCGGGGTATAAGCTTCTTTCGCACGTGCGGATTCGGTATTCTTTCGGAGTTTCAGCTCTGCTTCACTAACTTTAAGATTTATTGAGCGCGTGGCTATATCAATTACGATAATATCATTATCTTTAATCAGCGCAATTTCTCCGCCAGCTGCTGCTTCGGGCGAAACATGGCCAATGGAAAGTCCGGAAGTCCCTCCCGAAAAACGGCCATCGGTTATTAAAGCACAAACTTTGTCGAGTTTCAGTGTTTTTAGATAGGAGGTCGGGTAAAGCATTTCCTGCATTCCGGGGCCGCCTTTGGGTCCTTCGTAACGGATTACAACCACATCACCTGCGTTTACTTTCCCACTCAATATACCATGAACGGCTTCATCCTGCGATTCAAAAACCCTTGCTGTTCCTTCGAAGTGAAAAAGAGCGGGATCAATACCGGCAGTTTTTACGATACTGCCTTTTGTGGCAATGTTTCCGTATAAAACGGCAAGACCTCCATCCTGGAAATAGGCATGTTCAACATCGCGTATACAACCGGAAATACGGTTATCATCCAGTTTTGCATAACGGGTATCCTGCGATCCCATTACAAGGTTAATCTTGTGAGCCGGTGCGCTGCTGAATATCTGCATGGCTTCGGCGGTAACATCGGCACTTTGAATATCAAAAGAATTTATTGCCTGTTCCAGGTTCAACCCGTCAACACGGTAAGCTGAAGTATCCATAAGCCCTGCACGGGTCAATTCGCCAAGCAGCGACAATATACCACCTGCACGGTTAACATCTTCAACATGATACTGCGAACTGGGCGAAACTTTACAGAGGCAAGGTGTTTTGCGCGAAAGCTCATCAATATCCTTCATGGTGAAATCAACGCCGGCTTCGTGAGCAACGGCAAGCAAATGCAATACGGTATTGGTCGATCCGCCCATGGCAATATCCAATGTCATGGCATTTGTAAAGGCTTTTTTGGATGCTATCTGCCTGGGAAGTACGGTTTCATTTCCTTTATCATAATATTCGCGGGCCATTTCAACAATACGACCGGCGGCTTTTTCGAAAAGTTTGAGCCTGTTGACATGTGTTGCAACAACGGTTCCGTTACCGGGAAGTGACAAACCTAAAGCTTCAGTCAGGCAGTTCATGCTGTTGGCAGTAAACATGCCTGAGCAAGATCCACAGGTCGGGCAAGCGGATTGCTCAACTTTGGCAAGATCAGTATCGCTAACACTATCGTCGGCACCCATAACCATGGCATCCACCAGGTCGAGTTTGCGGTCACCCATAACACCGGCTTCCATCGGTCCACCGGAAACAAAAATGGTGGGAACATTAAGCCTCATGGCAGCCATCAGCATGCCGGGAGTAATTTTGTCGCAGTTGCTGATGCAGATAAGGGCATCGGCTTTATGAGCATTTACCATGTATTCAACACTATCGGCGATCAGATCGCGGGAGGGCAGTGAATACAGCATTCCGTCGTGACCCATGGCGATACCATCATCAATGGCAATGGTATTGAATTCGGCGGCAAAACAACCCTGCGCTTCGATGAGTCCTTTAACGTACTGGCCAATTGAATGCAAATGCGCGTGACCCGGCACAAATTGTGTAAACGAGTTGGCAATGGCAATCAGCGGTTTACCAAATTGCTCATCTTTCATGCCATTTGCACGCCAGAGGCTGCGGGCTCCGGCCATTTTACGTCCTTTGGTTGATGTATCGCTGCGAAGTGGGATCTGCATTATGTTTTTATTGGATTTTAATTTCAATTCAATGATTCAAAATTTATTAATCTGCTGATTGACATTTTAAAAAGCAAAGGCACTATTCATAAACAGTTTTGTATTCAAAATGATTTTTAGTTTTGGACTAAAACTCTTCTTTGCCACAGATTTCACAGATTTTTGCGAATGTTTTTTTTGTTATCTGTGTTTATCTGCGCAATCTGTGGCTACATTTTTTATTTTTTAAACTAAGAACTTCATTATCAGTGCTAATTCAGATGATTCTTTTACATCAAAAAGCCCCTCTCAGTTCAAGTGAGAGAGGCTTCTGTTTATATTTAGTTAAACAACATTCCTAACCCACCTGGATTTTCCAGAGGAGGAGGACGAGGAGGTTAATAATGCTGTTTGAAGAAATGACTGACATGCAAATGGTGTTTGTGGCTACAAAAATACGGCCTATTTTTACATGCTCAACATTTTATACGGGTTTTCAACGCGTTTTTACGATTTTTAAGTAAATTACTGAACGATTAAAAATGATATTTTATCATATATGTTATTCATATTCTGCAACTTAACCAATATCATTAAAATCATGCCTCCTTATAAATATATTCCTGATTGTAAATATGTGTATATTTATTCAGTCAAGGGGTATAAATCCAAATGTAGCAGGATTCTATAGAGTTTATAATTTACGAGGGCTATCACTTCTTCCTATAAATACCGCTTTGAAGAACGATCTTATGTTCTTTAAGCCCTTTGAGTAAATTGCCGAATTTTTCGGGCGATGAAGCACCCATGAATACATCCTGTCCCAAATTTTGATTTCCGTTTTTGTTATTCTTTTCAAACATAGCTGAAAAGAAGGTTAATGCATTTTCCGTCTGGTCGGTAGCCTGGACTTTTTTAAGCCCAAGATTAGTGAGGATAGTATCCATGTTGAGAATAGTTCCAAGGAAACTGATTGAAGGATCATTAGCCCAGGGAACAGGATAATCCAAATCATCTTTACCCTTCCTGAATACATCGTAGTAGATAAATATTCCCTTATCACTCAGAACCCGGGCGATTTCGGAATAAAACCTGGCTTTATCATTCACATTCATTTGCACATGCTGTGTCCAGGCCACATCAAATGTTCCGTTTTCGAAAGGCAATTCCAACGCATCGCCCTGGATAAATTCTGTTTTATCCCTGAGTCCGACCAGCGCCGATAATTTACGCGCGGTGAGTATAAACTCATGGCTCATATCAATACCCGTAACTTCACAGTTAAATTCGTCAGCAAGCATTCTTGCGGGTCCTCCTATTCCACAACCAACATCTAAAACCTGGCTTCCATCCAGGTTTATTTCCTTTGCAATTTCCCTGGAAACTTCTGCTCCCCGTACATGAAACTCATCAACTCCATTCAGGTCATTCCGGGTTATAATATCCGGATCAATTCCCTGTTGCTTTAGCCGTTCCAGAATTTCCTCGAAAAGCAGTGTTTTGGTATAGTGATTTTTGATGTGCGTATTAATATGGACTTTATGCATTTTTGCGGGTATTTTAAAAAGAGTGAAGACCTGTATTCTTCAAGAATTTAAAGCGGTTTTTTTGCTGATATTTATAATACCATGTAATAGCTCTGCTGAAAACCTCACCAATTTTCATATAATCAATACCAAAAGCATAATAACTTATCTCTTGGGTAATTTCATATAAATGATCCAATGTTGTTTAATTAACAGAAAATGTTGAAGATTTAACCGCAGAGAGCCGCAGAGTTCTGCGCAGAGTTCCGCAAAGAAGTATGACAATAAAAGCTCTGCGGTACTTTGCGACATCTTTGCGTTTTTTGTGTTTAACAATTTTATTATCCAATATCCTTAACTAAACGACATTGATAAATGATCCCTAATTGTTAGTAATACAAAATGGAGTGATGAAGAAATTTTTCTGAACAATTGTAGTGTCTACTAACAGTTTATGGCGGTAAATTGTTCGGTAATAGAGGGTTTAAAAAACTGCCCAATTAAAATGAAATTAAGTTTCCGGGACATTTTTAAAAATGCAAATTGTTCAAATTACAGGGATATCCGAAATATTCTGGTCGCAGTATACAGGCGTTACATCCAGCTTGAATAATCTTCGGGGGAATTAATATTCACTAGAATATTGGGGTCAATAGTTTCTGTTTTTTTTACTTCAAACTGTTTTAAAAACAGATCTATTCTTAAATCAGAATTATATGTTCTCAAAATTTCCTGCGCAAGTAATGGACTGATCAAAACCGGGTGCCCTGATTTCTTTTGATAAGTTGGCATTATAACATCAGCTGTGTCTTTAAAGATTATCAATTCACAGAGCAATTTTTCAGATGTAAAAGGATTATCTATATTTTGAAAAAAACACGAATTGCCAGGTTTCAGGAACTTTATCCCGGTTTGAAGAGAATAAAACCTGCCGAGTTCCGGTTTGTCATTAATAACCAGAAGAACCTTTTTTGAAAGATTATGATTGCTTTCTCTGATCAGTATAAACAACTCAGAATTTACAACTACGATTACCTGTTCAATACCTGCCAACAAATAGGCTTCACTGATTTTTTGAAGAAAAGTCTGATCCGCATTAAATTTGAGTAAGGCTTTATCTGTACCCATTCTCACTGAATTTCCTGCCGCAAGTATGATACATGATGTTTGTGCAAATAATGCTTCTTTCATTCTATTTATTTTCTAATTTTACAAAAGTAGAAAAAAGTGCCTAGAGTGCACTAAAATGCGCTAAAGTGCCCAGAGTTAAAAACCATACAACGATTAATAATGATACTGAAAGATTCTCAAATAGCTCGGTTACTCCATTCACTTTAAGTACTCTAAGCACTCTAAGTACTTTAGGCACTTTAGGCACTCTAGGCACTCTAAGTACTTTAGGCACTACCTTTTTCATAAATAAGGATTTAAAATTCTACTCATGGAAAATAAAGAATTTGCAAAACAACTAGAAATCAGGACCAAACAGTTTGCTATTCGCATCATCCGGCTTTGTACTACTTTACCAAGCACACAGGAAGGAAGAGTAATTAGGAATCAGTTAACAAAATCAGGAACCAGCATAGGCGCAAATTACCGCGAAGCAAACCGGGCAAGAAGTAAAGCTGATTTTTACAACAAAATACAGATTTGTGAAAGCGAATCAAGTGAAACTGTATATTGGCTTGAAATAGTTTTGGATATGAACTGGCTAGATTCTATAGAAGTAAATTTGATGTTGACTGAAGCAAATGAGTTACTTGCTATATTTACTTCGGTGAGTGATAAGTTGAAACCATAGCCATCTTTAGCGGCTATTCTACATGTTACATCAAGTGCCTAAAGTGCACTAAAGTGTGCTTGAGTGAATAAAGTTGAAAACGAAAAAACAATTAATAATGATACTAAAAGATTTCTATGTATTATAGCACTCCAATCATTTTAAGTACTTTAGGCACTCTAAGTACTTTAGGCACTCTAGGCACTTATTTTAAACTCTAATCAATGATCCATTCCACCGCATTTTCTCCTGTTTCCGCAGGAAAACTTTTTACTCTGATCGAAACTGAATTTACTACCCGGAAAGAAATTTTTGGCATACCTGAAAAATTGTTCTTTAATCCCGAAAACCACGAAGGACTTTCAATGGATATCTTCGGGCAGCATCTGTATACTCCTTTGGGCGTTGCTGCCGGTCCGCATACACAAATGGCTCAGAATATTATCTCAGCCTGGCTTTGCGGCGCAAGCTACATCGAATTGAAAACAATTCAAACTCTGGACGAACTCGAAATATCGAAACCTTGCATCGATATGCAGGACGAAGGTTACAACTGCGAATGGTCGCAGGAACTTCGCATACATGAATCGTTTGATGAATACCTGAAAGCATGGATACTGATTCATTTGCTTCAGCATAAATTCGGATGGGACAAGCAGCAAAAACGTGGCTTCATCTTCAATATGAGCATCGGCTACAATTTTGCTGGCATTCAGAATGAAAACATGCAATGGTTCCTGAAAAGCATGTCGGATTGCGGTGTGGCTAAACAAAAGATGATTGACGAATTGCTGCCTTTTTATCCTGAACTTGCAAATAGTACAATTCCTGATCGTATTTCCGATAATATTACCCTTAGCACCATGCACGGCTGTCCGCCCGACGAAATTGAGAAAATCGGTCATTACCTGTTGAAAGAGAAAAAACTTCATACGCTGGTGAAACTTAATCCAACTCTACTCGGAAAAGATGAACTCCGCGATATTTTAAACAACAAGCTTGGGTTTAAAAATACCATTCCTGATATTGCCTTTGAGCATGACCTGAAATATCCTGATGCTATTGGAATCATCCAAAGACTTCAGCAAACAGCTGATTCCGAAGGATTATTTTTTGGCGTAAAACTCACCAATACGCTTGAAAGCATAAATCATAAAAACGTTTTCCCTGTTCACGAACAGATGATGTATATGAGTGGCCGGGCTTTGCATCCGATCAGTGTAAACGTGGTCAGGAAATTACAGAACGAATTCAATGGGAAACTGAATGTGTCTTTTTCAGCCGGTGCCGATTGTTTCAATATCAACGACCTGATCGAAAGTGGATTGAAACCGGTTACGGTTTGTTCTGATATTCTGAAACCCGGCGGTTACGGACGATTGGCTCAGTATATTGAAAATCTGTCTGAGAAAAAGCATAAGGAAACCAGGTCACCCCTCGAAAAACTGAACGCGTACGCCGACGAAGTTGTGCTGAATGAGGATTATAAACGCGATCCTTTTGCAACCAAAAGCATAAAGACCAGCCGCTCATTAGGTTTTTTCGACTGTATTCATGCGCCTTGTGTGGATGAATGCCCGACAAACCAGGATATTCCGGAATACCTGTATCATACTTCGCAAGGTGATTTCCAAAAAGCTTTTGATGTGATCATGATTAAGAATCCATTCCCGAATGTACTTGGAGTGGCTTGCGATCATATGTGCCAGACAAAATGCACACGCATCAACTATGAGCAAGCGCTGAAAATTAAAGAAGTGAAACGCTTTGTTGCCGAAAAAGGTTTTGAAGCTGATATCAGCATTTCCCCGTCAAACGGTAAGAAAGTAGCTATTATAGGTGCGGGTCCTTCGGGATTAAGTTGTGCTTACTTTTTACGAATGGGTGGTTTTGAAGTTGAAATTTTCGAAACTAAATCCATTCCCGGCGGCATGGTTTCCGAGGCCATTCCTGAATTCAGGCTGAAAATGGAATCGCTGAGAAAGGATATTGAACGTATTGAAAATCTGGGAGTAAAAATACAGTATAACTCAAAAATTGATAGCCAGCTTTTTGCCCGCCTGCGGTCGGAATATGATTCAGTTTATATTGCAGCCGGAGCTCAGCGCTTTAAAACCCTGCAAATGGAAGGCGAAAATGCGGCAGGAATTTTAAATGCATTTGAGTTTCTGAAAAACACGAAACTTGGAAAGCTAACTGATTTAGGGAAGAATATCATCGTTATCGGAGGGGGAAATACAGCCATGGATGTTGCCCGTACAGCCAAACGATTTTCAAAACCAGGCAGTTCTGTCAAAGTTCTGTATCGCCGCACCCGCAACGAAATGCCCGCCGATGTGGATGAAATCAAAGCTTTGCTTACCGAAGGAATTGAATTGCATGAATTACTTGCTCCGGAAAAACTGGTCTTGAGCGGGAATCGTATTTCTTCAATTGTTTGCACTAAAATGGAGTTGGTAAAATCCTCAACTGATTCGCGCCTGGCTCCTGTTAAAATTGCAGGCCAATTTGTTGAATTTCCGGTAGATTCATTAATTCCTGCACTTGGACAGGATATTGACATTGACTTTATCACTTACGGTGAACTTCAAACCGTGAAAGGATCTTACGAAACTTCAATTCCTGGTGTTTTTGTAGGTGGCGATGCCATGCGTGGCGCTGCAACCATTGTAAAAGCAGTTGGCGACGGCCGCAAAGCAGCCATCCAGATCGCTGCAAAAGCAGGAATTGTCCTTCCTTCCGAAAAACTTTCTTCGGATAAAAAAATGTCGCACAGCGATTTTATCGTAGCTAAGTCACGAAGGATTAAAATAGCTAAACAAATTGCCGGTGATCATCCTGAATTCACTGCGGAATCAGCCATACAGGAAGCTTCGCGTTGTCTGCAATGTGGTGATGTTTGCAGTGTCTGCGTTACGGTTTGCCCGAATCGCGCCAACAATTATTACCATACACAAGCGGCTGAGGTTCCGGTCTGGAAAGTTGGTTTCAGTGGTGAAGATGCTTCCTTTGAAATAGAAAGTCATTTAAAAATCCAGCAAAAATACCAGGTACTGAATGTGGCTGATTTCTGTAACGAATGTGGAAACTGTACCACTTTCTGCCCGACCAAAGGTTCGCCATTCAGCGATAAACCGCGTTTTTGTCTTACTGAAAAGAGTTTTAACCAGACTGAAAACGGTTTTTTACTTCAAAAGAATGGAGATACTTCTATATTGCTTCACCGGAATGGAGATAAAATAATGAAATTGACCAAAGATGAAAACGCCTATAATTATTCTGATGAAGAAATCTCGGTTAGTTTTGATCTGGTTGATTTTCACATCATTCACATAATAAAATTGAAAGCTGGTAATTCGGGAATCACATTAAATAAAGCGGCAGAGATGAAAGTGTTGATTGATTCGGTTACAACTGTTGGATCATAAATCCGGACAAAGTCATTAAATCCCAATAGGCATATCAGGACGCAAAAGAAAGGGATTTCATAAGAACAAATGGTAAAGCGTCTTCCTGAACTAATGGCAATATATCAATTACTGCAAACTTTCCGGCTTATTCAAAATCCACTAATGTGACCTGATATGTCTATTGTGGTGAATTATAACAGAATCAACATTTACATTCATAACTTTGCAGCGTAAAAGCTTAAAAAATGATAAAACTTACAGACAAAATCGTAAACCCGGCAGCCAGGCAAAAAGCCATAGAGCGCTTCCGCGAAAAAGGCATCGTCCTACCGACATTTGCACAGATGCGCAACCCCGAACTTGTTCCCGGGAAAATTAAAGATCAACTGAAAAACATTGGATTATGGGATCTTCATCCGGCCAACCTTTTCAGAATTACCTGGAAAAATCAACCTGTTCCAAAAGGCGGCCTTTATGGTGGTGTTAACTATGTTGAAATTCCTTCGGAAATTACCGGCGTAAAAACCCGTATCATTCTGCTTGTAGGGAAATATTTCCCTACTGGAGCACATAAAGTCGGAGCTGCTTACGGATGCCTCGCTCCACGAATTCTTACCGGTGAATTCGACCCTACCTATCATAAAGCTGTTTGGCCATCAACAGGCAACTATTGCCGCGGCGGTGCTTTCGACTCGCATCTTATGGATGTAACTGCTGTTGCTATCCTTCCCGAGGAAATGAGCAAAGAACGGTTTTCCTGGCTAAAGGAAATTGGCGCCGAAGTAATTGCTACTCCCGGCTGCGAATCAAACGTAAAGGAAATTTATGACAAATGCTGGGATATCCGGCGCAATCGTCCTGATTGTGTGATCTTCAACCAGTTCGATGAATTCGGGAATCCATGCTGGCATTATAATGTTACAGCCCCGGCTGTTGAAGAAGTCTTTAACTCGGTAAAATCAGCAAAAGGACAGCTGGCTGCCTACGTTTCAGCAACCGGTTCAGCTGGAACTATCGGTGCCGGTGATTACCTTAAAAAGCAATTCCCACACATGAAAATTGTTGCCTCCGAAGCGCTGCAATGCCCGACCTTGCTCAACAATGGCTTTGGTGGACACCGTATCGAAGGCATCGGCGATAAACATGTTCCATGGGTTCATAATGCAAAAAATACCGATATGGTAACAGCCATCGACGACGAAGATTGCATGCGCCTGTTCAGACTGTTTAACGAACCGGTTGGGAAAAGTTATTTGAAATCTATTGGAATTGATGACGAACTTGTCGAAAAGCTTGAGCTGATCGGTATTTCAGGAATTGCAAATATTTTATCGGCAATTAAAACGGCCAAATATTACGAAATGAACGGTGATGATGTAATTATAAGTCTTGCCACCGACGCGGCTGAAATGTATACTTCCCGTTTAGAAGAGCTGAACACAGAAAAGGGCGCATACACTACGTTGCAAGCCGCTAAGGATATGGAAAAGTGTCTTTTCGGACAAAACACTGATCATCTCAAAGAACTTACTTATTACGACCGTAAAGCTATTCACAACCTCAAGTATTTTACCTGGATTGAACAGCAGGAAAAAGAACTCGAAGATCTGAACCAGCTCTGGAACGACCGTGATGTGTGGGATCAGCAGTTTCAACAGGCTGAACGCTGGGATGAAATGATTAATGATTTTAATGAAGAAACAGGAGTGCTGAAAAGAATGTAGTCAGTGTCTGCACAACCAAAAACGAGTTAAGTGTCTGCACACCTTTTTCAGGTGTCTGACACTTAACAACCATACGCGACTGACACTTTACTCAGTCTCATCTACTTATAATTTTCAAACAAATGACTTCCAAATTCATATACCAATGTTCCGATTGCGGTAAACACATTCCCGCAGGCGAAATTATTTATCTATGCCCCGACTGCAGTACTAAACAACTGTCGGACCAACCTCCGCTTGGTGTATTGAAAGTAATTTATGATTACAAAACATTGAGCAAATTATCATTCCGGGAACTGGAGGAAAACGATTTCATTCAATTATTGCCTGTCAACGATAAGAAGAATTTCCCCAATCTGCGTGTTGGCAAAACTCCGCTGTATGAAATCCATTCACTAAACGGCCAGACCCTTGATTTTGAACTTTATCTGAAAGACGATTCCCAGAATCCCAGTTTTTCTTTTAAAGACAGAGCTTCCGCCGTGGTTTCAGCTTTCGCGAAAGAAAATGGTATTGATACCATTGTGGCTGCTTCGACTGGAAATGCTGGTTCATCTTTAGCTGGAATGTGCGCGGCACAAGGCCAGAAAGCAGTGATTTTCGTTCCTTCAACGGCTCCAAAAGCCAAGCTTACGCAGATCGTGATGTATGGAGCCACGCTTGTTCCGGTTGCCGGAAATTACGATAAAGCTTTCGACCTGAGCATTGAAGCTACCAAACGCTTCGGCTGGTACAACCGGAATACAGCCTTTAATCCGTTTACGATTGAAGGGAAAAAAACGGTTTCGTTCGAGTTATACAGCCAACTGCATGAGCAAATTCCTGATTATGTTTTTGTGCCTGTTGGCGACGGTGTAATTATTTCCGGGGTTTTTAAAGGATTTGAAGATTTGCTTGAAATGGGTATAATCGAAAAAATGCCCGTCATTATTGCCGTTCAGGCCGCGCGGAGTTCCAACCTGGTTGACAATATCGGCAAAGAGGAATTTGTATCTACACCATCGGAAACCATAGCCGACAGCATTTCCGTTGATATTCCCAGGAACTTCCATATGGCAGCTGGTTACATCACAAAATATCACGGACAAACCATCACAGTATCTGACGATGATATTCTGAGAGCCTCATCCATCCTGTCAAAAAACACCGGTATTTTCACTGAACCGGCTGCTGCTGCTGCTTTTGCTGGTTTCCTTGATTATAAAAACAGGTATCTGATTCCGAAATCTTCAACCAACGTGGTTCTTCTTACAGGTTGCGGCTTGAAAGACCTGAATGCGGTTCAATCTCTTTTTGAAATTCCTATGCCGGTTTCGCCGGATATGCATTCCGTTGAACAATTCTTAAACGGTAAAATCTGAGTATTTTATGATACAATTTGAATTAAATGGCAAGACCGAAATGTTCGGCGGCAATCCCGACACTACCCTGCTTAAGTATTTGCGCCTTGAAAAAAACATCACTTCAATAAAAGACGGCTGTTCCTGCCAGGGTGCCTGTGGCGCATGTATGGTTGAGATTAACGGCGAAGCAAAGCTTTCGTGCCTCACACCGCTAAAAAAACTTGAAAACGCAAAAGTTAATACACTGGAGGGATTGCCTGAAGATGTAAGGGATATTCTGGCTAAAGCATTTGTTGAGAAAGGCGCCGTTCAGTGTGGTTTTTGCACTCCCGGTTTCCTGATGCGAACGAACATTCTTCTTAAGAAAAATCCAACACCAAACCGGGACGAAATAAAACAAGCCCTTACGCTGAACCTTTGCCGCTGCACAGGTTATGTGAAAATTATAGATGCCATTCATGAAGCAGCTCAACGGATTCAACAGTACCAACCTTCAGCAAGCACAACACTTTCAGGTCATGTCGGCACTTCGTATCCAAAATACGAAGCGTATGAAATGGCTGTCGGGAAACGTTTGTTCGTGAATGATCTGAAGTTTGAAGGAATGCTTTACGGAGCTTTATATTTTTCGGATCATGCTAAAGCAATGGTTTTGGAAATTGATATTTCTGAAGCATTGAAATTAAAAGGTGTTGTCAGAATAATAACTGCTGATGATATTCCCGGCAACCGGTTTGTCGGACTGATTTTTAAGGACTGGCCTTTAATGATCAAACCCGGCGAAACAACCCGCTACATTGGTGATGTACTGGCCGGTGTAGTCGCCGTAACCGAAGATATTGCGCGTGAAGCTGTTAAATTGATAAAGGTAAAGTATGAGGTTCTCAAACCGGTTACCGATCCGCACGAAGCCATAAAACCGAGAGCGTTGAAGGTCCATCCTGACAGGGATAATCTTTTGGAAACCTGCCGGGTTTACCGTGGCGGAATCGCGGATGAAATACTGGCTGGTTCCGATTTTGTTGCCAAAGGCATTTACCAGACCCAGCGTATTGAACACGCTTTCCTCGAAACAGAAGGTGCCGTGGCTATGCCTTTTGAAGATGGAGTTCACTTGTATTCAAACGGACAAGGGATTTATGAAGACAGGAAACAGGTTGCCGCCATATTAAATTTACCAGTCGAAAAAGTACGGGTAACGCTCGTTTCTACCGGTGGTGGTTTTGGTGGAAAAGAAGATATGACCGTCCAGGGACATACCTCCTTGTTTGCCTGGCTTCTCAAAAAGCCTGTAAAATTGGTGCTTTCACGCGATGAATCTATACGAATGCATCCAAAACGTCACCCTGTTTATATGGATATGGAAGTGGGTTGCGATAAGGATGGAAAGCTCACCGGGCTTAAACTTTATGCCGTTGGCGATAGCGGTGCTTACGCTTCAGTCGGAACCAAAGTAATGGAACGTGTAGCCGGACATGCAAGCGGTGCTTATCACTTTCCTTGTGTAAATCTTGAAGCACTCACTGTTTATACCAACAATATTCCGAGCGGCGCTATGCGTGGTTTTGGTGCCAACCAGGTAGCTTTTGCCCTTGAAGGCTGCATCGATGAACTTTGCAAACGAGGCGGTTTCGATCGCTGGCAGTTTCGTTATGACAATGCGCTTTGCGAAGGCAAAATGACTGCCACCGGTCAGGTTCTTCATAAAGGGGTTGGTGTTCAGGAAACACTGCTTGCAGTAAAACCATTTTACGACAAAGCCCGTTTCAAAGGTCTGGCATGTGGAATAAAAAACAGCGGAGTTGGAAATGGTATGGCTGATTTCAGCGACGTAATCATCGAAATAAAATCAGAAAAGCAGGTTATTCTGCATCATGGATGGACCGAAATGGGCCAGGGCGTGCATACCGTTGCCACTCAGGTTTTGTGCGAAGAAACCGGAATTTCCCCGGCAATTGTTGAAGTAATCGTTGATTCCATTGCCGCAATTCCAACAGGAATGACAACCTCATCTCGTGCAACTGCATTACTTGGAAATGCAATCTTGGATGCCTCAATACAAATCCGTGAAGATCTTAAGCATAAAAGGTTACAGGAACTTTCAGGGAAAATCTATAAAGGCAATTACACCTGCGACTGGACTACCAAACCCGGTGCTGATGTAAAGGAAATCATTACCCATTTTGCCTATGGTTACGCTACGCAATTAGTTGTTCTAGATGAAATCGGGAAAATAAAAACTGTTTACGCTGCCCACGATGCCGGTAAAATCATGAATCCTGTTATGTTCGAAGGCCAGATTGAAGGCGCTGTGCATATGGGATTGGGCTATGCGTTAACGGAAGATTTACCAATGATTGACGGACAACTGGTTTCCACAAAAATGCGTGACTTAAAAATCTTGCGGGCCAAAGATATGCCGGAAGTAGTTGTATTAGGTGTTGAAGTAAAAGATCCGGTCGGACCCTATGGTGCAAAAGGTCTGGGCGAGATCGGACTGGTGCCAACGGCTGCTGCAGTTGCCAATGCGTTGTGCGATTTTGATGGTGTGAGAAGGTATTCCTTACCAATGAAGAAATTGATTTAATGTGATTTAAATTATCTAAAACTATTCATTTTAAATAATTTTAATATGGTACCGATAAAGTTATTTGAACAGAAAAAAGTACGTACTCATTTCGACAACGAAAAGGAAATCTGGTATTTTTCCGTTATTGATGTGATAGAAATTTTAACTGATAGCAGTATTCCTAAACGATATTGGAGTGACCTGAAAAAGAAGCTAGCAAAAGAGGGAAGTGAAGTGTACGAAAAAATCGTACGTTTGAAAATGAAAGCTGAAGATGGAAAAAGCAGAGAAACAGATGTTGCAGATACTGAAACTTTATTAAGGCTGATCCAATCAATTCCTTCACCCAAAGCCGAACCCTTCAAGCAGTGGTTAGCCAAAACCGGCTACGAACGTATGCAGGAAATTTCTGATCCTTCGCAAAGCATTGACCGAGCTAGAGAAAACTGGCAAAAACTCGGTCGCAGCAAAAAGTGGATCCAGCAACGTATGACCGGACAGGAAACCCGGAACAAACTCACTGATTACTGGAAAGACAGCGGAATAGAAAAATCTGATGAATTCGCTTTTCTTACCAATATTATTCATCAGGAATGGACCGGGCTCACCGTTAAAAAGCACAAGGACCTTAAAGGATTGAAATCACAAAACCTTCGCGACCATATGAGCGAAGCTGAATTGATTTTTACCGCTTTGGCTGAATTATCAACCCGACAAATTGCAGAATCAGATCAAGCTCAAGGATTAAACGAAAATGCCAAAGCAGGTAAAAAAGGTGGAGCTGTAGCAAAAAATGCCAGGAAAGAATTAGAATCCAAAACGGGTAAAAGTGTTATAACAGGGGAGAATTTTTTACCCCCGAAAAAAGAAAATAGAAAACTGGAAGAATAGAAAATAGTATCATTCCCAAAGACATACTTCAAAATAATACTCATTAAATTTCAATTATTCAATGTCATTACTACTTAAAAACGGAACCTATATTCATCCTGAAACGCTTGAATTTACAACCTCTCACATTTTAGTGGAAGAAGGAGTAAACGGGAAAATTAGTTTCATCAAAGATATCCCTCACGATAATAATTCTCCGGTAATAGATTGTACCGGGAAATACATTACCCAATCCTTTGTCTGCGGACACCACCACGTGTATTCTGCATTATCCCGCGGAATGGGCGCTCCGAAAAAGAATCCGGAAAATTTCAATGAAATCCTGGAATATGTCTGGTGGACACTCGACAAATGCCTCGATGCCGAAATGATTGAAGCCAGCGCGCTATATACGGCTATGGCTTGTATTAAAAATGGAGTAACTTTCGTGATTGATCACCATGCTTCGCCAAATGCCATTAAAGGTTCGCTGGAAATTATCGCCAACGCCTTCGAAAAAGTGGGCGCTTCACATTTATTATGTTATGAAATTTCGGATCGCGATGGATTGGATAAAGCTGAGGAAGGGCTGAACGAGACTGCTGAGCACCTCAAAAACCATCAGGGTTTAGTTGGTTTGCATGCCTCTTTTACAGTTTCGGATGACACCTTAAAAAAAGCCGTTGAACTCGCAAAACAATCCGATAGTGGAATCCATATCCATGTTGCAGAAGCTGAAAGCGACCAGGATCATTGTGAATCAGCCTATGGCATGCGCGTTATCGAACGTCTGCAGAAATTTGGCGCTCTCGAATCGGGTAAAACCATTCTTGGTCATTGCCTGCATCTGAGCGAAAATGAAAAGAATATCATAAATAACAGTCCTGTCTGGGTGGTTCAGAATACCGAAAGCAACCTGAATAACAAAGTAGGATATTTTAATGCCAAAGGACTTGGTGAAAATATTATGATGGGAACCGATGGCATGCACAGCGATATGCTGCGAAGCGCCAAGGCAGCATTTTTCGTTGGCCAGAATTTCGATACTATTGGTTACGACAGTGTTTACCAGCGATTTCGCAATGCAGACAAATACCTGCAAAGCAACAGTCTTAAAGGACATGGCCCTAACAACCTGGTTGTGCTTGATTATGACACGCCAACACCTTTCAACACCGGCAATTTCTATGGCCATTTTGTATTCGGAATCGAATCGCAGCATGTACAACACGTGATTTCAAATGGCAGGCTGATAGTTGAAAACAGGAAAATACTCACTGTTGACGAAGATAAAATTTTAGCCAATGCACGCATCCAGGCGGAGAGACTTTGGTCGGAAATGAAAAAATAGCGTTTTTTAGATTAATTTTGCCACTTATAGGCTGTTAGGTTATAGGGGTTAAGGCTGTTAGCATATAACACTTTAGGCACTCTAAGTACTTTAGGCACTCAAAACTTTTTTATGGAAATATCTCTTTTACAATGGATTGGCTATCTGGCTTCTATTGCCATCGCACTCTCAATGACCATGAGTTCCATCCTCAAATTCAGGTGGATAAACCTTGTTGGCGCATTATCCTTTTCAGCTTACGGATTCCTGATAGGAGCCTGGCCTGTAGGATTTCTTAATGCTTTTATAGCTTTGGTCGATATTTATTATCTGAATTCAATCTACTCTAAAAAAGAAGTTTTTGAAATACTGGAAGTTAGGGCTGATAACAGGTACCTGATCAGATTCCTCCAATTTCATGAAGATGATATCGAAAAATTCTTTCCCGGGTTTGCCTACCGTCCTGAAATGAATACTGTCAGTTTTTTTGTTTTACGAAATATGGCTGTGGCCGGGGTTTTCCTGGCACACCGCGATCAAAACCATTGTCTTTCTGTCGGGCTCGACTTTGTATTACCCGAATACCGAGATTTTAAAAACGGCAAATTTATTTACCTCCGGCTCAGAGATCGCTTTATCAATGAAGGTTTTACCAAGGTTGTCACCGAAGGTAAAAGCGAAAAGTATTCACAATACCTTTCAAAATTAGGTTTCGAGAAGAATCCGGAAGGAATGTATGAAAAAGAACTAGTGTCTGCACACCCGCAGGGTGTCTGACACTGGAAAAATTGCAATGCTACTTCGATAAGGGTAAACCAAGTAGTGTCAGACACCCTTCGGTCACAAGTATTTACACCCTTCGGGTATCATAAAAGTACCCTCCGGGTGTGCAGACACTAAAGCCTCCGGATGTGCAGACACTTAAACAAATTTCAGTATGAACCAACTTCTCATCATCAACGCAACCATTATCAACTCCGATTCAACCATCAAATCTGATATTGCTGTTAGTGAAGGTCTGTTTAAAGAAATTGGTCATCTAAACCCTAAAGATTTCTCCGATTACAAAATCATTGATGTCAAAGGAAAATACATTTTCCCCGGAGGAATCGATCCTCATGTGCATCTGGAATTACCCACTCCTGCCGGTCCTTCCTGTGATGATTTCCAGAGTGGAAGCAAAGCCGCCATTGCCGGTGGCACCACTTTCCTGGTTGATTTCGTTACTCCTTCGCACGGACAATCTTTGATGAAAGCTCTGGCATTTCGCCTGAAGGAATCTAATAAATGCCTGGTGGACTACACCTTGCATATGGGAATCACATGGTACGATGAAACCATTCCGGAGCAAATGGAATGGTGTGTGAATGAAGTTGGTATTAAATCCTTCAAGGCTTACCTGGCTTACAAAGGCAGTATAGGAATTGAATACCGGGAGCTCGAACAGGTAATGATTAAGGCTGCTTCTCTGAATGCAATTGTGCTTGTTCATTGTGAAGAAGGAGATGCGATAATCGAAAATCAAAAGAAATTTCTCAGCGAAGGGAAAACAGAACCTTTGTATCACGCCCTTTCACGGCCTGCTGAAGTTGAATCCGAATCCGTCTGGAAAGTAATTGACCTTTGCAGGAAAACCAACTGCAAAACATATATCGTTCATACTTCAACTGCAAAGTCTATTGAATACATCAGGGCAGCAAAAAGAGAAGGTCTTCCATTGTTTTGCGAGACCTGTCCCCAGTATTTATTGTTCGACGAAAGCGTGTATTCAAAACCTTTACCAGAGTCGTTGAAATATGTGATCAGTCCACCCATCCGATCAAAGCAAGACCAGGAAGCGCTTTGGCTGGCAGTGGCTGATGGAACGGTGGATGTAATTTCCACCGATCATTGCCCTTTTAATACAAAAGGACAAAAGGATATGGGAATAAGCGATTTTACAAAAATCCCAAATGGTGCCGGCGGTATCGAAAACAGGCTGGCGCTGCTTTATACCTATGGTGTTTTAACTAAAAAAATAAGTTTGCAGCGATTTGTAGGATTAACCTCAACAAACGCAGCCCGGATTTTCGATCTTTATCCGCAAAAAGGTTCTATCCAGGTTGGTTCAGATGCTGACCTGGTAATTTGGAATCCTGAATCGAAATCTGCAATTTCTGTTAAAAGCCAGCTACAAAAGTGTGATTCAAATATCTATGAAGGACTAACCATAAATGGAGAAGCAGAATATCTGGTGAAAAATGGAGAAATCCTTTAACATTCGTTTCTGATATAAACAATATTGGATGCTTTGCAATTCGCGAATCGCGAATATTCCAGGCTTGTCCGTTCCAATGACTTGATTATCTGTTTAAACAAAACGGATCGACTGAAATACAATCGCTAATCTTTCAAAAAAAAAGGAGGACCAAAGCCCTCCAATATCAAAAAGTACAGTGTCCGATTTTATTCGGCAAGCACTTGTATTTTATTTTTCAGTATCTCCACAACGCCACCTTTAATATCAAAAAACAAAGTAGCCTTTTTTGAATCAACAACCTTAATCTTGCCTTCTTTAAGCGCGGCAATCATTGCGGCATGATTGTTCAATACTTCGAACGAACCATCCAGCCCGGGAAACTGGGCCAGCGAAACTTCACCTTCGTAAATTGTGGTATCAGGAGTTACTATTTCTATTTTCATTTTTTTAAAGGCTTTGGGGGTTAGCACTTTGACTTCGCTCAGTTTGACAGCTTTAGGGGTTGGGTGTTCAAAGGTTCAATGTTCAAATGCCTGCGGCGTTCAAATGTTTATAGCTTCAGGTTTCAGTCGCCTTGTCACCTCTCTCCTTGTCACCCCTCTCCTTGTCGCCCTTCATTTTTCACTATTCACTTTTCGTTATTCACTCCCTTCTAGCCTTCTGCCAGCATTTTCTTACCCTTTTCAATCGCTTCTTCAATGGTTCCAACCAGGTTGAAAGCCGATTCAGGATATTCGTCTACTTCACCGTCGAGGATCATTTTAAATCCTTTGATAGTATCTTCGATAGCCACAAAAGCACCGGGGATTCCAGTAAACTGTGTAGCAACAAAGAATGGCTGTGAAAGGAAACGGGCTACACGGCGTGCACGTTGAACTACCAGTTTGTCTTCGTCCGAAAGTTCGTCCATACCCAGGATGGCGATGATATCCTGCAATTCCTTGTAACGCTGAAGAATTTCTTTAACACGCTGAGCTGTGTTGTAATGCTCCTCGCCAACGATATCCGGGTTAAGAATACGTGAAGTAGAATCGAGCGGATCAACAGCAGGATAAATTCCTTGCTCTGCAATTTTACGGCTCAATACAGTGGTTGCATCAAGGTGGGCAAAAGTAGTAGCAGGAGCCGGGTCAGTTAAGTCATCGGCAGGTACATACACAGCCTGAACGGATGTAATTGATCCGCGTTTGGTTGAGGTAATACGTTCCTGCATCACTCCCATTTCCGATGCCAGTGTAGGCTGATAACCTACAGCTGAAGGCATACGTCCGAGCAAGGCCGATACTTCGGAACCTGCCTGTGTGAAACGGAATATGTTATCGATAAAGAATAAAATATCATTTCCCCCGCTTTGTTCGTCACCATCACGGAAATATTCAGCAACTGTAAGTCCCGAAAGTGCAACACGGGCACGTGCTCCAGGCGGCTCATTCATCTGGCCGAAAACCATAGTCAACAGAGATTTTTCCATTTCCTTGTGATCCACTTTGGATAAATCCCAGCCGCCTTCTTCCATGCTCTTCTTGAATTCATCTCCATAGTTTACCAAACCAGCCTCAATCATTTCACGAAGAAGGTCATTGCCTTCGCGGGTTCGCTCACCAACGCCGGCAAATACTGAAAACCCATTGGACTGCTTGGCAATATTATTAATAAGTTCCTGGATAATAACCGTTTTACCAACACCGGCACCACCAAAAAGACCAATTTTTCCGCCTTTTGAATAAGGCTCGATGAGATCAATAACTTTAATTCCGGTATACAGAACTTCTTTTGAAGTGGAAAGGTTTTCAAATTTAGGCGGATCACGGTGTATGCTCGCAACTCTTTCGCGCGAAACTGACGGCATCCCATCAATGGCATTTCCGATTACATTAAATAAACGGCCTTTGATTGCATCGCCAACAGGCATTGAAATAGTAATACCAGTGGAAACAACCTGCATACCGCGGCTCAATCCATCCGTTGAATCCATAGCAACAGTACGGATTGTGTTTTCACCGATATCCTGCTGACATTCCAGAACGATTACAGTACCCTGTTCGTTTGTAACTTCAAGTGCATCGTAAATATTAGGAAGCGGAACATTTTCGTCAAAAGATACGTCGATCACCGGGCCGATGATCTGTGAAATTTTACCGATTATTTTTTGAGCCATATGAAATTGAATTAGAAAGCAAATTTAAAAACAAATTGTAAAGTTTAGCATACTTTCTGATTAATAAATCAGCTGCTTATATTTATTTTGTCCTACTGTTAATTTAAAGGTAAAATAATATGGTCTGAAGTCAGAAGACGGGAGTCGGAAGTAACGCTGTAATCTATTTTATCCCAATAAGCAGAGCATTCTTCAACTTATTTTCCATTTGAAAAATCGAATACCATTTGCCATTTTCTTCCGTCTTCTGTCCTTTCTAGATTATACGCATTAAATTTCTATTAGAACTGTTTATTCGTCATCAGCAGAAATGTTATCAGCCGGTTCTGAAGAAACAACTTCATGAATCTCATCTTTATGATCTTCAGGTTTTTCCTTCGGTGTATTAAAAAACTGGCGTTGAAAGATCAACAAGCTTAAAACTCCGGTTGTGATTGCTGAATCGGCAACATTGAACACGGGGCGGAAAAAGATAAAATGATCGCCACCCAGGAATGGCAGCCATTGCGGATAATTACCTTCGAGTATCGGGAAATAGAACATGTCCACAACTTTGCCATGCAGGAAAGTGCTGTAGCCGCCTTCGGCTGGTAAGAAACGGGCTACATCAAAGTAAGTGCTTTCGCTGAAAACCATGCCATACAGAGCGCTGTCGATAATATTACCCATGGCTCCGGCCAGGATCAGTGAGAAACAGAAAATAACTCCAAATGCGGTTTTTGATTTTGCCAGCCGGAAGATGTACCAGCCTAAAAATCCAACAGCAAAAATGCGGAACAAACTCAGCGCGAGCTTTCCGTATCCGCCTGCGAACTGAAGTCCGAAGGCCATGCCATTGTTTTCGGTGAAGTGAATGATGAACCAGTTGCCGGCCACATGAAATTCCTGGCCAAGGGTCATATTGGTCTTAATCCATAACTTTAAAGCCTGATCGATGAAAAGGACGATAAAAACTACTAAAAATGATTTCTTCAGCACGATATACTGTTCCGCTTATTTCTGTTTCAGTTTGGCTTCCATGCTCAGTGTTGCATGAGGAACGCTACGTAACCGTTCTTTCGAAATCAGTTTGCCGGTTTCGCGACAAATACCGTATGTCTTATTCTCAATGCGGACCAATGCATTTTCGAGGCTCTGGATGAATTTCTCCTGGCGGCCTGCCAAACGCGCATTTTCTTCTTTCGACATTACCTGGTAGCCTTCTTCCAAAACTTTAAAAGTCGGAGAAGTATCCATAGTGTCGTTGTCATTGCTATTGGTATATGCTTCGGTCAGCAATTCCATATCATGACGGGCTTTTATAAGTTTGTCATTAATAAGCTCGCGGAATTCAGCCAATTCCTCATCTGAGTAGTGGGTTCTTCCTTTTTCGTCTTTTTCGTCTTCCGCTTTCATATAATTCAGGTATTAAGTTATTCAGTGATTATTGAGTTAATTAATTAATGTGTTAATGAGATAATGTGCTAGTTAGTTCAATTAGATGGGTAATAAATTTGGCAATTATGTTTGAGATTTCCGACTTATTCAACTACTCCTTGTCTTAACAATCTTAACTTCATTATCCCATTAGCACATTACCGCATTAAAAGATTATCACATTATATTTTGTCTACTCTGATTGCAATACTGATCTCATCTGTCAGGTCAAGCATCTCAGAATTATGAAGCATTCTATCGGAAACAGTCAGTGATTCAGCCAGTGTCTCAGAGCAAATATATGCATTAAAGTTACTGATCGCTTCTTCTATCTGATCATTTTTCTGTAAATCCAGTGTTATTTTATCAGTCACATCAAAACCACGGTCCTTGCGGATATTTTGTATCCTGTTAACAAGTTCCCGGGCTATACCTTCCTGCCAAAGTCCATTGGTTACTGTAATATCAAGAGCAACTGTTAACGAACCCTGGTTGGCTACAACCCATCCCGGGATATCTTCGGTAATGATCTCAACATCTGTTAAATACATCTCAACAGTTTCGCCGTTAATCTGCAGATTGTACTGTCCCTCTGTTTCTATTTTGCTGATTTCATCCTGGGTAAAAGCACCTACAGCTGCGGCAATTTCCTTCATGAGTTTACCATAACGCGGGCCTAGTGTTTTAAAGTTAGGTTTAATCTTTTTAACCAGGAAACCTGCAGATTCATCAAGATATTCAAGTTCTTTTACATTGACTTCGCTTAAAATCAGTCCGCTTACTTTTTCGAGCTGATCCTTGATATGGTCGCCCGTAACCGGGATCAGGATTTTTTGTAACGGCTGACGAACTCGCAGGTTTGTTTTTTTGCGTAAGCTCAGCGCCATACTCGAAACCTGTTGTGCCAGTTCCATGCGCTCTTCCAGTTGTTTGTCGATCTTGCTTTCGTCGGCAACCGGAAAATCGGTAAGGTGAACGGATTCACACTTATCTTTGCCCGAAACCTGGTTCAGATCGATAAAGAGTCTGTCCATAAAGAACGGTGCAATCGGAGATGCCAGTTTAGCTACAATCTCAAGGCAGTGATACAAGGTCTGGTATGCTGAAATTTTATCGCTGGTGTATTCTCCTTTCCAGAAACGGCGGCGCGACAGTCGCACGTACCAGTTGCTGAGGTGCTCATTTACAAAATCAGAAATCAACCGGCCTGCGCGTGTGGGTTCATAATCAGCAAATGCTTCATCTACATTTAATATCAGGCTGTTGAGTTCCGACAGTATCCAGCGGTCAATCTCAGGACGTTCAGTAAAAGGAATTTCTGCTTCCTCGTAACTGAAGTCATCGATGTTGGCATACAACGCGAAAAAGTTATAGGTATTATATAAAGTTCCGAAAAATTTACGCTGTACTTCGGTAACGCCTTCGAGGTCGAATTTAAGGTTGTCCCAGGGCTGCGAATTGGTGATCATATACCAGCGTAATGCATCGGGACCATATTTTTCGAGGGCTGCGAAAGGCTCAACCGCATTGCCAAGACGCTTCGACATTTTATTGCCTGCTTTATCCAGAACAAGGCCGTTGGAAATCACATTTTTAAATGCAACCGAATCAAACACCAGCGCTGCGATAGCATGCAAGGTGTAAAACCAACCACGGGTCTGATCAACGCCTTCGGCTATTAAATCGGCCGGGAAATATTCCGGATGCCCGTCTTTCTGTTCAAAAGGATAATGGAACTGGGCATAAGGCACAGCGCCTGAGTCAAACCAAACATCGATCAGATCAGTTTCACGGATCAGCTTTTTGCCTGATGGCGAAACCAGGAAAATATCATCCACATACGGACGGTGAAGATCAAATAGATTGTAGTTTTCTTTTGAATTGTTCCCTGGCTCAAAGCCTGCAAATGGATTTACAGTCATAAACCCGGCTTTGATTGATTTTTCAATTTCTGCCTGGAGTTCAGCTATGGATCCGATACAGATTTCTTCGCTGCGATCTTCGCTCACCCAGATTGGCAATGGTGTTCCCCAGTAGCGTGATCGTGAAAGGTTCCAATCCACAAGGTTTTCCAGCCAGTTACCGAAACGTCCGGTACCAGTAGATTCGGGTTTCCAGTTTATGGTTTTGTTGAGTTCAATCATCCGATCCTTGATGGCAGTGGTACGAATAAACCATGAATCAAGCGGATAGTAAAGTATAGGTTTATCGGTACGCCAGCAATGCGGGTACGAGTGCTCGTATTTTTCGGTCTTGAAAGCCCGGTTTTCTTTTTTAAGCTTGACGATAATGTCGACATCCACATTTTCGTCTCTTTGCGGATCGCCGTCCTGGGCATATTCAGCTTTAACGAAACGGCCGGCAAATTCCCCCATGCTATCCACGAAGCGGCCGGTTTTATCAACAAGCGTAAGAGCGCCGATTCCGTATTGTTTTGCTACTTTAAAGTCATCTGCTCCAAAGCTTGGTGCGATATGAACGATACCGGTACCATCTTCAGTTGTAACAAAGTCACCTAGGATTACCACAAAAGCGTCTCCGGTTTCAGGCTGCTCGTAAGGTAAAAGCTGCTCGTAACGAAGGCCGGCAAGTTCAGCGCCGGTGAATGTGGCAAGTACTTCGAAAGGAATTGCTTTCTGTCCCGGAACGTATTCGCTCATCGGGATTTCAGCATTCTTTTCGTGGAAGTATTTTGCGAAAAGCGGTTTGCCAACAACTACTTTAATCGGCTCGTACGTGTATGGATTATACGTATTTACCAGCACATATTCGATATGCTTGCCTACTGCCAACGCGGTATTCGATGGCAAAGTCCATGGTGTAGTAGTCCAGGCAAGGATAAAAACATCGGTTTTGTCGTTTCCGAAAAGAGTCGGAATAAGTTTATGTTCTGTATCCTTGCGAACCTTAAACTGTGTAACAAGTGTATTATCTTTTACATTACGGTAGCTTCCGGGCTGGTTCAGTTCGTGTGTGCTGAGGCCGGTTCCAGCTGCCGGTGAATATGGCTGGATGGTATAGCCTTTGTAAAGAAGTCCTTTTTTATAGAGTTCGGAAAGCAGGTACCAGCAGGTTTCGATATAAGTGTTTTCGAAGGTGATATAAGGATGATCAAGATCTACCCAATACCCGATTTTCAAAGTAAGTTCGTCCCAGCGATCCTTGTATTTCATTACTTCGCTGCGGCAGGCTTTGTTGTAATCGTCGACACTGATTTTTTTACCGATGTCTTCCTTGGTGATTCCTAATGTTTTTTCAACGGCAATTTCGATGGGTAAACCATGTGTATCCCAGCCGGCTTTACGCTCGACGAAAAATCCTTTTAATGTTTTGTAACGGCAGAAAATATCTTTAATGGCGCGTGCCATAACATGATGAATACCAGGCATGCCGTTTGCCGAAGGTGGTCCTTCGTAGAAAATATAGGGTGTACGATCGCTCCGGTTATCGAGGCTTTTCTCAAAAATACGGTTCTCGTTCCAGAAATCGAGAACTTCGTTTCCGATGCGTGTTAAGCTAAGTTGTTTGTATTCAGTGTATTTAGTTCCCATGAGGAGGTAATTTTAAGCGAATTTTTTAAGGCTGCAAAGATAGTATAAATTATGATATAAAAAATGGTGGATGATATGGGATTGAAGGAGTTAAAATTGGGTTTTGCCTGGTTAAACTGCAACTTTTTAAAAAGCAATTAAAACCCGGAACCTGAAAAACGGCATTGATCTATTTCTAATCCAATGAATACCAAGAAACCACATTTTCTCCACTTCGCTGCTGGTTTTCCATTCCTGCATAAACCAGGCTTTTTGATTTCACTAGTTGTGGAGCCAGGTTTTCAAAATAGGACATGCCTTTGAATAAATCGCTCATAATAGTTTGGGTTGCTTTAATTTCAATGAGGTTGAGGCGTTCATCGTCCTGCCAGAAAAGGTCAACTTCGTGCCCTGCCGAATCGCGCCAAAACCAAAAATCGCGTAATAAGTTAAGATGATAACTCGATTTTACATATTCTGCAACAATCATATTTTCGAAGATACTGCCTTTATGAAAACTAAGTGGAATGCTGCCTGCATCGTTTATTTTCAGTAAATGACACAGTAATCCACTATCATAAAAATATAACTTCGGACTTTTGGTAACCCGCTTGTTAATGTTGCTAAAATAGGGCTGAAGCTGAAAAATGATGTAGCTGCTTTCCAATACCGAAAGCCATGATTTGGCTGTTGGCTGTGAAATCCCACATTCGTTGGCCAGCGAATTCAGGTTGATTACATTACCTGCCCTGGCGGCACATAGACTTATAAAATTCCTAAAAAGCTTCAGGTCCCGGATATGTATGATTTCCGAAAGATCGCGTTCAATATACGTTTGAATATAGTTTGAATAAAACATTTTTGAAGGAATGTTCCGATCGTAAATAGCCGGATAAAATCCTTTTTGCATATTCACCGTGAAATCAGTGTCTAATAATCCAGCTTGTCTCAGTTCGCTGAAATCAAAAGGAAGTAATCTGAACAAAGCTACCCGGCCAGCGAGGCTCTGGGTGATATTTTGTATCAGGTGAAAGTTCTGTGAGCCCGATAGAATAAACTGACCCATTATTTTGTTCTCATCAACCAATGCCTGTATATATGAAAATAAAGCCGGCGTTCGCTGAACTTCATCAAAAATCACATATTTGTCGTAAAGCTTTAAGAAAGCATTGGGATCGTTTATTGCAAAATTTCTCGTATCCGGATTTTCCAGGTTTACGTAGCGATATTCAGGGAATTCGTCTTTCAGAAATGTTGTTTTCCCTGATTGACGTGGCCCGGTAAGAGTTATAACCGGATATTTTTCCAGGTAAATATCAATGGATGTTTTAAGAGAACGCTTCAGGTTCATAATATCTTGTATATGAAAAACAAAAATACAATATATTTTGCAATTACATTACCTTAATTTTGAAATTACATGATTATAATTTTGAAATTGCATGCGTCTAGTTTTGAGATTACATAACTAATTTCAGGATACAGAAAATTAAGAAGCCAAAGCATCATTTAGCCATTTCAGGTTTTTATATCTCGTTATCTGGGCTAGGCGCGACTCCAATTCGCGACATGACAAAAAATGAACGTTTTTTAAAGGAATTTAAACTTGGCGGAAAACCTGACAGGTCTTTAAGACCTGTCAGGTTTCGCCTGTATATTCAAAATTCAGAACAATTGATTCTGAATAAAACAAATTAGATTCTTTCTAATTGTTGTAATACCTTTTTCAAACTATCATTTTCAACAATTCCGGTAACTTTTAAAACGGTTAGTAAAGTATCAGAATTAGTTTGTACGATCACAGTTTTTATTTGTTTTCCAATATCAACTTTTTTGTTGGAAGCGTATTTAATATTTATAAATCCACGATTTCCCGGCAGAACGGGTGCTTTTGAATAATCAGCAAGTGTGCATTCGCAACTTGGTTGTACCTGAACTATAAGCAGGGTGTCATTTCCAATATTTACAAAATCAAACGTTTGACTGATTGTATCACCGGCTTTAATTTTTCCAAAATCCAGCACAACAGTCTGGAATTTGATTTTTGCTTTATTTGCAACTGGATTATTGCAGGAAATTAGTAACAAACATGAAATCACAGATAGAACAATACAACGTTTCATTTAAATTAGTTTTTTAGTAAGTCATTAATCAATTTAACCCGTTCGTCAAAATATTTATCCGAAGCGCCCATCTGAAATCCCCAATACGTTGATACGATTTCGCCTTTTTTGTTTAAAACCAGATCAACTGGCATGGACGTAATCCCTAATTCTTTTCTTAATTTTAAATCTTTATCGATATAGGTTTTAATCGTGACTTTATATTTTGCGAGAAATGCGGGTAATTCATTCATTGAATGGTCAACATCGCAATACACTCCAATAATCTCAACATCATTACGGTTGCTAAAGGCAGATTTTAATTTTTCGAGTGTCGGAAACTTCGCACGACAGGGCCGACAATTCATAAAATAGAAATCCAGTAACACCACTTTGCCATTGAAACGGCTTTGCTCAATGGTATCGCCGCTTTGTGTTCGTAGCAGGGAATAGTTCACTTGTTTTAGTTTCGGAACAAAAATATCAGCCTGATCTTTGTATTCAATTTTTGGGATAAATACCAGGTTTATATAGAGTATTATGGGTATGCTGATTATCAAACTAATATAAAATGCCCTGGTTCTTTTTAAAACTTTGAATCCCAGGTAAAAGCCAATGATTTTAAGCAATGTATTCACCGGAAAAATTTCAGGGAAATTGAGGTGATTTACATAGCTACCCATTAAGTCCAGGAGAATTGCTTCAATGAGAAATAAAAATACTATAAGACTTGAGAGTGTCTTTGATCTGTTCTTTATCAGGCTCAATACTAATCCAGATAAAAAATAAATCCCGAATGATATGAGATTCCCGATTCGTAGATCCGATTTCCCAAAAACGATGTAATTATGAAGAGCGTAAATACCAAAACCTGATAAAACAATAATTAAAAACTGAAGTATTTTTTTTTTCATAGTTATTAAGATAAATATTAGTAATAGATAAAATTCTGTTGTATAAATATGGCCATTAAGATATGCTTTAAATAAGCACAAAATAGTTTAAAAAACTTTGTTTAAAATCTAATAAAGAAAAATCCCGCCTGCTTTTTCAAGCAAACGGGACATTGGATTTGAGTTGTTAAAATTTAATTGATTTCCAGCACCCTATATCCCCAAGCCTCTAAATTCATAGGCTCTTTCTTTACAATTTTGGTTTCCGCACCGGTAAAAGCATCTTTATAAGTTCCGTTTACAATGTCACCTTTTACTGCAACCGAAACAGGTGCAGCTGATAAGTTGACAATTACCAGAACCTTTGTATCACCTTTTGCACGCATAAAGCTAAGCACTTTTGCTGGTTCGGTGTTCTTTATTTTTTCGAAATTGCCGCCGTAAGGAGGATTAAATAAGGCTTCGTTACCGTGTTTCAGTTTATTCAGCGTCTGGTAAAAAGGAGCCAGTTCCAGGTTAGACCAATTGATGGTGTCTTTAACAAAGAACTGAAGACGTTTTTTCAATCCGGCTTCCTGGCCGCTGTAGATCAAGGGCGTACCTGGAAGTGTGTAGCTAAGCACAGCAAACGCATTTTCGCCTGCTCCGAATTTTTCCTGTGCGGTTCCGTTCCATGAATTTTCGTCATGGTTGGTGATAAAATTCATTTGCATGGCATATTTCGGTAAAATGGAATCCATTTTTATTACCTGGCGAACAATCTGGCTTACTGAATCTTTTCCCTGTGCAACTTTATGCATTACACTGTGCATGCCCCAGCCATAGTTAGCATCGAAGGCTTTTTTACAGAGTTCGGGATGGTCTTCATTCTCTGCAAGCATAAACATGGGTTTTACTTTTTCGAGTTCTACCCTTGCTGTATCCCAGAAATCCACGGGAACTTCTCCCGCAACATCGCAACGGAAACCATCAATATCACAGTTGGATACCCAGTATTTCATGGCGTCGATCATTGCTGCCCGCATATCCTGGCTGGCATAATTAAGTTTGGCACAGTCGGTCCAATCGAAAGGAGTAATCATTTTCCCGGTGCTGTCCTTAATATACCAGTCGGGATGTTCGGTAATCCAGTTGTTATCGCGGGCGGAATGGTTTGCCACCCAATCGATGATTACTTTAAATCCCATTTCGTGTGCTTTGGTAACGAGTGCTTTGAAATCGGCTTCGGTTCCAAATTCCGGATTTACACCCTTGTAATCTTTTACTGAATAATAACTGCCAAGGCTGGTTTTGAATCCTTCAGGAACTTTACGATCCACAACACCAATCGGGTGAATAGGCATAAACCAAAGGATGTCGACACCGAGTTCCTTCAGTCGTGGAAGGTTTGCTTCAAAGGCTTTAAATGTTCCTTCGGGTGTGTACTGACGAACATTAACTTCATAGATTACAGCGTTTTTAGCCCATTCAGGATAATTGGCTTTAACATCGGTAACAGCAGTTTTGGTTTTGCATGCCGTAAACAGGAAGGATATGCAGCAAAGCATAAGGATTGATTTGGTTAAGGTTTTCATATGTTGTTTAATTTGGGGTTTTAATGGATTTTATATTCGCCGCCGTAGAGACGCAATGCCTTGCGTCTCTATAAGGCAGAGACGTTGCATGCAACGTCTTTACAGTTGTAGTCATCAGAGATGCGAGCATCGCGTCTCTGTACGGAGGAGACAATGCATGCATTGTCTTTACAGAGAGACGCGAGCATCGCGTCTTTACGGTCGTACATTATCAAGGATATCTATTGTTATAGGTTTTCCATCCCAGTTGAAGTACACATACAGCCATTTATCCTCATAAGTTGCTGTGGTTTTCTTTCCTGGGGATTTTCCTTTTTTGGCTTTGATTTTTATAGCCTTCCCATTAACCAAAACCTTTGCAACATTTGAGCCGGTTCGTATTTCCAGTTTCATGGAGCGGCTGGCGGGCATTCCTTCCCAGGAACCGGTTTTGGAAATTGAAACGGTGGTTTTGTTTGATTCTTTTGATCCTTTGTATGTAATCAATTCATATTTACCGTCAGAAAGGGATTTGCTATCCAGACCGTTGTCTTCGTATTGTGTGAAAGCAGACTGCCCGGAAGGGTAGTACCGCACCACATAATTTCCTCCGTCGTAGTAGTCGGTGGAGGTTACTGATTTTGCCATCGGAATAAAGCTTCCGGCTTTGGCAAAAACAGGAAGGTTTTCGATTGTAAGAGGAAAGTCTACCCGGTTACTTCCGGCGTACTCGGTACCGGTAGTAAAATCAAACCATTTGCCTTCAGGAAGATATATGCTGCGGCTGGTAAGTCCTTTTTTGATGACAGGAGCAACAAGCAGGTTTTCGCCCCACATATATTCATCTTCTATGCGGCTGGCTGCTGTATCATTTGCGAACTGGTAAAAGAGCGGTCGCATGAGTGGTGAACCAGTGGTAGCATTCTGATAAGCCAAAGTGTAATTGTACGGTAACATGGCATAGCGAAGCTTCATATAAATACGCACAATATCCTGTGTTTTTTCGCTCCAGTACACGGGCTCACTTGGGATTACGGATCCGTGAGGACGTAGGATTGGTGTAAAAACAGCAAATTGAAGCCAGCGTGTATAAAGTTCATCATCCTTTACGCCCTGGGCAAATCCCCCGGCATCGGAATGGATATATCCCAATCCGCTCATTCCCATAGTCAGCAATAGCGGTAATTGCGCCTGCAATCCACCCCAGCTGCGCGAAACATCGCCGGTCCATGGATAGGCAGCATAGCGCTGCGAGCCTGCAAAACCTGAACGCTGTAAATGGAACAATCGTGTGTTCGGGTAGTTTTCAGCGTATTTCTCGAACAGCATTTTATCCCAGTAATGGCCATAAATATTATGAACCTGGTCAGCTTTTCCGTTTACATGCCAGATATCTGCCGGATGGCTTTCAGGTTCGCCGAGGTCGCCCCACCAGGCAGCTATGCCAATATCAATCTGCTTTTTGTATTTCTCCCAGAACCAGTCTCGGGCTTCGGGTTTAAAAATATCGATCAGGCTTCCGGCACCAAAATAAAACTGTTTGTCGATGTATGTTTGTCCAAGACTGTCAGTTACAAAAACACCTTTTGCCGCTGCATCTTTATGATTGGCAACGGTATCGATAACATAGGGTTCAGTAATAAGGATGGTCTTAATACCTTGTTTTTTAAACTTCGCAATCATTCCGGCAGGATCGGGCCAGGCTTTTTTGTACCAGTCGAGCTTACCGAGATGTCCCTGGATGCTGTCGCCAAACCAGTAAAAATCGAGGATAACGGCATCAACGGGAAAGCCCTTTTCCTGCATCAGTGTAACAATGCTGTCGGTTTCTTTCTGGTTGCGGTAGGCCATGCGGCTCTGCAGGTTTCCCAATGCCCAGCGCGGAGGCAAAGGCTGGCGACCGGTAAGCTGTGTGTATGATTTCGAAATTTCGGAATATGTACTTCCGGCAATCAAGTAGTAGCGGGCTGTTCCACCTATTGCACTCCATTCGGTAACCGTGGGCTCAGTGTTGCCAATATCCACATAACCTTTCTGCGGATTATCGAAAAGGATTGCATATTTTCGGGATGAAATGGTTAACGGAACCGAGTAGTTAAGCTGTGCAGCTCCATATTCGTATCCGTACGCAGGCCGGTTGTAAAGTACTAACTTTTTCCCGCGACGATCCATTGCCATAGTTCTTTCGCCGGCGCCGTAAACTTTTTCGCCAGGTTTCAGTGCAAAGCGAACACCGGAATTACCAGGTTTGCTGAAAAATCCACTTTCCTCACTCAGTAAAGTATCGCCTTTATAAATGTAAGTCAGGTAGAAAGGATCAGCATTTGCGGTGATTGTCATTTCATCGTTACGAAGCAGGTAACCGGATGGGATTTGCTCCGAAGTGATTGTAGATTTTCCCGGTTGCATCACTACTGAATGCGAAAGATCGGCTTTAGAAATTCCTTCAGGAAAATAAGTAACTTCAACTAAGCTTTCCGAATAAGGCTTTACAGTAATGGTACCATTATCTGTAATGATATTCCACGAATCAGACAACTTTTCAACCCGGATAAGTTTGTGTAATTCCTTATTGCCACCCGTGGCTTCCTGAACTTTCGGCTTATATCCGTTAACGGGAACAAGGATATCTTCATTTTCCTTTGTTTTACCAACGAGGCTTCCATCCGCATTACGGAAAACATAAACCAGCTGGTTGGCAATATCTTCCGGCTTCAGTTTATAAAAGCTGCTGATGACAAAACGATATGAATACAGGTTTTTACCTTCGCGCTTCATCAGCACACTTTTGTCATCCTTGCCCCAGTTACCGACTACGTATTTCCAGTCGTGGCCATCAATACTCTTGCTTGTAATAACACCTGTGTGAAGGTAAACATCGCCTGCCTGATCAAGCAAAGCTTTATTGCCTTCAGCTGCATTAAAATACAAAGTAACCGAATCGGTAACCGAAGGATTTCCTGGTTTCAGCCAGATTACCTGGGCAATGGCAGACTGGAATACAAAAAGGAACAGTGTTATTCCCCAAAAATGAATCAATTTCATTGGCAATGGTTTTGAGAAGTTAAGTAGGCTTGGAGCCGGAAGACAGAAGTCGGAAGACTAATTAAAACAAATTTTGTGCTTGATTAGAATTCTTCATGGTCAGAGTTTTAGGTTATTAATACAAATTCACTTTCAAATCTGACGACTTGATAAAAATTACAGGTTAACTCCTGCCTTCTGACCATATTTACTTTGACAATTCAATAATCTGAACGCTTTTTGCCGGTAATTCAATAGTGCCGAGGTCTTTAATCTGGTTGCCACTGAAAATATCTTTCCCGGTTTTAAAACCTTTCAGGTTCTCATTATAACGCGCAGTAGAAATTGTCTTCACATATTTATCATTGTTATTGAGAATCACCATTACAGCGGTTTTGTCTAAAGTACGGAAATAAACATAAATGCCATCTTCAGGGATATAATGAGTAAGTTTTCCATTCTGAACGGCTTTGTTAGCCTTACGCCAGTTAAAAAGCGTTGAAGTAAAATCAAGAACATCTTTCTGATCGTTACTCAGGTTTTCGCGCGAAAACATATTGGTGGTATCACCATACCATCCTCCTGGAAAATCTTTACGTTTACCAGGATCGCCCTGCAAACTTCCGCGATCACTGAGAGCTTCGGTGCCATAATAAATCATTGGAAATCCTCGTGTTGTGGCAATAAAAGCCAGTGCCATTTTCACATTATCCACCGTTTTCAAAACAGGATACATGCGCTCAATATCGTGATTATCGACAAATGTAATCAACCTTGAAGGATCACTGTACAGGAAATCCTGAGAAAGCAATTCGTACAGGCGTGCCATACCGGTATCCCAGCCTTCATTTTCGGTAAAAGCTTTCTGAATAGCGCCCATTAGGGGGAAATCAAAGACATGAGACAAATAAGAGCGGTATCCATCTTTATTGGTTTTATTATCCATCCAATACGAAACCTGGGCAGAATAATTGATCCAGGCTTCTCCAACGGTATTCAAATTCGGATATTCCTCACGAACAGATTTCATCCATTCCGCCATAAAATCCTTGTCGGAATAGGGATATGTATCCTGTCGGATTCCATCCAGACCGGCAAACTCAATCCACCAGATGCTGTTTTGAATCAGGTATTTGGCCACATAAGGATTCTTCTGGTTAAAATCGGCCATGCTGTGATCGAACCATCCGTCCGACATTTTCTTCTGATCATACTGTGAACGGTATGGGTCTGAAATTACACCTCCGCGGTAATTGGAGCGGGTATATTCCGGCCATTGGTTCACCCAGTCTTTCTGAGGCAGGTCTTTCATCCAGTACGAATTGGTTCCGAAATGATTAAAAACCATATCCATAACTACTTTAATGCCTCTTTTGTGAGCTGCCTCCACCATTTCACGATAACTTTCGTTGGTACCGAAACGGGGATCAATTTTATACAAATCCGTTGTTGCATACCCGTGATAGGTGTATGCCGGTAAATTGTTTTCGAGCAAAGGGGTACACCATAGTGTTGTAACTCCCAGCTTCTTCAGGTAATCCAGATGATTTGTAATGCCTTGTATATCTCCGCCGTGACGACCATTCGGATTAGTTCGGTCGGCCTTTTCGAGCATACCTGGCATATCGTCGTTATTGGGATCGCCATTGGCAAACCTATCGGGCATAATAAGGTACATCATATCCGAAGTATTGAATCCCTCGCGCCTGGCTGATTCTTTGGCGCGGGCCTTCAGTTCGTATTTATAGGTTATTAAAACGCTGTCTTTTTCTTTAAAGGAAATGGTAATTGTACCGGGTTTTGCAAAGCTGCCGACAGAAAGGTCGACAAACAAATAATCAGCGCCGGTACTTGCAGAGCCTTTCAAACTAACACCTTTATATTCGAACGAAGGCTTTGTTTTTCCAATGTCCTTCCCATGGATCATCAGTTGTAGGGAATTGTTTCGCATGTCAGTCCACCAGCATGGAGGCTCTACATGATCGATGGCTACCTGTGGAAAGGCAGCACGGAGTATAAATAAACAGATAATAAGCAATGGGATCTTTTTCATTGGTTGGGGATTTAGTTTCGCAAAGATATAAGAAAATTATCCAGATAAAATGCCTGTTTTTCTCGCAAACGTTTGCGGGAGAGAAAATTAAGGGAATTATTTATAATTGCTTATCCTTTTGGAAGATAAAGTGTAAAAATGGATGTATTCAAGGCGACACTTGGGTTTTAGATAATTGTTCGGTAAAAGGTTTGAAAACAAGAGAGAACACTCCGGCGAAAGAAATTTACCTGGTACAAAACATCCGGAAACAGATGTCAACATCCAAAGTTAACTATACTGTTTTAATCCCAAATCCCTTATATGCCAACCAGGAAATTGGCTGAACTTTTTTCGCTGTATTTTTCGGACCCTGGTATTAAAACGCATAATTGATAATGTAAAAATACATTACTGAAAACCAATTGTTTTTCAAATTACTATTACTTATAGTTTTGATATTTATTTACTAATGTACAGGAAGATATCCCGATGGTGGATGTGCAATAGATGTAAAATAATTCGCATGTTTATATTCAATTTGTTTACTCTTCCCGGAAGATCCGGGTGCATTAACAAATTAAAATAGTATTACTTCCCGATACAAAGATTAATCAGGAAATAATTGAGATTATTTTTCGAGATACAACTGGGGTTAAATGATCTGAAGACTTACGTAAAAACAGTACTATCGAATCTGTCCGACGGTCATACCGGACAGCGCACTTCAAACAATAATAAGTAATAGCATTCTAATACCAGGTAATATGTCGGTTTATAGCAATTTGAAAAAAGTAAATGATTCCAAAAGAATATTGATTGTGGAGGATAGTCCTATACAAGCCGAATACCTGAGACACATTCTTGCTAAAAAGGGATATGATGCTATAGTGGCAAATAACGGGGAAGAGGCTCTTGATTTACTCCTTGAGTTTTTGCCTTCGGTTGTGATAAGCGATATTCTTATGCCCGGAATAGATGGCTACGAGTTATGCCTGAAAATAAAGTCAGATCATGAAACTAAGGACATTCCTGTTATTTTACTAACCTCGCTGTCAAAATCAGAAGATCTGCTAAAGGCAGTTGAATGTGGATCCGACAATTTTGTTTCAAAACCCTACAATGTAAATTATCTTCTGTCACAAATTGAAAAAATAATTTCTAACAAATCACCTTATAACGCAAATCAGGAAAAGGAGACGATCGAAATCCTGATTAACAACAAGAGTTATCTTCTAAATGCCAATCTCAACCAACTTGTTACTCTTCTTGTTTCAACCTATGACACAACAATTCATAAAAACGAAGAATTGAGACTAAATCAAACCGAATTGTTAAGTCAAAAAGAAATTCTGGAAGAAACTTTAAATGAGCGTACAAAAGATTTGAATAAGGAATTGATTGAAAAGGCACAAATTGAAGAAGAACTCGAAAATAAAATTCAAATTGAAAAAGCCAACGCTGCAAACCTGAACTTTGAGAAAGAACAACGCAGGCTTGCGGAAATGAAATTAAATGAAACGCTTACATTGCTCCAACTAAAGAATACAGAGCTGGAGCAAGTAGCATCCCAGGTAACACAGGTTAAAAAACAACTCGACAACTCAACCAGGCTGAAAGATCTGTTTCTGGCTAACATGAGCCACGAAATTCGTACACCCATGAACGCTATTATTGGATTCTCGGATTTACTTTCCAAAAAAGCATTGAAAAAGAACGAACAGGAATATGTGGAAGCAATAAATATGGCTGGCAATAATCTGATGACAATCATCAATGATATACTCGACATATCAAAGATTGAAGCCGGTATGATGACCTTTGAAGAAAAGCTATTTAGCGTAAAGCGGATTATTGCCTCCCTTAAAACAATGGTAACAGGAAAAGCAAATGAAAAAAACATTGAATTAGAGTTCAGTTGTGATCCGGATGTGCCTGCTGGTTTAATTGGCGATCCTGATCGTCTTACCCAGATACTCTTAAACCTTATAGGAAACGCGTTAAAATTTACACAAGAAGGAAAAATAAGTGTCGGGGCAAGTGTCTGCCAGCGCATGGATGAAACCTCCCTTATTGAATTTAGGGTAAAAGATACTGGCATCGGAATACGTCAAAATGAACTTAAGCATATTTTTGAGCGATTCAGGCAAGCCGAATCCGTCACTACCAGGAAATACGGAGGAAACGGGCTTGGACTGAGCATTGTTAAGCAGTTGGTTGAACTTCAGGGCGGCACCTTAACCGTTGAAAGCGAATTCAATTTGGGATCATCATTCTCATTTAGCTTACTTTACAAAAACTCATCACAAGTTTATGCAGAGGAGTCACCGGAAGTGACAGAAAAGAAGCATATCATGCAAGAACTAAGCAAATTAAGTGTATTAATGGCCGAAGACTTACCGATTAATGTGTTACTGATTTCGGGTTTATTTTCTCAAAATAAGATCAAATTTCAAAATGCAGTAAATGGAAGTATCTGTATTGAAAAACTAAAGGAAAATAAGTTTGACATTATTCTGATGGATATGGAAATGCCAGT
>JAURYB010000076.1 GCA_030654075.1 Bacteroidales bacterium | reverse complement strand
AGTAGTCACTATTCAAAATAATACGAATGTCACTTTAAATGTTTCACCTGCTTACAGTATTAGTTCACTAACAATTCCTGGCGGAAACCGAATTTCCGGTATTTCATTTTCCGGTACAAATTCATTGACAGTTACCAATGCAACAACAATTACATCAAATTCAGCTAATTATTATAAAAGAATAATTGTTAATGCAGGAAATTTTACCACAGGTTCTTTAGTCACAATTTCAGGAGCAGACACACAAGATGCGTATCTGGAAATTTCAACAGGAACTGTAACCGTGTTAGGTAATATTACATTAAATGCTGCATCTAACCTTAGAAACTATATATTATTTACGGGTGCCGGCACTTTGAATATTGGTGGGAGCATGAGCGGTGGCGGCATAACCAGTACTGCCGGTGGAGGAACCAATCCCACTTCCGGTACAGTAAACTATAACGGTAACATTGCTCAGAATGTAGGCGCTTACACTTACTTTAATATTACTATATCAGGAGGAAATACCAAAAGCATTCAGGGAACCACAACAATAACGAATATCCTGGATTTACAGCAAGGCGCTCTAAATATTAACGGGAATACGCTAAATCTTGCAGGCCCTGTTACCCGGGGAGGTCTGAGTGCAGGCACAATAACTGGTAGCTCAAGCAGTAATCTATATATAACTGGTATAGGAGTATTCGACGACTTTTATTTTACCAATGCAACTGAGAACTTACTTAACCTAACTTTAAACAGAGTCGGAGCCAACATTAATTTAGGCTCTGATTTAACCCTTGCCGGCACATTGGCTCTCACCAATGGAATAATTACGGCCACTGGCCACACAATCAGCCTTTCCAGTACTGCTCCCGCTTCGGTATCTGCCGGTTTAGGAAGCTATATTGATGGGAGTTTGTCAAGGGCAATGACAACTATCGCTGGATCCTATATTTTCCCGCTTGGAACTTCTTCCTGTGGTTCTCATTGGCTTACTTTTTCGTCAGTATCTGGCACTTCTACAACAAAAGTATCTTTCGCCTGCACCGGGGCTACTACCGGAGATGCAACTATTGACTCTCCCCTTCCAATAAATATTAACTGGCATGTAGAAAAAGTCAGCGGTACTTTTACGGATGCTGCGGTAAAGCTAGACGGCAGCGAAATAGATTTCACCAGTGTTGTAGCTCAATCTGCATCACAAACAGGGCCATATTCAAAAGTAACATCCGTTCCTGCATCAGGAAGTGTGACCGCAGCAAATATTGGAGCAATTGCAACCGATACATGGCTTGCAATCGGAAGTTCCGTTCAAAGAACATACTATTCGTATCAAACGGGTAGCTGGAATACTCCGGTAACCTGGACCTTAGATCCAAGTGGAACTACCCAGGTAGGTTCCTCAATTCCCAGAGATGATGATTTTGTAATTATATTACCTGGACGTACTGTTACTATACCATCAAATATTGCAACTTCAGGACTTAATGTCGCTATTGAAGCAGGTGGATTTCTGGATCTTTCAACCTACCAATTTACAGCCGGATTTTCAAAGTTGAGTGGACAAGGTACTTTAGCCATTTCTTCCAATGTTTTTCCATCACCAATTACTACCAACACGTTTATAAATGCGGGAGGAGGAACCACCGAATACAGGACAACTATCAATTTACCTTCTCAGGCAACGTATAATAATCTTACCATTAATGCCGGTGGTATTACCGTAACACAAACAATCGATCTGACGCTGAACGGAAATCTTTTTGTAAAAAACGGCACATACAGGATCAATGATGCTACCAGCCGAAGGCTGAAACTTACTATTAACGGTGATGTTACAGTTAATGCCGGAGCTTTCCTAACTGTTGGCACAGGTGTTACTAACTCAACGACTAATCCTTTAAATATAATCGGGGGAACTGCGCCATTTATCAACTATTATGATCTGCAATCGCACCGGATTGTATTAAACGGTAATTTCACCAACAATGGCACGGTGCGTTTTACAAACCTGGCATATCCTGTTTTTAATGCTTTTCCACCTACAACCTCAGGTACAACAACCGGATTTGCGACTGTATACTTTCAAGGGGCATCTGATGCAACTTTATTATGTGCCGGAACGACCGACTTTTATAATTTAATTCTTGATAAGGGTATTGATCAAACTTTCAAATTAACCATTTATACATCGGGTTCATCGTATGCCAACTTTCGTTTGTTTGGGGCTAATGTGGCCGGCGGTGACGGGGGTGGAATCAATCCTAATCTAAAAAAAGCGTTGTGGATACGAACGGGCACATTAGTATTAGAAGGTTTAACTATGATTCCTTCACTCACTGAAGGAAATGCTTCAGAGGGAGGAGCAACCCCAAATTCAGACTTTTATATTCCCGCAAATGGTGCACTATTACTCAATGGAACGGATGTAGTGGTTTTAACTACAGCCGACGATTATCGTGAAGTAAATCTGGCATACGCAACTGCTGCACCAAACAATGTGTCCATGGGAATTACAGCTGGAGCTACCGGATGTGCACTTTCACTGTATGGCAAACTACAAGTTGACAACGGCTATCTTTCGACCCGTGAATCGGGAGGTATTATCACATCAAGTGTTTCACCTGGTCAGTTTATCCTTAATAATGGTACTGTTGATGCAAAGCAATTCCTGGGATCTACGGGATCTGCTTCCTACCAGCAAAATGGAGGGGGGTTACTTCTCCGGGGACGTTTTCAGCGCTCGTTTGCTTACAGCTCTGTTGCGAATTTAACCGATGTTTCCTCTTCTACTTTAAGTAATGTGAGAGCAACAAGTGGTATTTCGGGTACATACGGAACCTTTAACATGAACAACACAAGCAACGTTTTTGCTATGTCGGGCGGAACAATCCGCATTTACGATGTATGTGGCGATGGAACAAGTGCCGCACAACAAAAAGCATTTGATGTTTTATCATCCACTTCAAACAGTAATGTTACAGGAGGAACTATCGAAATAATGCCTGTTACAGGTTCGGCACCTGCCACGGATTCACCATTTTTCCTGATTACTTCAAACGCGAAGCTGGGGGATTTAATTATTAACCGTACCAGCAGCACTTCGGTTGTTCAGTTAAATACCTATCCATTGGTATTACTCAATAATCTCACACTCACCTCAGGAACATTGTCGGCAAATAATATTGATATTACTGTTGCCGGTAACATTACCATTCAGAATGGAACAACCTATACAACAGGAACTAATACTACCATTTTAAATGGTTTATCCACTCAAACATTTACTATAAACCTGGCAACAGCCTTTTCATTAAACAAACTTTCTATTAACAAACCTGCTGGAAGTATCGTAAACTTTGCGGGGACGCAAACGGTTATCAATATTAATGACAATTTCATATTGGCTTTAGGAACACTTAACGACAACGGCAATACAATTAATGTCTACAAAAATGTGTTCAATTCAGGTTTGCATGCAGGCGCAGGTAAAATTGCATTTGTTGGCACAACGGCTCAGATTATTGATGGAAATGGGATTTTTAACAATGTGGAATTAAATAACAATACAGCTGTAACTGCTCCAGTGTCGTTGACTGCAAACATGACAATTAATGGGGCGCTCACTTTTTCGCAGGATAAACTCTTCAACATCGGAATCTATAATCTTACGCTGAATTCATCTGCTTCAGTAGTAAATGGTAGTTCAACACGATATATCCAGACATCCGGCAATTCAGGCGATGGGGGTCTTACAAAAGTATTTTCAGCAACCACTGCTTTTATTTTCCCGGTTGGAGCACCTTCAACAAGTCACATAGGGGTTCCTAGATGGACCCCGGCAACCATAGGGTTTAACACTGCCCCTACCACCTTTGGTTCCATAACTGTAATCCCTGTTGGGTATGAACATCCGGCTACTTCGGTTAATAATCAAAGTTTATCTTATTTCTGGAGAGTAAAATCTTCCGGTTTTGTTGGAATTCCTATCAATTCCGTTACTCATACATTTACTTATGAGCAAACGGATGTAGCAGGCATTGAAACTAATTATATTCCTTCCGTCTATAATCAGACAGCCTATACATGGAATAATGGAATAGCTACAAATATTAACACAGCAACTAATACGATCAGTGATTGGTCGTTACCTACTAACAGCACTAATTTTCTGGATGGAGATTATACAGCAGGAGATAATATTACTAATGGAGGCACCTTTGGATTGCCGAGAAAATTTTTCAGTATAGCCAGCGCTGCATGGAATGTAAATACAACCTGGTCATATACATCAGGAGGTACAGCAGTTCCAGCCGGAACAACAGAAGGAGTTAATTATCCCGGGCCCAATAGTATTGTAATTATTGAAAACAATAAAACGGTTACACTAACAGCGGACCAAAGATGTGCCAGTCTACAAATTGCAGCAGCGTCGGTACTTGATATCTATACATATTCAGGTAGTGTTTTTAGTATGGTGCTAAATCACCCTTCGGGGAATGGACTTTTTCGGTTAACTACTGCTGTAACTGTGGCCAATGTGCCTAAATTATTTTCATTCCCAAACAGCAGCGATTTTTCAGATTTCAATAACAACCAGGGAACCACTGAGTTCTATGATATTGATGGTGCTGTTGGCGCCCTTTATATACTACCATCTAATGTTACTACATATGGTAATCTTATGGTCACAGCCAAAGGCGGGGACAATATAGTTTTGCCGAATAATACGTTAACAACTATCAACGGCAATTTAACGTGTGGCGGTGATAATGCTCAAGCTTGGATCACAATGAGTTGGAATACAACCGGAAGTCCATATTATTCAGGAACATATAACCCAACTGTTGAAAAAACGGTACATGTAACAGGAGAGATGTTTATCAATAATGGCACTTTTCTATTTCTGGATGATCAGGCACCACAACATTTGATTGTTGATGGAAATGTTACCATTGCACCGACTGCCGTTTTTGATACCTACAATAACTATCCTATTAACAATGGTACTGCTGTCAGATTAAATTCTTTGAGTATTGGTGGAAGTTTTATTAATAATAGTAATGTTAACCCCAGTGCACGGTTTATTAATGGAAATAATTATGTAAATCTGACATTTTGGGGGAACACAAACGAATCAATTACGAGCACAGGTGGCGCAGCGCCCAATACCATTTTCAATACTGTTACTATCAACAAAGGAAATTCACAGGCTACAACTCTCACTTGTGATATTGGAGGCTCTCTCTCTACGCCAACTGACAACTGGCTGACATTGCAGAACGGCACTTTTAAGTATATGCGTAATATAAATACAGATTTCACGGTTAGTACAGTTACGCCATTTACAATTCCTGTTACAGCTGCATTCCATTCGGAATATACGACTGCTAATAAAATACTTTTTGCAAATAGTGCATCCAATACCAACGATGTATTTTTAAATGGAAAGCTAAAGGTGGTTTCGGGGAATGTCTACATCGGACCAACTAACAACATTACAAACAATAATAACGATATTGAGTACTCAGGAAGCGGCGCATCCGAAATTGAAATCACGGGTGGCAACCTTTTCGTAAATGGTCAGATCAGGCAGAATGCTTCTTCAACCGCAGGTATACTTACGTATAAGCAGAGTGGAGGAAATGTTACTATTAACGGAAATGCGGCAAATACTACCAATGCAAAACTTGAAATCTTAAATTCAGGCGAGTTCACCATGTCGGCTGGTACGCTAACGATTTTAAGGGGCGGTGGAGGAAGCAGTTTCGGGGATTTATTCCTGCGCCCCGCTACAGGATCTGTAACCGGTGGAGATATTATATTTTTCAACAATTTAAGTGGTATCAACCAGCAATATCTTCTGGATGCAACCTTACCGTTAAACAACCTTACAATTACCGGCCGAACCATTGCAACCATTTCTTCTGCAACCGTTAAACTAATGGTGAATCCGCTGGTTTTAAACGGAAATCTTACTCTTACCAATTCACAAAGTATATTAGATGTTAATTCAGTTTATAATTTACCTCTTACCATAAAAGGTGACTTTACAAACAATGGTATATATAACCATTATAATAACCTTAGCAATTTCAGCGGAGGTACTCAGACACTATCAGGCACTACTGCTACCGATTTTTACGACTTGAATGTCAGCCCGGTAACTAAATTAACACTTAGCAAAGATGTAACTGTTTTTGACGATTTAATCTTAGGGAATGGTACTTTAGAGTGTACTACTTTTCTGGTAAATGTAAAAGGCAATATAACAAATAATGCTACATATACTAATTCCAATACCACCAGTGGAGTTATACTAAATGGGAGTTCGCTGCAACGCTTATCAGGAACCGGCACATTCGGTCAGCTGGAATTAAATAATACTTCAGGTGCTGTAATAGATAACAGCATAACCTTAACTAAAGACCTGGTTCTCAATAATGGCATTTTCGATATAACTGAATACCTGTTGACATTAGGGCAAAACAGCAGTGTTGTACCTAAAGGAACTGCTTTCAGTACCACAAAAATGATAACTTCGGATGGTGTATGGAGTAACGTGGGAATCATGAAAGTATTTGGAACTCCGTTAGCTACCACTTTTACCTATCCATTGGGAACTCCCGGTAAATATACACCAGCTGTATTTACCATAACATCCAATGGGGCAGTAGGTTCTATACGTGTTAATAATATAAATAGCAGGCATCCGGCAGTTATCGATCCGGCAAATGTTTTGAAGTATTACTGGGAAGCCGAAAGCATCGGAATTTCAGGTTTCTCAGGCAATTTGTTGCTGTATTATTATGCAAGTGACGTTGCAGGTGGCCCTGAAAGCAGTTACATTGCGGCTCAATTGCTTACACCCGGTACCAACTGGAGTAAGGCAGCTACAGGACCGGGAACGGACAACGTGAATGAAACAAATCATACTATCACGTTTAATTACAATAATTCGAGTAATCTGACCGGCCAATACACAGCAGGAAATGATGCAGCCATTCCTACCACTGTACCTCAATACACCAGTAATAAGGATGGAAACTGGACAGATAATACCATTTGGGATTATACGGGTCCATTACCTGCTTATCCTTGTCCGGTTGGCGGCCCTAACGGATTTATTGTAACAGTAGATCATGTGGTTACAGCCAATGCAAATTATTGTTTTGCATATAAAACAACCATAAACAACAAACTCAAAGCTGTATCTCCATATTATGGACATAATTTTGGATCAGTTTACGGCAATGGCACTTTGTACCTTGAAAGCTTCGTTTTCCCTGCCGGAAGATACTCTGCATTTATTGATTGCGCAGGCAACAGCACAATTGAATATGGTGGTACCGGCGATTACGATATTAATGCAACGCTTTATGCCTCAACGCCACGAGTACTTCTATCCGGTACAGGAACCCGTATATTACCTGATAAGGACCTGACCATCTGTAAACAATTAAAAATTGATGATGAGGGTTTAGGCTCATTAACTTTAGATAACAACATTAATAACCGCAAGCTTACTATTAATGGAACTTTTGAACGATATAACAACGGAATATTTAATAGCGGAACAGGCACAACCGCAGTTGTATCATTTGAAGGTTCAGTTGCCCAGACTTTAGGTGGGCCGCTCGGTAATTTTTCCGGGACCAGTGCATTTAATGATTTTGAAGTAAATAATATCTCCGGGCTTTCAATAAACACCAATGGAAACATAGAAGTTAATGGTAATCTACTGCTCACCAACGGTATAATATCCACTACAAGCACAAATAAACTAACAATTACCAACTTTTCTGTTTCATGTGTGATCCCAAATGGCGGGAGTGCAACTTCTTATATCGACGGGCCATTAATTAAAAAACTAAACCAGGGAGATCCCCTTTTCAAATTCCCTGTTGGTAAGATAGCTTTTGGATTGGGTAACAATTTATCGTTGCGGGCAACTCAAACAGGAACACTACTTTGGGTTGTTGAATTTTTTAATCCTAACATTTATCCAAGTTTTTCTACACCATTAACTGCTGTAAATACAAAAGAATATTGGAATGTCAGCGGTGTTCCAGGTACAAGTCAGGCATATATAGATCTGAGCTGGAATAATGCAAGTGATTTAACTCCTTTGATGACACAAAATGGACTATCAGATATGCGGGTTGCAGAACATAATGGAACGGACTGGATTGAAATAGCATCGGGAACCGTTAGTGGAAGTGATAATTATAATGGAAGTGTTGAAACATCAAACCGCACCCTGATACAATCCGGATCAAGAAACTATACTGTTGCCTGTGTAAATACACCCAAGCCAAGGATAAAAATGTCTCCTTCAGGTGCTGTTTGCGGTACTGGTGGCATACCTGTGATCTTAACTACAACTCTATCGATTGTTGCGCCTTATACAATTGATTATACCGAGAATGGAGTCGCAAAGTCAATTTCTCCGGCCTCCTTTCCAGCTACAATACCTACTCTGGCTGCCGGCGGAGTATATCAATTAACCGGGTTTACGTATAACTATCCTGCCGGCTCAGTACAAACTGGCGTATATGATAAAACTCCGGTTACCACTTTTGCAACACCAACTACCTCAGCAGCTGGTATAGATCAATCTCTTTGCGGAGCAACTAGTGCGACTTTATCTGCAAATACTCCAATATCGGGTTCTGGATTATGGAGCATTGTTAGCGGTTCAGGAGGTACTGTGGTAACTCCAACAATACCCTCAAGTGTTTTCAATGGAACAAATGGCTCAACATATGTTCTGCGTTGGACTATCAGCAATGGAGCATGTACTTCTACTGATGATGTTACAATTTCATTCCCCCTTTTAGCGGCACAACCATCCGGATTTACAGTAAGTTCACCAACTGTTTGCCAGGGAAGCGCAGGAGTTATATATTCGGTTCCCAACGACCCGTCAGTAACTTATAATTGGAGTTACAGTGGTTCCGGAGCTACAATAAATGGTACTTCAAACGCAATAACTGTCGATTATAATACCACTGCTACTGCAGGTACTCTGAGTGTTACTGCTACCAATAGTTGTAATACAAGTGCTGCAAGGAACATTGCAATTTCAGTAAATCTTGTAGGTCAATGGTTAGGTGGTACAGCTGGCTCCTTAAACGATTGGAATACCGCGTCCAACTGGTCATGTGGCTATATTCCTGACCTGACAGTAAATGTTCAGGTTCCAAATGTCCCCAATAAACCTATACTCAGTAGTGGGGCAATCGGAGCAGTTAAGGATATTGTGATAGCAGCCGGTTCATCAGTGACGGTTACAGGCAACACGCTCCAAATTGCAGGAGGTATAACAAATAGCGGAATTTTCACTGCCACAGCAGGAACCATTGAAATGAAAGGGACTTCGGCACAAACTATTGGCGTAAATGTATTTGCAGGCAATTCCATTGAAGGATTGAGAGTCAATAATCCGGCAGGGGTTACATTGCAAGGCCCGCTTAATGTCACAGGAGTAGTGAATGCAATTAATGGCAACCTAATTTCGGGTGGAAATTTAACACTCATTTCTACAGTAACTCAAACTGCGCTTATTGATGGTACAGGCACCGGAACAATTACAGGTAATGTAAGCATGCAACGTTATCTGCCTTCAGGCTTTGGATACAAATACCTGAGTTCACCTTTCCAGTCGGCTACGGTTAATGAACTTGCTGATGATGCTGACCTCCTGGCATCATTTCCAAGCCTGTATACTTATGATGAAGACAATCACAGGGATTCATCCGGAGTTTCAATTTATACCACAGGTTGGTTGAAGTATGTTATAACAACCAATCCTTTGATTCCCTTGAAAGGATACGCGGTTAATCTTGGTAATTCATCAGTTGCTAAGACCGTTACTATTACTGGTGTTGTGAACAACAATATAACAACCACTCAAACTCTTTACAATCATAACAGGCCGTTTACTCAAGGCTTTAACCTGGCAGGAAATCCATACCCATCCCCTATCGACTGGAATGCCTCTGCTGGCTGGACAAAAACGAATATTGACAATGCTTTGTACTTTTTTGATAATGGCACTACCGATCAGTATACCGGTTCATATAGTTCCTATGTGAACGGGGTATCGAGTAATGCGATCGCCGGAAATATCGTTTCTTCGATGCAGGGATTTTTCATCCATGTTTCCAATGGAACATTCCCTGTAACCGCTTCACTAGGAATGGACAACCGCGTACGAGTTAACAACTTAACACCGGCATTCCATAAATCATCAAACGAATCACTCCTGCCTTTGGTACGAATAAATGCAGCTTTCGAAAACACAAATATATCAGATCCAGCAGTTTTATATTTTGACAACCTGGCCTTAACTTCATTCGATAAACAGTTAGATGCGTTAAAACTGTTTAATACAGATGAGAGTGTACCTAACTTGTATGCTGTTTCACCAAACTCCGACAGACTTTCAATAAGTGCCATACCCTATCCGGTGGATAGTATAACCAAGTACCCACTTGGTATAAAAACAGAGAAAACAGATTGGGTTCTGATGGCAGCTTCACAAATAGAAAACTTACCTTCCGGACTTCGGGTATACCTGAGTGATGAGGCAACCGGGCTGGTCCAGGATCTGCAAAAAAATCCTCAATACCGTGTTCATTTGAATAGCGGAACTGTTGAAAACCGGTTCGCATTGCTTTTCAGCGAGAAAGATCTTGAAAAATCTGTTCAAGGTGAGGATATATTTTATGGATACATTTCAAATGGCAAACTTTATGTTTTTGTAAAACTAACCACTGGCGATGAAGCAAGGTTGGTAATCAGCAATATGCTTGGGCAGGTTATGCTCAGAGATGACAATTTTAATGATGGGTCACACGAAATCAATCAATCTCTGCCATCAGGCATGTATATCATAACTCTATATTCACAAAAAGGAACGATTTCGAAGAAAATTTATATCCCCAAATAATGAATTCAAAACTTACATATAGATCTATTCATACCAGTACAACAATATCTGTTATTGTTAGTTTGTTTCTGGTATTCTTAAGTTTTTCGGCTAATGCCCAGGAACATCCTCCACGCCCTATGATAGTGAAACTGCATGCAGTTCAAAACCTGAGTTTTGGAGCCTTTATACAAGGAAATGTTGGAGGACAAGTAATTATTGATTCACAAGGTTCGCGCACGGTTACGGGTGATCTGATTCCCGCAAATATGGGTTATTCTTATTTTCCTGCTATTTTTCAGCTTGATGCCTTTCCCGGATCTGTTATCACCATATTATTTGGATCTGATGTAGATCTACCGGGAGATCATGGCGGGACTATAACTCTTTCTGTGAATACATCTTTACCTCATTCGCCATTTATCACTAAAACAGCCAGCACACTGGTACGTGTAGGCGGGACGCTAACAGTTGGTGATAGTGCACATAACCCTGCAGGTGTCTATTTTGGCACATTTGCTATAACCTTTATCCAGCAGTAGTTTCATGGCCGCCTTAACTTCTCCTTATATAGTCTGTATAGAAACAGCACTACCTCCAAGGTTGCGGTTAAGCATGCCCGTAAAATATTTTCTCTCTATTTTATTCTTAACACTATTTCTTACTTTCCCTGCTCATTTAAAAGCCCAGGCTACAGAAGAAGACTATGAAGAAATATCTGTTTTTCTTGCGGTTCAGGGTATTGGTGGTTATGAAATAACTGCTATTTATAAAAATGATCAGATTTACCTGCCAATTTCAGATGTATTTCAAGCCCTGAAAATCAATCAAAGGGTTTCAGAATTTAATGATACAATCAGCGGTTTCTTCCTTGATGAAAACAACAAATATAACATCAGCAAACCGGGCAACACTATATTTATTAACGGAAAACAGATTCAACTCAGCGAAGAAGAGTTGATGAACACTGAAACTACAAGCCTGGCTTTACGACTCGATCAATACGGCAAAATATTTGGCTTAGACTGTAAATTTAATTTCAGTACGCTTACAGTTGATCTTACTACCAAACTCGAATTACCTGTTATAAAAGAATTACGGCTTGAACAGATGCGTAAAAACATAAGCCGTTTGCGTGGTGATATTAAAGTTGATACTACCTTCCAGCGGAAGTATCATCTTTTCAGAGGTGGTATGGCTGACTGGGCGGTATATTCAACCCAGATCACCGGGGGAACTTCTGAAACACGCGCTATGCTTGGGCTTGGAGCTGAACTATTCGGAGGCGAAACAAATATCGAACTCAACTATTCAACAAGGAGTAATTTCGATAAACGACAACAGCAATATCAGTGGAGATGGGCTAATAACAATACGAAACTCGTTAAGCAGATAATCGTCGGTAAAATTAATTCCAAATCTGTAGCAAGTATCTATTCCCCATTAATCGGAACTGTAATTACCAATACTCCGACCACCTTTCGCCGGTCCTTCGGAAGCTATACCATGATTGACTATACCGAGCCCGGCTGGACTGTAGAACTCTATATTAATAATGTAGTTGTTGATTATACCACAGCCGATGCCAAAGGTTTTTTTAAGTTTGATATCCCCCTGGTTTATGGATCATCGAATGTTAAAATAAAGTATTACGGCCCATGGGGTGAAGAAAGGCAAAAAGAACAAATCATTAATGTACCTTATACGTTTATGCCAAAAGGTGAAATGCAATATACCATTGCAGGGGCCTTGGTTCAGGATACCAGTCATAGTATATTCACACGCGGTGAAACCAATTATGGTGTAACCCGGCATCTCACGTTAGGAGGCGGTTTTGAGTATCTTTCATCTGTTGTTGCAGCCCCGTCAATACCATTTGTTACCGGATCAGCACAGATATTGAATAATTTTCTTCTCAACGGTGAATATGCATACGGAGTGCGCACTAAAGCGCTTTTCAGCTACAGTTTACCTTCAAATTTTGTATTGGATATTGATTATACAAAATATGCCAGAGAGCAGAAAGCCATCACATTTAACTATCTGGAGGAACGCAAAATAAAATTGTCGGTTCCCATTTCGATCTACAAATTTAAAGCATATACACGTTTCGCGTATATGCAGAATATACTTAGAGAAACCAATTATTCAACCGCCGAAGCAACAATTTCTACTTATGTTAAAGGTGTAAGCGCCAATTTTACCGGAAATGCAAACTGGATTAAAGAGCATGAGCCATATATTTATGGTAACCTGGCTCTGGGCTTCAGATTTTTCAATACTCTCTCGTTCCGGCCACAGGTACAATACGATTTCTCGAACAATGCGCTGATTTTCACCAAAGTGGAGATTGAAAACTATTTTTCACCTAAATGCAACCTCTCCCTGGTGTTTGAAAACAATGTCCGAAATAACCTGAATACTGTTGAATTAACATTCAGGTATGATCTTTCTTTTGTTCAAACCAGTATTGGCACAAGGATTTCGAAGGATTATATCAGAACTGATCAGAGTGCCAGAGGCAGTTTTGCCTTTGGAAGCGGCAACGGCAGGGTTATTGCCGACACCCGCTCAAAAGTGGGAACGGCAGGATTAACCGTTGTTCCATTCCTGGATATAAACAATAACAATCGCAGGGAAGATGATGAACCAATTACTTCCGGGATGGATATGAGGATAAATGGAGGTAAAATTTTAACTGATTCAAAAGATTCTATCATCAGGATTGTTGACCTGGAACCTTTTGCCAGCTATATGATTGAATTCAATGATTCAAGGTTCGAAAATATTGCCTGGCAGATTAAACAGAAAACCATAGGCATTCTAATGGATCCTAACCAGTTCAAACTCCTCGAAGTTCCTATAAAGGTAATGGGCGAAATTAACGGTACTGTTTATATGAAAACAACTACCGGTCTTAAACCTCAAGGCCGTATACAGATTAATATTTTTAATGAAAATGGCAATTTGGTCACTAAGACTCTGAGTGAATCCGATGGATATTACAACTATTTAGGATTAGCGCCAGGAAAGTATCATGCTGAAATTGACAGTCTTCAATTGTTTAGATTAAGATCTGTTGCAAAGCCGAATCGCTTTGATTTTGAAATTCAACCTACGATAAATGGAGATATTATTGACAATATCGAATTCGTATTATCAAAACAAACTGCAAAAATCCAGGAAGTTGCAGTTATTGAACCTAAGAAAGAAGAAGTTATTCCCGTTGTTGTTGAAGAAGTAATTCCACTTGTTGTTGAAGAAGTTATTCCAGTTGTTGTTGAAGAAGTTATTCCAGCTGTTGTTGAAGAAGTTAAACCAGCAGTTATAGAAGAAGTTAAACCCGTAGTTGTAGAAGTTGTTAAACCGGCTGTTAAAGACGCTATTATAGTAATTCCTCCTGCTGATATTCCAAATGAGACAAATGAAGATCATAAATTCTTCGTTCAGGCCGGTGCGTTCATAAAATTAAAGAATGCTGAGCGATTAGTGAAAGATCTTTCAAAACTGACTTCAAAAAAGTGGTTTATTGAACAGGAAGATGAATTCTTTAAGGTAAGGCTTGGATACTTTGATTCAAAAGAATCGGCAAATGAATTGAAGGAGTCACTCAATACTCCTGATATTTCTTATTATATTTCCGAAATTCCGCTCGCTTCCATACCTGATCAGCAACTGAAAGAAACTGAAATTGCCCAACACAAACAGGCAGAAGTTCAGCAAGCAGAAAAAACAGAAGCAATTGCTAAGGAAAGCGTAATTACTCCATCCATGGATTGTGAGGATAGCCTTCACCCGCAGAATGGATATTTCTTACAGGCTGGTGCCTTTGCCATAAAATCGAATGCTGAAAAATTAGTTGTCAAACTTACTGCTTCAACCGGTAAAAACTGGTTTATAGCTTGTGGAAAAGGACTCTATAAAGTCCGTTTAGGATACTTTACGACTAAACAGGAAGCACGGGAAACTGAAAAATCGCTTAAAGGAACAGGTATCGCATTCTATGTTAATAAACCTAAGGATATAGAGATAAAAGACCAGGCAAAGAGGCTGACAGAGATAGCTGTGCTAAAACAAAAAGCTGAAACTGTACCAATACCGGTTCCTGATCAGACCAAGCCAAAAACAGTTGTTCCTAAACAGGAAGAAGTAAAAATTGTGAAAAAGAATGAAGTTAAGCCACCTGTTAATGTTGTTGTTCCTGTTGCCAAAGAAGAAAAGGCTGAAGTCAGAACCAAAGATGGTGTTGTAATAGTTCCTCCTGATGAAGCAAACAAAGCAACCGAAATGAGTAAATATTACATTCAGGCTGGCGCATTCGAATCCAGGGTTCATGCCGAACGTTTAAGCCAGGATCTGCTAGGTTTAACCCTGAAACGATGGTTTATTGTTTACGAAGATGGTTATTATAAAGTGCGGCTTGGATATTTCACAACCAAGGAAGCAGCAAAAGCTATTGAAGCAACACTAAATGTGACTGAAGTTCCATATTATGTTGGTGGTGTACCGGTAATCCCGAGCCCTTCCCCCATTAAGAATGGTTCCGATATTAAGAATCAGAAACAAAAATCAGAACAAAAAGTGACTCTTCCAGTTAAAAACCAGGAAACAAAACCGCTTGCTGTTCCTGAACAGGAAAAGGTAAAACCTGTAAAACCTGACGAAACAAAAGCTGTTAAAAGAACCGCTATGGTTGAAACTCCGCCAAATGATAATTCCGGTTTACATAGATTCTTTATCCAGGCTAATGCCATGTCGAACAAAGCTATTGCTGAACGAATAGCAAATGATCTCTCGAATCTGACTCGCAAAGAATGGTTTATCGTTTTCGAAGATGATCTTTATAAAGTCCGGCTGGGGTACTTTGATTCCAAAGATGAAGCAAAGTATGTAGAAGGAACTTTGAACACACCAGGAGCTTCATACTATATTGATGAGATCGCTTCAGGAAAAACAGAATATTAAAAACAACAAACTTTACAAGGTCAATTTAGTTACTTTTGCAAAAAACAGAATATTGAATATAAAACTTTCCTGAAATGGCTAATAGAATAATGGACCCCATTGGCAAACTCATGGGCTTAAGATACAAATCACATCCATGGCATGGCGTTGATTTAGGAGAAGAAGCGCCTTATTGCCTGACCTGCTTTATTGAAATGGTTTCGACCGATACGGTTAAGTATGAAGTGGATAAAGTGAGCGGATATCTGAAACTCGACCGTCCGCAGAAATACTCTAATGTAGTTCCCGCCATGTACGGTTTCCTGCCTCAAACCTATAGCGGAAAGTCGGTTGCTGAATATTGCATGGAGAAATCAGGTCGCACTGATATAAAAGGAGATGCCGACCCTATCGATGTGTGTGTTCTTACGGAGAAGGTTATCTCGCATGGTGATATCCTGGTAAGAGCTATTCCTATCGGCGGTTTCAGAATGATAGACGGAAACGAGTCGGATGACAAAATCATTTGTGTTTTACAGGACGACGCTGTGTATGGTGAGTATAAAAACATCACAGATTGCCCTGTTCTTGTAATTGAAAGGCTGAAACATTATTTCCTGACCTATAAGGACTTACCTGGCCAGGAGAAGAAAGTCGAGATCACGCATACTTTCGGGGTTGAAGAAGCTCATGAAATTATCAGCAGGGCAGGCGATGATTATCGTCGTCGTTTCGAGAACCTGGAATTACTGCTCCGGGAGGTGTAGGTTCATATATAGCTTCATGAGTTTCTATAATCAGATGGAGCGAGGGGCGAAGGGCGAAATGGTGAAGTGGCGAAAATGCGCTTCATCAAAATACAATCTTTAATCGGTTATTCTTCCAGCTTCGGAATTGCAACTTCTGACTCCCGACTCCCGACTTCCGACTCCCGACTTCCGACTTCCGACTTCCGACTTCCGACTCCCGACTCCCGACTTCCGACTTCCGACTCCCGACTCCCGACTCCCGACTTCCGACTGACCTCTCTTAAACATCTGAA
>JAURYB010000074.1 GCA_030654075.1 Bacteroidales bacterium | reverse complement strand
TACTCAAACGTTTGGGTTTCAAAAAGTAAAAACATGAAGTCAACATAAAACAGTGAATATCTGTTATCTCACGATAACCAAGAATAATCTCTCTAGAAAGGAGGTATTCCAGCCGCACCTTCCGGTACGGCTACCTTGTTACGACTTAGCCCTAGTTACCTGTTTTACCCTAGGCCGCTCCTTACGGTCACGGACTTCAGGTACCCCAAGCTTCCATGGCTTGACGGGCGGTGTGTACAAGGCCCGGGAACGTATTCACCGCGCCATGGCTGATGCGCGATTACTAGCGAATCCAACTTCACGAAGTCGAGTTTCAGACTTCGATCCGAACTGAGACCGGCTTTGGAGATTTGCATCCTGTCACCAGGTAGCTGCCCTCTGTACCGGCCATTGTAGCACGTGTGTAGCCCTGGACGTAAGGGCCGTGCTGATTTGACGTCATCCCCGCCTTCCTCACTACTTGCGTAGGCAGTTTCTTTAGAGTCCCCAGCATTACCTGATGGCAACTAAAGATAGGGGTTGCGCTCGTTATGGGACTTAACCCGACACCTCACGGCACGAGCTGACGACAACCATGCAGCACCTCGTAGAATGTCCGAAGAAGATCACGTTTCCGCGACTGTCATTCCACGTTCGAGCCCAGGTAAGGTTCCTCGCGTATCATCGAATTAAACCACATGCTCCTCCGCTTGTGCGGGCCCCCGTCAATTCCTTTGAGTTTCAATCTTGCGACCGTACTCCCCAGGTGGATCACTTAATAGTTTCCCTAAGACGCTGACTGTGTATCGCCAACATCGAGTGATCATCGTTTACGGCGTGGACTACCAGGGTATCTAATCCTGTTTGATCCCCACGCTTTCGTGCATGAGCGTCAGTTATTGCTTGGTAAGCTGCCTTCGCGATCGGTGTTCTGTGTCATATCTAAGCATTTCACCGCTACATGACACATTCCGCCTACCTCAACAATACTCAAGAATGACAGTATCAATGGCAGTTCTACAGTTAAGCTGTAGGCTTTCACCACTGACTTATCACTCCGCCTGCGCACCCTTTAAACCCAATGAATCCGGATAACGCTTGCATCCTCCGTATTACCGCGGCTGCTGGCACGGAGTTAGCCGATGCTTATTCTTACGGTACCATCAGCACCGATACACGACCGGTGGTTTTTTCCCGTACAAAAGAAGTTTACAACCCATAGGGCCGTCATCCTTCACGCGGCATGGCTGGTTCAGGCTTGCGCCCATTGACCAATATTCCTTACTGCTGCCTCCCGTAGGAGTCTGGTCCGTGTCTCAGTACCAGTGTGGGGGATAATCCTCTCAGAACCCCTAGACATCGTAGCCTTGGTGGGCCGTTACCTCACCAACTAGCTAATGTCGCGCATGCCCATCAATAACCACCGGAGTTTTAACTGCAAAATGATGCCATCTCGCAGTGTTATGGGATATTAGCCTCAATTTCTCAAGGTTGTGTCCCGGTTAAAGGTAGGTTGCATACGTGTTACGCACCCGTGCGCCACTCTCACCAAGATATTGCTACCTCGGATCCCGTACGACTTGCATGTATTAAGCCTGCCGCTAGCGTTCATCCTGAGCCAGGATCAAACTCTCCATAGTAAGTTGATCTTAAATGTCTCAGATTGTTTCTTCTCTGCCAAATAAATTTGAACAGGGGATATTCGCTGCTTTATGTTTTGACTTCAGTCTTTCAAAGAACTTGGTAATCTATAGGTAGCCCGTAGGCTGATTATTTCTGGGTAATGTTTCCTGTCACTGTTCGCAAATACTAAACTTGCTTATTGTTGTTGTGATTGGGAGTGCAAAGGTAAAACCTTTTTTTACTCCTGCAACTATTTCTTAATATTTTTATCAACAAAGTTATTAAGGGTTTTCGTTGCTTTTAACAGGGCTGCAAAGGTAAAACAAATTTTGGAATCAACAAGAAACATTTAATGATATTTTAATATTTATTTAATGTATGTCGAATCCGAATAATACAGGTTATATAATATACATGTATTATTGTTTCGCTTTGCAAGCTTTCAATGAACTGTTTCCGTTAGGAGGGTGCAAAAGTATATATTTATTTTACTTGTGCAACACTAAATGAAAAATAAATTGAAAATATATTTTAATGAACTGTATAACAGATTTATATATAATATTTATTTTAATTTATAGTCCTGATATTCTGAAATTTTGTTTCTTTGCGGTATCTTATATCCTATATTCTGATGAAAAAACGATTTGCTAACAGCTTCTATATATATATAGGTATACTCTTCCTATCATTCCTGTCATTTCCCCAAACTGTAAGTGCACAGCTTAATACCGAAAGTACCCGTCCTGAGTATAATCTAAAATCGCATTTATATTTCGGTGGTGGTTTTGGATTGCAGTTTGGATCAATAACATTGATTGAAGTTTCTCCACTAGTAGGATATAAGATTACTCCGAAATTCAGCCTGGGCATTAGTCCTACTTATAAATATTATAAGTACAATGCTTATTATGGTAATGTGAAAACTAATGTTTTTGGTGGAAGTATATTTGCGCGCTACTCCATTTTTGAAAATATTTTCGCTCATGTAGAATATGAATCATTGTTCTACAATATAAAAGAACCTAATTATCCTACATACATGCAGCAGTATAATAGCTTTTTTGTTGGGGGTGGTTACAATCAGCGTATCGGTGAAAATTCAGGAATGTATATTATGGTATTATGGAATCTGAATGATACGCCGGATTCACCGTATGTAAATCCTATTATCAGGGTTGGTTTCAACGTTGGATTGTAGTTTATGGAAATGTGTAGACTTTATATTAAATTGTTTGAAAAAGTTGTTTTAAGACTTTGTATTAAAATCAATCTTTTCATTGCTGAATAAAAACGATAATGGCTGCCTAACTCAAGCAGCCATTATTGTTTAGTAAAATATCGAAAACTAATTAGGAATATTCTTTAATATTTCAAGAGTCAGATCCCAAAACTTTTGTACTGTCTTTATTTCAAGTCTTTCATCGGGTGAATGAGCTCCTTTTACGGTAGGTCCGTACGAAATCATATCAATTCCCGGATATTGTTCGCCAATCAGACCGCATTCCAAACCTGCATGAATAGCAAGTACTTTTGGTTCCTGAATGAACAGTTTTATGTATGCTTTACGGGTAACATCTAGAATGGGCGATTTCGGATTAGGAGTCCAGCCAGGATAACCGTCGTTATGAGTAATTTTACCGCCGGCTAATCTAAAAACGCTTTCAACCATATTTAATACATCCTGCTTGCCATGTTCCGATGAACTTCGTTGACTGGTGCCTATCTCAATAACTTTTTCAGTCATTTTAACCGAAGCCAGATTCGTTGATGTTTCAACAAAATTAGGAACATCAGCTGACATGGCTATTACTCCGTGCGGACAGGCATAAAGTGCATTTAAAAGCCGTTCTTGTGTCGAAAGGTCGATAAGAAACGACGGTAATTCGGTAGGATGGACATTAACAACCAAACCTGGATCACTGATCTTGAACTCATCTTTCAGAAGAGAGTTGCATTTTTTTACATACAGATTGAATTCATTGCTGAAACGATTAGGAACAATTATATTAGCATATGCTTCACGTGCAATAGCATTGCGAAGGTTTCCTCCATCTATTTCGGAAATCCGTACTTCAAAAAGATGACTAGTACTCCAAAGTATCCTGTTCAGTATTTTTACCGCATTACCACGCCCTTTATTTATATCATCACCCGAATGGCCTCCCTGGAGACCAGATATTTTAATCTGAAATCCGGAGAAGTCGTAATTTACAGCCACTCTTGAATAATTCATAAATACTTTAGTGTCCTGGCCTCCGGCACAACCTATAAAAAGCTCACCTTCATCTTCAGAATCAAGATTTAATAGAATATTGCCTTTAAGAAATCCTGGTTTTAATCCTTTTGCACCAGTAAGGCCTGTCTCTTCGTCAACTGTGAAAAGCATTTCCAAAGGGCCGTGTTCAATATCTGTCGCTTCCAAAATGGCTAATTGTGTTGCAACTCCAATGCCATCATCAGCACCTAAAGTAGTATCTGTCGCCTTTACCCATTCGCCATCAATTCGAGGAATGATAGGATCAGTATCAAAATCATGATCGGTATCGCTGTTTTTCTCACAAACCATATCAATATGACTTTGCAAAATCACTATAGGAAAATGTGCATAGCCTTCTGTCGCAGGTTTTCGGATGAGTATATTCCCTACCTCATCGATTTCATTTTCAAGATTTAAACGGCGGGCAACTTTTATAATATAGTCGGAAATGAGTTTTTCTTTCTTCGAAGGACGTGGTATCTTACAAATTTCGCCGAAATAATACCAAACTTTTTCGGGGCTTAATCCTGTGAAAACTGTGCTCATAATGATAAGTTGAGATTTTATTATATGCAAATATATACCATAAATAGTGAAATCAATCTATAAACAACAAATAAATAAAACACGTTTTAAGTGCCTCTTAAACATGGATATATGCCTTATTAAAATTAAAAATACAGAATGAAAACTGCAGGATTAAATACAGAAGTTGTTAATAGGCAGACAATAATTTTACAATGGTAGCTTTTGGATCAGCAGATGAAAAAACAGTATTGCCGGCAACAAGAACATCAACTCCGGCTGCATATAATTTTCCTGCATTCGAAAGATCAACTCCCCCATCTACTTCAATAAGAATGTTTTTACCAGTTGCCAGTATCATTTGCTTTAAAGTCTTAACTTTCTGATAGGTGTTTTCAATAAATTTCTGCCCACCGAATCCTGGATTAACTGACATAATCAAAACCAGATCCAGCTCGGGCAAAATTTCGGATAGCACATTTACCGGTGTATGTGGATTCAGAACTACTCCTACTTTCATCCCAAGTTCATGCACCAGGGCAACAGAACGGTGAAGATGCATAGACGCTTCATAATGAAATGTGATAATATCAGCTCCCGCATCGCGGAAAGTTTCAAAATATCGCTCAGGCTGAACTATCATTAAATGTACATCAAGAATTTTGCTGGTTGCTTTCCTTACAGCTTTTACTATAGGAATACCATATGAAATATTAGGGACGAAAACTCCATCCATTACATCAATATGAATCCATTCGGCTTTGCTGTTGTTAAGCATTTCGATGTCTTTACCCAGATTCAGGAAGTCGGCAGATAAAATGGAAGGTGCTATGATTGGCATGGGAATGAGTTATAAGACAGGAGTTATTAGTTATATGTACAATAGATTCTCCAACAGTTTATTCTGACTTATTTAAACAAAGAAATGTTGCTTTAATAAATCTTAGAATGAGGGTTTAAAATTAGGGAAAAATCGGATAAAAAAAAGAGCGGACCAAAATCCGCTCATTTTTTATCTTATTTATCTTAACCAAGGTAGGTTTTCAGTATTTTGCTTCGGGCAGTGTGTTTGAGTCTGCGGATAGCTTTTTCTTTGATCTGGCGTACACGTTCGCGTGTAAGGTCGAACTTCTCCCCTATTTCTTCCAATGTATATGGATGACTGCCATTGAGTCCAAAATAGAGTTTGATAACATCAGCTTCACGTGGAGTGAGTGTTGAGATAGCGCGATCAATTTCTTTACGAAGTGATTCGTATAGTAAACCGGTTTCAGGAGTAGGACCATCGTCGCTGCGAAGTACATCGTACATGGTATTGTCTTCGTCCTGGATAAGAGGCGCATCCATTGACACGTGACGACCGCTGTTGCGCATCGATTCTTTTACTTCATTCTCGCTGATTTCGAGTAAGGTAGCAATTTCATCGCTGTTAGGTTCGCGTTCGTACTGCTGTTCGAGCTTGGCGTAAGCTTTGTTAATTTTGTTGATAGCACCGATTTTGTTCAGCGGAAGCCTTACAATACGTGATTGCTCAGCCAAAGCCTGCAGAATGGACTGACGAATCCACCATACGGCATACGAAATAAATTTGAATCCGCGGGTTTCGTCGAAGCGTTGAGCCGCTTTTATAAGTCCAAGATTTCCTTCGTTAATTAAGTCAGGAAGACTTAATCCCTGGTTCTGGTACTGTTTTGAAACAGAAACTACGAAACGAAGATTTGCTTTTGTTAATTTTTCGAGAGCGGCGCGATCACCTTGCTTAATACGTTGTGCAAGTTGGACTTCTTCTTCGGCTGTAATCAGCTCTACTTTTCCAATCTCTTGCAGGTATTTATCCAGCGAAGCGGTTTCGCGGTTGGTAACTTGTTTTGTTATTTTGAGTTGCCTCATAGGTAAAAGGTCAAAAGTTTTTAGTTAATAGAAAATGGCAAATGGTGAATCAATAATCGTTCAGTGTTAAAAGATTACAATTGATTCCTATATAGCATGATCAAATTATCAAATTACAATGAATAAATTTGTGTTGGCGTTCTATGATACGAGATTAATTGAAAGAGGGTTTCACATTTTTGAAAAAAAACACACCTTCCCATTATAATCATGGAAAGGTGTATTATTTATGAAACTTACTTTGCTCCGCTGTCGTTCTGATCCGGTTTTGGAAGCAAAACTTTACGTGAAAGTTTTAACTTACCTGTTTTAGGATCAACTTCAATCAGTTTAACATCAATTTTATCTCCTACTTTCAATACGCTTTCCACATCTTTAAGACGGCTCCATTCAATTTCTGAAATATGAAGCAGTCCATCTTTACCCGGAAGTATTTCAACAAAAGCACCGAAAGCTGTAATTGTTTTTACCGTTCCATGGTAAACATCACCAACTTCAGGAACAGATACAATACGTTTGATTTTTTCTTTTACTGCGTCAATTGAAGCTTTGTTGTTCGAAACGATATCAATAACTCCGAATTCTCCAACCTCTTCAATAACAATGGTTGCACCTGTTTCGCGCTGCATTTCCTGGATGATTTTACCACCTGGTCCGATTACGGCTCCGATAAATTCACGTGGAATAGTCAGTTTAACAATACGTGGTACATGTGGTTTGTAGTCTTCCCGGGGTTCGGTAATGGTTTTAGCCATTTCGCCAAGAATGTGCAAACGGCCCTGACGTGCTTGCTCCATTGCTGCAGCCATTATTTCCATCGAAAGTCCGTCAACTTTAATATCCATTTGGCAAGCGGTAATACCATCGCGTGTTCCGCAAACTTTAAAGTCCATATCGCCAAGGTGATCTTCATCGCCCAGGATATCACTAAGGATAGCGAAATTTGAACCATCGGTAATCAAACCCATAGCAATTCCGGAAACCGGTTTGATAAGTTTAACACCAGCATCCAATAATGCAAGTGTTCCTGCGCAAACCGTAGCCATTGATGACGAACCGTTTGATTCGAGAATATCACTTACAACACGAACGGTATAAGGATTAACGGTATTATCAGGCATCATAGCTTTTAAAGCACGTAATGCGAGGTTGCCGTGGCCGATTTCGCGACGTCCGACTCCCATAATACGTTTAACTTCTCCGGTTGAAAAAGGAGGGAAGTTATAGTGCAATAAAAAGTTTTGTTTTTCCTGGATTACAACACCATCAATATCCTGTTCATTAAGTTTAGTTCCTAAAGTAACCGTTGTAAGTGATTGCGTTTCGCCACGGGTGAAAATAGCTGATCCGTGTGCTGTTGGCAGGTAATCAATTTCACTCCAGATAGGCCTGATTTCGTCAAGTTTACGGCCATCGAGCCTTTGCTTGTCGTTCAGAATCATATTGCGCATAGCTTTTTTCTCCACATCGTGGTAGTAACGGCTTATGAGCGGTGAGTTCTCAGCAGCAAAGTCAGCATCAAGTGTATCCTTAAATTCCTGTTTTATTGCTGCAAAAGCTTCTGTACGATCTTTCTTTGAAGAAGCCGACATGGCTACAGCATAAATTTTATCGTAGCAAAATTCTGCGATAGCGATTCTTAGTTCCTCATCATTTCTTTCGTGGCTATACTCGCGTTTCGGTCTTGATTTTTCAACCATAGCTGCTAATTCGAGCTGAGCCTGGCACGCCAGTTTGAGATGTTTGTGTGCAACACTAATGGCTTCAACCATAGATGCTTCCGAAACTTCTTTCATTTCGCCTTCAACCATCATAATGTTTTCGGCTGTTGCGGCAACAATAATATCAATGTCAGCACTTCCCATCAGGCTGCGGTCAGGATTAACAACCATTTTGCCATCGATACGGGCTACGCGGATTTCGCTAACCGGACCATTGAAAGGAATATCTGATACTGTGAGAGCAGTTGAAGCTGCAAGACAAGCGAGTGCATCAGGCAGGATTTCATCATCCGAAGAAATCAGGGTAACTATCACCTGGACTTCTGCGTGATAATTGTCTGGGAATAACGGGCGCAATGCGCGATCAATCAAACGTGATGTGAGTATTTCGCTGTCAGTAGGGCGGGCTTCTCTTTTGAAGAATCCACCGGGGAATCTTCCCGAAGCAGCATATTTTTCACGATACTCAACCGAAAGTGGCATGAAATCCACATTTTCTTTGGCTTCCTTTGCTGCAACTACAGTAGCCAGCAGCATAGTATTTCCCATTTTAACAACACAAGCGCCGTCGGCTTGTTTGGCTAGTTTGCCTGTTTCTAACGAAATCATGCGTCCGTCGCCGATGTCGAAGGTTTTAACAATTCCTTCCATAATTACCTCTTTTTTTTCTTTTTGTGTAACAAAAGTGCTTTCGTCATCTTTGTAACAGGTTGAATTGAGCACCACGGATCAACCCGGTTTTATTTTAATATTACTTTGAATATTTCTATTCAGCATTCGCATTAATAAATTCCAAGCACCAAATTCCAATATTCAAATTCCAAGTCAATTATTTTTGAAAATTTGATTTTTGTTTTCTATTTAGAATTAAGGGTGTAGATATTGGGATTTAATCGAAAAATCGCCGTCTATTCAATTGTAACCTAGTTTGTAACAATACAAAAAAAGGCAACTTTACAATTGCCTTTAATTATATGAATAGTAAATCCGATTATTTGCGGAGACCAAGCTTTGCAATAATCGCGCGATAACGATCAATCTGTTTTTTCTTGAGATAATCAAGCATTTTACGGCGTTTACCAACTAACCGAACCAACGACCTCATGGTTGCAAGGTCTTTTTTATTTTCTTTCAGATGTTCGGTAAGATGTTTGATACGGAATGTGAAGAGGGCGATTTGGCCTTCAGCTGATCCTGTATCGGCATCAGATTGTCCGTTTTCTTTGAATAAATCCTTTTTAATCTCAGGCGTTAAATACATATCTGTGTAACGTTTAATTGCTTATCTTTCCATTTTTCGGGCTGCAAAAGTACTACTTTAACTTCAAATAAAAAACTTTTAACGGAATTTTTTATCTGATATTTAATGTATACTCAAACAACCTTTCTATTCAGTGAATAGGAGCTGCAAAGATATGGATTATATTTGTAGAAATCTAATGTAGAAATCTAATCCAAAAAAAATTAGTTTAATACTTATTTGTTTAATAAATGATAAAATTGGTTAAACAAATGTAGTTTGTATTTGTTTACTATTGTAATTGAATACTAACGATGAAAAATAAAAAGGTAATAATAATTGGTGCTGGTTTTTCAGGTCTTGCAGCTGCATCAGTGCTTGCACAGGCAGGATTTGAGGTTACAGTACTTGAAAAAAACAGTACACCTGGAGGACGTGCCCGTAAGTTTGCCGAAAATGGATTTACATTTGATATGGGCCCTAGCTGGTACTGGATGCCGGATGTATTTGATAAATTCTTTGCACTGTTCAATAAAACCACCCGTGACTATTATCAGTTACAACGTCTGGATCCATCGTACAGGTTTTATTTTGGGAAAAATGAGATAGTTGATGTGCCTGCAACGTTCAGTGAAATTGTAGAAATTTTTGAAAAAGAAGAACCCGGAGCCGGCGATGCACTTATTAAATTCCTGAAAGAAGCTGAGTATAAATATAATGTGTCGATGAGCAAATTTGTTTACAAGCCGGGAATTTCGGTTTTGGAATTTGCGCATCCGGAAATGCTGGCATCGGTTTTCAAACTGCATATGTTTCGTTCATTCGATTCGCATCTGAAGCAATATTTTAAAAGTCCCCGGCTGAGGCAAATGCTTGAATTCCCGATCCTGTTCCTCGGTGGAACGGGCAAAACTACTCCGGCATTATATAGCCTAATGAATTATGGAGATATTAAACTTGGAACCTGGTACCCGGTTGGAGGCATGTATAATGTAGTGGAAGGAATGGTTGAACTAGCCACATCACTGGGCGTGAAATTTATTTATAACAGCCCTGTTGATTCGCTTGAGGTAAAAAATGGGAAAATTACATCAGTGATTGCTGCCGGTAATTCTTACGAAGCCCCTTATGTGCTTGCTTCTGCAGATTATCAACACGTTGAACAACAATTGCTTTCTGCTGAATACCGGACTTATTCCGAAAAATACTGGAATTCAAGGGTTTTGTCTCCTTCTTCACTTATATTTTACCTAGGGATTGATAAAAAACTTAAAGGAATTGAGCATCATACTTTGTTTTTTGATCAGGATTTCTCGAAGCACGCAGATGCTATTTATGCAAAACCGGGTTGGCCTGAAAATCCTGCCTTGTACTTTAGTTGTACTTCAAAAACTGATGCAACAGTTGCACCTGAAGGAATGGAAAATCTGTTTGTTCTGATTCCGGTTGCCCCGGGATTAGAAGATACTGATGAAATACGTGAAAAGTATTTTCAAATTGTTCTGGATCGATTCCTGCATTTAACCGGCCAGGATATCAGGAATAATATAGTTTACAAACGAAGCTATGCACATGCTGATTTCGAAAGTGATTATAATGCGTTCAGGGGAAATGCATATGGATTGGCAAATACCCTGTTACAAACAGCTTTTCTGAAACCCAAAATGAAAAGCAAAAAAGTTAAAAATCTATATTATACCGGACAACTTACCGTTCCCGGGCCTGGAGTGCCACCTGCGTTGATTTCCGGGGAGATTGCGGCTAAGTTGATAATAAAGGATGCAGGGATTGGTGTATAGCGGATGGAAATAGAAAATAGGAAGTTGAAAACCTGATAGCTGCTGGGCCGGGAAAAGTAAAAGGTTAATAGAAAATAGGAATTTCAATGTACAAAACCTGACAGCGTCTGGGCAGTGAAGAAGGAAATGGTAAAGAGGAAATAGAAAATGGTTACAATCCAGTTAAATGAAAGAAAGAGTACTGGTCAAAAGTAAAGATTTAGTTATAAAAAATTAGAGTATGAAAGAACTATTTGATATGATCTCGCGAAAATCGAGCAAGATGACAACGGTGATGTACAGCACTTCGTTTTCACTTGGAATCCGGTTTTTCAGCAAACGATTTCATGATCCGATATATGGTGTTTACGGATTTGTCCGCTTCGCCGATGAAATTGTGGATTCGTTTCATGGCTTTGATAAGCAAAAACTTTTACAACGGTTTAAGTTGGATACCTACGATGCGATTGAGGAAAAAATCAGTCTGAATCCCATACTTAATAACTTTCAATATGTTGTAAATACATATAAAATTGAAAGAGAGTTGATTGATCTGTTTCTCCGCAGTATGGAAATGGACCTGGAGAAAGTGGAATATGATCAGCAGAAGTATGAAGCCTATATTTTAGGTTCAGCCGAAGTGGTAGGACTGATGTGCCTGCGAGTTTTTTGTGAAGGCAACGAGCAACAATATGATGAACTCAAACCTTCGGCTATGCGCCTGGGATCTGCATTTCAAAAAATTAATTTTTTACGTGACTTAAAAGCTGATTTTAAAGACCTTGGACGAAGCTATTTTCCCGGAATTGATCTGAGAAACTGGGATGACAGTACAAAAGCAGCTATTGAAGCAGATATTGAAAAAGATTTTGCTGATGGGCTTTCCGGAATCCGGAAATTGCCAAACGGCGCAAGATTCGGGGTTTATGTGGCGTATGTTTATTTTCATGAACTATTGTTAAAAATCAGAAGGGTAAAAGCAGATAAGCTACTTAATGAAAGAATACGGGTTTCGAACAGACGCAAGTATTGGTTGCTGTTAGCCGCCTATACGCGCAATTTAACTAACAGTATATGAGGAAGTATGTAATTCTGCTTATATTGATTTTTTGTGGGATCAGTCAAATTCGAGCTCAGCAGATTTCAATTGATAAAGTGCGGGATCAGTTTTTTGCCTGGGATAAAACGGAAGATGGTGCTCTGAAATTATACAAATCGCTGGAGAAAGCAGATTTGACCAAAGATCCTCTTTTGCTTGCATACAGAGGTGCTTCATCAGCAGCTGCGGCTGGCTCGGTAAGTGGTGTGTGGAAGAAACTTGAATATTTCAACCGGGGAAAAGGCGAATTGGAGAAAGCTGTAGGTTTAAAACACCTGGATGCAGAAATACGCTTTCTAAGGCTTGCAACACAACTTAATGCTCCCGGATTTCTTGGTTACAGCAGTGATATTAAAAATGATAAGTCAATTATTATTAATACACTTAAAGGTGTCAATGCAAATCATCCTAATGCGTACCTTTATCTCCGCATATGCCGGTTCATGCTCGCTCATGCTGAATTGGATGCAGCCGAAACTAATACGTTAAATCAGCTTATTGTAAAATTCAAACCAAATAAATAATGTCAGAAAACGTAATACTCGTCGATACTCACGACGCTCCTGTTGGCCAGATGGAAAAGATGGAAGCTCATAAGAAAGGGGAGTTACACAGGGCTTTATCGGTACTTGTTTTTAATTCGGCCGGAGAAATCCTTCTTCAGCAACGCGCTTTCAGTAAATATCATACACCCGGCTTATGGAGCAATACTGCCTGTAGTCATCCCCGACCGGGAGAGGTAAGTGTGGAAGCTGCCACACGCAGACTCGGGGAAGAAATGGGATTTACCACAGAATTAAACGAGTCTTTTTCGTTTATTTACAAAGCACATTTCGACAATGGCCTCATTGAGCATGAATTTGATCATGTTTTCTTCGGTACGTTTGATGGTATTCCTGCCATTAATCCCGAAGAAGCAAATGCCTGTAAATGGATCAATCCGATTGATCTTATGGAAGATATGAGGTCAATTCCTGATCAGTATACCGTTTGGTTCAGAATCATTATGGAGAAAATGGAGGATAGGTTCCCTGAACTGTTTGCTTCAAAAATTGTTTAATCAAAGGAAATGGAATTAACGATTAAAATGTAAAACAATGGAAATAGTAGTTAATATTTTTCTGGTAATTCTGGCCTTCTTTTTTATGGAATTCATGGCCTGGTTTACACATAAATATGTGATGCATGGATTTATGTGGTTCTTTCACAGGGATCATCATATCAGGGATGGACGCAAGATAGAGTGGAATGATGTGTTTGCCGTGATTTTTGCTGTCCCTAGTATTGTGCTGATTTACCTCGGAGCTATGACGCCGAACAGCTACCTGTTAAGTATAGGCATTGGAATTATGCTTTATGGAGCGGCTTATTTTATGTTTCACGATGTATACGTTCATCAGCGTGTTCCGATTCTTAAAAATTTCTCGAACCGTTATTTACGGGCAACAGTGAAAGCTCACCTGGAACATCATAACCCAAGAGCAGAATATAATTATGGGTTCCTTATAGCGCCGTTGAAATATTATAAGGAGGAATTTGGGAAGAAATGAGTTAATCGTTATAAGTTAATTGTTATAAGTTATACGTTATAAGTTGTATGTTATCGAATAATGATTTACAATTCACCAATAACGATTAACGATTCACCAATTTTTTACGAAACATCAATAAAGCACCCTGAATGGATAACTGGTTATATGTTTTTATTAATCTTGGGGCAATAAGTATTCCTTTTCTGGCTGGTTTCGACAGAAGGCTTAGATTTGATAAGCAATGGAAATTCCTGTTTCCGGCTATGTTGCTTACCATGGTATTGTTTATTCCCTGGGATATAGTGAAAACCTACCTGGAGGTTTGGGGATTTAATCCAAGGTATTTGCTGGGATTTTATATTGGAAACCTGCCTTTGGAAGAGTGGATGTTTTTTATTGCAATTCCTTATGCCTGCCTGTTTACATACCATTCCTTAAATTACCTGGTTAAGAAAGATTATTTGGGAAAGTATGCTGACAGAATAACACTTGTGTTGGCTATAGTATTGTTAGTCATCGGTTTATTGAATACCGGCAGGCTTTACACTTCGGTTACCTTTATTTCGACCGGAATTTTCCTGATGTTCCACCGTTTTGTTGTAAAAGGCGATTACATGGGGAGATTTTACCTGATGTACCTGGTAACTCTGTTTCCGTTTTTTATTGTAAATGGCTTGCTGACAGGCTCTATTATTCCGGAAGAAGTTGTGTTTTATGATAACACACAAAACCTGGGAATACGATTAGGAACCATCCCTGTTGAAGATATGGTTTATGGATTACTGATGTTACTGATGAATGTATCCTGGTTTGAATTTTTCAGGAACAAATTTAAATCGCCGGTTAACACGGTTTCTTAAGCTGGAATATCGCTTCTTTCAAAATAAACCGCATTACTTTGCTTTAAATCTTCACCGGTCGGGCTTTGGAAAACCCGAAGGTCGAACTGCGGAACAATAGCCAGTATATGATCAAAAATATCAGATTGAACCTTTTCGTACTTTATAAAACCGGTTTCCAAAGTAAATGCATAAATCTCAATCGGAATTCCTGAAGAGTTGGGTTGCAATTGGCGAACAAGCAAATCGCTTTTATTATCCACTAATGGATGATGAGCCAGGTATTCCTCAAGATACGCTCTGAATACGCCGATATTAGTTTGACGTTTCCCGTTTATAAAAATTGTGTTGTCAATATTGTTTTCCTTGTTGTAATTTTCGAGTTCGGCCTCTGTACGGTCAATATATTCCTGTAAGATTGTTATTTTTCGGAATTTATCGAGCATTTCCTGTGTACAGAATTTAACACTCGACATATCAATACTTATCGATCTTTTCATCCGTCGAACGCCCGAATCTTTCATCCCACGATAATTTTGAAAGGATTCAGAAACAAGTGAATACGTCGGAAGGGTTGAAATGGTATTATCAAAATTCTGAACTTTTACTGTTGTAAGCGAAATTTCAAGCACAGTTCCGTCAGCACCAAATTTGGGCATACTGATCCAGTCACCCTGCCGAACCATATCATTGGCTGATAGTTGAATACCGCCGACAAACCCGAGAATCGGATCTTTGAAAATGAGTAAGAGCACTGCCGAAAAAGCACCTAGGCCCGTGAGCATATACAATGGTGATTGATTGAACAGGAGTGAGATAATAAGCAGAAAAACAACAATAAAAACTATGATTTTCCCGATTTGAATGTATCCTTTAATGGGGTGATACATAGCAAATTCACTCTTTTCATACATGGCATAAACTGCATTGAGAAAGGAGTTAATAATCAACAGAAAAACTACAATAATGTATAAGTTCGTTAACTTAAGAGCTGCAGGTATCAATCCCGGAAAATCATCGAGGGTTACGGAAACGGATTGGTAAATTAGAATACCCGGAACCAGGAAAGCCATTCGCTGGAATACTTTATATTCGATCAGTACATCATCCCAGTTACTGGAGGTTCTGGCTGCAATCCGCTTCAATACACGGTTAATTATAAACTTGGAGATATAATAAAATGCGATACAGGAAATTAAAACCAGTATAAAATCGGAAATACCGGCTGTTTTAGAAGCAGTTTCCGGTGAAAACCCAAATCTGATTAACCAGGCTGTAACTGTTTTAACGAATGATTCAAACATAGAATTACTTAATTGAAATAAATTTAGAATTGACTAATTACCACTTTGCAAATGAATGATTATCAGCCACCGGCTAATTTAGCTTTATATCCCGCTTTGGTGATCAGTTCCATGACTTTAGTCCGAAAATCGCCCTGGATTATAATTTCATTGGCTTTGGCTGAACCCCCTACTCCACACTTGCTTTTCAGCAAACGGCCCAATTCTTCAAGATCGTTTTGTGAACCGATAAAACCAGTAATTAGTGTTACTTGTTTACCTCCGCGTGATTTCTTGTCAAGCATAATACGCAGATTTTGCTGCTGCGGCGGTAAAGTCACAGGTTCAGTATCCTCTTCAATCCGGTAATTATAGTGTGGGTTCGTTGAATAAACAATTCCGGTGGGTTTATCCTTTTTTGACATGTTTTTTCAGGGGTTTGGCTTTAGGGTTTAGTGGTTAGGTTTAGAAATTCAGAAACGAATCCACTAACCTGAAACACTGACCATTAAATATTTACGATTAACTTTTTACCATTAACCATTAACTTTTTCATTACGGAACAATAACACACAATGCCAAAGGTTTGACGCTGATTTTTATTGGCTGATCAACCACTATAGGTTCACCATCAATATTCATCAGCGAATCAGCAGCATTTTCAATAGTAATCTGCTTTCCTCTGAAATATTCAGCGTAACCTGATTTTGCCGGTGTTCCCCTCATCATATGATAGCCAACATTTAATAATTGTGAAACAGGCATTTTTTTAAATACGCAAATGTCCAGGAGCCCATCATCAACCTTGGCATCAGGAGCTATACGTGTATTAAATCCGAATTGATTGCTATTGGCAAAGATAATCATAAGAGCATGTTTTTCCATGCTTTTGCCGTCAATTGTCAATTTGTAAGTCAAGGGTTTGTATGCGCTGAATTCCTTCAAAATGATCTGCAAATATGAAAGCATACCCCGAATGAATGTTTCGGAAAATTTCTGTGCTACATGAGCGTCAAAGCCAATTCCTGCAATGCTTGTGTACAACATATCATTCACAGTTGCCACATCCATAAGTTTCGTATTGCCTCGTATTATTGTTCTCAATGCCAGGGCATAGCTCATCGAAATTCCCAGGCAGCGTGCCAATCCATTCCCTGATCCTGCAGGTAAAATACCCATCGGAATTCCGGTATTTACCATAGCGCAGGCTACTTCGTTTACAGTTCCATCTCCTCCTGATGCCACCACAATATCAAAGCCCCTGGAAATCGCATCTTTAGCTATTTCAGTAGCATGACCAGCTCGTTCAGTAAACACAACCTCGGGAATAAACCTTGAAGATGGAATAATATTTCCTGCAAGCAACTCGATTACAACCTTGCTTTTGGGCGATATCCCGGCTTTAGGATTTACTATAAAAATAATCTTCTTCTTACCTTCTGTCATGTTATTTTATCGATAACTTATTTTCAATCAACCGGTTATTGTATTGTTGAATAATTGCTTTCAACAACTTATCTTTTTCCTCTGCAATATTCTTCTGGCTCTTGGATATATCTTTTGAAAGTAAACTGTCGTTTTGGAAATGATACAAGGCTTCGGAAACGGTATGATCTGTCTGCCATGCATATCCATCCTGGATTAACTGATAATTTCCGTTCAGATAACTCAGACTAAAGCGTGGCTCATCGTTTCTAAGCAATGATCCGCCGAAAGCAACAAATGGATTCGGGTAATGCAGCATATCAAGAATTGTAGGCATAATATCAGTCTGCTGAGCCACAATTCTCTGGTGAGCTGACCGATCGCCCTGAGGCTCATAAAAAATAACAGGAATGTAATACTGCCCTACCCTATTCTTATAAAATGCCTGCCATGCTTCGGAAGTATGGTCAGCTGTGATCACGAAAATTGTATTTTGAAACCAGGGCATGGTCGAAGCTTTTTCAAAGAACTTTTTCAATGCGTAATCCGTATACATAATGGTTTGTTGAATTTCGAGCGGACCTTTGCTGAACTTATTTTTGTATTTTTCGGGAACTTTATACGGATGATGTGATGATAATGTGAAAACCGCGCTCATAAATGGCTGAGGCAAGGTATTCAGTGTACCGGCGATGTATTGCAGGTATGGTTCGTCCCAGATTCCCCAGTTCCCATCAAAGTCTGATTGATTCGGATATTCATTCTTCCCATAATAAGTGTCAAATCCGGCTGATTGGCAAAACGCGTCGAATCCCATAGTGCCGTTTTTCCCACCATGAAAAAAGGAAGTAGTATAGCCTTCCGTTTTCAATAAACTTGCCAGGCTGTTAAACTTACCCGAGGCGTATTGCGAAGTAATAAAATCCTCTGTCATCCAGGTTGGGAGTGATGCCAATATAGCCGGGATACCTTCAATACTTCGTTTCCCGTTAGCAAATCCTTCATAAACTATACTTTTCGTTGCCAGGCTATCAAGGAAAGGAGTAAAATCAGTCTTATTATTTCTTTCCTGATGCGTTAATGCGCCAATATGTTCAGCTGAAAAACTTTCGAGTATGATCACAAAAACATTCTTTTTCTGCATGGGAATCACTTTACCAAGGCTATCTATGCTTGAATAATTCTTCTCTGGATTAAAAATACTATCTAATTCCTTTTCATCTTTATAAAAACTGATCTTTTGTAATCCTTCTTGTCCATATGACCGCATTAATGTGAAAGCAGAATTCAGAACAACGGCTGTTTCCTGTGAAGGAGCATATTGCGAGGCGCTTAAAATCCCCACTGGCTTCAATTGTAAACCACCCCTGACACCAAGAACTAAGAGCGCAAAAAACAACAGCATTGAAAGCGTTTGCGAAAGGTAATAATGTGAGTTTTTCTGCATTACATACCTGTTCGAAATCCGAATGCGCCTTGCAATAAAAACAAGCAGGAAAACAGACGTCAGCAACAGCAAAAGCACATACCAATAATCGCGTATAAATTGGGGCATCATATTGGCCGTATCATCACCGGTGCTTATATACCTGAAAATATCGATTGTCATTCGTTTCAGCGAAAAGGGGTAATATGCGGTATCGGCGAGATTCGGAATTAGCAAAATGATATTAGAAGCATAAAAAATGATATCGGTTATTATACTGAAAGTTCTTTTTCTGCGAAACCGGAAAGGGATCACCAGCAGGAAAATATATAAAGCGTTCGTATAAAGAATGGCTACCGTATCGAATCTCATCCCGGCAAAAGTGTAATAAATGAGTTTTAAAGGTGTGATACCAGGGAAAAGCGAAGGATGAAGAAAATAGATCAATAACCTCGTAAATACCATTAAAAGGAGTACAAGCAGCAAGCGAAGAACCAGCACAGTCTGAGGGTTACCTGAATATCGGAGTTTTTGCATAGATGTTACCTTGTGGCTTAGAAAAAGGATATTATTCTTTGTTAGTATCAGCACCGGGATGAAATTAATGATAATTCCCTCCAGGCTTGAGCCGGCAAAAGTAAAAAAATAAGAGATGCTGTGAGTCATCTCTTATCAGAAGCAACTGAAATGCTTTAGTTTAATCTCAGTATTAATGTAAAACAGTATTATTTCCAGGTAAGCCCGGTGGTAGTTTTAAACTTTAAAGCTGTTTTTTTGCTTAAAATCTCAATTAATGCAAACAGATTAACTTTTTTCAACAATAAAGCGTATATGCAGACTTCTCTTAGGGTCTAAAATGTGGATTTCCTATGTAATATGGACCGAATTTAAATCAAAACATATAAATATAAGATTTAATTTCCGGCTTCTCAAATTTCGTGCCATTGGCAAAAATATTCTGCCAATGTGGCTGTAGTCCTTGAATATGTAGGGAAATAGATATTAACTGCCAGCCTGTTAACAAAAAAAACAAAAAATAATTGATATTAAAAACAAATATAGTGTTCATTGTGAATAATATTTGTATAATTTTGCATCAAATTAACCTCCTAAAACAAACAACACATGAAAAAATTATTCTTCTTACTTGCAGTTGCAGGTCTTACCTCATTCGCAGCTTGTAAATCAGGCGAAACCAAAGTTGAAGCTACAGCAGATACTACAGCTCAAGTTGAAGCTACTGTTGATACAGCTGCTCCTGTTGCTGCTGATACCACTGTTGCTAAATAATTATTTCCGGCGAGAGCTGGTTAATTTTTTATTTGAAAAAGGAAGTCTTAATGGCTTCTTTTTTTTGTGCTGTTATTTTTGTGTTGGATTATCATCATTATATTGATATTGTTTTGAAACGGGATTAATTAAGTGGAATTCTTCTTACTGCAACTTGTTCATTTTATTAATGCCGGTTTAATCGGGAAACACCATCTGTAAAGAGGTATAAAATATTTTAAAGAATTATATCTAATTGTTTGCTATATTCATCTGCCAATGTACCTTTGCTTCCTGTTTGTGAAATTACCCACATTCGTTTGAAAGTTATACTAATACATTCAATTTAATGTTTATGGAGTTTTTAACCGACAAATCAGCACTCATTGGCAACAGGGGTAAGGGCGTACGATCTGATTGCCATATCACATTGGAACTCACTGAGAACGGGGGAATTCAACTTGAACTTATCAGCAAAGTTGAATCCATGTATGGCGAAGCCAACCGTAAATTTTTGCTCGACATTCTTGCTTCGTATGGAATTACAAACGCCCGCCTCCTTTTCGAGGATTCCGGCGCAATAACTCCTGTAATTGCAGCCCGAATGGAAGCGGCAATCCGGCAGTTGATAAACACCGACCAGGAATTTCTGCTTCCAATGCTGACTGAAAATCTTTATCAGACTGCACGCGACAGGAATCGTTTTTCACGACTTTACCTGCCTGGGAATACGCCAAGCCTTATGATCAATGCAGGTATCCATAAGCCCAATGGAATTATTCTTGACCTTGAGGATGCAGTAGCTCCCAATAAAAAATACGAGGCTCGTTTTGTTGTGCGCAATGCTTTGCGAAATATTGATTTTTATGGTGCCGAACGTATGGTACGCATCAACCAGGTTCCGGCAGGACTCGATGATCTTGAATTTCTTGTTCCTCATAATGTAAACCTGGTTTTAGTTCCCAAGTGCGAAAGTGCTGAACAAATCAAACTTGTAAATGAAAAAATCAGCCAGTTAAAGGCCAAATACAATGTAAACGGCAACATCTGGCTTATGCCGATCGTTGAAAGTGCACTTGGTGTTCTGAAAGCACTGGAAATTGCACAAAGTGAAAATGTTGTAGCCATTGCCATCGGACTCGAGGATTACACTGCTGATCTTGGTACACGCCGAACCCAGGAAGGAACCGAGTCGTTCTTTGCACGAAGTATGGTTGTAAATGCATGTAAAGCTGCCGGTATCCAGGCTATCGATTCAGTATTCAGCGATATTGCTGATATGGAAGCGCTTAAAGATAATGTGATCCGGTCTAAAGCTTTAGGTTTCGATGGAATGGGTTGTATACACCCACGCCAGATAAGAGTCATTCACGAAAATTATGCTCCTGATGCAGCCGAAATAGAAAAAGCAAAGAAAATAGTAAACGCATTTATTGAAGCCACAGCCAAAGGTCTTGGCGTTGTGTCATTAGGAACAAAAATGATAGATCCACCAGTAGTTAAACGGGCTCAGAAACTTATTGATCTGGCCATAACCCTGGGCAAGTTATCACCCGATTGGCATGATGAATTTTTGAATTCGTAGACAGAAGCAGAAAATAGAAAATAGAAAATGGTAAATGGTAAATGGTAAAGGTAAACCTGACAGCGTCTGAAAGACCTGTCAGCGTTTAGGGGCAGGAAATTAGGAAATAGAAAATAGTTGGAAGAACTACCTTTATGACAGAATAATTCAATTACTGATTTTAATTGAAGATAGGTCGATAAAGTTTCTTGCATTTAAGCGTAAGGTAATGAAAACAGACTTCCGACTTCCGTCTTCTGACTTCCGTCTTCCTGCCCGAGAAAGTAGAATTAAATTACATTACAATTTGTCTCTTTTAATTGAATCGAAAAGATATGTTAAAATACGATAAACTTACAACAAATGCCGTTGGACGTGTTGTGCCGCAAATCGTTAATGGTAAAGATGCCATTCCTTACCTGGGTGTTGGAAAATACAAACCTACAGGCCGCAAATATGCGCCACCGATTGCTTCCTGTGCCGATTATCCCGAAGATGGCAATAAACTTGTTCCATCTCTCAAAGAAGCGTTGGTAAGAGCAGGTATTGCTGACGGAATGACAATTTCGACCCATCATCATTTCCGGAACGGTGATTTGGTTGGAAACCAGATTTTCGACGCCGCCGCTGAACTCGGAATCAGGAATCTGACCTGGATGCCTTCCGCATCATTTGAATGTCATGCTCCCATGATAAAATACCTGGAGAATGGCGTAATCCATCACATTGAAGGCAGTATGAATGGTGCTTTGGGGAGATTTACTTCCGAAGGTAAAATGGCCGGACTTGGTGTGCTTCGTTCGCATGGCGGCCGGTACCAGGCCATCCAGGATGGTGATGTTCATATTGATATTGCTGTAATTGCTGCACCAACTGCCGATTGTTTCGGAAATGCTACCGGTGACCGCGGACCCGCAGCTTGCGGATTATTAGGTTTTGCTTTAGCGGATTCACAGTATGCCGACAGGGTAATTGTGGTTACGGATAACCTGGTTCCTTTTCCCTGCGTTCCATGGCAGATACAAGGAAATTATGTGGATTTTGTTGTAGTGATGGATAAAATAGGTATTCCTGAAAAGATAATTTCAGGCACTACCGAAATTACCAAAAGTCCTGACAGGCTTCTTCTTGCTGAGATGACGGCCCAGTTTTGCGAGGAAACCGGAATTGTTCACGATGGATTTTCATTCCAGGCCGGTGCTGGAGGTACGGCATTGTCCATTGGAATTTACTTTGCTGAAATACTTCGCAAGCAAGGCATGAAAGCCCGTTTTGCCCGTGGCGGAAGCAATAAATACCTGGTAAAGATGCTCGAAGACGGTTTGGTTGATTATATTCTCGATGGACAAACTTTTGATCTTGAAGGAGTACGTTCCATGCGTGAAAATGCGAACCATTTAAATACAAGCCCGTTTACCAGTTACAACTACCACGGGAAAGGTAATTTTGCTCAATTTGTTGATGTTGTAATACTTGGCGCTACAGAAGTGGATGTTAATTTCAATGCCAATGTGGTGACTCATTCCGATGGCTATTTGCTACACGGAATCGGTGGCTGGATGAATTGCCTTTTATCGAAATGTGTTATTCTCCCTATTCCTTTGTTCCGCGACCGTATGCCGGTAATCCGTGATGAAGTTACTACTATTTGCGGACCAGGCGAACTCATTGATGTTATTGTTACTGAACGTGGAATCGCTATCAATCCTCTGCGCCCTGACCTGATCGAAAAGATGAAAGGCAGTTCGTTGCCAATAAAAACGATTCATGAATTGAAAGCTGAAGCTGAAAAAATCTGTGGCAAACCTCAGAAAGCGCGTCTCACTGACGAAGTGATCGCAGTTATCAAGTGGGTGGATGGGACAGTAATTGATTCGGTGTTCAGGGTGGATAAATAAACATTATTTAGACACGCTGTAAAACATTTGAAGATAATCAACGGTAGAAGAAGTCAATAAAATCCTGTTCAGTTTTGTTCAGTGCTCTTAAATACTGCCTGACTATAAATTCAGGAACAGGCGTCTTATGCGATTGAAGAACAATGGGCCGTTTAAGACTTTTGCCAGCCCATATTTCATGACCACCTTAGTTTCTGATTATTTTTAAATCATTATCTTCCAAAAACTCCCTGAATAATCTCAGGGATATATTGCCCAGCCTACTCATTTATGCTGGCAAAGCAATAGGACTATCAATCTTCCGGAATGGGAAATTATTAAATATCCTGCTAAAATTTTCATTGTTCCGAAGCAACTCGCTCATATCGGGCGGAACCATTGGCTTATGGCTGTTTTTTTTAATCTTCCATCCCAGGCGTTGCAGTTCATCGTGGAAAGTCTTTTTATGATTAGTATATAAAAGGAATTCGCCTAAACATATCTCAAAAGATTCTTTAGCCTGCTCCTCACTATCACCATATCCGGAAACGTCCAATGCAGGGCAATACATAATCTGTGAACCATCTTCCTCGAAAATTATCAGGGGAAGGTTGAACTTGATTAATTTATCCGCACTTTTCCATGTGCCGGATATAATGCCATCAGGTGCCATAGGTTTATTTTGTAATAAATGTAACATTTACTTTAGCAGGAATGCATACAAAAGTAATAGTAAATACTTCTTGTGAAACTGATTATTAATAAAAAGTCATTCACTATTTGTTATCCTGACAACTTTAGGGTATTTGAAATCATTAAATTCATATTGGCACACGATTTTATTATCGTCTTTTCATTTTTTTTGTAAAATACAATGAATCAGGCTTTGTTTCACTTTTAATAAAATGAAAATCATGATTTTTCGGATAGTTTATACCTGATATCATAATTGTTTTGTTGATTATACTATTTTTAAATGCCGCTAATGACTTAGGCTATCACCCCGCTTCCGCGCGAATCCTTTCGCGTGGATCTATTTCAACTCACTCTTTCATCAATTGTTTTAAGCGCCCCAGGTAAGACTGAATGTAGTTCTTTTTAGTGCTTTCATTTAAGAATGATGATGATATCATTTTCCCTACAACTTCTGAATGAGAAAGCATCAATGAAAAAATATCATTAAAAATCTTTTCAGCAATTCCTGCTTGCTCAGCAAGAATGGCAAATTGTCTGCCAATTTTCCCTTGAGCCAAATTTTTAGGTAAAAGCCCGTCATCCAGTGCAAAGTCTTTATCATCAATATGAATCCGACTATTTAAAAGGTCATAAGCGGGACTTAAGCGATAATCTCCCATCGAGGTTTCGAGTAATGAAAAGTTTTTAAAGTGAGCATCTCCATTTGAAAACAGGTAATTAAATATTAGTCTTTTCAAGAGCTTTGTGGCTTCCAATTTGTATGCCGGAACACTTGTTTGCATTAGCTGAAACAGCTCCAGATAATTCCCCAAATACTTATAATGCTCTCCATGGGTTTGAGGAGTTCTACCTGCAAGAGATGCGAAATCTTCCTGCGCCAATTTGATACCAATTTCATTTATATCAAAACGCCTGGTGATATAAGCCTGAGCCCCGTTTTTAAAAAATATAAGTGCATTTTCAGAAGTTTCTATGCCATAAACCTGACGAGCAATTTGCATAGTAAGGTGTTCATTAGCCGGCATTTGATCTCTATTTTTACCTGTATTAGGTATAGGTTTCAGAATATAAGTACCGCGTTCTCCCTCATTGATAAGTCTTAACTTGTTCTTCTCAAGCAAAACCGAAAATTTCTCCTGAACTCCTGAAATAGACATAATTTTTCGGTTTTTATCAAATAATTCATCGGTTTCAGGATTTGAAGCAGGTGAATCATATGGCAATACATGATATACTTTTTTGCTTTGAAATACTCTGTTTAAGCAAGCTCTGCTGTAAGTATCAAATCCTTCAGCTAATGTACCGGGGCAATATTTTATCTCAGGTAAACTCATAGCTTTTCTATTTTAATCACTCTTACTGCACCTATGCTATCATATTTTGCTGTAGTTAACAGTAACCCGAAATAATCATTTTCGTCAATCCGGTTATATTTACAAACTATTTGTTTGTTCGATCCTTCCGGTAACATGTTGTAGAAAAATGGAAACAAGAATTTTGAAGAATACTCTTGCTCTATTTTAGGGAGATTAAGACTTATTCCTGGTTTTTTACTGTCTGCCAGCCAGGCAGCATGATAACGGAACACAAACGACCCGTCATCGTTTTGTGTTAACACGCCTGCTTCTTCATCTTTATATAATATTTTCGCCTGTCTCATTTGGCACTAGTTATGTTTTTAAGCTTAAGGCAAACCTCCATTCCAAGTACATCGGCTAACTTTTGTAAAGTCATCAACGTTGGATTTCCTTTGCCACTTTCAAACTGTTTTAAAGTTCTTAGGCCAACTCCAGATAGTTCTGCTAAGGTCTCTTGCGTTACCTGCATAACATCTCTGCGTTCTTTAATGGTTATTATAAGCTCTTTATGGTGCATTTTACAACTCTTTATAATGCAAATATATGACAAAAATCATGAAATGCAACTAATAGTGCATTTAGATGCACTAATTAGCATATTATTCCTATCAAGTACATGATTCTTGCTTATAATGTGCAATATAGCGCACTATTTATGTCGGGTTTTGCCATTTATGAAAACATTCCGCCGCAAGGATTTTTCATTTCATAATCGTTATTCATTATTCGCTGTCATTGCGAGTGAAACGAAGCAACATTATTCGATATTCATTAAACCTTGAACCCTTAAACTTTGAATTTTGAACTTTGAACATTTTTCCCCTTTCCCCTTTCTGTGTATTTTTTTTCCTATTTTTAATGGTATTATTCAATTGCACAATTTAATACGCAGCGCTCCTATTAATCAGATAAATACATAATCTAATCATCCACAATTATGTTTAAACAACTGTTCCCCCGCTACCGCGCGAATCCCTTCGCGTGGTACTAATAAAAAAAATCCCCGTCACCTCTCTCAGTCGCAGGGATTTTTTATTTGTCAGATAGTTTAAATCCTATTGGCTCTCTCGGAGTGGGGTTTTCATGTTTATCAATAAGTTCATCCAGATAACTGAAGACCAACTCTATGTTTTTATCCTGGTTTTCAAGTTTCTTTTTTATTAATTCTACCTCAATCCGCAAACTTAGATTTTCGACTAACATTTCACGGATTTTTGTAAAAATCCGCATTATTTGTATATTTACCTGAATTGCTCTATCACTGTTCAATACTCCTGAAAGCATCGCTACCCCCTGCTCTGTAAAAGCAAAAGGCAAAGTTCGTGTTCCTCCCCAACTTGATGTTCCAAATTGGAATAACAAATTTCCGTATTCTTGTTTGTTCAACTGAAACATAAAATCATCTGGGAATCTCTTCGAATTTCTTTTTACAGCCTTATTCAGATTACCAGTGGTAACGCCGTAAAGAGATGCTAAATCTCTATCCAACATTATTTTCTTATCCCGGATCAAAAATATTTTACTACTGATAATTTCTTCAGGTACTACGGTTAAATAATCTTTAGTCATAAAAGTTTATCTGTGAACACAAAAACATAAAATAAACTTCATTAGATAGAATGTATGTACGAATGATACACTAAACAATGCTCAAGTAATAATAAAATGTTGAAGAATATAATTTGATGCCCCTTACTTTTAACTTAATTATTAATTATTTTTAGAGTTATTATTCCGCTTGCCGTTTTATTCTAATCCTTTTCTTTACTTTCTTAAAAATCAGTTCAATACAATCATAAATCCCTATAGCACATGTTCAAACACTTTATCCTTTTTGCTTTATTAGGCCTTAGCCTCGCATCTTGCAGCAATTTCAACTCCCTTAAAGTAAAAAAAACCAATTTCGGCGACGAAGTTTTGCGCGCCCAAAACCTGGTTTTTACATTCAACAAAGAACTGCTCAACGATTCTTCGCTCATAAACCGATGGGATTCGGTGCAATACTTAAAGTTCGAACCACCGATTCCAGGAAAGTTCATGTGGACAGGCAAATCGGAACTCACTTTCTCTCCAATGGGATCACTGCTTCCGGCAACCAATTACACAGCCACACTCAGTGATGAACTGCTCCGTTACAAAAAAGAGAAATACAGCATCAAGGATAAACCACTAACATTTCACACCCCTTTTCTGAATATTATAAGTATCAACACATTCTGGTCGCTGAGCGAAGAAACTGCAAATCAGGTCGAAGTCTGTTGCCAGGTTAATTTAAATAATCCGGTTTCGCCCGTTAAATTAAAACCGCTTTTAAAACTTCTTGTTGGCGGTAAGGAAATGCCATACAGGATTATAACTCAAAATGATGCTGAAACTATCGAGTTGGCTTTCCCCTTCGCCCCTCTGGAGTATAAATACAACAATTTTAAACAGACTTTTAATTCAGGCTGGTTTAATGTTAGGCAATCAGCATGAATAGTTTTGTAGGTGATGAAACTTCAATAATGTTTGCATACCAGCAATTTGTTATGGCCATGTGCTTTGTATTCTGGTGATTATAGTAAAATGCAATTAGCTTTTTTATTGATGTGATTTTCTATTACTGCAATTAGTTCCTCCTTTTTTACTGGTTTTGCAATATAATCATTGCAACCGGCTTCAATTGCCTTTCCACGGTCGCCTGAAAGACCAAAAGCGGTCTGCGCTATTATGACAACATTTTTGTTAAACTTCCGGATTTGGCGTGTAGCTTCATATCCATTTATATCCGGCATTTGAATATCCATAAGCACTAAATCAATGTCCTGGTTTTTTTGACAGATTTCGATAGTTGCGGCGCCTGTGCTTGCTCTTATTATTTCTTTGCAGTATGGTTTCACTACAATTGACATTAACATCTGCGATGTTTCATCGTCCTCGGCAATTACTATTTTAAGGTTCCCTGAAGTATTTAATTTTTCAGCGCCTGCAACAGGTTTCAGATCAGCAGGTTTATCTTTCGAAAAAGGGCTATAAGGAATTAAAAAAAAGAACGTTGACCCTTTCCCTTCTTCACTTTCCAGCCAGATACGCCCACCCAACAATTCGGTATACGCTTTGGCAATGGATAAACCAAGGCCGGCACCCTGAAAAGCATGTATATCGGCAATGTCAGCCTGTATAAAGCGTTCAAATACTGCTACCTGCCTGTCGGCCGGAATACCAATGCCTGTGTCCTTTACGTAAAATTCAAGCATTTCACCCTTTTTATCACACCCGATTTCAATCACACCTTCGTTGGTATATTTTATGGCATTTTTAACCAGATTTGTCAGAATTGCATAAATTTTTTCCCGGTCCGAAGTAATGATGGCATCTGTTGCGGATAAGTTTTTACCAAGTACTAACTGCAATTTCTTTTTATTGGTTTCAGGTTTGAAAAATGTAAATACATACTCCAATTGTTCATTTACATCCAAAATTGTCCGGTTCGCTTCCATCAGGCCAGCTTCTATTTTCGAAATATCAACAATGTTATTGATAATATTCAGCATACGGATGCCGCTCATCTCGATGGTTTTAATGTAATCCTGCTGCTGTTCGTCTGTTAGGTGAGGTTCTTTCAATAAGTCCGCAAAGCCAATTATACCGTTCATTGGAGTCCTGATTTCGTGCGACATATTGGCCAGAAATGCAGATTTCAACCTGTCGCTTTCCTCAGCATGTTCTTTCTCCTTAATTAATTCCTCTATACTCAGGTGTTTCTCAGTAATATCGGACGCAATCCCAACCCGTTTCACAATTTGACCTGAATCATCCAGTATTGGAAACGTTTTAGCGTTTACCCAACGTACCTGTTTATCGGCACGTACTATCCGATACTCATAGTTGAAGAATTCTTTATCATTAAATTCGTTTGAATTAAAGATTTTCTTTACGAGAGATTTATCTTCGGGATGTATTTTTTCTGTAAATAAGTCTGGGTCCTCATATAAACTCTGGCAAGGAACGCCCCAGATTTTTTCAAACGAAGGGCTTACATAAATCATTTCGCTGTTAGTCCGCAACCAAAAAACTTCATCTATGTTTTCGGCAATTTGTCTGAATTTATTTTCGAACTCTTCGGCTTTTTCTTTGGCAACAAGTAACTCCACTGCCCGCTTTTCTTTCTCTTCGTTTTGAAAGGCAAGTTCTTTGTTGGCAATCTCTAACTCGGCTGCACGTTCTTCTTTTTCTTCATTCTGAAAGGCAAGTTCCTTGTTGGCAATAATCAACTCTGCGGCCCGTTTTGCTTTCTCTTCGTTTTGTAAAGCAAGTTCTTTGTTCAAAATGTCCAGTGTATTTTTAGCTTCAACGGCATCATTCATCATTTTTAAAGCAACTCGTTGCTTATTTGCCAGTTCCTCAACTGCTTCAGTTAGTTCTTTTGTTCTTTCAATTACTTGTTGTTCCAGTGTTTCGTGCGAACGGCGCAATTCTTCTTCTTTTTGCTTTAGCTCCGTTATGTCGGCGGCCATTATACAAACATCGCCCAGCAATTCGGGAGGTAAAGGGCTGAATGAAAGATGCAGATGAATCGGATGGGCATTGCCGTCTTTTATATAGGTTAACTCACCATCGGTTTTCCCTTTTAGACCGGCCTGCAGTAATTCGTTGTATTTTTGAAAGTCGTTTTTTGGGAAAAACTGCTTAAACCAGGAACCCACAATTTGCTCCGGCGCAACCGACACAAGCTCGGCAAACCGGCGGTTGCAATACAGCACAACACCATCGGCCGAAAGAACAACAGCTCCTTCGTTCATTTCTTCGATGATGACACGGTATGGGGTTTCGGCCGACGAAATTGAGAATACTTTTTCGCCGCCTGCGCCTGAAACAACTATTGCATCCACTTCGCCATTTCGGATTGCATCGAGTGTTTCGTTGGCTTCGGCCAGGCTTGCCCGTAATTCTTCGTTTTCGAGCAGAAGTTGTTTTTCTGTTTTTGGTGTTAATTTCGTCAACATAGCCTGCTTTTAAAACAGATTAGTATTATTTTGCTTGGTTGTGTTTTAGAATTTTGTAGTACTAATCCTTTTAACAAAAGTGCAGTGTGCCAAGTGCCGTGCGACCGGAACTCGGGAACTCCGGAACATGGCACTCGGAACCTTCATCTTCTTTAGGAATCATATATTCTTTTCAACAATTATCTTAAACAGAATCTTTTGCTTTTGCTTTTCGTAAATCGAGCCCTACAAGTACCCGATCGGCAGCCGACAAATCGCCGATAATACGGTGCAAAGGCAGGGGCAGCCTTTTAATAAGGGTTGGCGCAGCAATAATCTGTTCTCCTTTGGCTAAGGTTGGGTTTTGGTAAAGGTCTATCACTTCCAGTTCGTAGCGGCCTTTAAGGTATTCCTCGCAGATTTTTTTTATATTGGCAATTGCCATTACAGAATATGGTGTTGTGCCGGCTACATATAACCGTAATTGGTATATGGCGCTTTCTGCGTTTTCGATTGCCTGCTCAAATTCCAGGGCTTCGTCAGACATCGTGTTTAACCGATTTTTCATAATACTTGTTTTTTGATTATTATGAAACAACTTTTAAGTCTAAGCCTACCAATACCCGGTCGGTGTTCGACAAGTCGCCGATAATTTTTCGCACGGGCGCGGGTAGTTTCCTCACTAAGGTAGGTACAGCAAGAATCTGGTCTTCGCGGCAAAGTTGCGGGTTTTTTATAAGGTCAATTACTTCAATCTGGTATTTGCCTTTTAGTTGCTCTTCGCAAATTGCCTTCAGGTTTTTGAAAGCCGTGATTGATTTAGGCGTTTGACCGGCTACATACAACCGCAATATCCATGCGTCGTTTGCTTTTTTATCAGGCTTTTGTTTTGGCAGACCTGTTTCCGAAATATCTTTTTTTTGCGTCATTTCTATTTCGTTTTAGCATCGTTCCTTTTCGGTTTAGTTATGCTGCTTGTTTTTATGACAATGTCTCCCTTCCTGTTTTTAGCCATATCGACCCTGTCCTGTAAAAGGAGATTTTCGCGAAGCTTATTCAGTTCTATATTTTTTAACGTTTCAATTTCTTCCGCTTCAAATTCGGCCTTCAGAAAATCAATCTGGGCATTTATTGCTTTGCGTTTCCGATCCAAAGCAAGTTGTTTGTTTTCTATTTCCTGGTTGCGAAGTAATTGTTCGGCTTTTTCTTTTGCTTCTTTTGTAATTCGCGATGAACCGGTAAGTACACCCTCAGGACCAACGTACACATCGAGCAGCTCCACGCCATGGTCGGTTAATTTGAATTCCCGGATTTGGTTCGAGTGTGCCATTCCGCGCGACTTAAGTATATACATTCCGCGGTTGCGTTCTCCGCCTAATTCAATATCGCGCAAGAGTAACCATGTGTCAATTAATGATGAAATATCTATCCCGGTATAATCGTTTACTCCTGTGGTTAAATGTGTCATAAACACAGAGATATGATTGATCTTTAAAAAGTCGACCATACGCATGATCATCGACTTGGCTTCAAACTGGTTAGTGCCGATGATAAAACTGCTCAGCGGGTCTATTACCACAACCATCGGTTTAAAATCATTCACCGCTTTGTGCATGGCCGTGAGGTATGATTCCAAGCCATAAAAAGTAGGGCGTTTCGCATGAAAGACCAACAATCCTTTTTTTTCCCATTGTTCAAGGTCGATGCCGATGGAAAGCATGTTGCGCATAATCTGTTGAGGCGATTCTTCCAACGCAAAATAGAGTACTTTTTCTCCACGAGCGCAGGCTGCATCGGAAAAACAAGCGGATAAACTGCTTTTCCCTATACCGGCTGTGCCGGAGACAAGCACTATGCTTCCCCGGTAATACCCTTTATTGCCCAGCATGGTATCGAGGCGTGGGATGCCGCTTGATATGCGTTCGGACGACACTGTGTGTTCCTGGCCAATGGAGGTGATGGGCAAAACAGAAAACCCGGTTTCTTCGATGATGAAAGGATACTCATTTGTGCCATGGGTTGAACCGCGATATTTTACAATCCGCAACCTCCGGGTAGAGGATTGTTCGGTAACCCGGTGGTCGAGTACAATAACGCAATCGGAAACGTATTCTTCCAAACCCTGCCTCGTAAGTGTTCCTTCACCACGCTCGCCGGTAACTATGGCTGTTACGCCTTTTTCTTTCAGCCATTGAAATAACCGGCGGAGCTCGGAACGCAATATAAGCGGATTTGGCAAGCCCGAAAAGAGCGTTTCTATCGTATCCAATACCACCCGTTTAGCGCCAATACTGTCAATTGCATAATTGAGCCGGATAAATAAACCCTCCAGGTCGTATTCGCCTGTTTCTTCAATTTCCTTGCGTTCGACATGTACATGGTCAAGAACCAATTTTTTGTCTGCCACTAATTTATCCAGGTCATAACCGAGTGAAACTACGTTTACAGCCAGGTCTTTTTCCGATTCTTCGAAGGCTAGAAAAACGCCGGGTTCGTTGTACATCATCGCGCCATGAACAAGAAACTCCATGGCAAACAGGGTTTTTCCACAGCCTGCGCTGCCACAGACAAGTGTTGGCCTCCCTTTGGGAATTCCGCCCCCGGTTATTTCGTCCAAACCCTGAATACCTGTAAGAGATTTGGGAAGTGTTTGGACTGTTGATGCGATTTTCTTTTTATCCATGAGAAGTACCCTCCTATCTATTTATATTTTTAAACAGTTTTAGTTCCAATCAGTCAGAATTCTTTCCATTTAGTCTGTTATAGAGTAGAATCATTTATGTATTCCAAAACAATTCGCAGGTAGCAAAATCAATCATTTCAATTTTTTTTTGTTATTTCACATTGGTTGGTACCAATGCATTGGTGTACGAGGCAGGCTGAAATTTTCATTTATCCTTTCAAAGCATTTCCGGGTCAAAGTAATTTCCCTTACCTGTCGTTTAAAAAAGCAGAGGTTTCTCCTTTACTACAAGGAGAAATACCAGGGGGAATAGGCGGTAATAATAATAATGAGTACAAAAGATTACAGCGTATGCTGTTTCGCGGCAGGAAATCCGGGTACTACTTGTTGCTGAGGTACACCGCTCTGACATTTTCCAGTGTTATAAAAGGACTATGTGGCAGGTGTTGAGATGGACAGGTAAACAAATATACAATATAATGCTCCCGAAAACAATAGTCTATGTGATTATATGATTATAAGCGAAAAACAGTAAAATTATTTCACAAAATATAGGCTAAGAATATAACAAAAGCTTACTGTTCAGCCCCGCTACCGCGAATTTTCTCACCGGAGGTAATCCCTTCGCGTGGTACTATTAAAAAAAATCCCAGCTATATCTCAGCCGGGCATATAAACTATTCACCGTATTAAATCATAATTTTCAAATCACCATTTCTATATTCACTAAACATTATTTACTACTCTCTCAAGATGCATAACTTCCATTTTTATTTTTTTAACTTTCTCCCTCTTTCACCGTATTTATTTCCTAATTTTAAAGTAAATATTTGCATTGCATAATTTAATCACCAGCATTTCTTTAGGTTTCTATTAATCAGATCAATACACCATTTAATCTTCCCGGATTATGTTTAAAAACCTGTTCCTTTTCGCACTGTTGGGCGTTCTGTTTTCGTCGTGCGGCAATTTTAACTCGGTGAAAGTAAAGAAAACCAATTTTGATGACGAAGTTTTACGCGCTCAGAACCTGGTATTTATCTTTAATAAGGAATTGTTGCCTGATACCGGCCTGATTAATAAATGGGACACAACCCAGTACATAAATTTTGAGCCTAAAATCCCTGGTAAATTTATGTGGACGGGGAAATCGGAACTCACTTTTTCGCCCCTGGGAGCATTGCTCCCCGCTTCAGAATACAAGGCTATTCTGAACAAGGAATTGACTAAATACAGCCTGACAAAGTATAGCGTTGATGACGAGCCGTTGCTGTTTCATACGCCATTTTTGTCAATTGGAAGCATCAACACTTTCTGGTCGTTGAGCGAGGAATTGGCTAACCAGGTGGAAGTAAGATGCCAGATTAATTTTAATAATCCGGTTTCACCCGTTAAACTGAAACCTTTGCTGAAACTCCAGGTTGCAGGAAAAGATATGACATACCGCATCATTACGCAAAACGATGCCGAAAGTATCGAAGTGGCATTTGCTTACGATTCACAGTCCTCAAATGACGAAACCAAAGGCGAGGTGATCATAGCCAAAGGCCTTATCTGCTCCGGCGGAAATACGTCAACCAAAGATCAGATTAAAAGTGAATTCCTGATTCCATCCAAAGATAAATTAACCATTACAGCCACCGAATCAGGTTTCGATAACGGGAAAGGTTTTATTGATGTATTAACTTCGCAGCCGGTGGTTGCTGAAGGATTAAATGGATTTCTTTCCACTAATCCTGCACTAAATCTTGAAACTGAATTGTTATCTAACGGATTCAGAATTAAAGGAGAATTCCTGGGTTCGAAAACCTATACTTTGAATATTAAAAAAGGTATCAAAGGCATATTTAGCCGTGAGCTGGAAGATGATTTCACTACAGTTATCTCATTTGCCGACCCTTTACCGGATATCTCTTTTACTGAACAAAACGCCGTTTATCTTTCCACAAAAGGCGAACGAAATCTTGGGGTGAATATCGTTAATGTTGCGAAAGTAAAAGTTTCTGTCTTCAAAATATTTGAGAACAACATTCAGCATTATATGCGACAGGGTAAAAGCTGGGAGTATAATTATGATGAGGGAACCGAAGAATATAATGATTACAACACCTGGTCGTTCGACGAAAACTTCGGAAAACCTGTAATGACCAAAATAATTCAAACCCGTTCACTTCAGAAATCAGGAAACATTTCGTTGCTCAATCTCGATCTGAATGAACTCAATTTTAATGATTCGTACAAAGGTCTATACCTGGTAAAGGTTGAATCTTCTGACCGAAAATACATTCAGGATGCGCAACTGCTTTCTCTTTCTGACCTGGGACTTATTGTGAAGCAAGGCTCGTCGGATGTAATGGTTTTTGTTAATTCGCTGCGCGATGCCACGCCGGTAAAAGGCGCAAGGCTCGATTTTATCAGTTCCAACAACCAGAAAGTATTTTCCACAGTAACGGATAACAATGGTGTAGCGATTTTTAAAAATGCGAAACAGGTTGCGGCCGGATTTACTTTGAGTATGGTTTCGGTACGGTACGAAAACGATTTCAATTTTGTGCTTTTCGACAAAACACGTGTCGAAACTTCCCGCTTCGAAGTAGGAGGAAAACGCACTGATAATGTAAATTACGATGTATTTATTTATGGCGACCGCGATTTATACCGCCCCGGAGATACCGCTCACATCAACACCATTGTTCGGACTCCGCGTTGGGAAGTGGTGAAGGATATCCCGATAAAAATCAAACTTCTGGCTCCAAACGGCCGCGAATACCTGAACCAGCGCCACCAGTTGAATGCTTCCGGTGCAGCCGAAACGCAGTTTTACATTCCGCGCCAGGCCATGACCGGCACGTATATGATCGAAGTTTATGCCGCAAATGATGTGCTTCTCGCTTCACGAAGGATTTCGGTAGAAGAGTTTGTTCCCGACCGCATTAAGGTCACCACCAAAACCAATAAAGCAGTTTATCTTCCTGCCGAAGCTATAAACCTGGACCTTTTAGCTGAAAACCTTTACGGTACACCTGCCGGCGGAAGGCGTTTCGAAACTGAATTGCGATTAAAGCGTAAACAGTTGGTTTCAAAAGCTTTACCGGAATATTCGTTTAATATAGAAACTAAAAACATGCCGGTGCTGGCTTCCATTGTTCAGCAAGGAAATACGGATGCTGAAGGTAAGGCGGCAAGCATTCTGCAATCAGCGGCTTACCGCGATATCGGTTTACTCGAAGGCAAAATTTTTACAACTGTATTTGACGAAACCGGCCGTCCTGTTAACCGACTGAATCTGGTTGAAATTCCTACCCAGCAGGTTTATTTTGGGATCAGGTATTTCGATATGTGGCTTTCGACACGAAAAGCATTAAACCTGCAGTTTGCAGCAGTAGATCGGACAGGAAAAGTGTTGCCTGCTGCCCAGGCTCAGATTGTTATCCTGAATTACAAGTATGAAACCGTAATTGAGAAATCGTATGGTCGTTATAATTATGTATCTCAGAAAAAGGAGAAAGTAGTTTTCAGCCGCGAAATGAATATCAAAGGTTCAGGAACCGTTGTGCCTTTTGTTCCTGTTGAATCAGGTGAATACGAAGTACGTATCATGTCACCGGGCAGCGAAAATTATGTTTCCAGGACTTTTTACGCATATGGCTGGGGAGATACCGATTTTTCATCATTCGAAGTTAGCCGCGAAGGAGAAGTCACCATTACCTCAGATAAAAATCAATATGCTCCGGGCGAAAAAGCTAAATTGCTGTTTAAAGCTCCATTTGATGGGCAATTGCTGGTTGCCATTGAGCAAGACAATGTGCTTAGTTATAAATTCCTGAACCTGGTAAATAAATCAGCAAGCATGGAATTAGCTGTCACAAAGGATCATTTACCCAATATTTACGTTGATGCCACCGCTTTCCGCAAATCCACCGATATGTCGATTCCGTTGACGGTGGCTCACGGAGTGGTTTCACTTAAAGTGGACGATGCTTCTGCAAAGCTTACTGTTGTTATTTCGGCTCCCGAAAAGTCACGGTCAGGAATAAAACAAACATTTAAAGTTAAAACGGCCCCCGACGCAGAAGTTACTATTGCGGTGGTTGATGAAGGAATTCTTCAGATTACCGATTACAAAACACCCGATCCGTTCAGCTGGTTTTACCAGAAACGCGCTTTAGGGGTGAATTCCTATGATGTTTATGCTTTGCTATACCCTGAACTCAAACGGTCATCGAGTCCCGCGGGAGGCGAAGCTTTCGATTTATCACGACGAATTAATCCTTTAACCGGCGACAGGGTGAAACTGATTTCGAAATGGAGTGGAATCCGTAAAGCAAATTCTTCGGGTGAATGTTCATTTAGTATTGATATTCCTCAATTCTCCGGAGCTCTCCGGGTAATGGCTGTGGCTTATAAAGGCAGGCAGTTCGGTTCAGCCGAGAAAACGATGAAAGTGGCTGACCCTGTTATTATCAGTATGTCGTTACCACGATTCCTCAGCCCCGGCGATAATTGTGCGGTAGCAGTTTCTTTGACAAATACAACCGATAAGGGCGGAAATGCAAGCATTCAGCTTACAGCATCAGGACCAGCGACTATTTCAGGGAAAAGTTCGGCATCAGCCAGTTTGAAATCAGGAGGCGAGGAAGTTGCATTATTCAATGTAAATGCGGATAAAGGAATTGGTGTAGCAACAATAACGGCAACAGTAAATGCGCTGGGGCAAAAATTTACCCAACAGATTGATATCCCTGTCCGTCCGGCCGGAGGCTTGACGTTTATTTCAGGATCGGGATCTGTTGCGGCAGGTTCAACCAAATCATTTAAAGCCAGCAGCGATTTATATCCAAAAGGAGTGAAATCAGCATTGATTCTGAGCAAATCGCCGGCAGTCGAGTTTGCCAAAAACCTCGATTACCTGGTTCGATATCCGTATGGTTGCCTTGAACAAACTGTTTCAACAGCTTTCCCACAGTTGTACCTGGCGGATATTGCCAAACTTTTCCCGTCGGTTTCGGGCCGGAATAGTTACAATGGCGGTTCGCCGGGATATAATGTACAGCAAGCCGTTATGAAAGTTGAATCCATGCAGCTTTACAATGGTGGTTTATCGTTATGGCCGAATGGCGGCAGCGCCGATTGGTGGGCAACGGCTTACACCGTTCATTTCCTGATCGAAGCAAAAGCAGCAGGATTCGAAGTAAACAAAAGAGTTCTGGAGGGCGCACTTAAATTTTTAGCTCAAAAAGTTAAAGAGCGGGAAATGGAAACATATTTCTATTTCGAAAATGGAGTCCGCAAATCCAGGAATGTGCCAAGGCGTGAAATTCTCTATTCGGCTTATGTTCTGGCTTTGGCTGATCAGGCTCCGATTTCAACAATGAATTATTACAAATCATTGTCATCCGAATTGTCATCCGAAGGCCGTTACCTGCTGGCTTCGGCTTTTATGCTTGCCGGAGATGTAAAAAGTTTCAGAAGTGTATTGCCAAAAACATTTGGTAACGAAAAAGCTATCAGTGAGTTTGGTGGTTCCTATTCGTCCTATTTGCGCGACAGATCCCTGGCACTAAATGCGTTGCTTGAAGCAGATCCCAACAATCCACAGGTTAATGAATTGCTGAAAAGCATTTCAACTGAGATGAAGAATGCCCGGTATTATTCAACCCAGGAAACGTCGTTTGCACTGCTGGCTATTGGTAAACATGCCCGTAAAGCAATGATTTCGGATATTTCGGCGGCCATTTCGATGGATGGCAAAGCCGTTGGTAGTTATTCGAATAAGGATTTGCAGCTTCCGATCGATATCAATAATAAATCTGTAACCATAACTACCAAAGGAAAGGGAACGCTTTATTATTATTACGAGATGTCAGGTATTAAATTGACACCAAATATTGTAGATGAGGATAATCACCTGAAAGTCCGCCGGCGTTTCCTCGATCGCAATGGCAACCAGATCAGCGGTAATTCATTTAGCCAAAACGACCTGGTGATCATAGAAATTACCGCACAGTCCGAATCCGGGAGCAATGTTGCCAACGTTGCAATCACTGATCTACTGCCAGCTTGCTTCGAAATTGAGAATTCCCGTTTGGTTGCCGAGCGTGAAATGGATTTTATGAAAAACCGCTCAGCACCTGAATATACCGATATTCGTGACGACCGCATCAGTTTCTTTACAGCATTGAACGGAACAGCCAAAACCTTTTATTACACAGTCAGAGTTGTGAGCAAAGGAACATTTATTATTGGGGCAGTATCAGCGGATGCCATGTACAACGGCGAATACCATTCGTATTCAGGCAGCGGTAAGGTCAGAGTCCGGTAGAGACGCGATGCTCGCGTCTCTACCCAGGCGCAGGAAAGCGAATCGATGAATGAAGAAGATTTGCCGTTTTTACAAAATTGGTGACAGTTACAGTATCGCAATTTGAATTTTGTTATTATGTAAAAAATGAAGCCGGGCTACATCTCATGCTGCCCGGCTTCTTGCTATTTAAACTGTTGAAATTTATTTATATACAACTTCCCTCATTAGTTTTGTACCATACATTGTACGCATATTTACACGGATTTCTCTAAGTTTCTTTTGGTCATCTTCACTTCCGACTACTTTTTTCGAAATAGCCTCCCATTTATCCTCATTCCCTTCCATGGCAGCCATATTTTTATACTCAACCATCAGCATGATCTGCCAGTCCTCAGGGTTTGATGCATTTCCTTCAAAAATCTTATACGATAAAATCAATCCTTGTTTAACGCCTTCATCCTGCACTGCTTTCCAGGTGGTTTTTAAACTGTTAATATAATCTACTCCCATTCCATTTTTAACCTGTACAAAGGACACAGCCCAGGCGGATCCGGCCTTATATGTACGCTCCTGTGCAAAACCGTTAGTACTCAATACTATTGCAAGCACTACAACCAATAATAGAATTTTTGATTTCATAGTTTTTGGTTTTTGATTTATAAAATTTGAATTGGTAATTGATCAGTAACAAGAGAATTGAAAAATAGTTTAGTGTAGATAGGGCTTGCTGAAAAACAAAAATCGAATGTCTCTGGGTTTTCCCGGAGGGAATCAATACCAATAGCTAAATGATAATGAAACACCGGATTGTCCGTAGGACATTAATATTCATTGTCTTATATTGATCCCCTTACGGGGA
>JAURYB010000058.1 GCA_030654075.1 Bacteroidales bacterium | reverse complement strand
CGTATCATAAATGGTGATATGTAATCATGTTTAAAATATGATTTGCGTAAACAAGACAGAGAAGTAGGGGAGAGTTAGTGTAGTTTGTGTTTCTTTTAAAGTTTGTACGTTTGTAAGAAGATTACGGTACGAATTAAAACTTTGTAAATAGACACATCCAAATCATTCCAAATTCCATGCCTTTTTTTGTAATACACATATAATCATAAGTATACCTCATATTAGCCTGTTTTTTGATAAAAAAAACAGTCCCATTTTGAACCGCTATTATTCCAAATTAGCGAAACATCAAATGTCATTTTTCGGTTTTTTGTTCCCATCCCTTATTATTAAGTGTTTATTTGAAAACCGATAATTCATTTTCTAAATGACTTATAGTGATTCTTGCTTCTATTCTGTTTGAAAATGCATATTTTAAAAGCAATTTTACAATTGATGCCTGTGTGCAAGCTTTGAATCCATACTTTAGTTCGAGATTAATAGATCAGGAGTAATTATATATGGTAATCCTGTTTTTTTTCTGAACTTTTTCAAAATGGATTTGTTTTCCAATAAATAAAACGAAAATAGATATACTATGAAAAACATTTTTTTTTACATAATAGCTCCGTTTGCTATAATAGTTGCAAGTATATCTTTTGTTCCTATCAAAGCTAAACCCATGCTAAAAGAAGAAGTAGTTACTTATATGGCTGACGGTGTTGCCTTAAAAGGATTTGTTGTTTATGATGAGAGCAAACCTGGTAAACGTCCCGCTATATTAGTTGTTCATGAATGGTGGGGTTTGAATGATTATAGCAAAAACCGTGCACGCCAATTAGCCGGGCTGGGTTATATAGCAATGGCTATTGATATGTATGGTGATGGAATAACAGCTTCAAGTCCACAGAAAGCCCAGGAATTGGCTGCCCCATTCTATAAAAATCCCCAACTGGCTAAAATCCGCCTGGTAGCTGCACTTAACAAAGTTAAAGAATTCAAACAGACTGATGTAACCAATATGGCAGCCATTGGTTATTGTTTTGGTGGTTCCATTGTTCTTAATTGTGCTAAACTGGGTACTAACCTCAAAGGAGTGGTAAGTTTTCATGGTGGACTAACGGGAGTGCCGGCGAACAGGGATTTGTTAAAAGCTAAAATATTGGTTTGCCATGGAGGTAATGACAAGTTTGTATCAGAAAAAGATGTAGCCGATTTCAGGCATTCTCTTGATTCTATTGGCGCTGATTATATATTCAAAGTATATCCTGATGCCACCCATGCATTTACTAATCCTGATGCCAGCAAAACAGGTAAGCAATTTAATATGCCTATTGAATATAATGAGGCGGCTGATAAAGCATCATGGATAGAAATGAAAAACTTCCTTACAGATTTATTTAAGAAATAGCACTTTTCGTTGGTGGTTAATAACTGATAATAATAATATCAATTGGCTGATATAGTTATTTGATGAATAACAGATAAAGCAGGATTGAAACCGAAGCAACTGAGATAAGAGTATATACAACTTTATTTTCGAATGCGATCAACCTCTCGCATTCTGAAATGTGGGATTTTACTTTTTTATCTTCACTATCGAGGCTTAAGGCTTTATTATACCAGGTTAATGCTTGCCTGAGAAGCTGTATTTTAAAAAAATCATCCCCTCGTTGCATAAACTCCGCAAAGTCACTTTTTGTCCGGTTTATCGGGGATACTGAATTATCTTGTTCCATAATGCAGTTTCTATTTTATACAAATATAGCTTATATTTACTGGAATTGAAACTGTAAATAAAAAATAATCTGACATTCAGTGTTTTAGTTGGCGGCTATTCTTATTGCTTAAAAGACAATTATGATTTTCCACCTAAACATAAGTAATAGCTAGTACATCGTAAAAGGATAATATTACAGGAAAAAAATAAAAAAAACACCAACAGTGCCAGACAGCAGTTAGTGTGATAAGAATTAATGATTTATTTTAATCACTTCGGTTTGTTTAATCAGTAGCCACGATAAAATGGTTAAATTTATTAATCAATGCCAGATTAGCTCTTAAGTCCATTATAGCCAATGTGCGGATTATACGGTTTCTATGAATCATTTTTTTTAATTTCTGGTAGTCATCTATGCCATAAGCAAACCTCATCGTCAACTCAATAGTTTCTGCTTCCGCTTTCTCCCGGACTGCTTGAATAAATATCGTATTTTGGCGAAGCATAAAATCAAACAAGCCTAAATCTACTATATCTTCGATTTGTTTCCGCGCTTCGGAATTAGACCTGATCGCCTTTTGAAATGACGAAAATGAAAACCTGAAATTTTTCTGATTTGAACCTGGCATCAATGATGCTGAATTCTGAACGGGATAATTATTGGTATTCATGGCTGTGGTTTTAATTTAATAGCTTTCTGGTAAGAAAGTAATAGGCAAATTAATAATTATTTTAGGTTCGGGATAATTAAAATTTTTAAATAAATGATATACTGATTGTTAGGCGGAATTCTGTAAATGATTATGTTATTTCTTTACTAGAACATTTTACCTTTAAATTTTGTAACTTTATGTTCAGTTTTGTAACGAGAGTTTGTATTTCCAAGATTATGTTTATTGTTAAGTAAGCGAAAAAAAATAAAGATCAGTTGAGAAACTTTCTACTAAAAAAAACGCTAAAAAGGAGCAGCATAAACCTTAATGAATTACTGACTAATTTTCAATTAAACAAAAGAGGCTATTGTTGCTATATATTGCATACCATAAACTAACCCTAATTAACTTATTTATAACCATTTAATCTTAATAGCTATGAGCAAAGTTAATGTTGTTATTGGAGCACTTGCCGGAGTTGCTGTAGGTGCACTACTGGGTGTATTATTCGCCCCTGATAAAGGAACCGAAACAAGAAAAAAAATCACAAAGAAAAGTAAAGACACAACCGAATCATTGAAGAACAAATTCAATGAATTTGTAGACAACATTAGTGAACATTTTGAGAAAGCTAAACCAGAGGCATCGGAAATGAAAGAATCAGGAATAAATTAATCTAGTTTATTCAAACTGTAGAGATTGATATTGTGGAGTTTCTGTTTTTGTAAAGTAACAAACGTACATCCACAGTTTACTAATGCTAAATTACTCTGTAAAGCATACATTTACAGGTGATTGCTAATTATTTGCGCTAAAATTTTCCCCAAAGTGCCTGGGACCTGGAATTTTGAAAACTCTAAAGTTAATTACGTTAAAGCAATAGTGCTTTAATGCATTCTTCCTTGTATCGGAATTTATCCAGGATAATTATACTTCGGGTCGGTACATATACCTTAAAACTATACCTTAAACGGGTCATGAATTTGTTTCATTGGCTTAATGTTTTATTTTGTCATATTTCCCCAAAAATTATTCAAATCTAATTGCTCCAACTTATCTGGTAATTCCGAATGCATTGCTTTAACAATAAATAATTACAGAAAAAAATATCTTGACCTTTAAGCTTATAGAATGAGATTAGCTGATTTAAGAAATGCATTTATTGTAAAATAAATTTACTGCCTTTTGGTATTATTGCGAATTATTAAAGCAATTAGGATTGCTTTTTATCTTATTGAATTACAATATTATACATTACAATTTTAGGTCAATTCTTATTTAATTTCAAAATTTTCTGGAAGATACTAACCTATTTCAAATTTTATCTCAATACATTTGGCTCATTAAAGAGCAAAATTGCTGGATGCATCTATGAATTCCATCAATTTATTCCAGCTCCTGGTTTCGTGCCAGTTTGTTCTACTTCCGTCCATTCTTGTAGTACTATTTACCAGCATCAATTTCAGAAAAAGCTAAAAGTGAAAACTGGAAATATATCCAGTTTGAAATTGAGCAAAATTCAATTCAAAAAAAATGTTCAAAAAAAATATCATTAATCTATGGCTCTTCTTTAAGATAACTCTTAATTATTTTATATAACCGATTTGGTCTGGTTAAAATCATTGTTTTTCCTGACAGAGATTTGTCTGATTTACATCTTGCTCATTATCAATTAATTGTTCCCTTTAGGGGCAGTGCTGGAAATTTTATGCTTAAGAATTACCCTCTTATAGAATATTATGAGCCTTTTTCAGCAGCAATAATCTTTCTGTTTCGTAATAGGTTCATGGTACGGATTCCTGTCATTTCTTCATCCTATATCTATTCAGATTATATAAATAATTAAGATAATTACCCTTATTGGTTGTGTAATAATACAGTCCACAAACTGGCATACTACCAGTCTCAGGAACATATGATGATAATGCCTTTAGGTGTCTGATTTAAAATAAATCTAACCTACCAATATGATTGTGGCATTTCCTGATTCAAAATCAACTCTCTTCATAATCTAATCAAAAAAACATATATTCTATGAAAACTAGAAAAGAAAATATAGTGATAGAAACCCTATCAATTAAATTCACTGAAAATTCCGAAGTTTTAAAGCCATCTTACAAGAAAAAAAAGCTCAACAACAGATTATACTTTAAATCAGGGATTTCAAATATAGTTACATTATGCGCACTGGGAATAATCCTGCTTTCTTCATGTAAAAAAGATATTGAATTAATACCAGCTGCCAGCAGTACCATAGCAAATGACAGTTCTCTGAAAGCAGGGGCCATGACATATTATATTTCAACAAATGGCAGTGACGTAGCCACAGGTGATATTACACATCCATGGAAAACGCTATATTATGCAAGTTCAAAGGTAACCACCCCCGGAAGTATAATCCATATTAAGGCAGGCACTTATTTAGAACACAAAATATGTAATCTTGCTGTCGGAGTTTCTATCGAAGGAGAAGGAGCTGCTTTAACAATTATAAAGTCAGATTATAAGAGTGCCATTTCCTATAGTCAGGATGGAACAATTAGATTATATTCTTCGTCAATAACCAATGGTAATCAACATATATCAGGAATAGGATTTGATGGAATGACGTTAGCAGGCATGAGAGGGATTTCGGTAAATCGGAGGAATAATGTATCAATATATAAATGTGATTTCAAGGATTTCTTGCATAGCCCAGCTGCATTTTATAACGTTCTTTTTGAATCTTATATTGAACCCACCACATATTGTACTGGCAATAGTTTTCATGATAATACAGTAAGCAACTGTACTTCTTATCCAGGAGCAGCTGCAACTTCGAACTTTCAGGGATTATGGTTTTCAGGACAGGACGGATTTGAGGTTTATAATTGTGTTATGAAACAGACTACCCGTATTTGTGGTATTGGTGGAGACTTGGTTGCAGCTCAATCAAACAGATGCTGGAAAATTCATGATAATACTTTTACAAAGGGAAATCCACTAGGAAGTTATTGGAATTTTGCATTAGAGATAAGATGGAATTTTGGAGAATGCCAACTTTACAACAATAGTATCAGTGGAGTTTGTGATTTACCATATATTTTTAAGCAAAAATTAGCTTACGGCGCTATTATCCGTAATAACATCTTTTCATTACCAGCTTTAGTTTCTGGAAGCAGAAGTTATGGCCTTACTCTTGAGGGTTGGAGCTATGGTGTCACAATAAAGAACAATACGTTTAAAAATGTTGCATCAGGGGTTTCACTTGCATCTGGAACTTCAACGGCCATAACTTATGATTCCATTTCTATTCAAAATAATGTTTTTTCAAATATAGGCAGGGCCGATAAGGCTGAAGGTTGGGGTGTTTATCTGATGGGATCATCAAATGGTACTTACAAAAACATTTATGTTTCCAATAATACAATAATCGGAGCAGGTTATGGTAAGAGCGCCTATGGAATTTGTGGTTTTTCTAATGGAACTGTGACCAATTTGAGATTTCAAAACAATATAATTTATGGTTTCGGACTGAGACCCATTGTATTTGCATATACTGCCGGAACTCTCAAAACCGATATAGTTTACATGAGAAATAATTTGTTTTACAATAACGGTTCTGCAGGAGCAAATAATGTAATTTATTATTATCAATCTACACCAACACACCAATATATAAGCAATAATCTTATTGCAAATCCATTATTTGTTTCTACAACTGATTTTCATTTACAAACAGGTTCACCTGCAATAAATACAGGTATTAATGTTGGCTTACCATTCAAGGCTTCGGCTCCTGATAGAGGCGCCTTTGAGTATTAAACGGTAAGTTCCACTATATGTCTTTTTGATATTTCGGACTCAATAAAACTTAAATTCAGGTTTTTAGTGGGTTAGTCATTCCTGAACTAATTATGTTAATTCTAACTAACATAGTAATATTTAGAAAGACTGGTTTATTAGTAATGTCAGAAATAGTATGTGAATTTGTATGTGATAAGAAAAAACCGACTGTAACATATTAGTTATCAGTCGGTTTTGTATTTTAAAAGTGATCCGCTTGGGATTCGAACCCAAGACCCCATCCTTAAAAGGGATGTGCTCTACCTGCTGAGCTAGCGAATCATTTTTGTTATTTGGAGGGTGCAAAGGTACATCTTTCCTCCAATTCTGCAACTTTATATGAAAATAATTTTCTTGTCATTGGAATTCAGATATTTACATTTTCGGTTATCTGATTATTCCAGCGTTTGCTAGCCTTTTATGCTAATTATTGGGGGTTTCACTGCATGAAAGCAATATTTAAAACACCCATTTCAGAGTATTTCTTATTCCAGAACTTCCTAAAACCTCAGAATACCTTTTCCTTCACGTATAATATTGACCTCGCCATCTGTACAATCAAGCACTGTAGATGGAATATTTCCTCCTATACCCGCATCAATGACTAAATCAACATTATTGGCAAATTTCTCATAAATCAACTCAGGGTCTGTTGTGTATTCAAGAATGTCGTCATCATCATGAACAGAAGTTGACATAATCGGATTTCCTAATAGCCGAACAATTTCAAGTGTTATTGGATTATCGGGGATTCGTATCCCAACTGTTTTACGTTTGCTCTGAATATGCCTAGGTACGTTATTACTGGCATTAAGAATGAAAGTGAAAGGGCCTGGGAGGTTAGCTTTCATAGCCCTGAAGATATTATTATCCAAAGGTTTGCAATAATCAGACAACTGGCTTACATCGGAACAGATAAATGAAAACATAGCTTTTCCGGGTTTGATTCCCCTGAGGTCACAAATTTTTTCAACAGTCTTGCTTTTAAATATATCACAGCCAATGCCATAAATAGTATCAGTTGGATATACAATTATTCCTCCGTCGCGAAGGCACTCAACAACTGTGCGCATCTGACGTTCGTTAGGATTGTCGGGATAAATTTTAATAAGCAGAGCCATATTCGAAGATTTTAATTCATTTTCCTGCGTCTTCAATAAAATTAGCTTTACCAAAGACAATAATTGTAAAGAATTACATTCCGGAGAATTAGCAAAACGCAAAGTTACCATCTTTTAACTTGTGTCAGACTACTTATTTAGGCTGACAATTATAAGAGAATAAATTTGTACAGGAAAGAAATATAGTTCAGAATGATCGGTTGAAATTCTGATTTCGGAATATCATGAACACTATGCTAATAGGAGAGGAAAGGGCATAAAAAATGGGTAAGCTACTTATATCGCACCGCTCAACCATTTACCCTTGCTACATTCCTGTCCTGGGGGAGTTCAATAGGAGCTGGTCGTATAAGACTTACCCGTCTGCAAAAGTACTACTTTTTATGTTCAAAAAAACATCTTTCAAATTTTTCATTGTCTTTACGCAACTTTCTTATCTTTGCAATTAAACAAACCATTAATTTATTTGAAATATGGAAACAAAAAACTCACTTTTCATTTCAGCGCTTAAGTCTGGCCTTATTATCGGAGTTGTTTCGATAGTTGTATTTTTAATCATGTATGTAGGTGATATAAAGCCTGTGGGCATCCTGATGCCGATATTGCTGCTCCTGGTAAGTTTAGCTATTACCATTGTTATTTTAGTGATTTTATTTAAAAAGTACAGGACAATGATAGGGGGATATATTTCTTTCAGGGATGCATTCCTTTACGCTTTTATTGCATTTTCTGTCTCCGTAATCCTTTATCAATTATTTAACTATATGTTTATTCAAATAGTTGATCCTGAGTATAATAAAGCAATTATGGAGGCTCAGAAAACTTGGATGGAAAGTTACCTTGCAGGGAAAATGTCAGACGATCAGATTGCAGAGCAATTAGATAAATTAGATGAGCAGGCTGCAAAAATGGGTACCATATCTGCTGTGTTAAAAAGTACTGCCTGGAGCATTGTTGTATCTGGCATAATTGCTTTAATTGTTGGTGCTATAATGAAAAAGAAACCGGATATGTTTGAAAATAACACCGGAGGCGTAATTTAAATCTGCTTATGGACATTTCAGTAATAGTACCATTATTAAATGAAGAAGAATCACTGCCAGAACTTTGTCAATGGATTGGCAGAGTTATGCAGGAAAATAAGTATACCTATGAAATACTGCTGATTGATGACGGTAGTTATGACAAATCGTGGAGTGTTATTCAGCAATTACACCAAAGTGATTCCAGGATAAAAGGTATAAAATTCCGAAGGAATTACGGGAAATCAGCCGCTCTGAACACTGGGTTTAAAACAGCGGCCGGAGATGTTGTAATAACGATGGATGCTGATTTGCAAGATAGCCCGGACGAAATTCCGGGTTTATTTTCTATGATCAAAAAAGATGGATATGACCTAGTTTCAGGATGGAAAAAGGTACGTCATGATCCGTCACTTACGAAAAATATTCCTTCAAAATTATACAACTCCATGACCAGCCTGATGTCCGGAGTCAAACTGCATGATCATAATTGCGGACTAAAGGCGTATAAACTAGATGTTGTTAAAAGCATTGAAGTGTATGGTGAAATGCATCGCTACATTCCTGTAATTGCTAAATGGAACGGATTCAAAAAAATAGGGGAGAAGGTTGTTGCGCATCGCAAGCGCAAGTTTGGTGTTACCAAATTCGGTGCCAATCGGTTTATTAACGGGCCTCTTGACCTGATTTCAATAATGTTTGTTTCAAAATTCGGTAAGAAACCAATGCATTTGTTTGGAATGCTTGGGATGTTCCTCTTTACAATCGGATTTATAATTGCAGGTGTGCTTGCTTATGCTAAATTCTTCCTGGCCGAATACAGGATGACGGAGAGACCTCTCTTTTATTTTGGATTGTTAGCAATGGTGCTTGGCACACAACTGTTTTTGACAGGGTTCCTGGCTGAAATGGTTGCCCGCAACTCACCTGAGCGGAATCATTATTTAATCGAGAAGGAACTATTCTAAATTTTACTGACATTCAAATTGGACTGCAAGGGAATGGAAAAACGCAAAGTGATCATTATTGGTACAGCATTTCCATTCAGGGGAGGAGGAATGTCAACATACAACGAAAGGCTGGCCCGGGCTTTCCAGGAGCGTGGAGATGAGGTTACAATTTATACTTTCAGCCTTCAATATCCCGGATTCCTTTTTCCGGGCAAAACGCAATATTCAAGTGATCAGGCACCTTCGGACCTGAATATTAAAGTTGCTATAAATTCAGTGAATCCATTCAGCTGGATAAAAGTCGGGTTTGAAATAAAGAAACTTAGGGCAGATATTATTATTATCAGGTATTGGATGCCGTTTATGGCGCCAAGTCTCGGAACCCTGGCACGGATTATCCGGCGCAATAAATGCAGCAAAGTTGTTGCCATCGCGGATAATATAATTCCTCATGAAAAAATGCCTGGGGGAAACCTACTCTCTAAGTATTTTGTAAAAAGTTGCGATGGATTTATTGTGATGTCCCGGGCTGTTTTACATGATCTCGATAAATTTGACAAAGTACGTCCACGCAGGTTTTCACCTCATCCGTTGTATGATAATTTTGGAGAAGCAATCTTAAAAAGTCAGGCAAAAACGAATTTAGGCCTTGAAGCAGAAACTAAATATATTCTTTTTTTTGGTTTTATCCGCGAATACAAAGGTCTTGATTTATTAATTAAAGCTTTTGCTGATGAGCGTTTCAGGAAGTTACCGGTTAAACTGTTAATAGCCGGTGAGTTTTATATTGATGGGAAACCATATCTTGACCTGATCGATAGTTTGGGATTAAAAGAAAAGATAGTTCTCAGAACAGAATTTATTGAGAATAAAGACATTGTAAACTATTTCTGCGCTTCTGATATTGTTGCACAGCCTTACAAAGATGCCACTCAAAGTGGTGTGACCCAGATTGCCTATCACTTTGATAAACCTATGCTTACTACAAATGTTGGCGGTTTATCCGAAATGGTTCCTCATGGAAAAGTAGGTTACGTGGTTTCACCTGATGTGAATGAAATAAGTGAAGCATTACTTCGTTTTTTTAATCAGAATAAAGAAGCAGAGTTTTCAGCCAATGCCGCAATTGAAAAGAAACGCTTTAGTTGGGAGATACTTCTCACTCAGATCGATTCAATAGTTGATCTGTGTAATAATAAGGATGAAAACTACAAAAAAAATAGAAAATGAACGTGAAACCAAAGATTAAATCTATCATACAATCATCAATCGATCTTAAAACCAAGGTTTTAAATGATTCGGAATTGATTGAAACTTTACAAAATATTGTAGATCAGATTATCCATTGTTTTGAAAATGGGGGCAAGGTTCTTTTTTGCGGAAATGGAGGCAGTGCAGCAGATGCTCAACACCTGGCAGCTGAATTATCAGGCAGGTTTTATTTCGACAGGCATCCGCTTTTTGCAGAGGCTTTGCATGTTAACTCTTCTTATATTACAGCTGTTGCCAATGATTACGGTTTTGATGAAGTTTTTGCACGGCTTGTACTTGCCATGGGAAGTAAGGATGATATACTTGTCGGGCTTAGTACTTCTGGGAATTCAAACAATATAGTAAGAGCTTTTGATGAGGCTAACACTCTTGGAATGATTACTGTTGGTTTTACCGGAGAAAGTGGTGGAAAATTGAAAGAAAAATCTTCTTACCTTCTTAATGTTCCTTCGGCTGACACTCCTCGCATACAGGAAGTTCATATTTTGCTGGGTCATATTATTTGCGAGCTGGTTGAAGAAAAACTGTTTAAAGATTAGTTTCTTTATAAAAAAGAAATTGTTGATCACACTTGAAGATACTTTCTTTCTGGATTAAGGTATTCAGAAGTTTTTAGTTAAGTCGAGGTCTTATTATAACTACCAGGGAATATATGAGTAATAAACTTTCAATTGGCCAGGGATGGTCATTATTTCTTGATAGGGATGGTGTTATAAATCAGCGCATTGCGGATGATTATGTGAAACTACCTGAGGATTTTGAGTTTATTCCGGGAGTTACCCAGGCGCTTAAAATTTTCGCCGTACTTTTTAGTCCAATCGTAGTTATTACCAATCAGCAAGGCATTGGACGGGGATTAATGACTGATTCACAATTAAATCTTGTCCATCAGAAAATGCTTCAAAAAGTTACCGAAAACGGCGGTCGGATTGACGCTGTTTTTTATAGCCCGGATTTAAAAAATACAGGCAGCTTTACACGGAAGCCTTCTGTTGGATTGGGACTGAAAGCCAGGAAACAATTTCCCGGAATCAACTTTAAACGAAGTATAATGGCTGGTGATTCATACTCCGATATTCTTTTTGGCTACAGGTTAGGGATGGTTACTGTCCTTATAGGAACAGATAAAGAAGTTGCGTTTAAATGTGCCGGAATGCTGCAATATTCATTTCCTGATTTGATTTCCTTTGCTGAATACGTAAAAGAAAACATTCCGGCAAAAGCTTAGATAACATAGTTCAAATAATTGTATAACAACCAATTAAATAATCTGAATTGACTCCAATACTTATATTTTTAAGTTTCCTGGCATACACCATATTGCTTTTTGCAGTAACCTGGATAACCACCCGTAAAGCCAACAGTGACTCATTTTATATTGGCAATAAAGCCTCGCCCTGGTTTGTGGTTGCTTATGGAATGATAGGTGCTTCTTTATCAGGAGTAACCTTCATGTCGGTACCAGGCTGGGTTGGAGAAACCCAATTCAGTTACCTCCTGGTTGTTGCCGGTTATATGATAGGTTACACTGTAATAGCTACGGTTCTGATGCCGATGTATTACAGGTTAAATCTCACTTCAATCTATTCTTATCTCGAACAAAGATTTGGATTCTGGTCGTATAAAACCGGTGCTTTTTTCTTTCTTTTATCCAGAACAATAGGTGCTTCATTCAGAATGTTCCTGGTAGTGAATGTATTACAGGTATTTATTTTTGATGCATGGAATATTCCATTCATTGTTACTGTCAGTATTTTTATTGCGCTGATTATAATGTATACTTTAAAAGGTGGCATAAAAACAATTATCTGGACGGATACCTTACAAACTACCTTTATGCTGCTGGCAGTTGGTTTATCCATTTATCTGATCAGTAAAGACCTGCAGTTTGATTTCAGGCATCTGATCTCAACCGTTTGGAACAGCGATTATTCAAACATTGTTGTAACCGACTGGCATAGTAAGCAGTTTTACCTGAAACAGATACTGAGCGGGGCTTTTATTGCTATTGTTATGACTGGTCTTGACCAGGAAATGATGCAGAAAAACCTGAGCTGCCGTAATATCGGTGAAGCGCAGAAAAATATGTTTTCATTCAGTATCGTTCTTGTTTTTGTAAACCTGATGTTCCTGTTCCTGGGAGCTGTGTTGTACATTTATTCGGCCAAACACGGAATAGAACTTCCTTCGCGGACAGACGATCTGTTTCCGATGATTGCCATTAAATACCTTGGGCCACTTGCTGGTTTAGTTTTTATAATTGGCTTAATATCAGCGGCATATCCAAGTGCTGATGGCGCTCTAACTTCATTGACGACTTCGTTTACAATCGATTTTCTTGGACTGAATAAACGGGAAGATCTCAATGAGGAACAAAAAAAACGCATGCGTTACAAAGTTCATTTATCATTTGCATTCCTGCTTTTATTGGTAATTGTACTTTTCAGAGCCATCAACGATCGGGCTGTAATTGATAAATTGTTTACCGTAGCAGGTTATACCTATGGGCCTTTATTGGGACTTTATGCCTTCGGATTATTTACACGTTTCCAGGTAAAGGATAAGTTTGTTCCTTATGTTGCCATCAGTTCTCCGATATTCTGTTACTTACTCAGTGACTTTTCGGTTCAACTACTGAATGGGTACAAATTTGGTTTTGAACTATTGATAATCAATGGATTATATACCTTTGTCGGATTATGGCTGTTGCGGATCAGGAAGAAACCTAGTGTATAAAAAACGACATATAGCAACCTGTATTCATATCTTAGCTTAAATAAATAGATAATTTTGTGATCAAGAAATTAAAATAAAAATACGATGTCGAACATCCGTTTTAAAGCCCTTGAGTTAGCCATTTCGCGCCCAAAGCGTACAATTGAAATGCATGGTAAAGTATCCGACTATTTTGGTGAAAACACATTTAACCAGGCTGTTATGCGTCAGCACCTGTCGAAAGAAGCTTTTCAGCAATTGCAAAATGTGATTAACAAAGGCGAAAAAATCGACAGGCGTATTGCCGACCAGGTTGCGACTGCAATTAAATCCTGGGCCATATCGAAAGGGGCGACACATTATACACACTGGTTTCATCCTCTGACTGGAGCAACCGCCGAAAAACATGATTCTTTCCTTTCTCCTACATCAGAGGGAAAAGCCATCGAACATTTTGGAGCCGGCGAACTTATTCAGCAGGAACCGGATGCATCCAGTTTCCCAAGCGGAGGAATCCGAAATACATTTGAAGCCCGCGGATATACAGCCTGGGATCCGACTTCTACGGCTTTCATTATGGACGATACTTTGTGCATCCCAACCATCTTTATTTCATATACCGGCGAAGCGCTCGACTATAAAACGCCAATGCTGAAAGCGTTGCATTCACTTGACAAAGAAGCGACGGCCGTTTGCAAATATTTTGATAGTACCACATCAAAAGTAATTGCCACGCTAGGGTGGGAGCAAGAGTATTTTCTTGTTGATACGGCCATTTATCATGCCAGGCCTGATATGGCTTTATGTGGACGAACTCTTTTTGGTCATGCTTCAGCAAAAGATCAGCAACTTTCCGACCATTATTTTGGGACAATTCCCGAAAGCGTGATGGATTTCATGCGGGAATTCGAATATGAGGCTCATTTGCTTGGAATTCCTGTTAAGACCCGCCATAACGAAGTCGCACCGAGCCAATATGAATGTGCGCCTGTTTTCGAAGAAGCAAATGTAGCGGTCGACCACAACCAATTGCTAATGCACATCCTCGAAAAAGTTGCAAAGCGTCACCATCTCACTTTACTTTTACATGAGAAACCTTACCAGGGTGTTAATGGCTCGGGAAAGCACAATAACTGGTCGTTGATGACCAATACCGGCGAGAACTTACTTTCACCAGGGAAGACACCAAAAGCTAACCTTCGCTTTCTTACTTTCCTTGTAAATATAATTAAAGCGGTTGATACTCATTCAAGTCTGATACGTTCTGTGGTAGCATCGGCAAGTAATGATTTAAGGCTGGGAGCCCACGAAGCTCCCCCTGCAATTATGTCGGTATTTATTGGTACGCAACTGTCGCAAACGCTTGATGAAATTGAGAAAAGCAGCATTATTAATGACCGGGGTGAAGGCAAGCGTGAAGAATTTTCACTTAATATTCCAAAAATCCCTGAAATATTTCTTGATAACACTGATCGTAACCGTACATCGCCATTTGCGTTTACAGGCAATAAATTCGAATTCAGGGCAGTTGGCTCTTCGGCGAACTGTGCGAAACCCATGATCGCGTTAAACCTTGCATTAGCTGAACAATTAAGAGTCTTCATGACTGAAGTTGACGCATTGATTGAAAAAGGTTCCAATAAAGAAGATGCTATCTACAAGATCTTGCGGAAATATATCAAAGAATCGAAGCGGATCAGGTTTGAAGGTAATAGTTATGGTGAAGAATGGATTGCAGAAGCAACCATTCGTGGGCTCGCAAACATAACGTCCACTCCAGAAGCATTAAAGATTATGACGGATGAAAACGTGATCAGGATGTTTGAAGAACATGAAGTGCTCACGAAACGCGAAGTCCTGGCCAGGTATGAAATAGACCTGGAAAATTACATCAAGAAAATCCAGATTGAGTCAAGGATTATAGGCGACCTTTCTCATAACCATATTATACCTACCGCTATCCGTTACCAGAATACCTTGGTTGAAAATGTTAAAGGGCTGAAAGAAGTGCTTGATATCAAAACTTTTGTAAAGCTTTCGAACAGTCAGATGCAGAACATCAAAGAGATTTCGGAACATATTTCAATCGTTAGGCAATTAGTAGCTGAAATGATTGATAAACGTAAGAAAGCCAACAAGATAGATGATACCGTTGAAAAAGCGGAAATCTATAACCTGGAAGTTTTACCTTTTTTTGAAAAAATAAGGTATCATGTTGATAAACTTGAATTGCTTGTTGACGATGAATTGTGGCCTTTGCCTAAATACCGTGAGCTCCTTTTTATTAAATAACTGGAATACAGCTCGTTATTAATAGTTAATAATAGTTCTGCATTAGATAAAATAATTTTCCGGGTTAATAAGCAGACCTTATGCTGGCTTATGCTGTTCTCATAAAATGACTTTGAGTTCCTCATTTTTTGAGATAAATTATATGACAATAAATGGACCGATAACCCGTTTTTATTACATTAGATAAAATTAGTGTAATTTTGGTTTGCCAATAAATACCACTGCTATGATAAAAAAAAGTTTTCTGGCTGTTCTGCTTTTGTGTTCAATAACTGGAATCAATGCACAAATCAATGTCAGTAAAGTTGGAACTTCAGTTATACCCGTTGACTCCGACGGCTTGTTTTATGCGTTGCCTCAGACTGTGATACAAGTGGATATTATAGTTAATAAAATACAGAAAGTGAAAGGTCCTTTTGCTGAATATGCCGATCAAATGCTTGGTTTGTCGCAGGTTACAACCGTGAACAGTACGGAATATGAACTGAGGGATATCAGGTTGACATCCTACAACGAGCCTGATCCTTCCGAGTACTATTTTATACAGATGCCTGAAAAGCAGAAAGATAGAAAAGCTATCGAATTGTTTTTGTCTGATGATGGAGTTATTTCAGGGGCCGGAAGTTTAAGCCAGACCAACACTAATAAAAAACAGCGGTCAATCGATCTTTCGACATCCCGGATCGATACGCCTGAAGTTACAAATCCAAGCGTTTTTGAACGAATGGATACTGTTATCAAAAGAATTAGTCTTGACTCAACAATTATTGAACAGAAATTTTTCAGAAAAACATCATCAGCAAAATCAACTGAACAGAAAGCAAGGGAAGCATCGGAGTTCATTCTTAAACTTGATGAAAGCATGTACAACCTGATTAATGGATACCAGGAAGTTAACTATGAAAAGGGAACAATGGAATTCATGTATAACCAAATGAACAGCATGAAACAGGATTACCTTGAGTTGTTCAAAGGAGTGAATAACACATCAAATGAAACATTTACGTTTTATTTTGTGGTGGATAAGAGCAATCCTACAGAAACATTATGCCGGTTTTCAATAAGTAAAGGCATTCTTCCTAAAAATTCAACTTTTGGTGATTTTGTCCAGATTCAAGCTACCAGCCTGAATAAAACTAATGCTTTAAAATCTGAAATTGAAAAACTAAATTCAGGTCAACGCATTGCTCATGGATTATATTATCGTATTCCTGACAAAGCGGATGTAGTTGTCAGAGTTGGCGGACAAGTGAAACTTGAAACCCAGTTTATTGTCAATCAATTTGGAGTTGTTACTTTCCTCCCTGCGTCCAGCCTGCGAAATATTGGAATCGATAACAATACAGGTACACTAAGGCGTGTTGTACTTGAGTAAATCGCACTGATTTTTAACTGTACTGATTTATCCTTGAATGAAAATCAAAGAATTAATTATTAAGGCAATGCGCATTTCACTGATACCCAGTAATGAGTGGAAGGTCATTAGGATTGAGCAGGAAACGCCTAAGGAACTGATGTGGAATTTCGCATTTCCGATTATACTTTTTAGTGCTGTAGGGCGTGATATTGGTTTGTTCTTTGTTGCAAAAGCAGTTTTGGGATATTCTCTAAACCTGGCTATTTTATTGTTATTCAACCTGATTTCGTGGGTTGCTATCCCATATATACTTATACTGGCCGCTGCATATATGCTCAATTTTACATTACCGAAACTTGGAATTGATACCGATTACCTTCGGATTCTGAAATTGGTTGTTTATACCTTTACACCACTCTTTATAGTGACATTTTTTGTTTACCTGCATCCTTTGCTTAGGATACTGATACCGATCGGAATCTATGTTTTTATAGCATACACATTTTATATTTTCTGGTATGGAATTCAGGAAATGTTTGATATAACACTTGAAAAGAAACTGAGATTTATCTTAATAACAATTGCGGTTGGTTTCGTTATGATTTTTATGGCCCAGCATATTTATGGACTCATGCTTGGATGGGTAATGCCAGGAATGGAAGCGTATGTTAAATAGAATTTTATTTGTATCTAACAATCTGGTTTCTCAGGATTTAAGAACAAGGATCAACGATTTTTGATTTTTGATTTACATTTATTACTAAGCTTTACTTCTTAAATCGTTAATCAACATTCCTTGTTTTTAAATCAAAAAAATCTTACTCCAACTCCAGGAATTGAACCAGATTTACCCAAGTGCCTTTTTCAACCTTACCAATTCCCCGAGCAAATTATCCATCAGATCGAGCCTGAGCATATTCGCTCCATCTGATTTTGCCTTCGATGGCTCGGGATGTGTTTCCATAAATAAACCTTCAACGCCGGATGTTATACCCAGTTTAGCCATTAAAGGAATAAGGTCAGGGCGGCCACCTGTAACGCCTGCAGGTTGATTTGGTTGCTGAAGTGAATGTGTGACATCAAGTATAACAGGAACTCCTGTTTGCTGCATAACAGGAATATTCCTGAAATCAACCACCAAATCTGTATACCCGAAAGTGGTTCCTCTTTCGGTCAGCATTACTTTATTGTTACCTGTTTCTCTGACTTTTTCAACTGCAAAATGCATGGCATCGCCCGAGGCAAACTGGCCTTTTTTAATATTTATCACTTTCCCTGTTTCACCGGCAGCAATAAGCAATTCACTCTGCCTGCATAGAAATGCAGGAATCTGAAGCACATCAACATACTGAGCTGCCAGCCGGGCATCACTTTCACTGTGAATATCGCTGACTACCGGTACCTGGAACTTCTGCCTGATTCTGGCAAGTACTTCAAGCGCTTTTTCATCGCCGATTCCGGTAAAAGATGAGCTTTTTGAACGGTTAGCTTTGCGGTAAGATGCTTTAAAAATAAAAGGTATTTGATATTTATCTGTCAGTTCAACCAGTATCCTTGCAATTTCAAAAGGACTTTCAGCATCTTCAACCACACATGGACCAGCGAGAAGGAAGAAATTACCTGAATCAAGATATTTTAGGTATGGTATTTCGCTCAGAATATTCATGATATTTTTAGTTTTGAGTTTTTTAATGAAATTAATATCCATATTTTTCGCCCCAGTTTTTCTTTAACTTTTCGCGGGCTTCATGCTCCCGTGCGTTATGTCCAGGATCGAATAACTTTTTGCCCTTTAATTTTTCGGGCAGAAATTCAATGTTTACAAAATTACCATCGTATTGGTGGGCATATTTGTACTCCTTACCATAGCCGATATTCTTCATCAGCTTCGTAGGAGCGTTCCTGAGATGCAAAGGCACCGGAAGGTCGCCATATTGCTGAACCGCCGACATAGCGTCTTCAATGGCCATATACGAAGCATTACTCTTGGCTGAACATGCCAGATAGATGGCCGTTTGTGATAAAATTATCCGGCTTTCGGGAAAACCGATTTTATTTACAGCGTCAAAACAATTGTTTGCCAGAACCAGCGCGGTAGGATTTGCGTTTCCGATATCTTCAGATGCAAGTATCACCATACGCCGGGCAATAAAAAGCGGATCTTCACCGGCAATGATCATCCGCGCAAGCCAATACACCGCGGCATTCGGATCGCTGCCGCGCATCGATTTAATAAATGCCGAAATAACATCATAGTGCATTTCGCCCGACTTATCATACAAAGCAAGATTTTGCTGAATGATGCTCAGTGTATTTTCGTTGTCAATTTCTATAGGTTTTCCTGAAGAAAGAAGCGATGCAACTATAATATCGATTGCATTGAGTAACTTTCGGGCATCACCACCGGAAATCCGGATTAAAGCTTCATATTCCTTAATCACAATTTTAACATCATGGATACTACTCAGAGTTTCTTTGGCTTTATTTAAAATTACCAGCAGATCGTCTTCCTCAAGAGGTTTTAAAACATAAACCTGGCAACGCGAAAGTAAAGGGGATATAACCTCGAAAGATGGATTCTCGGTTGTTGCTCCAATTAATATTACAGTTCCTTTTTCAACAGCACCAAGGAGAGAATCCTGTTGTGACTTGCTGAACCGATGAATCTCGTCAATAAAAAGAATGGGTTGGGATGAATCTTTTCCAGCCCGGTCAATAACTTCCCGTACATCTTTAACGCCTGAATTTACCGCGCTCAATGTATAGAATTGCCTTCCGGTAGCGTTTGCAATGATAAGTGCCAGCGTTGTTTTGCCAACACCAGGAGGGCCCCAGAAGATCATGGAATGAACTGAACCTCCGGCAACCATTCTTCTGAATGCGGTACCTTCCGACATCAGATGAGGTTGCCCGATATATTCATCGGCGTTTTTGGGCCTTAGAATTTCAGCTAAAGGTATTTGTATGTTCATTCCGACCGATAATTTATGCTGATTTATTCTGTTAATGAGTTGTGCCTGCTATCAGGTGAATTTCGTTTAGGATTGGTAAGATTTGTAAACCGTTCCAGGTTTTCCTGGATTGCTGAAACTTCAAGTCCATCAAGTGATGAGGATAAAGACTGTAGTTCAACCGCCCTCTGTTCAGGATAAATAATAATGAAATTCTTATTTTCGAAATGCCTGGCAAGGTCGCGTGGCATGTGTTCGAAATAATGCTCGTACGACAAGGTCCGGCGCCTGGCAGCAATCACTACAAACAAATCCTGAATGTTTGTAACTTTTGATTGATCAATTATAGGATGTGCCGAATGTGAAATCTCATATTCGATTTTGATGTTTGTATCTTCAGTTTCGAGAAAATTACGTATTTCAGAAAGTGAATTTTCAAAACCGGAAAACAGTAAAGAAGCGCTGGTTCGCGAAGCAATAATTTTAAGAGTACTCAGCCATATGCTAAAACCTGTCTCGCATTCAGCATTTTCGGGAAGGGAAACAAGGATGCGGTTTGTGGTATTCAAAGGGTTTGAAATTTTTGCCACCATTACCATTTGCTCTGAGCTCCCAATCAGGTTCTCAATTACGCTCCCGAAAAAGAAATTTGTGGTAGTGATTTTACCGTTCCACCCAAGTATTATTTTGTTGATCATCAATTCTTTAACTGCACGTGAGATTCCGTTGGCTACATTTAAATCTACCCGCGAAACATGAGCTAATTGCGTTTCAGCAGCTGCGGCATGAGAAATCGCTGATTCGAACATTTTATTGTTTTTCAGAATCTGGTCTTCGGCGAAAGCATCATCAGGGACAACTGAAAGCATATAAACCGGATGTTCCGTATTTTGCTCGCGGATCAGAATCGCAAAATCAATCAACCCTTCAATAGTGGCAGGATTTGATACGGGTACCAGAATGCGTTCAGGTAAACCAGTTTTGGCAGGAACTTTTTCAGCTTCAGCAACTGCAAGTTTTCTGCCATAACGCTCGGTAATAAATGAACCTATAAAACAAGATACCAGTATGATCATGATAGCGCCATTAAGCACATCCAAGCCAATCAGTTTAAGATTATAACCAACAAATACAACAGCAATAATTGCAGCGGCATGCGACACGCTTAATCCAAATATTACCTGCCGCTCAGCATTTGTATACTTGAATATCAGTTGCATAATCCAGGCTGCAACGAATTTACTTGCTATTGCAACTGCTACCATTGTTAAAACAAAAATTAAAGCACTTAAACCATTAAAGAGAACTGAAAAGTCCACAATCATTCCAACACTGATAAGGAAAACCGGGATAAATAAGTTATTACCAATAAAGGAAATCCTGTTCATCAAAGCCGAAGTAGGAGGGATAAGATTACTAAGTGCCAAACCGGCAAGAAAAGCCCCGATAATCGGTTCAATTCCGGCAGCACGCGCCAGAAGACCTGAAATAAAAAGCATTACCAATACAAAAATATATTGGGAGCCACTCTCGCCTTCCAGGTTTTTAAAGAACCAAATGCTGATTTTAGGGACACCCCATAATATCAGGAATGAAAAAGCTGAAATAGAAAGTACGATCCTGATCCAAAACAGCGCTGATATCGAACCCTGGGTCGCGGCAGAAATAAAAGCCAGCATTACCAGAACAGCAGTGTCGGTAATAATAGTTCCTCCAATAGTTATAGTAACAGCCTCGCTCCGGGTTATTCCCAGCCTGCTTGCGATAGGGTAGGAGATGAGCGTGTGCGTTGAAAACATACTTGCAATGAGCAGTGAAGCCAACAATTCGTATGCGAGCAAGAAGTGAGCAACAAAAAAACCAAAAATAAGCGGGATGAAAAATGTTAAAGCTCCAAATGCAATACTTTTATTCCTATTTCGCAGTAAATCGCGTAAGTTGAGTTCAAGACCAGCCAGAAACATCAGGTAAAGTAAACCTGCTGTACTTAATAATTTTACACTTTCACCTGATTCAACAAGGTTTATCCCATGAGGCCCAATTAACATTCCTGATACAATAAGCCCTACAATTCCCGGAATCCGGAATTTCCTGAATGCGATAGGTGCAACAAGAATAATTGTGATAAGAATAGTAAAAACAATAACTGGCTCATTTAAAGGAAGTCCAGGCAGATTATTTAACCTCATGCAGAGTTCAGATTAAGGATGTGCAAAAGTAATCCAATTGAGCGAAAGATTCATGCTTTTATCTGCGTTTAAAAAGCCCCGATAAATGCCGGTTTATTGATCTTGCTTTAAATTTAATATTTAAAACTGTATGTTTTTTAAAAATAAAATTGAATAAAACCAGCTTTTAAAATGGCAAAAACTGCTTTTTATCTTTGATATTAACATTTTTTTTAAGGCTGTTGATATCTTTATTTAAAAAAACAGATCTATATCTATTTGATTATAATGTAATTATGCAATATGTTAAAAAAACTTAATTTATTTTATGATAAAGTTTGATTCGTATTAAATAAGCTTGTACTTTTGCACCGTTTTTTAATTAAACTTAGATATGAAAAAATTATTTGCAATGTTTGTAGTAGCTGGTATGGTAGCTTTCGTAGCTTGTGGACCCAGTGCAGAAGTAAAAGAACAACAGCGTATCGCTGATTCAACTAGAGTAGCTGATTCGAACGCAGCAGTTATGGCAGCTCAAGAGCAAGCAGCAGCCGATACAGCAGTTGCTGTTAAAGCAAGAGCTGAAGCTGATTCAATTGCTAAACTTCCTGTCAAGAAGTAGTTAAATCCTATCTTGATTGAAAATTTAAAAGGAGTGCATTGCACTCCTTTTTTTATTCCTTTTTAATTAGTACTTCAACAAATTTAATATAAAATAATAATTTTATTATACAGCATAAAAGAGTATATTTAGTTAACGTTGATCAGTTCAACATCAAAAATTAACGGTGTATAAGCTGGAATATCATTTCCTGCGCCACGTTCGCCGTAAGCCAGTTTTGAAGGTAAAATTAGAGTTGCCTTACCTCCGGCACTCATCATTGATATTCCTTCGTCCCAACCTGGTATAACTTGTCCCTGGCCTAAAGTAAATTCAAAAGGAGTGGATGGTTTCCTGTCTAATGATGAATCAAATATTTTGCCATTCAACAATTTACCGGTATAATGAACTTTTACTTTTTTACCTGTTGATGCTTTTGGGCCAATACCTTTCACTCTTTCAATATAATAAAGTCCGCTGGAAGTTGGTGTTGCAGTAATGTTATTTGCTTCGATGTATTGCTTAATAAGTGAAGGCTCATTGAATAAAGCTAAATTCGCAGTTTCATTTTTAATTGCTTCTTCCTGCTTGATTGCCTCTTCATTTTCAGATTTAGTTTTTATTTCCAGAATTTCAATATCATAAACTACTGGTGAGTATGGAGAAATAATATCCTGTCCGCCTGAATCTTTTCTTCCTTTTTCGCCAAAACCCATAGAAGAAGGAACAACAACTGTAGCTTTGCTTCCTAGTTTCATTAATCCTATGGCTTCGTCAAATCCTTTGGTATCAAACGGTTTACCATATTCAAAAGTAATAGGTTTGTTTTGGTCTAACGTTGAGAATATTTTAGTACCTTCAATGGATGAAACCGTAAGATTTATTTTTACAAAATCACCATTAACAATCATGCGACCTGCACCAGGATTTTGCACAATAATATAAATACCTGAAGCTGTTGGTGCTACAGTAACTTTGTTTTTTGCAATGTACACCTGTATTTTTCCGGGCTCTTTACTTTTAAACTTCTCAGCTTTGTCCTTTTCCGCTTTTTGACGTGCTTCCACACTTTCAATATTCAGAAGTTTTACATCAAAAAATAGCATTGATGTATTGTTTACGCCTTGAGGCAGCTGCGGGTACTTTGCTGTTTTCATGAAGAAATCTTCGGCATTTATGATAAATGTAGCACTATCGCCTTTGTGCAGCTTACTAAATGCCTCATAAATGTCGCCTTTGTATTCCGATTTCATGAGCTTGATTTCAAAAGGATTTGGCGTTATATTTAATACCGAATCTTTTTTATTGATAACCAAGCGCCATTTAATGTTCATGGTGAGAATACTACCTTCGACAGCAATTGGCGTTGTTAAACTGGCATTATGCACAACATCAATGTTTTTTTTGTGGAATTTATAATAAACTCCACTTTCTGATTTATTGAATCCATTGGGAATAGCGCCCTGGCCGCAGACAGTCATAAAGACCGGAAATAACATAAGTAACAGAAGTAGGTTTACCCTGTAAATATTTTCCATGTTTCAGTGTTTTTGATTAGATAAAAGAAAATAAATTTTCAGAAAGGTAAGATTGAAACTATCAATTTTTGGTAAAATTTAAAATACAAACTTAGTATTTTATTAAATACTAATAGTTGGTAATAGGTGATCTAAAGCTATAATAATTTGAATATAAATTATTGGGTATTTGCATTTGAAATACATTCTTGCTAATTATTAATTAGCTCCGTTAACATTCAAAAGTGAATAAATGATCCTCTATAAATCTGAGAGAATATCTTTCATTCCTTAATAGTTTCAAGATTAACCACTGGATAGGTTGACAAAAAAAAATAATGCTTAAAATGAAAGGTAGATTCTGGAAAAACCAATAACTAATTATCGAATCTACTGACAGTTTATTTTTTTTGTTGGAATTTACTAATCAAAAGACAAGAAAAGGAGGATGGATAATTAAAAAAGTTACATTTGACTTTAATAATAATAAATCTAATATACCAACAGTAACAATAGTGGTCAGTTTTTGTCTATCGATGCTCCTCTTAATGTAAACGATATATATATATTGAGGGTACTTAAGGTGGAAAAGCCTATAGTTCTGATCATACCCGTGAATAATAAGGGATTACAGAGGAAGAATACCTGAATGCAGGAACAGGCGAAAAGGCCTAATAATACTCTCTACGTTTTACAAATAGGTACAATCTGTTACAACGGTTGACGCGGAGGAGAACAAATATTATAAAATAAGTTTAGGTACTTAAAAAATCATCTGTAAAGCAATTATCTATATCATCAAACAAAAGATGCTCATGAAAAGGATTTTTTGTACCTAATCAGTTTATTTAAAACTCTGACAAACAAATATATGCCACAGATTTCGCAAATTTCACAGACAAATATTCATTGCCATGTTCAAATCTCATTAAAAAAACCTGCTGAAAGCAGTATTAATCTTCGTAACCTGTGGCCAAAATACTTTTTAAGAAAACTGATAAGTACGATTATTTTAATATTGGCAATTGGCGTTTTGAATACTAATTTATTTTCACAAAATATAAAAACATATACAGGTACACGATCTGTATCAGTTCTTAATTTTACTATTGAAGGAACCGAAACCTATAAGTATCTGGAAAATAACGGAGACAGAATCAGAACAGGTACATATAGTTACGCCAAGGACCATAAAAAAAGTAACTATAACAGTTATACGGGTAGATATGAAGAAGGGATAGCGCGTTTCTCTATAAATGGTAATTACACAAATAATAAACCGGATAAAACATGGACATCCAAAATTACAGGAGATTTGAATTCCACAGAGATGAACATAATTACCACTTGTGCCTATGAGAAAGGAAAACTCAACGGCAAATATAGTAGCAGAATAGAATATCAAGAATATAACAAAAAAGGAATTACTTTTTTAACTGAGTGCACCTTTAAAAACAATAAAATTGCAGGAAAGTATATGCTAAGGGCTGGAACGAAAGGCTCAACCAGTCCGGAGTATACTTGTAGTATTGAATTTGATAAAAATGGTTTTCTAACCAATGAATATTATAAAAATGGATTTAGTTTATTAGAAAGAAGTTTTCCTACATACGATACGGCTATAAATGCGATTTTCCTGAATGATACTTTGTTTGTGCCAGAAAAAAAAGGTTACATTGATTTGAATACTGGATCAATATATGATATTATGGGAATTGAGAATGACTGTTTCTCCGCATTTACTCCTGGGCAAGGTGATCTGATTCTTATATTTCAGGTAACAGGAGAAATACCCAGAATATATGTGACACGAACATGGATTGTACCAGAATTTGAAGAGGTTCAATCCTTAATCAGTGAATTTAATGAAATGGGTTTTACGGGTAAAGCTCTTAAACTTGGGTATTATTTTAATTTGTCACAAGGTTTCAAATTTGCAAGAGAAGGGCAATACCAGAATGCCAAATACAGCTATTCTGAGTCTTTGACTTATAAAGATGATCCGGAAGTTAGAAATAAAATAGTTGATTTACAAAAGTTTATTGAATTTGATTCATTAGTTTCATTAGCAAATATCAATTTTAAAACTAAACAATATAACGAAGCAGAATTGTTATATCAAAAAGCTTTGACATTAAGATCCGACCAGAGCGTTGAAGGTATGATGGTCAAAATTAATATGATAAATGAAAAGTATAAACAATTCATTTTAATTGCAGAAACAGAATACAAAAACGATAAACCAGAAGCCTCAAAAAACACTTTTCAGCAAGCGTTAACTGTTAAACCAAATGAACAGTATCCAAAAGACTTTATCCGGAAAATAGATGATGAAAAATATAATAAGCTCGTAAATAATGCAGAAGATGAATATAAAAGCGAAAAATTTGAAATCGCAAAAAGTTATTTTGAACTGGCAAAAGCCGTAAAACCAAGTGAAAATTATCCGAAAGAATTTATCCGCAAAATCGATAACGAAAATGCAAATATTCGGTCATCAGCAGATAGCCTATTCCGATTAAAAGATTTTGATAATGCGCTGCTTGCTTTTAAACAGTCATTAAAGTACAATTCAAATAACAATAAATCAAAAGAAAAAATCAGGGATATAGAAAACACTAAAAATGAAATTAGTGAAACGAATATAAAGATAAATAAAAAGAAAATTGAGTTAGAGCCGGAGTTGGGAAGAGTATTGAAGAAAGTATATTTATCTACAAATGCCTATTTCGAAAATAAGTTATACGCCGAAAAGGATATTTTTATAGCTCTATCAATTAAAAAAAAGTTTTTTGAAGTTCTGAAAAAAATCCAAGCTCTGGAGGAAACAAAGGACAAGGAAATACAAAAACAATTAAAAGATGTTGAAACACCTGAGGAATATATAAAAATACTTGGAGAGTAAGTCCTAAACCCGAATTCATTCAAGTGAAATATTTCAAAAGGACTGTTTCTTAAGTGATTAATTGATCCGATTAAAATTAAAATGTTTCAGAAGAAAAATTGAGATTTTTTTGCCCTAACACCCTTACACTTTAACAACATTTCACCCTTTCGACAATTTACAGGTATTTTTTTCCTGGTTAGCTAATTGGCAAAATATTACTAAACGATCGCTTCAATACAAATACGGCAAATTATTTTTTTTGTACACTAAATGTAAAAGGATTATATTTGAAAGTTGATATTTTAGCATACTAGCCAGAAATAATAATTTATTGTATAGAACCATGAACAGGATGTACAATTCATATCTATCAAAACCCCGGACTTGCAGCAGGATTGAAGTCGATCAATTACATACTCCTTCCACTTTCCTTGTAATCTGTAAAGATGTAAAATTTTATTGCATCCTTTTGGGAATTTAATTGTGATAGCCTCAAAATGAATATAAAACGGATTTAAGAAACAAAAAATCAATTCAAAACTATAACGAATAGTAAATCTGAACAGGGAATAAAAGTGGAGCCAGCACCCACTCAAATAAACGGGGCGATACTGAAAAGCCTTATGAGTAGGAAAAATAGTAAAGGTTGAGTTATATGGAAAGTGATGAAAAAAAATCTCAGGAAACTGCCGAAAAATCAACATTTTCAGATGAAACTGTCGAAAAATCAACATTCTCAGATGAAGTAAAGAATTTCTATAAAGGAGAGTTAAAAGAAATATTTGCAACATTTTTCAAGAATCCGATTGATGGTATTTTGGCTATTTTCCGAAATCCATCAGAGAAGGCATATACTAATTCCTTGATTTTATACGGGTCAGTTTTTCTCTTATATTTCATTGGATCACTTATTTTAGCTGGTGACGCAAGGAAATATATTGACTTTCCCGTGTTCTTGAAAATTGGATTAATGCCAGTAATAATGATGTTTTCAATCTCACTAATTGCTTTCTTAATTAAATCGTTATCAGGTAAACCAGACTTTAAAAATGAATTACAAACGGGCGGTATTTGTGGTATACCTATAAGTCTACTTTTGATTCTGGCCTTAATTATCAGGCTGTTTAGTGACGAAAATATTATGCGGTTAGTAAATAATCCAGCAAATGCAGGTACAGTTGTACTCTTGTTATTACTTTATATTTTGTTGATGCTAATTAATGTTTTCCAGCAATCACTGAAAGCATCAGATACAAAAGATGCTATTGCGTGGTATGTAGCACCCGCATCAATTTTAACAGCAATATATTTAACATTTCAAATTTCCAAAGTCCTTTTTTAAAATTCAAAACGTACAACATCTGATCCTTACCTATTAAATTTCATAAAACTGTAGAGCCAGAAACTACCAAAAAACGGGGCGTTACCGAAAAGCCAGAAGAGTAGGAATCCAATTAATTTGAAAATGAACAGATATTTACTTATTGCCACAGCTATTTTGATAGCGATGTCTTTTTCTTCGTGCAACTTCTTTGGAAGTGGAGGTATCTCAGAATTAAAATTAATCCCTGTTAAAAGCGGGAAAGAATTCCAATACATTGATAAGGAAGGAAAAATTGTTATTAATCCTCAATTCAATGAGGCAACCGTTTTTAGAAACGGCCTGGCATTGGTGCAAAGTTCAGGGAATGAGCCTAAATGGGGGTTTATTACTGACGATGGGAAATATGCTATTACTGCTACATATAAAGACGCTACCGTTTTTAGTGATGATCTGGCTTGGGTTGTTTCTGAAAATGCGGCTCCAACAGCTATTAACGCTAAAGGAGAGGTCAAAATCACCTTAACGGATGCTCAGTCGGTTAGAATCTTTAAAGAAGGACTTGCCGCATACAGCGTAATGGACAGTATTGGTGTAAAATGGGGGTTTGTTGATAAAGAAGGCAAAGTAAAGATCAATCCGCAATTCTCAAATGCTGGTAATTTTAGCAATGGGAAATGTGCCGTAAGTAATAAAGAAGGAAAATGGGGCTTTATCGATAAAGAAGGAAAAATTGTGATTAATAACCAGTTTGATGGAGCTGGAGAATTTATGAAAGGGAAAGCCGTTGTAAACTCAGGCGGTAAATCAGGAGTAATTGATGAAGACGGCAAATATCTGATAAACCCTCAATTTTCAAATATGATGGTTGATAATGATATGTTTTTATTTGAACAGGATGGGAAATGGGGCTGGTGTGATGGTGAAGGTAAAATCAGTATTAACGCTCAATTTAAGGATGCATACCCGTTTAACAACAGTGATCTGGCCGCAGTGAGATCAGGTGAGAACTTTGGATATATTGATAAAACCGGTAAAATAGTTATTAACCCCCAATTTGATCATGCAATTCCTTTTAATGGTAAACTTGCATTGGTAGAAAGTAGCAGCAAAATTGGTTTTATTGACAGAGAAGGTAAATATGTTATCAATCCGCAATTTGACGAGATTTCTAATGATTTGGTTATCTACATGATAAACGGTTCCTCGAGATATGAAAGTGTTGAAACCGATTATTTTAACGTAAGTGCGATAGCCAGCAGAATTAACGTGACATCTCCCGAAGGATTTTCAATAAATAATCAGGTATCACTCATATTGACGAAACTCAAAAAATCGGAGAACGATTTATATTTGTATGGCACTGAACATATGATGTTCGATAATCAAAAAATCACTAACGATGCTTCCTTAAGTTTTTATGTTTTAGGTGATGTATCAAAAGAAGTTTCGGATGGCTGGTATTCAAAACGGGTTTTCAATCCAAGTGCTAAAGCCAGCGGATTTGCGTATGTTATTTCTCTTTCAGCCAAAGGGTACGGGAAAGCAAAAAATGTAGCTGATGAAATTGAAAAATCACTTACCGGCTTCAAAAAAGATGAAACCCAATCATCAGAAACTCTGAAGGTGTATAATAGTGATAAGCTAACTGTAAAAATAAATTTTGAAGCTTCCCGGGTTGTGATAATGATTAATCCGTTTATTAACTTAGCTGAAATAGCAGCAGAGCAGCAAAGACTTGCGGATAGTGTTGCCAGGGCTAATAGTAATTAAGATGATTAATAGCCTCTGCTATTTAAAAAACAGGTGGTTTTTACTTGCATTCCTGGGTATTGCTTTTTGTGGCAATGCCCAGGATAATGCAGTTTGCTTCACTGAATCTCAACTCCTTAAAATGCAGAAGGCATCGCTGGGAGATATTAGGGTTTTTTTAGCAGGAGAAGGATGGGAGCTAACAGGAGCGCAATCAGATCCAACAGTACAATGTAATACGATAAAGTGGAGAAAGTCAGGTTATAACAATGGAGAGACCCTGTTTTTGTACCAACAACAGAATAAATCTAACATTGTAATTTATAATACAACGGTTTCTTGTTTCGAAAAAACAATTAAAAGTCTGTCGTTCAATAAAACGGGCAAAACTAAAGTATTAAACAATCTTTTGATAACGTCATTTTACGAGCAAGATATAACATTGGAGTTTCGTGAATATATTGATGGGTATACAAACCGGAAGTATTCAATCCTAATCTATAAAAAATCCTCTACAGATTCAAAAACAATAAAATTATTAACCGGGGAGAAAGATGACAATAATAATGCTGAAACTGAGAATATACAAAATATGGCGTATTATATTATTGGCACATCCAAAGAACTGAAAGAAAAGAAAGTTATCGATCATGCAGGTGGTTTTATTGGAATTAGTAAGGCAAAGTCCACATCAGGGGGCATTGACATAACTTATTTCACTAAAGTCGATATTGCCAATTTTAATGAACTGGCTGTTATGAAGAAAAAAGTGGTGTTGCTGTCTAACCATCCTTCAGGGTCATACAAGTTTGAAAGTATAAACAAGCAATCTGTTGAGAAAATAGCAATCCTAAACTTCACCGATTTTTGGAGTAGAAGCAAATACCTGGTTGTTGTTGCCGAATAAGCATGATCATAAAATATGTAAGCGTTTCTGTGGAGCCAGAACCCACTCAAATAAACGGGGAGATACCGAAAAGCCTTAAGAGTAGGAAGCCAATAAATTTAAAAATGAGCAGATATTTATTAATTGCCACAGCTATTCTGATAACAATGTCTTTTTCATCCTGCAATTTATTAGGAGGGGATAAAATAGCAGAGTTAAAATTAATTCCTGTTAAAAGCGGGAAAGAATTCCAATACATTGATAAGGAAGGTAAAATTGTCATTAATCCACAATTCAGTGAGGCGACAATATTCAGAAACGGCCTGGCATTGGTACAAAGCTCAGGGAATGAACCCAAATGGGGATTTATCACCGATGATGGGAAATACAGTATTTCAGCAAGTTATAAAAGAGCTACTGTTTTTAGTGAAGATATGGCCTGGGTTGTTTCTGACAATTCTGCTCCGACAGCCATTAACACTAAAGGGGAGGTTAAAATTACATTAGCAGATGCCCAAACTGTAAGAATTTTTAAAGAAGGACTCGCCGCTTACAGTGTAATGGACAGTATTGGTGTAAAATGGGGATTTGTGGACAAAGCCGGCAATGTGAAGATCAATCCGCAATTTTCCTCTACAGGTAATTTTAGCAATGGAAAATGTGCCGTACGCAATAAAGATGGGAAATGGGGTTATATCGATAAAGAAGGAAAAATTATTATTAATAACCAGTTTGATGGTGCAAGAGAATTTGTGAAAGGGAAAGCCATAGTAATTTCAGGCGGTAAATCAGGCGTAATTGATGAAAATGGCAAATACCTTATAAACCCTCAATTTTCAGAGATGCTAAATGATAATGATATGTTTTTATTTGAACAGGATGGCAAATGGGGCTGGTGTGATAGTGAAGGTAAAATTAGTATTAACGCTCAATTTAAGGATGCATACCCGTTTAACAACAATGATCTGGCCGCAGTGAGATCAGGAGATAACTTTGGATATATTGATAAAACCGGTAAAATAGTTATTAACCCCCAATTTGATCATGCTATTCCGTTTAATGGTAAGCTAGCACTGGTTAGCAGCAGCAATAAAATTGGTTTTATTGATAAAGAAGGTAAATATGTTATCAATCCGCAATTTGATGGTATTTCTCAGGATCTAATGGTTTACATGCTAAATGGTTCCTCAAATTACGAAAGTGTTGAAACCGATTTTTTTAATGTGAGTGCCATTGTTAGCAGAATGAACCTGACATCCCCTGAAGGCTTGTTGTTAAGTGATCAGATGTCACAAATATTAACAAAACTCAAAAAATCGGAAAATGAATTAAACCTGTATAGTGGCGAGCATATGATGTTTGACAGTCAAAAAATTACGAATGATGCTACAATAGGTTTTAGTATTCTGGGAGTTGTTTCAAAAGATGTATCTGACGGTTGGTATTCAAAAAAGGTTTTTGACGCAAGCGCAAAAGTTAATGGATTTGCATATGACATTCACCTTATGGGAAATGGATTTGGGAGAGAAAAAAATGTAATTGAAGCAATTGAAAAATCACTTACTGGATATAAAAAAGATGAAACCAATTCAACTGAAGATGTGAAAATTTATAAAAATGAAAAACAGGTTATTTTCATTAAAAATAATTACGGTACTGTGGTTGTTTTAATAGTAAATCCAGTTTATTTTAATTCTCTAAACTATGGGGCTGTTTCATCCGTAGACACAACCGCCGCATATGATTATGGAGACTAATAAAATGAAATCAGTTATAAGCTTTGTAAGACATTGTTTTATATTCCTCGCATTCCTGGGCATTGCTTTATTTAGCAATGCCCAGGGTAATGCAGGTTGCTTTACAGAATTTCAACTTCTCAAAATGCAAAAAGCATCGTTAGGCGATATTCGTGTATTTTTATCTGGAGAAGGATGGGAGCTAACAGGGGCGCAATCTGATCCATCATTACAAAGTAATATAGTGAAATGGCAGAATTCCGGGTACAACAATCGGGAAAATCTTCTGCTTTGCTTTCATGAAGGGAAATCGAATATCGTTATTTTCCAGACATCAAAAGCCTGCTTTCAGCAATTAGTACAAAGTCTGGACGCAACTAAACCTGGCGATACCAGAGTTTCTGACAATATATTGATCACATCATTTTATCGCAATGGAACCGCAATAGAGTTTCAGGAATATCTCGGGAATTACTCAAACGATAAATATTCTGTTATAATATATACCGCGACTAATACGAATACACTATTTCTTAAAGAGCTGATAACTTCACAAAATCTGGACAGAGAAATCCAGGTGGAGGATTACAACGCCAGCAAGGTCAGTCGGAATAATTATCAGAATCAAAATTCTCAAACCAAAACTGCTGATAATTTAGAGTCCTATGTTATAACATCCGATAAGGCTTATTTTTATTCCGAACCGACGTATTCAACGGTTACCACATCATTCCTGCTCAAAGGGCAGAAGGTAAAAAGCAATAAAACACATAATGGATTTATCTTCACCTCATTCTCCTACAAAGGAAATTCAACCGTAGGCTGGTTAAGTCTTACAGATATCCGAAAAGAATAACAGCTGTTGATGTTACCAGATTGAATGAAAACGAATTGAAATAATATAAAAAAAACAAGTATGGTTCCCCTCAAAGTAAAATCAGGCTTTTCGTACAAGATGAAAATTTTGTTCATTTCAACCCTATTTCTGAATATTGCTTTTAACAGCAGGGCGCAGGATAATTCAGGATGTTTAAATGAAGCACAATTATTGAGAATGCAAAAAACATCGTTGTCTGATATACGCACTTTCTTAGATATGGAAGGATGGACCCTTGAGAAAACGCAATCACTACCTTCATTTCAAAGTACGGTTGTTGAATGGCAGAAATCTATATATGAAAACGGAGGAACCCTTAAGCTGTATATGCAATCGGGAAAGCCGAATATTGTTTCATATAAGTCACATGGCAACTGCTTTTTGAATTTGTTAAATAGTCAGGATCCAAAAAGCAGCAAAGTCCGCGTTATTAACGATATACTCCTTACTTCCATAGTTAAAAATGGTATCACTATTGAGTTTCGACAGTACACTTCCGGTTATTCGGGTAGCTTAAATTCAATTCTTATCTATAATTATACCACAAGCAACAAAGAAATGCTGAATGCCATACTACAGGCAGAAAATTCAGGTTCAGCGGTAAAAAGTGGGAAGGAGCCTGTTACTGAAGTTTCTTATGCTGCTAAAGTCCCCGAAAGAAATGAAGAATTCAAAGAAACCCACATACAAGAAGAAGCTGAAGTGCGGGAAGAAAATAAGCCGGTATATACTATTGTTGAAGAAATGCCATACTACCCTGGCGGAGAATCTGAGCGCAATAAATTCCTTGCTACTAATATAGTATATCCCCGGCAAGCTTCAGAAAACGGAATACAGGGAACCGTTTATGTATCTTTTGTAGTGGATTCAAAAGGGAATCTTACTGATGTAAAAGTATTACGGGGAATTGGTGGTGGCTGTGATGAAGAAGCGTTACGCGTTGTAAAAATGAT
>JAURYB010000041.1 GCA_030654075.1 Bacteroidales bacterium | reverse complement strand
ACTTTGCCTTTGCGGTTCCCCCCCAGCGAGATATAAAGATAATCCCGCAGCCAGCTGGAAAGCGAAATATGCCATCGCCTCCAAAACTCGGTTATACTAGCCGACTGGTAAGGAGAATCGAAGTTGACCGGAAGTTTATATCCCATCATTAACGCTATCCCAATGGCCATATCTGTATAACCCGAAAAATCACAATAAATCTGGAGCGCGTAGCCGTAAACGCCAAACAGGTTTTCGAGGCCGGTGTATAAGCCGGGATTATCAAAAATCCTGTCGACAAAATTCAGGCTGATGTAATCAGAAATAACCGCTTTTTTGAAAAGCCCGATACAAATCAGGAAAACAGCTTTGCCAAAATCGGCTTTGCTCACATAGGGTGTTTTGCGCACCTGTGGCAGAAAAACCGAGGCCCGCACAATCGGGCCGGCAACCATTTGCGGGAAAAAAGTCACAAAAAAAGCGAATTCTGAAATATTTTTAACCGGTTCAATATTACGGCGATAAATATCGATGGTATAACTCAGACTCTGGAAAGTAAAAAATGAAATCCCAACCGGCAAAAAGATATTCAACGGATCGAAAGGCTTATTAGCAACATCATACAAAATACTCAGGAAGAAATTTGTGTACTTGAAATAAACCAGCATTCCGATATTCACAATCAAACTCAAAACCAGGAATAAAACCCGTTTTTGCTTAATTTCGGTTCGGGCAATCTGTTTGGCGAGGTTGTAGTCCACTACCGCAGTGATGATTAGCAGTATAAAATAAAGCCCGCTGGATTTATAATAAAAGAAGATTGAAAACAGCGTAAGGTAAATATTTTTAAGCGTATTGTGTTTGTATACAATACTGTACACAGTTATAAACCCCAGGAAGAGGAATAAAAAGAACCCGCTGCTGAAGATCATCGGCTCCTTTGGGTTGTAAACAAACTCCTGTAAAAGTTTATGGAAATCAATTTGCCACATACTTCAAATAGCTGTCAATTAATGCCTGATATAATAGTGATCCTTGCAAAGTGTATCCTTGTTTATTGAAATGCACACCGTCCTTTTGCATCAGAGCCGCCTTTTTCCATTCGCTACATGAGCCAAAACCTCCGCTGATACCATACATATCCCAACACGCAACATGTTCCTGTTCAGCACTTTGCTTTAAGGCTCGTTGAACTGCTTCCAGGTAAGGATTTTTATATTTTTTCCGGAAGTAATCATCCGCTGGTGTAGCTATCAGTATGCAGGTTCCCGGATTTACGGATTTGATACGTTGCATCATTGAGATTACGGATGCAATTACCTCATCAACAGTAACTTTTATGTTTGCGCCTTCGTTGGCTCCAAGTGATAGAATAACCAGGTCGGGCATCAAAACCTTTAATTGCGCATAGAATAACGGTGAATTATTGTAATCGTTGAAATGAGCGCCATTTATGCCAACGCTGTTGTACACAATTCCGGGTTTGCTGTTTGTAAGCACCAATCCATTAACAGTAACAGAATTTTGTCCAACTTCCGTTTGCTCAGCTTGTATGCGAACAAAATTTGTGGGATTTTCAAACCGGACTGAAGTGGTGATTTCACCAGGTTCCATAGGACTGGCTGACATAAGGTAGCCAAATTTAGGCGGTGAATCGGTAAAACGGCAGTCGAATTGCGATGAGTCTTTCCGATGTATGAGCGTAACCTGGTCGAAAGCATAATCCAGGTCGTCGTGGTTAGAAGTTGTAACATCGAAATATATGCCATTTTCAGTTGAAAGTATTGATATCCCTGATAATCCTGGCTCCGGAAGCCGGTTCGGGCTGTTAATTTTCGCAACCGTCCAGCCTGCATTTGTTGACGAGCGGTAGTCATTTGGTTCGTTGGTACCTGCAACCCTGAGCGGGAACACCAATCCACGGCCAGCGTTACCAAACCTTTGCTGAAAAGCTTTCCGGACTTCTCGCGTCAGAAAATCAGCCTGAATATGTGAATCCCCGATATGCAGAATACTAAGCTGGTTCGAATCTCCATTTTCGAGTTTGCGTAATTTTTCAAAAAAAGATGTCAGATGATCTGCATTTATCAGTGTATCAGCTTTGTAATTAATAAAGGGGAATTCTAAAACACCAAGGGTATCAGCTTCAATTACCTGCCCTTTTATACCGGGGGAGATGAATAAGGCTAATATAATTGTTAAAAAACTATTTCGCAATGACAGCAAGACTCTTCCTCCTTTTCTGGTATTTTTCTACTTCAAAAATAAAACTCCGCGCAAATGACAATCCAACTTTCTTCCCACCTGCAAAATTCAGGTGAGTATAGTCTTTGTTGGCAAGCGCAGGCTTTGAATTGGCAAACCCTGCCATGGAATTTTCGCCACCCATAGCCTCAAAAAGATTCCAGAACAGCAGCTTATTATCAAAGGCAATCTTTTCCTGGGCCTGGATCAGAAACGGTATAACGGGCATGGTGACAAACTGGCCCTGGCGTCGCTGGCTCCGGTCCGAAACGGATAAAAGCAATATGGGTGTCTCGGGGAAAGCCTCTTTGAGTTTATTGATCAGCATACTCATCCCTTTGATATAGCTGGTGAAATTTGTAGTAGGAGAATTTGAAACATTTAATCCAAACTGGAGAACGATCATATCGTAATGCAGCAAACTATCGAAAGCAGCAAGGTTCTTTTCCGGAATCGCCTGAAGTCCGAGACCTGAATTTCCTTTGATGGCAAAGTTATCAATATAGATTCCTGTTTCATCCTCGAGCGATGCGCCAAAACATGTCATACCATTCAGGTTAAACCTTGCGCTTACCTGCCGGATGGTATCAGCCTGAACGGTAATCATCGAAGGAGAAGCGGATGCAACCATCTCCAGAACCCGGCTGTCTTTTCGGTTGATCATAATTCGGGCTTTCTGGTTGTATGCCGATGTATAAAATATCCTGAATGTATTAAAGGTTGAAGTATGTTTGAAATGATTGGTGCCTTTATAAAACACATAATTTCCGGAATCGGGCGTATAACTGAATCCGTTTATCCCAAATCGGCCGGAACGTGAATTCGTCAGTATTGACGAAGTGTTCCATCCTCCAAAAGAATGAATGACAGAGCGCCTGAAACCGGCAACTTCGGAAGTAATAGGCACAAAGCCGACACCATTTCCACCATAAAGGCTTTGAAGCGTATCGCGTAAATCGCTGACAAGAATATCTCCGTCTGAAAATGAATCGCCATACCATGCAATCCGGACTTTCCCTTTTTTCTCTTTTGCTTTCAGCAATTGGCCGAGAAGTTTATCGAGAGGATATTTATCATTAGTAAAATTTCGGAAACTTACAACACCCTTGGGAGCAAGCTCAGATTCCACGGCGAGAGTATCAACAAAAAGAGGTTTAAGCAGCGCGCTGTCGTCGGTTAAAATATCCGAAAAGATGCTTACAGGTTTAATGGGATAGCCAAAAAAGCTTTTTTCTCCCGGAAACAGGGACAAAATGCCCAGGATACCAGCAACAGCCAAAGTAAAGTAAAACGCCTGCGGGATATAATTCTTGCTCATTAAGTAACAAAATGCTGTTGCGGATATTTTATCTTTTAAAGAAATCACCTGACATTACCAGGGACGTTTCAATTAAAAATAAGGGTGCAAAAGTAGGGACTTTTCGGATTATGTTTTGAATTGATTTGGTTTACTTTAAAATGGATTTTTCTATTCAGTATAATTCTGATAAGGAGGATTATTGGCAATAAATAAATGTGATTCTTAATGTCTCTTCGTGATCTTAGTGCCTTAGTGGTTCTTTTCTTTTCACTGATATATAATTGGGTAGTTTATATTCTTCTTTTTTACCACTAAGTTCACACAGGACACTAAGATTCACTAAGAGTTATTAAGAGACATCTTGGGTTTTTCTATTCTGTATTTTGAATTACAGTAAATCCAAATTGATATTTGCACTTATTTCTATTCCTTAAATTCTCACATTCCTTACTTTTACAGAAAAATTACGCTTCCTATGAATAATACCGAATTCCGTGAATGGGCGCATCGCCTGGCCGATCGTATGGCCGATTATTATGAGCATATTGAAGAATATCCTGTAAAATCCAAGGTAAAACCGGGTGAAATATTGGCACAGCTTCCTGCCGCTCCTCCTGCCGAAAGTGAAGATATGACTCAGATTATGAGTGATTTCGAAAGTATAATAATGCCCGGGATTACGCACTGGCAAAGCCCGAATTTCTTTGCCTACTTCCCTGCTAACAGCAGCTATCCCAGCATTTTAGCTGAAATGCTTACAGCTTCGCTTGGTGCCCAGGGTATGTTGTGGGACACCTCCCCTGCCGCCGCCGAACTGGAAGAAAAGGTAATGAACTGGCTAAAATCCATGACTGGCTTGCCGACAAATTGGGATGGCGTTATTCAGGATACAGCTTCCACCTCCACATTATCAGCTATTTTAAGCGCCCGTGAACGGATTATGAATTATGGAATTAATGAAAGTGGTTTCAGCGGAACCGAGAAGCTCCGGGTGTACTGTTCAACGGAAACACATTCGTCGGTAGATAAAGCCGTGAAGATTGCAGGAATAGGAAGGAAAAACCTGGTAAAAATTCCAACCGATGCCCGCTACCGTATGGTTGCAGCCCTGTTGAAAAAAGCAATTGACGAAGATATAGCGGCAGGCTTCAAACCCTTGTGCGTGGTGGCAACACTTGGAACTACAGGTAGCACGTCCGTGGATCCGCTGAATGAAATTGCTGCTATTTGTGAAGAATACGGTATATGGCTTCATGTGGACGCTGCTTATGGCGGAACAGCTTTGCTTTTACACGAATACCGCTGGATGATTGAAGGAATTGAAAAAGCGGATAGTTTTGTGTTTAACCCGCACAAATGGATGTTTACCAATTTCGATTGTTCCGCCTACTTTGTAAAAGACAAGGAATCGCTCATCCGCACCTTCGAAATATTACCCGAATACCTCAAAACCGGCAACCGTGGCCTGGTAAACGATTACCGCGACTGGGGAATTCAGCTCGGCCGCAGGTTTAGAGCGTTAAAACTCTGGTTTGTGATACGTTCGTACGGAGTAACCCAGTTGCAGGAGAAGATAAGAGAACATATTAAAATTGCTCACTGGCTGGAACAGGAAGTAATTGAAGACCGCGATTTCGAAATCATGGCTCCGGTTCCATTAAGCCTGGTATGTTTCCGATACAGGCCTTCGTGTATTGTGGGAACAGAAGACCTGAACCGGATAAACGAAAACTTGCTTCAAAGCCTCAATGCTAGTGGAAAAATATTCCTGACACATACCAAATTAAAAGGGCAATATACGCTTCGAATGTCAATTGGCGGTACACTCACCACACAGCAACATGTTGAAAGAGCATGGGATCTGATCAGGGAAATGGCAGTGGGGTGTATATGAATGCTGTTCTTTCTTTTGGAAAGCATGTCAGCACTCAATGCAGCACTTTATATTTTATCTTTTCAGGATTTCGCGGAAAAACCATAATTCATAAGCAGGATCGATAAATTCGGCTGATTTACCATCGAATTCGATAAATTCCTTTTCAATCAGCGCTTTCTTTATCTTGCTTACATTTGCAGAACTGCCCAATTTATATTTTTGGAGTATGCCCTTGTTGGTAAAGCCATTTGTTATCCTGATGCCATTGCTTTCAAAAAATTAAGCTGTGAATCGCTCAGCAATTCTGTTTCGCGCTGATACAGCATATCGTTCTGCGCCAGGAGATCGTCCAAAGCAGCTGAAAATACTATGCCATCTGCCTCATTTTCCGTTCGTCGCCAAACTAAGTGCGAAAGTTGCTGAACATATACACAGTTTTACACAACACTAACTACTTAGTTAGTAACTACCTGGTTAGTAACCGATCGGTTACATATCTATTAATATGTTTATCAGTTGATTAGATAAGTATTCTTGTTCAGTCTGATGTATTTGAATTGCCAATTAGCCATTTCCAGACAGGTATTACCGGTATGCTTTTCCCATTTTTTTGTATTTCAAAATCCTGGTCAAGTGTAAGTATCAAACCTTCGGAAAGGTTGAAAAAATTCATCGCAACTGCAAGGCCATCCATTTCGCGGGCTTCATTTTCGGAATTAAGGTTGTAACATACCTGAATTGCCATTGGTTTTCGTTGTTCATCGAAAAGTATAAAATCACATTCCCCTTTTTCATAAAATGAATAAAGTTCCGCTGATTTCCGGCGCAAAGCCAGATATACTGCATTTTCGAGCTTCCGGCCCAGGTTTTGCGAATTGCTGAAACCAACCAGGTTATGAAAAGCTATATCGTTCACAAACACTTTGCGGGGATGGCGCAATTGCTTTTTCAACGAATCGTGATATTGACGCATTTCGAAAAAAACATAGGCGTTCGAAAGGTAACTCATGTACTCTTTCACTGTATCGGAATTTGAAAAGCCAATGCTTCGCTGCAACGATGAAAAAGTAACAGGCAACGAAATATTGCTTACCAACAGTTGAACCAACTCCCTGAATTCGCGGTGACGCCTGATACCGTAACGCACTATAATATCGCGATAAAGTATATTGTCGAAAAGCGTGCGTACATATTCCTGATCGTTGTACTTCAGGAATTCGGGCAAACCACCATCTTCCATCCATTGCATGAAATAGGTTTTCAGCATCACTTTACTTTCGGGCAGGTAAAAATCTTTCTCCTGGAAAGTTACATTTCTGAATCGTAAATATTCGCTGAACGAAAACGGAAAAAGCTCAATCTGCTTGTATCTCCCGGTAAGTTTCGAACCAAATTCCATGCTTAACATTGAAGAATTTGAGCCGGTAAGCACTATTTTTTTGCCGCTGTCCTGCAAGCGGCGAATGGCTATCTCAAACTGTTTAACATTTTGTATCTCATCAAAAAACCAATATTGGGCCGGACCGTAAACCTCTATAAGTGTTTCTTCCAGTTCGCCAAAATGATCAACGGTGAAATCAAGCAATTTCTCGTCCTCAAAATTAAAATAACAAAAAGTATCAACCGTTGCCATAAGCTGCTGTACCAGCGTTGATTTGCCGACCCGTCGCATTCCGGTTACCACCAGCACGCGGTTATCACTCATCAATGCCGCTTTCGCCAAAGGCATACAATCACGTTCTATCAAACCGCTTTTTACCGGCAAGCGTTCTTTTTGACTGTATGCAACCTGAAGTAGTTTGTCCTTCATCTGGAATAATTTTATACAAAGATACATAATACTAATTAGTAATTAGCGGAAAAAGCATTTTTTACTAATTAGTAATTAGTAACAATCCGAATTAGTATAAGCTAAGCCCAGTTTTGTTTGATATAGCGAACAAAATCAAGTCAAAATTTTAAGTTATAACGAACAAAATCGAAAACAAATCAAATAAATACATGTATTATTTTGATATACAGTTAGTTATATTATTTTAGGTCATGTCCAAACGGTGATTTTCGGGTGGCAGGCAAGGCCTGGGTTATTCACGAGGTGACTCCAAGTCACCTCGTGAATAGCTGAGACGGTGGTTGGGAAGGATCTGCTCTTTAGTCGAGGCGCGACTTTGAGTCACACTCCGACTTGCCGGGCATGAGCTTAGTCAGATATCCACTCAAAGTGAAACCCTGACTTATTGGACTGGATCTATTCGTCGGGGCGCAGCTCAAAGTCGCACTCCAACTTGGTGAGCGGGAGTTTAGCCAAGACTTCATTAAGTGAATCTCTGAATTTGAAATAAATGAGAACTAAATTTCCAATTAATGAAATCTATATCATATTAATATTCAGATTATTACACAATTTATATCAAATATCTAATTTCTAACCCAACATTAATACTGTATTTATAATCATAAAAGCAGTATTTTTGCATTCAGTTAATGGCGTGTTAAGAAAATAAGCCCCAAACTTTTTAAGTCACCGATATGAAAACCAACAATGCCTATCAATTCTTCTTCTTTTTTTATTTTAGACCGAAGCCGGACTGATTCGTTATTGCTAAAAACTAATAATGTTAAAGTCCCGGATGATACGGGACTTTTTTTTTGACTAAATTTATGACACCTCCTCTTAAACAGAACATCATCAGTGTTGCCATACAGGGCGGATTCGGAGCTTTCCACGAGCTTGCCGCCAAAGATTTTTTCGGCAATATCCCCATTGAGATTGTTCCCTGCGAAACTTTCGCGGATGAATTTAATGCCTTGCATGATAAAAAGGTGGATTGTGGCATCGTAGCCATGGAAAATTCAGTTGCCGGAAGCATACTCCAGAACCTGACTCTTCTGCGCGAAAGCGGGCTAACCATTATGGGCGAGCAATATCTTCGCGTGGTTCAGAACCTGATTGCATTGCCTGGCCAAACTATCGACGACTTAAAAGAAATCCACTCACATCCGATCGCTATTCAGCAATGCGCCGTTTTCCTGAATGAACTCCGCCGCAAAGGAGTTAAAATAATTGATTCCGTTGATACAGCGCTCAGCGTAAAGTGGATCAGGGAAGAAAACCTGATGGGCATTGGTGCTCTTGGCAGCGAACTGGCCGCGCAGATGTATGATATGGAAATCCTGAAAAGAGAGGTAGAAACCAACAAACGCAATTTTACCCGTTTCCAGCTTATTACTGAAAGTGATGCCGTAAAAGAACTGGAACAAATTGCCAATCAGACTATCAATAAAGCAACATTGTGTTTCTCTCTTCATCACGAGGAAGGCCGTTTGTCGCAGGTGCTGTCGGTACTTTCATTCTATAAAATGAACCTGACTAAAATCCAGTCTCTGCCCATTGTCGGAGTAGAATGGGAATATTTCTTTTACATCGACCTTGTTTTTCCTGATTATACCCGATATCAGCAGGCATTAGATGCAATCAGACCATTAACAGAACATTTACAAATACTGGGAGAATACCAAAATGGACAACGGCCACCCGAAAATAAAACCATCGAAGAGAACTGAGCTGGTACAGGAATATTATTTTTCGCGCAAACTCAGGCAGATTGCTGAGATGCGGGAAGCCGGCCTTGATATTATAAACCTGGGAATCGGCAGCCCGGATCTGCCTCCAACCGCTGCGATAATTGAAAAATTAGGCGAATCAGCTAAATTGCCTAATGTACATGGCTACCAGAGTTACAATGGTATTCCTGCATTGCGTAACGCTTTCGCTGAATGGTACGCAAAATATTTCAACGTTACGCTGAATCCGGCAAACGAAATATTACCTCTCATCGGATCGAAGGAAGGCATTATGCATATCAGCATGGCCTTTGTAAACGAAGGAGATGAAGTATTGGTTCCTGATCCCGGCTATCCAACGTATACTTCCGTATCTAAATTAACAGGCGGAAATGTCCGTTTCTATAACCTGAACGAAAAACAAAACTGGTATCCTGATCTACAGGAACTGGAAAACAGCGATCTGAGCAAGGTGAAAATTATGTGGGTCAATTATCCGCATATGCCAACCGGCACAAAAGGATCGAAGAAACTGTTCGAGGACCTGGTTGCTTTCGCGCACAAGCACAGCATTTTATTGGTAAACGACAATCCATACAGTTTCATCCTGAATGATGAGCATTTAAGTATTTTGTCGGTGGATGGTGCAAAGGAAGTGGCGCTGGAACTGAATTCGATGAGCAAATCGCACAATATGGCCGGCTGGCGTATCGGAATGGTGGCTGGGCATGCGGACTATATACAGAGCATCGTAAAAATTAAAAGCAATATGGATTCCGGCATGTTTCAACCTATGCAACTGGCTGCGGTCGAAGCTTTGAAAAGCAATGACGAATGGTATGCTGAGAACAACAAAATCTATCGTTCGCGCCGAAAACTGGTTGAAGAAATTATGCACAAACTAAATTGCACATTTGACGCTTCACAAAGCGGGTTATTTGTTTGGGGGAAAATCCCGGCAAAGTATTCGAGCGGAGAAGAGCTCACTGAAGAAATCCTTCATAAAGCACATGTTTTTATAACACCCGGAATGGTTTTTGGCGACCAGGGAAATCAGTATATCAGGATTTCGCTTTGTGCAAATGAGGAGATGTTAAACAAGGCTCTTGAAAGGTTGGCGGGGCTGGGGGATTTTTGAGGTACAATTTACGAGGTACAATTTACGAGGTACGATTTACGAGGTACGATTAACGAATAACGATTAACGATTAACGAATAACGATTAACGATTAACGAATAACGATTAACGATTAACGAATAACGATTAACGATTAACGATTAACGAATAACGAATAAGAAAGGAAACTACACAATGAAAGTATGCATCATCGGTATCGGATTAATTGGCGGCTCGCTGGCCATTGACCTTAAACGTAGGGGTTACGCCAGTTCTGTGATTGGTGTCGATAACAATAAACATCACCAGAATATTGCTTTACACAGCGGGCTGGTTGATAAAATTGACACCCTTCAGAACGCTGTAAAAAAGTCGGATCTCATAATACTAAGTACCCCGGTCAATACAAACAGGGTTCTGTTACCCGAGATACTTACCCTGATGAACGGAACCAATAAAGTAGTGATTGACATGGGTTCAACAAAAGCAGGTATAGCCGAGGCAGTGATCAATCACCCGAACCGAGGGCGTTATGTGGCATCGCACCCTATGGCAGGTACCGAATTCTCAGGCCCCATGGCTGCTATCGGCAAACTATTCGACTACAAGCATGTTATTATCTGCGACAAAGATCTTTCGGATGAAGACGCGCTCAGAACGGTTGTCGATATGTACAACCTGCTTCATATGCGGATTTCATACATGAAAGCTGTTGATCACGATATTCACGTAGCTTATGTTTCCCACATTTCGCATATCACTTCATTCTCGCTGGCATTGTGCGTTCTGGATAAGGAAAAGGATGAAGAAAATATCCTGAAACTGGCTGCCGGTGGTTTTGAATCCACCGTACGACTGGCAAAAAGCAATGCCGAGACCTGGGCGCCTATCTTTCTTCAAAACTCCGAATATATCATTGAAGTATTAGATAATTATGTTGAAAAGATGAACTTATTCAAGAAATATATCCTTGAGAAAAACACCGAAGGACTTACAGAACTTATGAACGAAGCAAATAAAATCAGGAAAATATTGAATTGAGGGATTGGGGGTTAGGAGTTAGGAGTTAGGGATTCCTAACCAAAATGTCACTAAAAGACACTGCTATAAATACCTACTTGCCAACCATTAACCATTTTTACCCTGAGCGAAGCCGAAGGGAACTTTTAACTAATAACCAATAACGATCAAAAACACCATGGAAACAAAACTTCAACTCGAACCTTTAGAAAACTGGAGTATATACAAAGGCAGGCCTTTACTGATATCAGGACCCTGCAGCGCCGAAACCGAAGAGCAGGTAATGGAAACCGCACGCCAGCTGGCTGCTTTAAAAAAAGTAGATGTGTACCGCGCAGGTATCTGGAAACCGCGTACAAGGCCCAATGCGTTTGAAGGTGTTGGCACTGAAGGCTTGAAATGGCTGAAACGCGTGAAAGATGAAACCGGACTGGCTACAGGTACCGAAGTTGCCACGCAAACTCATGTTTATGAAGCACTGAAATTTGGTGTGGATGTTTTGTGGATTGGCGCGCGTACTTCGGCAAATCCATTTGCCATGCAGGAAATTGCGGATACACTTAAAGGCGTTGATGTAATGGTGCTGGTAAAAAACCCTGTTAATCCTGACCTTGACCTCTGGATTGGCGCTATTGAACGTTTATATGCTGCCGGCATCAGGCGAATCGGAGCTATACATCGTGGATTTTCAGCTTATGAAAAAACCGCGTATCGCAACCAGCCTAAATGGCAGATACCTATCGACCTTCGGATGCGGATGCCGGGTTTGCCGCTGATTTGTGATCCAAGTCATATAGGTGGTGCACGGAAATATCTGCTTGAAATCGCGCAGGAAGCCATGGACCTGAATTACGACGGGCTTATGCTCGAATCGCATATTGATCCCGACAATGCATGGAGCGATAAGAGCCAGCAGGTTACACCTGATGCTCTCCTTGATTTACTTGGCAAACTGGTTCTTCGCCAGGCGGTTTCGAGCGATAGTAAATTTCTTGATATGCTTGGCTTACTCCGTAGCCAGATTGACCGTTTCGACGAACAACTCCTCGACCTGCTGGAACAACGTATGAATGTTGCCGAAACCATTGGTAAGTATAAAAAAGATAACAACATCACGATTTTACAAAACCAGCGCTGGGAGGAAATCATCAGGAAAGTCGCGGCTAAAGGGCAAAGCAAAGGCTTGAGCTCTGAATTTATTGATCAGATGTTCAAAGCCATTCACCAGGAATCCATTAATCACCAGTTGAAGGTGATGAATTCTGCCAGTTAGAATAATCTTAATAAATACGGATTTATTTTGGTCCGGGTACGGCATCTCGCGGTACCCGGACTTTTTTTGTGTGAATTGCTTTTAGATTGTATCTTTGATTGACTGAACACCCATTCTTGATAGTTATTTAGAAAACACATGATGATAAAATCAGATTATCTGGGGTACAATTCAACAAACGAAAAAAAACATGAGAAATTTTCTGTATTTAATTTTAGCAGTAGTTATTTTCACTTCCTGCCAGTCCTGCAAAAAGGAACAAAATCTTCCCACGGTTGCTACCTCTCAAATCTATAATGTAAAAAACAACTCGGTAATTAGTGGCGGAAAAATTCTTGATGATGGAAATGCGACAATTATCGCTTGTGGTTTATGTTATGGTTCAACGTCGAATCTTACCATAACCAATGAAAAAACTACTGAAACTGAATTAATAGACAATACATTTTTTAGCACAATCTTAAATCTGGAGGCCGGTAAAACATACTATCTCAGAGCATACGCTACCAATCGAATTGGTACAAGTTACGGGGAGGCTGTTTCTTTCCAGACTAGCGGAGCTAACACAAGTGTAACTACTCTTGAAGCAACAAATGTCCAATTTGCGATTGCAACCTTTAATGGGAGCGTAACAACTGACAATGATCAGACTACTATTTCATTTATCTACGGAGAAAATGAAAACAATCTTGACCAAAGCATCAGTGTTAACACTCCCTCAAAAAGCGCAACGACTTATAGCGTAAACGCCGTCATTCCTAATCTGAAAGATAACACCACATATTACTTCGCTATTAAAGCGGTAAATAATTGTGGCGCTGTTATTGGAGAAACAAAGAGCTTTAAAACTCTTGATGGACACCTGAACGACATTGATGGTAATGTCTACAAACTTGTGGGAATTGGCAATCAAATCTGGATGGCCGAAAATCTCAAAGTAACGCATTACAATGACGGAACGGAAATTCCTAATGTCACCGATACTCAGGAGTGGGGTGGTCTAACTAGCGGTGCTTACTGCGATTACGATAATAATCCAGAAAATTCTGCAACTTACGGAAGACTGTACAATGCCTATTCTGTCTGGACAGAGAAGCTTGCCCCTGCCGGTTGGCACGTGCCAAGCGATGCAGAGTGGAGCGAATTATTTAACTTTGTTAATCGTGATGGCGGAGCGCTAAAAGAGACGGGTTTAACTCACTGGGTTAGTCCTAATACTGGTGCTACTAATAGCTCTGGCTTCAATGCCTTGCCAAATGGTGGGCGTCCTCGCTACTTAGGCGAAACAACCTATAAATACGACCATATCGGTTACGCCGCTATGTGGTGGGCATCCGACAAGGACAGCTCCAGTCCTATCATCTCCAATGGCGCGTATCTAAAATTTGTGTCAAGAAATAACACAAACATTTACGACAACTGGATAATGGCTGGAACTAACGGCTTCGGAATTCGTCTCATAAAAGACGAATAAACGACTTTTTAAAAAATAACCCCTTGCAAAAAACAAGGGGTTTTTTATTTTCTTAATTTAATCTAAAAACTAGAATTCTGTTACTATATCTTTATCGTTTTGAATAATTTTATAATCTTCAATTCTTCCATTGGCATCGCGTCTTAAAACTTGAATGCGGCTCTCGGTGCTCGTATTAATGCCAAAGCTATTTTTTTCTTCAAGAGTCATCCATTCTAAGCTAATTGCCTGTGGCTGATAGGTCATCATTTGTTCTGGAGATAAATTACTAACGTCCTCAACAATTTCTTGAGAGTTTTTGGTGTTTGTAATCTTATTATCAACGCTTTTAATCTTTGCTACCAGTAGACCGCAAATAACGAGAACTACTAATAAAATTAAATTTAAAGATAACGATAAGTAAAGCCATGTTTTTTTCATATATTTATAAAGATAATTAAAATTAAATATTAATAACACTGAAAAGTTCCCCAGTAACAATCACCGTAACTATTACAGATAGACTCTTTATTAATTACCTCGCAGCCATAGGGGCCCAAACACAGTTCTGGGCAAGCAAGACAGTCTTGAGAGCAGCTACAACAATCTTCACTCCACTCACAGAGACTATTCCCGCAAACAGCCGGGCAACTTGAGCAATCTTCGCTGCAATTAACACAATATTCACCACTGTCACAAACACCATTTCCACAATACAAACCACCACAGTCCTGCGGACAAGAGGTCGTATTTTCGCTTATTGCTGCTGAGCAGATATCGTCCCCACACCACAAATAATTACGATGACAACTGGCGCACCATTCGCATCCATAAGTACCATCACAAGTTGCGCTTATCGTAATCACGTTACAAGTTGCCGCCTCGGGCATTATTTTTCCACTACAAAAAGTTCCAGACCATATACAATGCATCGGATCGCAACTACCCTCGGTAACATAGCTAGGGCAAGTGCTTATCCAGCCAACCGCATCCCCGTCCAATAAACAGGCACCATAAGTACAATCAAAGGCGCACGAAGTTGTTGTTTCTCCGGCGTCACAAATACTATTGCCACAATACCCAACCTGACAATCGAATGGGCAATTAACAACGGTTTCAATAAAAGTTCCCATCCCCGTCGCCTTGCAATAGCCATCACCACAACAAGCCGGCATAGTTTGAAGCGGATATTTAATCAAAAAAGAACCAGTCCATTCCATGGTCGGATATTTTGTAGGAATAAAATAAACAAACTGAGTAGAAGTGCTAATAACTCGACAGCTTTGCGGTGAAAGGGTTCGCAAACTCCGATTTATCAACAGCTCTTGGACGGATCAACAAGGAATTGCTTAAACAAAACTTCTCAATTGTAAGGGTTCCTTCGCTGAATACCAACTTTGGTTCTTTTACTGATGCCGATAACAAAATAAAGTTTGTCAGCCTTCAGAACAGCTCAAGTCTGCATAGTGAAATTGGGGAGATTCAACCGGCTGAAGACTTCCTGAAACGCCTGGTGCCAATGGCAAATGAATATAACGGGTTACCCTGGTAATAAGGAATTGACTTTGCGTAAAACTAAGTCGGTCATGGATTCTGGAATAGGTCGTATCCCAGATACATGTTCTTACAGTCCTTAAACTCTATAGCCAATGACTCCTGATGCATAAGTGTATCAGTTCGGTAATATTGTGGGTTAAAGTTTTCTCCATACAATTGCGCTTGTGATTTTTAACAGTATGAATGCTGAGGTTGAGCCTGTCGGCAATCATTTTGCTGCTAAGCCCTTCGAGGCAGAGTTTTATGATCTCAATCTCGCGCGGCGACAATTGTGTAGTGCCATTGTTCCCATATACCTTGGAGTAAACCTTTTTATATCCCTGTTCGGACGAATACCTTAAAATAGACAATATCATGGTCTCATCCGTCTTAAAATCACCAATTTCGGTGAATACTCTCAGGTTAAGAACCGGAAGGTTATTATCTTCAGCTATTGACAGAGTGCCTTCCTGCAGAAACTGAGCTATACTGCCATCCTTACGGATATACCGGTGATTAAATGAAAACCGGTAATCCGCAAGTTCAGTAAGCAGTATCGTACCCATAAATTTCAGGATATCAGGAAAAATCCGCTCGCATAAACAGGCTTTGTCATCGGGATGAAAATACATGGCCAGGAAATCCATGCTTTCATCCGGCAACTCGTTTTTAAAACAAGTGTCATGCGCCAGGCAATCATCATGAAAACAGACAAACTGCCTTCCAGAACGATCGATTAAACAAGCACTATATGGGAGAATAGTACCGGATTCAGGCTGCTTTTGACTCGAAGAATTTCCACTTGCATAAAAAACAGCTTGCTCCAAATCATTCCTGCCTTCATTATGAAACGCTTTGTAATAATTCTCAGATTCATTTTCGCTCTTCATGATTGAATGCCTTAATTGACTTTGATTAAACATCAAATAATTTCAATGGATATACCTGGTAGCTATGAATCCCTAAAATAAAAGAATACGAATCCTTTAATAAACAGCCTATTGATTCAACAGCAGGTAATTCTTTGATATGAATCCCAATAAAGTTTACGAGTAAAAGCCAAGTCATGCAGTTGACTTGATTAAAATTTAATCCGTCCTGAGACGAAGGAGTAAGTTTTAAACAAGAATAAATTGTAAAAGTTCAACCTATTGAAACCGGGCTTTGAAAAATGACTCTTTTGTGCTATTGCGTATGCGTGTTGCAGGATGTATTTTTGATTAAAACCTTGCGAAACATAAATTTGGCAGGATATAACCGGAGAATCCATAAAGATCATAGCCATATATTTTTCAAAAATTACAGTTTTGAGCCGGGTTCTTCACGAAAAATCAAGCAATACATGGGTGTGTTCATGAAACTTAAAGTGTAAACTAAACAATACGCTATGCTGAATTCCATTGTTTTAGATGTTGTAATCAGCCTCGTCTTTATTTACTTACTTTATAGCTTGCTGGTTACTACTATCCAGGAGATTATTGCTACCCGTTTTGGGTTCCGGGCTAAAATCTTACAAAGGGCAATATTCCGGATGCTGGAAGATGAGAACAAATTTTCCAGCAGGTTTAAGAGTGTTATTTACCTGTTTAAAAAATCAGGAAACGGAGGAGAGAAAAATTCCACCTCATTTGAATTTTACGAACATCCTCTAATAAAGTTTTTGGGAGAAGGAAGTAATCACAGCAAACCTGCCTACATCAATAAAGAAACATTTTCGAAAGTTATAATTGACCTGCTTCGGGGCCAGAACGCTAAACCTGGCGATGATATCAAGTCACTTATTCAGAAATCGCTGGATGAAAGCACCACCAATTGGGGTAAATCCAAAATAAGCGAACAAACACTGATTTACCTTAAATCCATTTGGGCGGATGCTGATGGAGATACAACCAGTTTCAAAAGATATCTCGAAAACTGGTTTAATGAAACAATGGATAGGGCTTCAGGCTGGTATAAGAAACACACCCAGTTTATTTTGTTTTTTGTCGGATTAACAGTTGCCATTGTATTCAATGTGGATACAATAAAAATTGTCGATAAATTGGAAAAGGACCCCAAACTCCGCGAACAACTTGTTCAGCAGGCCGATGCATTTGCAAAGGCTCATCCCGACCTGGATAAAGAAATAGCAGCCCGGAAAGCACAAATTAAAATGCTTACAACTCAGATTGCAAAGGGTGACCTTCCCGAATCTGGCATCGATAGCCTTAAGAACATGGAACTTAATGCATCATCGAGTCTCACTCAGCATGAAGCACTTAAAGCAACTTCTGATACTTTGCTGCGTTATGCGACTCAACTTATTAAAAATGACCTTAATGATGTTCACCACTCCCTTGGACTGGAATGGGAAACGTACGAATGTAAGTCCTGCATGATAATCTGTATCCTTAAATCACTATTTGGCTGGATTATTACGGCTTTGGCTCTCTCGCTGGGAGCTCCGTTTTGGTTCGACCTTTTAAATAAACTTATGAAATTGCGTGGCGCGGTTGCTACTCCAACTGCGGATGACAAGGGTAAGGGGAAATAGGGACTGAGGGACTAAGAGACTAAGAGACTAAGAGACGGAGGGACTGAGGGAGCGAGGGAGGGACTAAGAGACTAAGAGACTAAGAGACGGAGGGACGGAGGGACGGAGGGACTGACGGAGGGACTGAGGGACTGAGGGGCTGAGGGGCTGAGGGACATAGGGACTAAGAGACTGAGAGACATAGGGACTAAGAGACTGAGAGACATAGGGACTAAGAGACTGAGAGACATAGGGACTAAGAGACTGAGAGACATAGGGACTAAGAGACTGAGAGAAATGTTGGAAATCAAAAGAAAATTTCAAGAACCTGAGAAAAGATTTAGAGTACAATTAAAAACGGACTTCAATTTAAATTTCATGAAGAGAATCGCGATATTTTGTGACGGAACCTGGAATACTCCTGATAAAACGGAAGAGGGTAAACTCTGCCAGACGAATGTAGTTAAAATGGCAAATGCGCTAAGTGCTTACTCTGCCGACGGAACGGCACAAGTTCTTTATTATGACACAGGTATTGGCAGTGAAGGGAATATGTCGAAACGGGTTTTTGACGGCGCAACCGGATTCGGCATTTCGGGAAAGATACTTCAGGCGTATAGATTTGTGATTAACAACTATGAACCGGGCGATGAACTGTTCCTGTTTGGATTCAGCCGGGGAGCGTTTACCGTTCGGAGTTTATCCGGATTAATAAGGAATTCAGGGATTTTGAGGATAATAAATTTAAATCGGGTTGAAAAGGCTTACAGCATTTACCGTTCACGTCATCCAAGGTTTCAACCCAGGGAAGTGGAAGCTACACTTTTCAGGAGAACTTACGCTGTTGAGGAAACCACTAAAATAAAATTTATAGGTGTCTGGGATACAGTTGGCGCGTTGGGAAATCCGCTTTTTATGAAAAGTCTTTTAAGCCAACGCAACCAATTTCACGATACCGATTTATCGTCCAGAGTTGAGAATGCTTTTCACGCCCTTGCCATTGATGAGAAAAGGAAGAACTTCGAAGCTACATTATGGCACCAGCAGGCAGGAATAAAAGGGCAGGTCCTTGAGCAGGTGTGGTTCCCGGGTGTTCATTCGGATGTAGGCGGCGGCTATCCCGAAACCGGATTATCGGATATTGCATTGCACTGGATGCTCGAAAAAGCAAAAAGCTGTAAGCTGAGTTTTGATTCTACGCTTATAAATCCCGACCCAACCGCTAAGATGCATGAAACCTACACCGGGTTTTACAAATTGCAACCAAAACTCTTCCGTCCTATCGGAAAAGTTGATCCGAAAGATGGAAATACGCATGAGTTCCTGCACCCTTCAGTAATGGAGAGGTACAAAAAGGATTCTACGTACCGGCCGAGGAATCTGGCTGAATATTCTGATCAGCACGGTAAAGTAAATCCTCAAAAGTTATGAAGCGTAAATTCTATATCATCGGGCATAACCCCAATACGGCCAGGAACGCGATCCGATATTTGAAAGAGGGTGCCAATGCCATTGAACCGGATATCAGGTATTTACCGCACTACCAGGAAAAGTTTTTTGTGTACGATTTGGTTACGTTAAATCGCAAACGGCATACACTAAAAGATTATCTGATCGAACTTTCAGCCAATCTCAATGATGAAAAGTTAAATCTTGCCCTTTTAGCTTTTGATCTCAAACCTATCGGCCCAAAAGATCTGGATAGTGATCCGGCGATCTATATGAAGGAATTTTTCAGCCAACTGAACGAATATTTCTTTAGCACATATTCTCCGGTCCCATTACTGCTTACCGTGGGGAAACCTTCCGGAAAGAAACTACTAGCGGCGGCTAAATCCTTTATATCATTTAACCAGGCTGTTGGTGTTGACGAAAATGACACACCTAAAAATGTTGCAGACTTCTTAGGAAAGGAGCAAATGCCTTTTACGTTTGCCGCAGGCACAAGTTCTCCCTTTGCATCTCCCGTAAAATTTAAGCCAATCATTAAAGACGCCATTGCTTTAAAGCAGCAAACCAACGAGCTGAAACTCGTATATACCTGGACAGCCAATTCGGAAAATACCTTGCGTGATTTTCTGGACATTGGTGTTGATGCAATAATCACCGGCAAAGCAGCAAGGCTTAGAAAGCTTATTGACAAAGAATACCAGGACAGCATTGAATTAGCAACCGCAGCGTATAATCCTTTTTCGTGATATACAGGCAAATTACAAAATGACACTTTTGTGCTATTGCACAGCGGCTTACATTCTATAATTTTGATTTCCCTTAAAAATGTAGTATCTTCGTATATGTCAACCGCAATATCCTGATTTACTATTTATTAAGGACTACTATTCAATATCTGGGATACTTCCGTACCATCTGAAAGGAATATAATCGCTCGGCTTTTTTCTGAAAACTCAGGTCAAACTAAAAGGATCACTCCTCTTAAACGTCTTACTACTTTACTCCGGCTAACGATATTTCAGGCATAATTTGCCCAAATACCATTAAGCAATTCTATTAACAAGTGTTGAAAGCTGTCAGATAATATTTGCCTTTTCAATCTCATAACGCTTCGGATAATTCATTAATGCCAAACACAGAAAAGTAAATGTTTTCATTTCAAAATAATCATTCTGCTTAATGTTCGCCTATTAATCATCAAAAAGCTATTGTTATGGAAAAAACCAACCAACCTATCGAACTGATTATTCAAACTCCATCATCAAGCATTCAAAGCAAATCAATGAATGGTGATTTGAGCCAAAAACTTAAATCTATGGGTATTGATGTTGAAATTATTTCTGATGAGGAAAGCAACGTATTCAATAAAGCTAAGGGTATACGTGGCGATGAAACAAAAAACCGTAATGTACTGGTCAGGACAAAAGCAAGGGATACAGAAATAAATCCATGGGATATGGCTTATTTATCAGCCGATGCGGCAGGGAAGAGCGCTTTGTATATAGAACCTGATATTTTGAATGAGTTCGTGGTTGACAGAAAAGTGGATTCGCCGGCTGATAAGCTGAATCCGAAAACTTTTGGCAGCGGCAGATCTTCTGATAATTTCGATCCGGACTGGCATCCGAATTCAAATGTTATCTGGCACCTGGGCGATACCTATTCGCAGCTGAAAAGCGCGAGAGATGCTGTGGCTGATAATGCTTATACGGTTCGTATCGGGCACCTGGATACCGGATACAGTTCTACGCATTTCGCTATACCGGATTCAATCAGGAAGAATAAGCTTCAACGCAATTTTGTGAAGGGCGAGAATCCAAAGGATGCCCATGATCCGTTTAAAGAGGGGTTTTTGAAGCAGCCAGGACATGGAACAGGCACATTAGGTTTGCTGGCTGGCGGCAAAGTTAATTTAGCTACCGCCAACGGTACGTTTAGCGATTACCTGGGTGGGGCATATTTTGCGGATGTTATCTGCTGCAGGGTTTCGGAAAGCGTTATCTTATTTAAAACCAGCGCTTTTGCCGACGCGCTAAATTATTTAACTCAACTTTCTTTAGCAGGAACACAGGTGCATGTAGTTAGCATGAGTATGGGCGGGGCTCCATCCCGGATATGGGCCGATGCCGTAAATGCCGCGTATGAAGCAGGTATTTTTGTTGTGACTGCGGCAGGCAATAATTTTGCCGGGCTGCCTACCCGCCATGTTATTTACCCGGCACGTTTCGGGAGGGTGACAGCAGCCTGTGGTGTAACCTACGACTTTAAGCCATACTTTACAAGTAAGTTAGATGAAATGCAAGGCTGTTTCGGCCCTAAAAAAAATATGCTTAAAGCACTTTCCGCTTTTACGCCAAATACGCCCTGGGCAAGTGTTGAGTCAGGCACGGTAAGATTTTCAGGCGCGGGAACATCTTCGGCTACTCCGCAAGTTGCCGCGGCGGCAGCCATCTATTATAAAAAATATCATGCGGAATTAGATAAACTTCTTCCCTGGAAAAGAGTTGAAGCCATACGGAACGCGCTCTATTTATCAGCGTTAAAAAAAGTTCCTGACCCTACCTATAACACTGATTTTGTCAGGTATTTCGGAAACGGTATCCTACAAGCTGCCGAAGCGCTGAAATATCCGGTAGCATCAAATCTGAAGAAAACCCCCGAGGACGAAATGCCCTGGTTCCCGATTTTAAATACAATTTTTAAAACTGTTCCCGATACACAGCAAAAATCAAAACTGGATATGTTCAATACCGAGCTTGCCCAATTGATCTATTATTCTCCTGAACTCAGGGGAATCATCAACGGAGATGAAGCCAATTACACTAAACTTGGTCCGAAAAAATGGGCAAAATTTAAAGATGCTGTCATCAGCAATCCTTCCACTTCGGTTACTCTGCGGAAATATCTTATGGACAATAAATAATCATGTAGATTAATTAAAACATCAAAATTCAGGAATTATGGAAACAACTGTTAAAATAATTGTGAGCAGTAAAAAGAATCTACAGGCAAAATATGAAAAAAAATTCACTGCCGTAGAAAAGCTGTTATCTGATCTTATTGCTGCTGATAAAAAGAAAAATATTATTACGAGCCTGGTATATATTGATGATCCCGCATCAGCAAAAAAAGCCGGCATAACAGCCGTTAAATCAATTACAAGGGCATCATGTAAAAAGGCTGTTGATGATTTGTATAAAAAATTACAACCTGCCTATATTGCCATATTCGGAGCCCAGGATATCATTCCTTTCCAGGAAATAAACAATCCGGCCCAGGATGATGACGATACTGTTCCCTCCGATCTGCCGTATGCCTGCGATAGCGCGTATAGCAATAAAATTTCTTCTTTTACCGGCCCTACCAGGGTTGTAGGCAGGATTCCTGATATCCCCGGCAGGGGTGACATTGCTTATCTTAAAATTGTATTCAGGAATATCATCAGTCACAAACAGGTAAAAGCCGACAAACTGACAAATTACTTTTCGGTGACTGCCGCAGTGTGGAGAAAATCAACGCAGCAAAGTTTAATCAATATCTTCGGAAATTGCGCAAAACTCCAGGACTCGCCACCGGCCGTATCCGGGTATACGGCTGCTGAGTTAAAAAGATTAACACATTTTTATAATTGTCACGGTTCGCCCATTGATTCGAAGTATTACGGGCAAAAAGGGAATAACTACCCAACGGCCCTGGATGCGCCTGATTTAAAAGGAAAGGTGTCAGCCGGGGCAATAGTTGCTGCCGAATGCTGTTACGGAGTACAACTGTATAATCCGGATGACTCGGATAACAATGAATTGAGTGTCGCAAACGCTTACTTTAAAAATAAAGCTGTTGCCATGGCAGGAAGCAGTAACATCGCTTACGGTCCGGCAGATTCCCAGGGCCTTGCCGACCTTATTGCGCAATATTTTATAAAGAACGTTATTGCGGGAGCATCCACCGGCAGGGCCATGCTTGAGGCACGGCAGAAGTTCCTGTCCGTTAGCGGACCGCAACTCGATCCTTATGAGCTAAAAACACTGGCACAGTTTTATATGTTGGGCGATCCATCCCTGGTGCCTGTTTTTAAAGATCCGATTGATACAGGCGAGGAAACAAATAAGAACAGAAGGCTTAATTTGTTTAACAAGGGAGTTAATCTTTCCGCGACAGTGGCTCCATCGGAGAGGGTTGATTTTCAGAAGGGCGCAGCAAAAGCTTCAGTTTCGGGCGAGTTGCAAAAAATATTCAAACTGACAGGTTTTACAGGACAGGAAAAAGAATTCCACTATAAAGTAAAACCCAAATCAAGTAAAAATTCAGCATTTGCTAAAGCCATGATGGGAACAGAAGACGTCATGTTCCGGGCTTTCATCCGGAAGCCTGAAAACATCAATAAAAAAATAAATATCTTTGATGTATTGGTGCTGAAAGAAAGTGGCGGCACATTATTAGGCTGGAAGATATATCATCGGAAATAATGCTAATCTATTTAATGTGATGGAATTAACAGGAAAGGTTGTGCTTCAAAAGTTTGCTGAAGGTTCAAAAAGTGAGCATGACGCGGTATTCCTCGACACCGGGAAAGAACTCTACCGGCTCAAAATAAAAGGAGGAAATCCCTTTTATGATGACAGCCTGCATAAACTGGTAGGGAAAGCTATTAAGGCGGAAGGAAAATTAACACCTTACTTTTTTGAGATCACAAATAACCCGGAAGTGCTTTAGTGAAATTAAGCCTTTGGTTTTGAGCATTGTTGAATTATTAGTTTGCCGGGAAGGCAAATAAATATTTCAATCTGTATTCAGTAATAAACCTTTTCGTAACTAATCAGTTCAATTAAAACTCTGACAAACAACTGTATGCCACAGATTTCACAGACAAATATTGATTTCCATTTTCGAATTTCATTAAAAAAAACTGCTGAAAGCAGTTTAAAATCTGCGTAATGGTTCGGCTGGCTCACCATAAATCTGTGGCTAAAATAGCTTTAAAGCAGACTGATTAGTTACACCTTTTCTTTTAAATAAATCCTGTCTTTTTAAAAGCAAGGACATATACGGCCACCTGAGAGCTTTAGGCACTTAGAGTTATTTAGATGCTTTATATCACAATTCAGAACGCCACCATTTAAGCCGCGTTTCTAACCAGCCTGTTTTCAAGGCTAACATTTATTCGCCAATTGTACAAATTAACTAATTGATTAAAACAACGTAGTTAGACAAACCAATAATTTTTCCGAAAATGAAAACCTTCCTCGAGAATTTGAACAAATACTGGGCAACACCCATCATCGCTATTGTGGGCGGTTTGCTTGGGCTATATTTCACTGTAGTTAAAAATAACCTTGAAGCTGATGCTTCCCGAATAGCGGCTTCGGCAACAAAAATCGAAACTGAGTTAAAGCAAAGGGAGTTTAATAATAACGTAAAGCTCCAGATGTACACCGAAGTAAAAGAAGCAATCATTAAAGAGGACAAAAAACTACAAACGGCGGTGTTGCTCCTGGTGAATGAAATGCTTGCTGATGACAGCCTTTTCAGGGAAAAACTGATAACCATTTTAATTGCTTCACCCAATACGGATGAATCGGTTATAAAAGTCCAGAAAGATATAGAAACAAAAACAATCACGTTTACCAAAGACGAAAAGCAAAAACAAAGCAGCACGTTCACCATTGATGTCTTTTACCTGGAAGATATAATCAGCGAATCCGAGCCAAGAGCAAAGAAAATATATAGTTCGCTAAAGCAGGAGTTCCCTGATTACCTGGTTAGAATGAGGAGACTTCCGCGCAGTATAAATGCGAAGAATGGGTACAGAATATCAGCGAATGAAATACGCTTTGAACCAGGTGAACAGGAAGTTGCGGATAAAATATTGTCTGTAATCAGGACGCAGCGGATATTTGAGAAGGAGCAGCCCCGAAAGATGGTTGTCAGTCCCGGAAATCCATCGCCCAATTACCTGAGTATTTTCGTGCGGAACATGTAAAACCGGCAACAAAACACGCTTCGGTTCATAAATTGAATCATTTACATAAATGACGCTTTTGTGCTATTGTGCAATGGCTCCCCATACTTTAATTTTGATTTTCCCGATAAATGTAGTATCTTCGTATGTGTACACCACAACATTCTGATTTACTATTCATTGAGGACTACTATTATACTATTCTACACGGAAATTTTGCCAGGATACTTTGCCGGGATTCTATCACAAACCAATTGAAACAAATTCATCCGGGATTTTTCTTAACAATCCGCAAACGACATTTCTTAACTGAAGAATTAAATACTTTTCAGAATGATAAACGACAATACGCGCTAAGTAAATGAAATCCGGGTCTACCCTTATTAACGGTATCAGACAAGCCTATATCTTAACTTTTAAAAACAATAGCCATGGCAGTATTCACATACAACAGAACATTAAAAGTTGCCAGGAATGATGATGTCAACTTAACGATTAATCATCCTGATCCCGGCACAGCATCGTATCATTTAGTTGACCGGCCCATTGCCAATGATCTGGAGGGCACGAATGAAGCAGGTTTTTACCTGGGTAAAGGCGAAGATTTATATAGTGAAAGAACGGTAATCTATTCAAAAGCAGTAAATATGGATCAGAACAATCTTAATATCAACCTGATCTTTAGCATTAACGATGGGGAAATCGTAACGCATACAAACCCGAAAAGCATTGATCCAAGCCCACAGATTAAAATCAATTTAATATTCGTTGAACTATGAGAGCGTTAAAATATGTTCTGATTATTTTCCTATTGGGAAACACTTATGTGCAAGGTCAGGAGGAGAAACTCAGCGAGATAAAAACCCCATCGGCTCCGGCATCTGTAATTATTGGAAACCAGACAAGCGTGATCAGCCGGCCAAAATCGTGGAACGCGCTGGAAGCAAGTATATTCTCAAATTACTTAAACGAGTCGGGAACATTAACAATTCCTGATAATTTCGCACTTGAATTTAGTCCATACTGGGCTCAAAATAAGCTTAAGCTTTCGAACAGCGATTTCCTGGTGCCTAAAGCAGGGCTGACATTACTGCAAAACCTTTCCTTTTCAATATCATCGACTAAGAGCTATATTTTAAATGATTCAGTTCATTCGAATGCAATCGGTTTCGGGATAAGGACCATGCTATGGCAAGGCACAAAAAGTGAAAAAGACAAGATTTTAAACAAATATGAAAAAGTATTAAAAGATTTAGCGGCATCGACTAAAATTTATGCCCTGGCTTCAAATCTTGAATGCAGTGATTGTAACAGGAATACCTATGTTGAAAAGCTCATAAAAGCAATCGAAGATAAACAAACCGAAATATTAACCAACAAATTGAGTACCCTTGAAAAGAAAAGAATCCTTCAGGAATTAAAGGACTATTTATTCATTAACCTGCCCGATATAACAGCAGATAAAGCAGCAAATGCATTAAATGTTTCAGATGCGGTGGATTCATTTTTGGATATCGATGCCACGGTAAACGATATAGGTAAGCTAAAAGCAGACCGGAAAGGATTTAAAATGGAAATTGCTGTTGCATCAGGATTGGATTTCCCCACCAATAAAACAGATTTCTCAATTGTTCCGGTTTCCGGGTTTTGGCTCACACCTTCCTATCAGTCATTTCGTTATGATTGGATAGAATTGTTGGGTGTATTTCGCTATTATAATTATAACCTGGATTTTTATAAAAAATATATTCCCGCTGCCAATGTATTTGAGCAGACCATTGATTACGGATTACGAATCGCACTTAAATGGAAGAAATATACACTGGAGTTCGAGAGTATAGGGCGCGAAGGAAAATCACTTATTTCGGAGGAAATGGAAGGAGATATAACGGTACGTAAGACTAAGAAATTTTCAGACTTCCAATATATAATGAATTTTAACTACCAGATAAGTGATGATTTGATAGTGTCGTATAATTTCGGGAAAACGTTCGCTCCTATAGTTAACATCAAAGGGACTCTTATCTCGCTGTTATCATTAAATTTTGCTTTGAATACGCCAAAAAAGGAGATACTGGAAAAATAATAAAATCCAAATTATCAATCAAACAGAACCCACCTATGAAAGCTTCATCCATTCCTACCCACGAAAATTCATTCCAAACCACCGGAGTTGACAGCTTCGGGAAAAAGTTTATCCTAAAGGAAGGTACATTTTCCATCAAAGGCACCACCGAAACCATTAAAATAATGGATTGTGCCAGGGACAACGGGGATAAATCCTTTTTTTACCAGGAAGAAACCACAAAAAAGAAGATTGTCCTGCATTTTACCATGGGATATCTGAAAGGCGATATCGCTACCCTGACAAAGCAACATGTTTCCGTACCCTTTGTGATAGGACGAAACGGGAATATTTACAACCTGTTCGCATCAAAATACTGGAGCTATCATTTAGGCCCCGGAGCCATGGGGGGCAATACAGGTATGAGCAAGGAGTGCATCGGCATTGAGATCTCAAATATCGGTCCGTTAAAGAAGATAGGTGATAACCTGGTTACTACGTATTCAGATACTGATGTGTATTGTTCGTTAGCCGAAACGCAGTATTACACCAAACTGAATACCAAATACCGCGGATTCGAATACTTTGCCACGTATACCCCTGCACAGTATACTGCTATCGGGATGCTGCTCAAGTTCCTGTGCGCAAAGTACAACCTGCCGAAAACATTCCTGAACGAACCTGAAAGATACGCAATTATGACTGCGGCCGGTTTTACAAACTATACCGGAATTGCCAGCCATGTAAATTGCAGGACTGATAAAGTAGATATCGGGCCTGCCTTCGAATGGAATAAAATTATCCGGATGGTGAATTCGTAGCGCGTCCTTCCCCCGGATGCTTCGGCTCCGCTCAGCAACCGGGGGCGACAGCGTTGGTACAAAAAGGGGGAAAGAGGAGTACAAAATGACCAAAACAAACAATAACAATTTCTAAAATACCAACTTACATAGACAAAGACAGCCATTAAGCCCGGAACCTTGAATTGTTAACATGAAGTTTAATCTGATTTAAAATCATATTATCATGGATAATTCCACAAATTTCTTCGCCATTATTTCAGGACTTGTAATCGCCATTATTACAGTTTGGATTCTTATTTACGCGTTGTTCCGGTTTTACAAATTCCTGTTTAAAAACAAAAACATTTTTGGCGATACTATCGAAACCCGAATTGTGGGTTTAGGAATTACAGGCCTGTTCTTCCCGTACGGGCTTAAGTTGATATTTCTGCATCCTATCCAGATCCTGTTGCAGAGTTTGTCGTTGTTTTATTCCGGTATTAATTCAATTGTTGCCAGAAACACTACTGATCAGAATGAATTCTTCAGTATACTAAGCAGGATGTTCTCCTCGGCCATGGAGAATTTTAATAACTGGTTCCAGTTTTATAGTATAGGCGTCATATTTCTTACGCTTGCCGCCTGGTCGCTGGCAGGCCGGTTCATTGATTCATATAAAACCTCAGAGGTAAAAGGGCCGAACAAACCGGAACATGATATTTTGCGGCAAAACATTGTCCTTGTATTAATTTTTCTTCTGAGTATTTATTTATCACTGGCAGCCATTATTACGGTTCCTTATTTTACCGAAAACAAAGATCAGCAGTTAAAGGAAGAACCATTGAAAGATCAGCTGGACCGTATCAGGGAAAGGTATGAGAAAAACACATTCTCCTCGTTTTCACCCGATAAACCCATCTTTCAGATTGATTCGGCACTACTTGGCACTATCAGTAAAATCCGAAACGAACAGATTAAGAATAATGCCACACAGGTATATAAATCCTGGAACGAAAATTATGAGCGCAACATTAAAACCCGGAAAGACATCGAAGACCGCCTGATACAGGAAAATGAAGCATTTAAAACCAAATTAACCGACGAAGAAACCAAAGTAGTAAGTACGTATTCAACAGAATCTTTTAATCTCAAATCAAAATTAAAGCTATCCTTCAGTAATTCGCTGGTCGAATATTATAAAAATTTTATGCAATCGTACATTAACCGGACTGCCCAGATTAGGGCGATTGTTAAATTGGCCGATGATGAGTTTAAGCGGGATTTATTCAGTTTCAGCCAGGATTTCAGCGATTATGTAACCAAAGCATCAAGACCTGATTCAACAAACACCCATCTGGAAGACAAGTTTGAATTTTACCCTTACAACCGAACCTATTATCTGGGGATGGAATATTTTTCCATGGATAATTATTCAATACAATTGCCCACAGTACCCACACCCGGCGACGAACTTGGTATTTTTAAAGGCATTGCCCAATGGCTTATCAAGCCTTACTCAATGGCGTTGGTATTAATTGTAGGTATGCTGGGATTTGGATTATTCGGAGCCGTAATTTCGACTTTTGTGAAAGAAGAAAAGGCATCGCCTGAACTCAAAGAACATGGCATTATTATTAATGATGTTACCGGTGTAATTATCCGCGGAGTATCGGCAGCTATAGTCATATTTCTTGGTGTAAAGGGAGGATTAGCTGTTTTTAGTACGGGCGAAGGAGAACCCAATCCATACGCTTTGTTTTTCACCTGCCTGGTTGGGGCGGTGTATAGCGAACGCATATGGGAATGGGCCAAAGAGAAACTGACAAGTAAGTTAAACCTGGATTTGGAAAAAGCAAAAACGGATGCCGCGTTAAAAACAAAAGAAGCAGCCGCCACGGCAGCCAAAGCATCAGAACAAGCTTCGGCAAACAAGGCCAACGGGATTACCCCTACTGACAAGGATGTTTAATAGTAAATACTGATAAAGGCAAAAAGACCGCTTTTGTATCAGGGGAGAATTTTTGTAGGGTTGATTTAAATTAATTTGACTATTTGTTTGGATACCTGCAGAAATAAATTATAAAACATTCTCTACTAACCGATTAATATCTATATTTCGTCCTTACGGGACTTTTTCAAATTTCCAACTCATTATCTACCAATATACTGTCCCTGACAGGACAGTACCGTAGATTATTTGCGCAAGCAAATAGCATATTGGCAGAAAAAAAGAAGCCCCTTATTTTCTCAAGTCCCGTAGGGACGAAATGAATTATAGCATTCAGGAGAATCAAGGAAAATTTAGTCGGACAGTAATGAAAAACATTCTTAATGGCAGATAATGAAATATCAGGAAGAATAATCGGATGTACAATCGAAGTTCACATATTACCTGGTCCGGAATTACTGTAAAGTGCGTATATTTAGTGTTTATTCTATAAATTGTAAAAAGCAGGGTTATTTGTTGAAAAACAAAAACCGCTGCCATTGATCTACAAAGAAGTACGATTGGATGGAGGATATCGGTTAGATTTAATTGTCGGATATTTTAACAGAACTGAATAGATACAGTAACAATAACATATAACATTTAACAGATCAACTATTTATGACATTAGCTATGATAAAGATTTTAAAGATTTACCACAGGGACCAGCACCGGCTAAAGCTCGAATTCCCTTATAACACAGAAATGATGGCCCTGGTTCGGAATGTTGAGGGCGCTGCCTGGAGCAAAACCCATAAGGCATGGCATATCCCCGACACGAAGGAAGCGTACGCGCAATTGCTGGCGCATTTCCCCGATATTGAAGATACTACTACTCCCCTACTGCCAGTAGTAGAAGCTGGAGTAAAAAGTTTTCCGGAAACTGCAAAGCCCTGCAAACCGATTCCGAATGGCGTTGAACTATGGGTTATAGGCAAACAAATACAGGTTAGGCTGCCGAAAAACGAAACCGATGTACAATTTCTTCTTACGTTTAAATATGCGCGCTGGAACAAAAATGAGTATTACTGGATAATCCCCAACTTTGGCAATAACCTCGAACTGCTTGAAAATTATTTTAATACGCGCATAACCGACCTCGATTTCAGGACAGAGCCCTTGCCGAAACCATCGCCATTTATTAATGAACCGTATACTATAACGGAGCTGGCCCCGCTTAGCGCCGAAAACAAACTGGAGACCTATCGTTTCGGGCAATGGATGGAACAAAAGCGATACAGCGCATCCAGTATCGAAACCTATGTGCAGGCCATCGCAGTTTTCCTGCGGTTTATTTCGCCCAAAACCAGTGCCGAAGCCACCAACGAAGATATGCAGCGGTATGTATATCAGTATATGATACCCCGCAGGTTAAGTTATTCATACCAAAACCAGGCTGTAAACGCGGCCAAGCTATTTTTCCGACAGATTAATGGTTCAGCGATTATTACCGAACAACTCGAACGCCCCCGGCGCGAGCACAAACTGCCCAATATACTCAGCAAGGAAGAAGTAAAAGCCATTGTGCTATCGCCGCTAAATCAGAAACACCGTACCATGCTATGCCTTATTTACGCCTGCGGGCTGCGGCGGAGTGAGTTGTTAAATTTAAAACCTGGGCATATCGAATCGAAGCGGCATTTGCTGATTGTGTTAAATGCCAAAGGGAAAAAGGACAGGGTAATACCTATTTCGGATAAAACGATAGCGATGTTACGCGATTATTACAAGCTTTATCGACCAAAAGTCTGGTTGTTTGAGGGTCAGATTGCCGGTGAGCCATACTCGGAAACAAGTTTACAGGACGTATTAAAACATGCTGTACGTAAGGCCAACATACAAAAGCCGGTAACTTTACATTGGTTAAGGCACTCATATGCAACGCATTTGCTGGAATCGGGCACCGATTTGCGTTATATACAGGAGTTGCTGGGACATAAGAGTTCGAAGACCACCGAGATATACACACATGTAACCGAGAAGAGTTTAGAAAAAATAAAATCACCCTTTGATGATATGTAAAAAACACTAACTTTGAGAGGAAATAAGAAACGGATAAAACCGTACATATACAGCCAATAAGGGAGATATTATACGATTTTAACGTACATATAAAGGAGTTATAAGCCATTTTAAGACAACAAACGACAAAAAACATCATAAATGAAGAAAACTTTAGTGCTTTTAATAGCAACAATGTTGACAGCAACACTGGTTAGTTCACAAACCAATGAATGTTGTGATTCATTAATTAAAATAATGAATGTGAAAAAAGTCAAGACAACTAGTCGGAAATTAATTCAAGGACAAAATCCTGACATAACTATTTCTATTGACAATTCTCATAATTCTAACAATTGTGCTTCAAGCAGAGCAGACTCGTTGAAAATTCAAAATCCGACTATTAAAATAATGCCAGAAGATGATGGTTTTAAATGGTGGGACGACTTTTTTAAGCCAATCCTTCAATTATTAATAGCTCTTGTTCCTCTATTCATTTTAGTGTTTAAATATTTAACACAAAAACAGAAAGAATATGCAGAAAGAATAATTGCTAGTAAACGACTTGCTTATTCTGAGTTTCTAGGAAATTTCACTGATACAGCAGTAAAAATAATGTATGATAAAAATGTTGACAATATGAAACAGGATAGGGAGCGAATGTTTGCAAGAAATCAATTGCTTTTGTACGCTAATGATAAAGTAATTCAAGCTTATCATGCCTGGATAGAATATGCTGATAAAGAAACTAAGGACATCAATAGAGAAGTCGACTTATTTGGGAAAGTATTAATAGAAATTCGCAAAGACATTCATGGTGACAGTAAAGTAACGGAGCAAGAAATTAGCAATTTGAATCCATTTAATCGAGGATAAGACAAAGAAAAACGGCTTATAACAAACGCTATAGCAAATGCGGGT
>JAURYB010000053.1 GCA_030654075.1 Bacteroidales bacterium | reverse complement strand
GGTATCCATTCAACTAATGTAAATGTAATAAAATAGGGTGCTTCAGGATCAAAAGCTTTATATCGTTCCGACATTTGTTATTTCAATTTAGCAAATAACATCCTGTTTTACTTCCCACACGCGTCTGAATTGTTTTCCCCCGCACGCGTCTGAAAATAAGACGCGCGCGAACGGGGATTTCCCCGGTTACACCGTATCCGATCAATGCTGCTGCATATTCGCTGCCGGCGTTAAGAATGGCTGTAAAACGGGTTACATTTCACCATAATGTAGTTTCTTATGGCCGCTTGTTGAGCATGGCTAATTATTCAATAATGATCTTTCCAATGCCAACAATATTTTCTGAATTATCTGTTAGGTGAATAAAAAATAATCCCCTCTGACTAATTTTATTTGCTTCAATTTCAACTATTTTTTTATTAACTTTTGATTCGAAAAGCACTGAACCAATCGTGTTTATTATTTTTATTTTATAATTATCTGTCTGATCAGGGTTTCTTCCTGTTTTAATATAGAAAATATCCCTGGCAGGGTTAGGATAAATTTGTATTAAATTTACACCGGATATTTCAACCGGAATGTTCGTTACCTGGCTTTCATTATATAAAGCTTTAATTTCATATGCTTCTAAGGCGCGGTTGTAAATTCTTATGTCATCAATTGAACCTGCAAAATATTCTACTCCGTCAGATGCTCCTATCAGTACATCTTCATTGTTAACATTTATTTTACCAGTTACCTGAGAACTATAATAAAGTTTATCGTTCAGGTAAAGATTAACTGTGCTGCCATCATATGTCATCGCAACAAATTGCCATTCATTCAGCGCAAATGCAGAATCTTTCCTGATAATTGTAGCTCCGTAATGCGTATTCAATTGTAGCTCAGTGTTAATATAATTATTAGCTGAAGATAAAATATAGCCACCAATTGATTCACCCCATGTATTGATTTTTCTGACAATTCTTCCTAAAGAATTTGATGTAATATATCGCCACGCACTAATTGTAATTTCTTCTGAAATATCCAGACTTGAATTATCACTAATTCTGATATAATTATTAAATCCATTAAAGGAATAGGCATTATTTTCTTTTCCAAACCTATCAGTTGTCAGGGTAGCCCCATAAACAATACCATTATTATTATTTCCACTTTTATCATTTGCATTGCCAATGAATGGCCAATATCCAACCAGACCGTTTGTAGGTATCTGCGCCTGAATGTTGAGGATTAGTCCAAAAAAAATTACAAAAAAAGAAATTTGTGCCTTCATAATTATTTGGTTTTAGGATTATAAAAGTTTCATTAGTTATGCACAACTCCTTTATAGGTCTGAAATAGCCAGTTTATTTCTCTCAAATTTACAATCGATTAATATATAATTTATCAAAGTGCAATCTTATGTTTTAGCACTTATCATGTATACAAATATAAATATTTTCGCAATCGACATATAAACTATTTCACAATACTTTATTGACAAAAAATCCCCGCCATTTCTCAGCCGCGTGTAGAAAACATAATCTGTCTTTCAAATAATATTTCCTACGCTACAAAACAGCGTTTTCCTGCGCAACAAAAAAAAATTCATAAGCAGGAAAATCTAATTTCGTGCGCAACAAATTGGGCATTTTCTGCGCAGGAAACCGTATTGTTATGCTTTCTTGAATTTTACTACCGAAAGCATTTGTTTAATACGGATACCAGGGGTAAATAACACCGAAGCATATTTAACCGCGTTTGCATTTACTTCATCGGCTGTAGTTCTGCCTTCGGAGCTGAGGCTAGGTCTGAGGCTGCCCAAATCCCGCTACCGCGCGAACAATGCTATTATGTTAAGCTTAACAGATTTAAGAAGAAGGATTAACGATTTAAAATTTTAGATGTAAATCTTTGGTATATCGAAACTTCGAAAATCAAAAATCGATGTTCCTTGTTCAATATTCAAAAGATATTTCCTTAACTTAATAGCATTGACCGCGCGAATCCTTTCCCCCCCGCTACTGCGCGTACTTTTCTCACCGAAGGTAATCCTTTCGCGTGGTCCTATAAATTCAAAACGATAACATCATTAAGTAAGCCTTTTTCTCCACTGTAATCCCTTGCACTGCTATATACATAATCTTCGGGCCTAAATACCAGGCCTTCTTCTACCGGATTATAGTGAATATAATTTATTTTCTCAGCAATCACTTTATTGCTCCATAATTCGATTGGTTTATTATCATGCCTCCAGAATTGATACTTATTTACATTTGAACTTTGCTCAGCAGCTGTTTTAAATTGCTCAAGCAGCCACTCTTTCCTGCTTTCTTTGGGATTTTCAATAATTGCCTGAACGATCTTTCTACTTGTATACCTTTTAAAATCACCTAACAGATCTTCAGGCTTATAATCCCCAGCACTTCTGAATACCAAATGAACATGAATGTCATAATACACCAGGCAAATATTTCCATAGCTTTGTTTTTCTGGCTAAAGCTAAGGCTCTCCAAAAGAATATCCTTGTATTCATTCCTCGTAAAAACATTAATCCATTCCACAACAGCAAAACTGACAAAGTATGCTCCTTCCGGATTATGGAATTTATAATTGCGGCTCATTTGACAAATTTAGCAAATATCTACCGCCACACGAAAGGATTACCTTCGGTGAGATAGTTCGCGCGGTAGCGGGGGGGGCTGTTTTATATCATTTACTTTCCCACACGCGCCTGAAATAAATACGCGAGCGAACGAAGCTCAATCTAAAATCGATCCATCCCAGCCAATTGGGGTGATTTTATAAATTTGGCCATCGTCTTTTGTTTGGATTGAATTGTTTCGTTTCTTTTATCGTTTGAAGTGTGGCTTTATCAACACCAAACCATTTTTCTAAGGTTGTGTTTGTTATTTTCGCTCGTCTGTCTAATTCTTTTAAAAAATCATCTGTTAAAATGTCATCAAATAAATATTCAACAGATTCGGTTTTTAAGGGTTCTATAAAAAGATAGGCATCGTAATTATCTTCATAATTACCCGTCATTTTGTTATAGCTTATCTCGTAAAGTGCATCAAACGGTTCTTTACCGAAAGGACTATTTTTTAAGTTAAATGCGATGGATTTATTTCCTACGACAGAAAAAGCATAATCAAAAACACCTTTTCTTATCTCTCCATGTACAGTCCCGTTATTACTTACAACTGGAATATGTTGAATAATTGTGAACACTTCGTCTTGAGAAAAAATTGCTGAAAGTTGTGAAGCAGCAGTTGGTTTCATTTTACCTTTTTGACTTCCTATCGCCATATCTTGCAGAATTGACTTATAAGCGTGTGCAAGTCCCACGATGAATAGATTGTTCCGTTTATCGTTTTGGCTTCTTACTGTTTGTGAGATAATTTTAGCCATTTGCTCGTTTCTTTCCAATGTTTGATTAAAATGTGCTTCCTTTTCTTCACTGTTTTTAAAAGTCTTAAACGGGCGTGGTTCATCTACAGCTACGACTCTTATCTGCTTTTTAGATGGTAATTTCTTATTGACTTTCCATAATTCTATCAGGAATTCATACTCTCCTCTATCGTACAATCCATATATTTGCACATCTCGAAATATATTTAGTATCAGTTCTTTGTCTATCACCTGGTTTTTAAAAAATGTATCCAATTCAGCCTGTTTATCAGATGACAATTCCATAAATACGGTGCCGACTTCTTTATGAAATTTTGAATCATTAACGACAGTCTTCAGCAATTCCCAGGATTTTTGCCTTTTATGTAGTTCTCCGTAAATAACAATTTTATGTTCGGAAAGTGCCTGTAAGATAAATTGCTTTGGTTCTTTGCTGTTTTCTCTCAAAAAATTAATGAATGACAGCGTGTCTTTAGATACATTCTTAAGTTTAGTTATCTGATGTATGTTTTTTAATTGAACATCAGCATTTTCTTTGAATTTTGAACGAGATTCGTTTAAGTCGTTGCCGCCAAAACCTTCACCAGCGTTTAACCACTTCCCATCTTCCAGAGTGAGATAGGTAATAATCTGCATTGGCGGTTGAAAGTCGGTAATTATGCCGGCAACAGAATCATTATAAATAATGATTTCATAGATTTTAGTATTTAGCAATGCTTCCTTTTTAGCATCATCTATAGTGATGTTCGAAGCATTTTCTATAGGGAAAGACCCTTGAATTTTATATGAATTTACAGACCTGTATGATCCTTGTTTCCCTTCGGATTTAAGATATTTGAAACAGATGAAAGACTTCAGAGGCGAACTTAAATTAAATTCGTTCGGAAAATCTTTGACCGTTTTGTCGATTTCAAACGTTTTATAATCATTACTAATTTGTTGAGCTTTTAAATTTATCTCAAACAACAAGACGATTAAAATTCCAATTAAGATTTTTTTCATTTTCAGTATTTGTTAAATCGCTAGTCTTCGATATCATTACCGCCAACGGATGACGCTATGGCATGTGCGGGATTAAATTGTTGCCCAAAGTCTGCCAGCACATATATATATAAAGATTCCAAATGTTTCAACCAACACGCAACTTAACAAAGCAGGTGCTGTTAGCGGGTGTTATTCTATCTTTTCATGTTTTAAATACTGAGCCCATTGTTTTTCAAGGGTGTATTCTGACAAACCGTATATGATTTCAAAATTCGCAGGCTCTTTTATCAGTAAAACCAATTTGTCAATACCATATGTAACAATCAGGAATTCTACAATCGTAACAGAAAGTCCATAACCATTCATGCTGCCAAATTCCATATCCGATACAGTATTAAGTTGTGTCCATGTTGGCGCTGACTTAGCTAACACACTTAATTCTACATTCTTTCGTATACGTGCATTTATCTGACCTGCTTCGTATTGTGCATATCCTTCGTTAAGCCATCTTGGCAATCCGGTCACGCCTTTATCGCCACGTGCATAATAAATTGCTATATGTGTAAATTCATGCACAATTACCTGCATAAGGGATGCATAGGTATGAACGCTCCCGGGATGCAAAGGTGATACCATCACTATTTCTTCAGTACTTAATGTTCCGCCGACAAACCAGTCCGGGGCATCAGGAAGATTTATTGCGGCGTGAAAAGCCTGCATATTTGGATAGACTTTTACTTTGATTTTTTTGTCAATTTGTATCCCTAAATGATTCGTGATTCCGGAATAATTATTCTCTAAAGTTATTGCCAGCGAATCTAAAACTTTAATGTCACTATTGGTTGAATAAAATTTGAAATGCTGACTCTCTTTTGCTAAATTCAGGGTGTCGTTATTTTGTCCGACTAATTTCGAGGTAGTTAAAAACACATAAAAAGCTATTGAAAGTACATTCAAAACTACATGTCTTGTTTTCATACTCTTGGTTTTATAGGGTTTTTATTTTTTTATGATTCTTAAATATTCCTTTGACGGTTAAAAACATTACAATCTGCTGACTCCTTTAAATGTAATGTATAGCATTATAATATATGCTTCTCAGGCAGTATATGAATGGTTTGAGCCGGGCGCTATCGAAGGGGGTTTATATCGTTACTGGATTTATTATTTCAATTTAGCATCTTAAAATCGTATTTTTCTTTCCGCACGCGTCTGAAAATAAGACGCGCGCGAGCGGGGTTTATACCACCACGCGAAAGGATTCGCGCGGTAGTGGGGTGTTCAAAATCTTATTCTAAATCAATCCTAATATGTCCCAATTGTTTTTGTATGGCTCTCCGAATTCTTTTTGTACTAATCTTCTGTAAGGATCAAACATTCTCATAGTTGTATCTTTGCGATTAGCACCACCAGCCAACCAGAGTCTGTGATCGTCGTATATTAGTTTTGCGAGTTTATTCTGCGGGATTATATAGTATTCAGGAATAAGACCAATACCCTTTAAGTTCACTAACACATAGTAATAATTTAAAATTGAAGAAGGCTCTTCATCTTTTTTTGATAACCGCCATCCTGCATTATTACCTAGAGACATAGTTTTTACCTGAATGTTAACAAACTTCCCATTATCGAGATTGGTTGCAAGTATATCAATACTTGGTGTGTTTTTTAATGTTAAAGTTGCTACTATTCCCATTTGAGATAGTTCAGCTGCAACAAAGTATTCACCGGCGACACCTATAATACCTTTTTTCATTTCTAATACTTTAATTATTTAGATTTCTTATATAACTACTTCATATACTCCGTTACCAACCTCAAAAAACTCATATTTGTATCTGTTTTATCATGCGGAATTAGAACATATTTCCAGGCTTTCTCATTTCTTTCTTTATTAATATCGGTGGCGGTTCTGCAATAGTTAATGGCTGCCGACTCTTTCATCTTTACAATTTTGTCTTCGAGTTCATTTTCTGCTTTGATTTCAATTAAATAAATTGTTTCAGCTGTTTCCGCTACAAAGTCGGGGACATATTGTTTCGAATTATTATCGTACCAGATATTGAATTGTTTTAAAGCGGGACGAAGCCATTTTTCCACTTCCTCTGAATTTTCAATGATCTCAGAAAATCGCTTCTCCGGAATTGAATTAAACTTATAGGTTTCGTGGCACGATTTTGAAAACCCGGTAAATACTTTTGATGACAACAATTTAGGACTTACAGTATCTTTAAAATTGAGCACTGCGTCATCCTTCTCTTTCGAAAAGTTCCAGGGAAGAATCAGCGCGTATGCTTCTGCTTCGGGTTTTGACTTAGCAATAATTTCAATAGTGATGTTGTCTTTTACTTGTTCATATATTTTGTTTGCTATGAGTTCGCGGTACATAATAATTGTATCACCTAGAGTTTCAGGTTTTTTTAATGAACTTTTTACCGCTGCTACAGCCTGGCTGCAAACTTTGTATAAAATATCCGGATTACTCTCGTAATCTATTTCCGGTTTCTTCTTTAGGATTTCGAGCAAACTATACTCCGGAATATCTAATGTTTGGGCCTGTATTTTTATTCTGTCCTTCTTATGGTCGTAAATAGTTTCCCTGAACAATTCAAATTCCTGTTGTAATATGTTTTCCGAGAATGAGGATGTGTCCAAGTCAAAATCCTTAATAATGCCTTTGTTTTCGGATATAGTTATTTTGATATTCGGGATGAGTAGATTGTTCTTTATAATTTCCTCTACCGATGCATTGAAAGTATCTTCAATATCTTTTGCCATTCCTATCCGTTCCTTTTCTGTAAGGTGAAAATAATCAGCTTTGATCTTTTCTATACTTTCAATTATAATTGCGGCCTTTACTTCCGGATTACTTAACTCGCCGGGTGTTTGAACAGCTTTAGCCTTTATTTTTTTCCTTATCACATCATAAAGCACAACTTTTGCACCGTGCTTCTTTTTGGCGTTTGCCTGTATAGCTTTATCCTTTATTTGTTCTATGCCTTTTCCTTCATCTTCCAGTTTAACAATATCATTTGTTTTCGATTCAACTACTTCCTTTTTGGAATTCAGATCAGTACGGGTAAGTTGAATTTTACCAATGTTGTACAGCATTGAATTCTTATCCTTTGCTGCATCGACTACTTCCTGAAACTTATCATGCATCATAATCGAGAGCATATCAACCTTTTCATTATGCGTACGTTTCGCACCGTAAGGTAAACGTAAGCCCCTGCCTATCGTTTGCTCTATTAGAGTTAGAGCGTTTGATGCCCGTAAAGGAACAATAGTATACAGATTGGATACGTCCCATCCTTCTTTAAGCATATCAACATGAATTATAATTTCAATATGATTATCGGGCTTTTCTAACGTCAGTAATTGGTTAAGCTGGTCTTCAGTTTTACTTGTTGAATCAATTTGTAATGTTTTCTCTTTGAACTCCCCTTCATAAAAATCGTTGGAGGTAACAAAGGAAAAGATATTTTTCGCGTGGGTGGTATCCTTGCACGAGACTAATATTGTAGGTTTTACAGGTTGTAAATCGTTATCTGCGGCATAGTTTTGAATAGCTATTTTCGTGTCGCGGTGCATCTGAACGGCATCATTAAGCTTTAGCTTTTCAATCTCATCCTCCGCCATCCCTTTAAAAACGGTGTCGGCGCGGGTTACAACTGCAGGATTTTTTATGTACAATCCTTCTTTTAACGCATCGGCCAGGCCATATTCGAAAACCACATTTTTAAACCGTTGGTTTGTGCTTGCATCTATTGGAGTAGCTGTTAATTCAATTCCAAGTACCGGATTTATTTCGTTCAGTGTTTCCATGCCACGTTCGCCACGGTAACGGTGCGATTCGTCCATGATAATAACCAGATCTTTCAGATTTACAAGGTAATTGTAATAACTGTCGCCCAGGGTTTCCCTGAACCGCTTGATGCGCGGAGGTAATGTTCTGCCATCCTTGGTGGTGGTTTTAACATCGGCGTTTATTTTGCCGATATTAAACATATTAATCTGAATGGAATCGTCTGAAGCCTTAATTCCTTTTGTCTCGTAATCCTCGCCTGTTATAATAACGGCGTTATCGGCTATTTCCGGCAAGCCTTTAAATACATACTTTGCAGCTCCTTTATTTCCGAAATCATCAATAAGTTTCTGGTAAATGGTAATATTGGGCGAAAGAACAAAAAAGTTCCTGATCCCTTTTTCCTGAACGAGGTAGGTTACAAAAGCGCCCATAAGCCGTGTTTTGCCTATACCTGTGGCAATAGAAAAACACACGGAAGGAAATCCTCTTTCAAATTCTTCGAAAAGCGGGTATTCATTTTTGATGCGAATTTCTTTTTCACTGAGTTCAGTATCCCCGGTTAAACCGGAAGTTGTGAAAAGATTATCCAATATTTCGAGGCTGCGTTTAAGCGGTTCCCTTAAACTCATTGTATGGCTTATAGTTTCAGTGCTTTTACTCATAACTAAAATAATATCTTCTAAAATAATAACTTCGTTTGGGTGGGCTCGTCTTTTCTGATTTTGGCGGGTTCCGGTTTTACATCCGGTTTTACGTACGACGGAATAAACTCAGGCCTGTCGGGATCAGCCGGCATGGTAATAATGCTTGTATCGGTGCAATAATCCTCTTTGCCAAACTCGCATTTGCCAAGCAGCAATGTTGGTATTTTTTTTAATTCAATACGCGGGCTTATTTCGTTGCAGCCATCAACAAAGGCAGGGCAGCATATCATCAGGCTTTCTTCCGGTTTCAGTTCGCTGAGTATTTGTTCCACAACATCGGGCGTGACGGTGTTGGTAGTTGTGAAAATAAAATGAAATTCGGTAGCATATCCCTGCTTCCATACCACTGTTTCGCTGGGGCAATAGGTAAATCCTTCGTGCCTTGCCATGGCAGCAGCCAGCAATTGGGCGTTGTAATTGGGATTAATTACCCATTGATTATATTTATCCTTATTTAGCAGGCTTGGCGCTAATCCAAAAAACTTAAATCCGCCCCCGCCTTTCCATTCTAGTGCTTTTGAAATACCGCCCTGGTCGGTGCCATCGCATACAGCTTTAAGCCTTGGCAGACAATGAGTATTGCAATGTTCGCCCAACTCAATACCAATATATTTACGATTCATTTTATGGGCTACTGCGGCAGTTGTTCCTGAACCAAGAAATGAATCCAAAACGATATCTCCCTCGATTGATGCAAGTTGAATAACACGCTGAATAAGTCTTTCTGGTTTAGGCGTTGTAAAAACATTAGCATTTTCAAAAGCTTTAACTTCCTTTTTCGCTTCTTGATTATCACCAACTTCTTCTCTATTCCAGATTGTTTTTGATACTGAGCCTTGTTTAACTTCTGATAGGAATTTTTTAACTGAAGGCACATTATTTCCGTTTGCACCAAACCATATCCTATTATCAGCGACCAATTCATTAAATCTATCTTTCGATGTAACCCAACATCTACTCAGTGGAGGATTTACAATTCTGCCTGATGGAAGGGTAACGGGATAGTCTGAATTTTTAGAATATGTTTTAACAGAGAAGTCTGTAGCTTTCCAAACACCTCTGGGATCGTTATCAGGATTTTTATAACGATTATCCATTTCATCAGTACGCGGTAAAAGGAAAGGTCGCCAAATATCTTTGTTTTTAGCATAGACCAATATATGGTCATGGCTATCGGAAAGCCATTTTGAATCATTTTGTGGGGAGTATTTCTTTTCCCAGATAACATTATTTACAAAATTCTTTCTACCAAAAATTTCATCGCAGTACACTTTTAAATAATGGCTTTCATCATCATCAATTGAAATCCAGATACTCCCGTCATTTGCCAAAAGTTTGTAAAGGATTTCCAGGCGTGGTTTCATTAAATTAAGCCAAGTACTGTGTTCCAGGCCATCATCATAATGTTCGAATGCATTACCTGTATTGTATGGAGGATCGATATAAATGCATTTAACTTTACCGGCAAAGTTTTGCTCAAGTGCTTTTAAAGCAAGCAGGTTATCGGCATGAATAAGCATATTCTGGGTGTTGGGATCGCCATACGATTTATCGGGATCTTCAATCAAAACCCTTGGTTCAGGCTTCACCTCTATATCTTTACCGGGCCAGCAAAGCTCCAGTTTTTTGTATTTAGTGTTCATTTAATAGGTGGTTAATAGGGGGCAATAAGTGTTGGGGAAAGGTAGGAAAAAAATGTAGAGAGTAAGTTTATAAAGAATGAAAGATAGAATTGGCATTAATTTGGGTTATTGAATTTTGTCCTTTGTTACAACCTTAGATTTTCTTTTTATTACAGGTTTTCTTTTGTCTTTGACTACGATTTTAAACCCTAAGCAATCTGCTTCCGTTACATTATAATGGTCGTTAGTGACATTTGCAATATCAAAATAAAAACAAATTTCATCATTCCGATTAAAATTCTTTATAAGGTAAATACATTCATTTGGTTTCTTGTTTTTAGGCTTTATTTCATTTTTACCTGCTTTACAAAAGTTATCTTGTTTAATAAGCTTCGCATCGGCATCGAATTCAAAAATAATTCGGAAAGAAGCAATGTCCTTACCTGTAGTATTTTTTAAGGTAAATTCTTTTGTAAAAATATTTTTATGTTGCTCACCGCTTTCAGTTAATACCGGTAATTGAGATATTATATCATCATTAACATAGCAACAATGCATGAGCTTAATTCGATTTGTCCATCGGCTATAAGATATTGTCAAACTTGCTCCACCTATACCTCCAAGTAAATATGGATAGCTTTTTGCTAAAAATTGTATAAATTGTTCCATCATAGCTCTATTCGTAGTTTATGATGTAACTTCCATTTTGAAACCGATAGGTTCCTATTCTTGTTTTTATATTGTTTTGCCTGCATAGTATTTCTGCAAGACTTTTAGATGCAAGTGGAACTAATAAATAAAATGTGCCTCCTAATTCCGAATATGTTTTCCACTGGTGTACCTCAGCATTATTAACACTATCAGCTGTCTCGACTTCAATTATGAATTTTACATTGTTGTCGTTGATGTCAGTAATAATAATGTCGGGAAAATGGCCACTTACACTCGTGTTTTTTTGCTGATTTGGATTGGTATAAACTGTATGTTTAACTTTGTCCAAGTCATCAAAAGCAGTCTTAATCACTGCATCATGTTCAGTTTGGGTAAAAAGATTTCTTATTGCCATATGCTGGTATTTTAAATTTATATCTGTTTATTTTTACCAGGATTTATTTCTTGTCTAATACTTTTTTAAATATTTCAATGTGTTTGCTATTATCATTAATTATGTTACTTAGTATCTCTATTGTATTAGTAGCAAAAACGATCTTTCTAGTTGCTTTAATTTCGTCAAATGTGTCTATCCAAATCAATGTATTATATGTTTCATTAACTGTATTATCACTGGGATTCTCTATTCTGAAATTCTCTTTAGTCGTCCATCCTTGTTTGTAAATAAGAGTTTTAAGATGAAGGTTTGTGAACTTAAAATTTGAAATCTTAAGAATCTCTTGTTGTAGCGTAGTCATCGTTATTGATGGTCTGTGCCTATTAGTGGTAATTTCTCCTACAATTTTATACAATGGTTTACCTTCGTCATTTGTTATTTTGCCAATTTCTCCAGCCGAAATTGCATTTAAAATAATATTGAAAACTCCATTTTTGTCAGATTTATCAATTTCTATTTCGCTACTTGCCAATATATTATCCTTAGAATTAAAGCCATAAACTTTATTGTACTTTGGATTTATAATTAATATTTCTTTTGGATTTATATCGAATATCTCAGGTAAAAGTTTAGACCAAATTTCCATAAACTCTTTGTTTTTTTCATTTGCTTTAATCTGTAGAAATCTATTAAACTCTTGAGTTGTGTGATTGGCTGTTTCATTTTTACTTGAAGCGCGATATATTATTTCGCCCTTCGAAAGTTTATATTCTGGATAATCTGCAGATGGTATTAAGATTTGGTTTTGCTTTTCAATTAGTAAGTAATAGTATTTTCTTGTTCCAGATTGAAATTGCTGTAAATCAATACCAACACCAACCTTCGCTATTTTTTCAAATTTTTGCGAAATAATATTTATATCGATCCTTGAAAGCAATTCAATATTCTTTTGGTCTAAACCAATATCTTCTAATATACCAGTTGCTTTATTTTCTTTAATGCCTAACAAAATAATACCACCATTACCATTTGAAAATGATAAAATATCTTTTACGAAATTTTTTGAAAATATTTCTACATGATCAGTTAATCCATATATATTCAATTCAGACTTATAGTCATATATGTTATTCTCCTTGGGGAAAATACCATGATTTTTTAAGTTATCAATTGTCAGTAAAACATGCTCTTTTAATTCTTGAATAGTCATTTTTTTATTTTAAAGATTAGTTACAACTTATACATATCATCATGTCAATACTCATTTTTTCTTTTTATCAACATTTAAAAGAATCCTTCTATATTCCAACATTAATACGCCTTCACTTTGAGTTAAATTGGTGCAGTACTCTTATTTTTTAAATGTAGCTTGGTTTCTTTATTACTTGTAGTAAGATAAAATGGAATAACCTTATTACACTATAGCAAACAAGCGATACAAAAGAAATACGAAATACTACAAATGAAGTACACAAATATATGTTTTTTATTCCAAACAAAGTATAAACTATTTTATTTTACTATAAAGGTGTTTTTCCTGCTTTGCAGGCCTCAGGGTTTTATAATCAAAGGGTAAATTATTAGGCATACCTGCTTGCTAATAACAAAAAAAATCCCCGCACCTCTCAGCGCAGGGATTTTCACCATTTTCGCTTCGGCTTGTTTCGGCTTCGCTCAACAACCGTCGCTCAGCGCATCGCTATTTTCTATTTTCCATTAACCCGCCAAAAGCCTACGCAATCTTTGTCAACGGCATTTCAACCTGTGTAAGTACGCCTTCGTTAACATAAACAATGGTTTCCTGGTCGGCACGGCCGGCATAGGATACTGTAAACAGGTATGCCCCGGTTGCGAATGATTTAAGATCGGCACCGCCACCGGCTGATTTTACTTTAACGATTTTAGACAGGTCGGGGCCCGGGGTAAGGTCTTTGCCGTTTTCGACCTTGCATATGGAAAGTACTCTCCCCTTAGAATGTCGACTTAAGGTCTTAGAATGATTATTTATGATCTTCGAATGTCTACTTAAGGTCTTAGAATGATTACTTAAGGTCTTAGAATGTCTGTTTAAGTCTTTAGAAGGTTTGAACGGACTTTCCTTAGCATATACTCAACAATTCCATTTATCAGCTATTTTAACAAAGAGCATTTATTGAATTTAATATCCGGGTCGTTATACCCTGAGCAAATGCCTTTAACTTTCACCGGGGTTCCGGGCAGCAGTGCGGCAGCTTCTTCATTATGTTTCTGGTATACCTGGCAGCTGATTGTCTTATCACCAAACAGGGAGTCGGCGGCCATCACAAAAATTAAGGAAACCAGGGAGTCGTTTTTTTCAACCCGGCTCAGATTACCGGATAAAACTATCACTTTCCCGCTATACAGCGAATCAGCGCTTTTGATATTATCACTGAATTGCTGCCATATTTCCTGTGTTGATATCGTAAAAGCCGGCGTGGCTGTATCAATATCTTCGTGTGGTTTGTTTATATAGAATTTCCAGGTCAGTGCCGCGGCTATGCAGCCGGTTATTGCCAGGAGTATAGCAATTCTGATTAGTTTTTTCATAATGCTGCTTTTTTGCTAATCAATCTATATGCATCCATTGTGTTACCTGTAAAAAGAATAACCTGCCAGTTCGATAAACTATACAACTGAAGCGCAGCTATTTAACTGGCAGGCTATTTGCATTTTGATGCCAGGAACTCCCGGTATCGGACATCAATCCGCTAACTTAATCAGTCAGCCGGCCTCCGGCTGTGATCCAATCAGTAATAGCAGTTTTGGCTGCGGCTGATAACGGTACTGTCGGCGGCATGGTTCCCAGGTCAACAGCCCTGGATTTTATCAGCGAACCATTTGCAACAATGGTTGCGTTTGTTTCAAAGTTAATTCCACCAGTATTGGATGGCGAAACGTGACAGCCTGACAATGCGCAGCTGCTCGATATTACTGATTTCGCAGCCAGGAATTTTGGTCCCGGTGTGTCGGTTGTTGGATTGGAATCTTCGCTCTTTGAACAGGAAAAAGAAATTCCCATGAGGATTACAATGCTGATAAGGTAGGTGAGTTTTTTCATGATAAGTAGTTAAATGTTTGGTTGATACTGATTTTAAAGCTTTTTAGTTGTGAAATGCAAATCCGGCATTCCTGCTAACCGGCCATTGATTAAAACCGAACCTATTTCCAGGATATGCAGTAGTAGTCAAATTCAATCAGCGATTGGTAAAGCTTATGGATTATCCTTTCGTTGAAGTAAATGTACATCAGTGAGCCTGGCAGAAAAAGCAAAAGTTGCTGAACGGGAATTTTTGAATGCTCAATGGGAATTTCACAATTACAAAGCAATCGGGAAGATAATTAGGAACTAGTAAATAAAAAGAAGATTTGGCTGATCTTGATTAAGCAGTCTGACTTTGGGTTATCCTAAAAAACAGATCAAAAAAAAATCGTTGCCAGGTTTATATCCCTGACAACGATTTTGAACCATCTTTACTCCTTATTATTTTTGCCGGGCCGATGGCATGTCTTTGAATAGTATAGGCCATTTTGTTTGTGCCGTAGCGCTTGAACCCACACTTACTCCTTTGTTAATGCCCCTGTATTTTCCGGTAGCAGCATCCACATCCGCTCCATAATAATAGATAGGCCATCCTTTGTAGGTCAGTTGTTTTTTGCCAAATACCGTAATGCTGCCAAACAATGTTTTATCCAGAGATGACGGAACTACAGCGATATCAGTTTCATAAATCGGCCAGCTGGCATTGCGTGTGGCATCTGTTGTTGTCCACTTGTTGATATTTGCGCTGTCATTGGCAAATATATAAAGGGTTCGTCCTAACTGGTCAGTAAAATAGATCGATTTCCCAATTCCCTCGGTGTAAACATTGGTTGACGAAACAGTATAATCTTTCCCGTTTACGCCATGCAGTTGCAGGTTAGCTATCATAATCGTATAATCAGGCTTGGCGACAAACCATATTCCACCTACATTTTCACCGGTTGTTTGCCCCGAGGCTTCGCGAACTCCGGCCGGAGCATAATAATACAATGGCCAGCCCTTGTAAGTTAGTTGTTTGCCATTGGCTGAAGTAATTGAATCAAAATCAGCGATAAGTAAACCTGTTCCTAATTTTGCCTGGGTTAGGCCCGATGCGAAGAAGACCGGCCAGTTGGCAACGCATCCGCCGGTGCAGTTGTTCGCTCCCGCGGCATCATTTGAAAAGTAATACAACGCATTTCCATCTTTATCGGTAAGATAACTACCTAAAGTTGCTGAAGTGCCTAGTTTTACAGCAAGCGGATCCACATAAACCGGATCATCTGTTTTTTTACATTGAGAGAGAATTAATCCTGCCACCGGCAGCAGGATGAACATCATTAATTTATGCCTGGTTTTCATAGCTTAATAGATTAGAGTTTTTAATTATAAAGTGTTTGATGAATCAGATGACGAAATCTTTTCGCTGCGGTAAAATTACCTTCATACAATAGCTGTTAAAAATTAAGAATGACGAACGGGAATTATTGAATGCTGAGCGGGAATATTTCAGGATATTTTGGTCTCATTTTATGCTTTTCCTGAGTACTTTTTTTTAAAGAAATTTATTTTAGTATACGTAAGTTGGCAACTATTTAACTTTATCCTTAGAAATTGGTTTAATTAAAACTGAATTTTGAAATCACCTTTTTATCCTCAGCCATAATAAATCAAACATGATCAGTGAAAACAATAAGTTATCGGATGTAGTCAGCAATAACATTGATCTGTTACCAATCCTGCACAGGCTTGGCTTAAGCGCCAATATCGGTGAGCGAAGTATCAGTGAGGTTTGCGGAATCAATCAAAAAGATATGAGGTTTGTACTTGGCATTTTAAATACATACTCTTCCGCCGATTACTTCCCAAAACCTGATGACCTGGAACTGCAGCCATTGGTTGATTTTCTTATTCAGACACATAATTATCACAAACAGGTTACAATTCCCAGGATAAATGGATTTATTGAACAGCTCAAACAACATATGCCCAACGAAAAGCTATTGATTATTGTTGAAAAATACCTCAACCAGTACATCCGAAAGCTCATCCAGCATATCGATTTTGAGGAGCTGGAAATTTTCCCTTTGGTAAAAATGGACAATAAGTATGACGTTAATTCTTTGAAAATTAAGAAGATCTTTAAACAACATACTAACGTGGAAAACGAGATTAGTGATCTCAAGACTATTATCATCAGGCATATTCCGGATAATATAGATATGAACCTGGTGCACGATCTGTTACATGCCCTGTCGCATTTCGAAAAAGAACAACTCGATCATGCCCGCTTTGAGGATAAAATATTAATACCCAAGCTTCTTAAGTTACTTTCAAAATAACTGTTTTCTCATGCTATCCGGAAACGCGGTAATCATTCATATTTCACCTATCATTCAGCAAGGCCTGAAAAATATCCTTCTCGCCAGGAATATTGGTATTAGCGATATAATGAATGCTTTTCCTGAATGTTCTGTATTGAGTGAGTGGAAAAATATGCTTCTGTTTGTCGATACTCAATATGCTGAGGAATTTAAAAAGCACGGTAAAATCATGAAAAAGAATGGCAATACAGTTTTCGGTATCGGGACTACCATGTCTGCAAATCAGCCAGATTTATATTTTGATGAGATTTTAAATATTTATGATAACGCGGATATTATTCTTCAAAAAATCAATGATTACGGAACCGGGGTATCCGATTATAAATCCAACAATCAACTATCGGCCAGGGAAATAGAAATACTGACAAAGATTGCCCTTGGATTAAGCAACAAGCTGATTGCTGATCAGTTGTTTTTGAGTATTCACACAGTGATAACCCATAGGAAGAATATTACAGCTAAATTGGGCATCAAGAGCATATCCGGATTAACCCTGTATGCTGCTTTAAATAACATGGTAGATTCCCATTCCTGAAAATACCTACTTATTGGGATTGTACGGCATTTTTTCTCAGGCGAACTTTGCATTCAAATTCTAACCGGAAAACTCTATGAATGCAAATAAAACAAAGAAACGAACTCTCCTGATCCTTTTAGCTCTTGGTATAGCAATCAGTACCTATGCCCAGGACCGGCTTTTTACCTATACTTATCAAAGTTCAGTCTTAAATAAAGGGCAACGCGAATTGGAATCGTGGAACACATTGCGCGCCGGCAGAGAGGACTATTATGCCAGGTTCGATAACCGCGCAGAATATGAAATCGGCCTGGGGAAAAATCTCCAGACAGCCTTTTACCTTAATTTAACCTCAACAACATCAACCTCAATTGATAATTCCAATAAATCATTATCGACGGAAAATGAAATTGGGTTTTCAAATGAATGGAAACTAAAGCTTCTCGATCCCGTGGCAAACCCTTTAGGCGCTGCTATTTATGGCGAAGTTGGCATTTTCAGCAATGAAATTGAGCTGGAAGGGAAAGTTATTCTTGATAAAAAGATCGGTAACTTCACTATTGCTGCCAACGGTGTGTTTGAACAGGAATTTGCTCCCGGATATGTGAACGACGAACTGAAATGGCACAAAGAGAAAAAGATTGAAGGCTATCTTGCTTTTGCGTATTCCTTTAGCCCTAAGTTTAGCCTGACTCTCGAAAATGCGTATAAGAATGTTTTTATAGATAGTAAACTTACCAACAGTGCTATGTTTTCAGGCTTAGGTTTTTCGTATGTGCAGGACAAATTCTGGGTGAATTTTACTGCCATGCCACAAATCACTTCTTTTAAAGGAGCATCAAACAATAATCTGAATTTAAACGAATATGAAAAAATACAGCTCCGGTTACTTTTCTCATTTATGCTATAAGAGAACAATCGCTTTGCAGGGTGTCTTTGTCTTGGTTCTCATGGTTTCATGTACTTCAGCATTGTACATACCCATTGCAAGCCAGCAAACGGAATCAGCAAGTCTTTCGCAATTGCAGGAAGGTAGGAAGTTATATGTCCAAAAATGTGGAAGTTGCCATGCGCTGGTATTGCCGGATAAACATACAAAACACGAATGGCAACACTTTTTGGACGAAATGCAACAGAAAGCATCTATTGATAATCTTGAAAAAGAACAAATTCTAAGATATCTTTCAAGGGGTAAATAATTTTACTCAGTTGTACTTTGGCCAGTTACGAATCTAAAGTAGGACACCAGATTCAAGATATTCCGCAGACAAGAATATTCTATATATGTTTAAAGCTTTAATGACAAAAACTCTCCGATCCATCAGAACCGGAGAGTTTGGTTTGGGGTAATGCCCCTGGTATTGCTTTCAGTATGGATCAGTTTGTAACCGGTACAAGGCCCCGGTTAACCGGCAAAGCGGAAACATATAGTGAGGTATTAGCTGCCTAATTTGTCGAGTGTAATATTTATTTCAACCTGGATGGCTTCAGAAATATTTTTGATAACCGCTTTCGGGATATTGATGTTGTAATCCTTGGGTGCCACTTCAAAAGTAGATTTCCCGATTATCTTACCTCCTTTAACTTCGAGAGTGCCGTTTACTCTGACCTTATTTGTGACTCCATGGATTGATAAGTCTCCTTCTGCTACAACCTTATAAACACCATCTTTACCCGGGCTCACATCCTTTATGTTGGCTATTTTTCCATTGAAAGTCGCATTTGGAAATTTATCCGACTCCATATAATTTTCATTAAAATGTTCCTGCATCAGGGCTTTTTTAAATTCAAACCCGGGTATCAGTACTTTGAACACAAAGTTTCCTGACGAGAAATCCAGCGCGCTGTTAACCTGGCGGTTCAGGGCTTCGATTTTCTCAATCGGGGTTTCGGATGAGAATTTTATAGTGCCGTTTTTAGTCATGAATTTCTGAGCATTGGCAACTAATGTGGAGGCTACAAGCGTGATTGCCAGTAACATTATGATCTTTTTCATGGTATTTCAGTTTTACCGGGTGAAATGGAATTAATGATTATTTGCCAAATCTGAGTATCTCATTTGATGCCAGGTTATCGTCGCGCAGCCATATTTCGGTTGCAGTTATCTTTTCTGCCAGCCATTTGTGACTCAGGCGATTCATTTGTGTACTGCCTGAAATGGCAATAGTCAGCTTATTGTATTTATCTTCTGTTGAACTGTAACCATTGTCATCAGGTTTTGTGCTACCTGCACCCAAAACCCAGGTTCCTGAAAATGTGTCATTGGCTGAAACAGAAACAAATGTCCCATCTGCATTAAACCTGAACGAATAACCTGAAAAGTCTATGGTTTCGTCAATTCCACTATCTGTATATTGAGTAATGATCCACTCACTTTGAACAACCATATTGGTTTTCGTGGTTAAATCAGCAACAGGATCGGAAGTTGTATCGCTTTTGGAACAAGAGGCAAATAGTATTGCCAGAACGGGAAGAAGAAAGAATGTTTTCATAAATTTATTTTTTAGATTGTTACATTGTTTGAAGTGTCAAAGTAACGTCAGGAAATAAAAACAGGAAAACAAAGATGGATGAACTGGAATTTTAAACCGCTGAACCGGTATAATTGAATCACTTCCTATGAAAAAACAGAGCAGAAAGTTAAAAGCTGTATATTATTTTGACAGAACCATTGATTTGAAAACAGGTCAGAAATTTGATCAGAATTAAATAGTTACTTTCCGGCCAGCCATTCCTTAAAATCTCCTGATCGCTCGGTACTTGAAATCGCTTCGAGTTCGCAGGGCGGGTCAAGAGTGATTTTAATCCTGGATTTGCTATAGGAAATCATCTTTTCGATAGCATGATAGCTGATTAAAAATTTTCGGTTAATCCGGAAAAACAACTCCGGATCAGTTCGATTTTCCAGGTGATCAAGCGTAAAATCAACCGGATAGGTTTTTCCTTCTCTCAGGGTCATAAATACAATTTTTTCATCTGAGTAAAAATAGGCAACATCCTTAATTTCAATCGCCTTGATAACTTCACCATAACGCACTATCAGCCTTTTCATATAATCTGGCTTCTGTATGCCAAGTGCCTGGGCCAGCTTTCCGATATCCAGCCTGGCAATATCAATTTTTGTTTCAGTTTTTATATTTGTCAATTTATAGTATTTGTTCAGGCTGTCAGCAAGGTTTTCTTTGTTGATAGGCTTTAACAGATAATCGATACTGTTTACTTTAAACGCCTGTATGGCATATTCATCGTAAGCTGTAGTGAAAATAACCGGGCAGTTCACCTCAATTTCCTTGAAAATACCAAAACTTAATCCATCCGAAAGATTTACATCCATAAACATCAGGTCTGGTTCGCCATGCTCTTTAAGCCAGTTCACCGTTTGCGAAATGCTTTCGTGAACTGCCAATACTTCTATGGATGAATCTAATTCAAGGAGCAATTTCTGCAGGCGACGGGCTGTTGCCGATTCATCTTCAATGATTAATACGTTCATTTTTCGAAATGGATTAAAGGCAATTTTACAGTAAACTGGCCACAAGATGAAACAATCTGTATGTCACCAAATCCCAGCAAAGCATACCGGTCTCTGATGTTTGTAATCCCGATACCTGTCGAAGGCTCTTTGTCTTTTTTACGTTGCAGCTTATTGGAGATGGTAATAAATTTTTCATCGGTAAAGATACTTACAGCGAGTGGTTTCTCAGCCGATATAACATTATGCTTTATCGCGTTTTCAATCAACATCTGCAACACCATAGGAGGAATAAGCGAAGAAAGTGCTTCTTCATTAACCACTATATCAAGCCGGAGGTTTTCACTATAGCGCTTTTTCTGAAGGTAAAAATAGGTCTCAATAAGCTTGAGTTCTTCGCTGAGCGGGATAAGATCATCTTCCCGGTATTCGAGAATATTCCTGAAAAACAACGATAGCTTCTCAACATATTCAATGGCTACTTCTTTGTCTTCGTCAATAATAGTTATTAAAGTGCTGAAGCTGTTGAACAGGAAGTGAGGATTTACCTGGCTGCGTAAGGTCTGGAACTTAACAGCAATTTTTTCGTGTTCTATAGCATCACGTTGTTTCAGCCGTTTTTCGCGCGTAAATATTATCAGGTAAACCAGCAGTAGGATGACTACAATAGATGCCATGATAAACCAGGTGGATTTCCAGAAAGGTTTTTCGATTGTAAATCTGAAGGTTTTTACATCATTAAGCGTAAAATTTCCTTTAACAGAGGCTCTTACTTCAAATGTATAATCGCCGGGTGATAGGTTTGAATAAGTGACAAGGGTATTTCGGGTATCAATCCAGTCAATATCATATCCTTTCAACCGGATCTGGTAACGGACAAGTTCCGGTTCAATAAACCAAAAAGCATTGAAATGAAACGAAATGTGATTCTGATTGTACGAAAACACATGGGTTCCAATATAATTTTCTTTGCTCAGAAATACTGAGACCCTGCTTAACTGAAGTGATGGCTGCCGGGTTAAAATATCATCTGGAATTTGCAGCCTGATTAAACCATTCTGTGTTCCCAGCCATGCTGTTTCATTTCCTTCGATAGTGCATACATTAAGGTCAGGATTTAATGCCGAAATACCTACACCCTTACTCAGGTAAAGAAAAGCGTTTGTCCTGGTATCCATAATATCAACTCCATTATTATGAACTATTAGTAAATGATGTCTTTTATCGGCCAGTAAACCGGTTATATGCAAATCACTAAGTCCATTTTCAAGCGAAAAATTCTTCAGTGATTTCCCATCATAACGATATATTCCGGCATTAGCCGTGCTGAACCAGATGTGACCATCACTATCCTCCGCTATTGAATAAACCACATTGCTTTTTAATCCCTGTGCCTTATCGAAACTGGTAAACCGGCCTTTCCCGAGCATGGTGATTCCGTTTCCATCAGTGCCAAACCATACCCTGTCGCGCGAATCGATGAAGACTGAATAAATATAGTTATTGCCCGGGAATTGTTTTTCTCCGTAATTGATAAAAACATGTTTTGACCCTTCAGCAAAAGGATCCCCAGCCATATTGCAGAAATAAGCTCCGCCAAGTGTCGCAAGCCATAGCTGATTTCCTTTCCCGGATATGGATAGTATATTTCCATTTGAAAGTCCATCAGGCTCACTGAATAATTTTATCCGTTTCGATTTTGGATCAATGCAATACAACCCGCTTCCAAAAGTGCCGGCCCAGATATAACCTCTATCGTCTTCATAAAGACTTATTACATGAGTACGCTTGTCTATCGGCAGTTTTATCTCATTTTTTTGCCTGCTCTGTTTGTCGGTTGAAAATAAACCGTCATCATTGCTGTACCAAATAGTACCTTCACGATTAATCAGTAAGCTATGGATATTATCGCCGTTTGGCTTTTCGGGGCTGATGTATTGAATCAAATCGTACCCTAACGAAAGGAGTAACTGGCTGCCTGCCGCTATCCAGTAGTTTCCTTGTTTGTCAGCGTACATATGGCTGATACGGGAGATATTCAGGCCATCATAGCTGGTGTAATTTCCATTTATGTTACCGGATGAAGATTCTATCCCTATAATTCCGTATCGCTCTGTGGAAACCCACATCCAGTTATTTCCGGCAACAATATCAGTAACCGGACCGTTTTGCCATTTTTCAGAAGCCTTTGGAACTGAAATTTTAAAAGTCCTTATATCTACTTTGCAGATACCGGCATCCTGCATGCCGGCCCAGATTTCTGTTCCGACTAATTTAAGACTTAGTACGATGTTATCCGGCAAACCTTCAATGCTTGTAATTTTCCGTATGTTTTTTTTGCTATTTACCAGGTTACAAACCGAAATGCCACCATCTGTTGCTGCCCAGATGCGTCCCTGTTCATCAGCAATTACTGTATAGCAATAATTGTCCGTTAAACCGTCATCAGTGTTAACATTATAGATATGTTTCCCATCATAATAATAAACGCCTTCGCCATAGGTGGAAAACCACAAATTCCCTGATTTGTCGGAGGCAAACCCTGTAATTGCCACTTTCGGATTACCTTCTTCAGGATTAAACAGCCGGAGACTATCGCCCTCCAATTGGTAGATTTCGCCATTTCGTGTTCCTATCCATAAAATCTGATCCGAAGTCTTGTAGAGGGCTGAAACCTGCAGCGTAGCTTGTTTCTGAGTTCCATGAAAAAACACGAAATCGTTTCCGTCGAACTTATATAGTCCTTTGCCGGTACCAATCCACATATTACTGTTATCACTCTGATACAGGCAGGTGATAGAGGTTTGTTGTAATTCATCAGGCAGCCTGATATTTCTGAAATATGCTTTTTGACCAGAAACACTGGCCGCAAACATAAATATGGAAAACAGTACTGGTAGTGATTTTATCATTGCAGATTTTTCTCTTTACTTTATTCTTTTGTGAAAATTCTCTTTTGTATCAGTTGCAACAGGGTGTGTTTTACTGAAAGCTACTGCAAGTATAGCTATGCCAGGCTAGTGTTTCGATATCATTGCTGTTTCTTTCCAAATTCCACGGCTACAATAACTTTAATTTCCTCGGCGATTTTCTGAAAAACTACTTTTGGGATTGTAATGTTATGATCCTGTAACAAGACGCTGAAATTTGTTTGCGCGTAAATCACACCTTGCGAAATACGCAGTTGTACCTTGATGATCCGTTCCTGCTCAACTCCGTGTATGTTCAATTTCCCTTTTGCCCGGACAGAATAATTTCCATCGTTCAATAAATCAACCTGTTCGATGATCTTGCCTTCAAACGTTGAAACCGGATAGGCTTTGGCTTCGATATAGTTTTCGTAAAAATGCTCCTGCTGCAACGGGCTGTTGAATCCTTTAAAGGAATCAGTAGGAATAGAAAAGGCAAAGGTTCGCTTAGTGACGTCGATAGCACCCTGAAGCTTGGTGGATGAGGCTTTTATTAATTCAAGAGGAGCATCCGACTGAAAAGAAACTTTGCTTTTCCGGGCAAGATAAACCGCTTGCTGAGCAAAAATGCCAGCGGATGCAAGAAGCAGAATAACAAACAGGAATAGATTTTTTTTCATTGGTTAAATCCTTTCAAACAAACGGTTAAATTACTTTTTTGTTTATTCCTGAATGTAAAACTATGTAAATGACTAAATTAGTCAGTTTTCCAGCAGATGATACACTCAGGAAAAAAGTTTTTGAAGGAATAGTATGGAAAATGTATCAGGTTTCCTGAAATGAGGTGATATCAATCAAATAAAAGTAAAAAAATGGAAGCAAAATCCGGGAAACGTACATTTAATATCGTATGCTGAAATAATACATTTAGCATAATCTGGTGACTGCTTATTGGTTTTTATAACTAAAAGAATATGAATAGCATGAGTTAGCTGATCCAACTGATATTTCAAATATGAAACAAGTCCATGCCTGTTCTGCTTGACAAAGATATGTTTGGCTTTCAGTCTGAAAAAAAGCTGATAGGAAGATAACTGTTAATGAAGACATGTGAAAGTAATGATTTTGAATTTGGTTTTCAATAGATTAACGGAGAAGAATAACTTGTTTAATTCTGGAACGGGACATGTTAAAACATTGGCAAGATATTATTTTGATGTGCTGAACCATATTATCACCTGAAGAGCAATTCCACTATTGATTTTGATTTTGTTCTTTTGTCATGACACAAAAGAACCAAAAAGTCTAGGCTTAATATAAATTTCACACATCTGTACGCCTCGGTAAAGGCTCGCAAAACAAGGCTTGATAGATTTGAACAACATCCTGGCAGCACGTGAAGCTGGTGTTTT
>JAURYB010000049.1 GCA_030654075.1 Bacteroidales bacterium | reverse complement strand
TACTCCTAAAGGCTGGAACAAGAACACAAACAACCCTCACCATCCGAATACTACCAATCCCGGAAAAGATAAGGGAAAGCCACATAAATAGACTAGAGCATCTTCAGTTCCTCAATTTCGATTTTATGTTTGATGATCTGTACAGCATAACCGTTGGGGATTATTTTACCACCATGGGTTTCGGCATATACCCTTGTAAATTCAGCGCCAAAATAAAGTATAATTGCTGAATAATATACCCATACAAGTATTAGAATTACTGATCCGGCAGCGCCATACCAGGATGCTATCGAAGATTGCCCGAGATAAGCCCCGATTGCAAATTTACCTATCATAAACAGGAATGAAGTGAACGCGGCTCCTATCAGGCAATCGCGCAGAACTACCTTTCCATCGGGCAATGTCCGGAAAATTACGGTAAATAAAAGCGTGATAATAAAGAATACCAGCAGCAGGTTGCTGACATAAAACAAATAAATTGAGTCTTTCGGGAAAAACACAGCCAACCTGGTATTCAGAACATCCATTACCGAGTTTATAATCAGGCTTACCAATAACAGAAATCCTACTGATCCTATCATTGAGAACGACATAAGCCTGTTCTTGATAAATTTAACGATCCCGCGTTTTGGTTTTGCTTTAAGGCCCCAGATAAAATTGATGGAATCCTGTATTTCGGCAAATACACCTGACGCGCCTACCAATAGAATGATTGCGCCAAAAATGGTAGCAAATGTATTGCTGTGCGATAGTTTAACATTTTTAATTATTTCCTGGATTTGCAACGCGGCGGCGTTACCTACAAGCCCGTTAATCTGGCCGAAGACTTCGCCTTTGACCGCTTCTGCACCGAAAAAGTATCCGGATAGGCTTATTATTATAATGAGCAAAGGAGGCAGGGAAAAGATGGTGTAATACGATAATGCCGCGCTCAGCTTCATGCCATCGTCATCCATGAACCCGTTAAAGGTTTCCCTGAGCAGGTACCAGATCTTTTTTGCCTGGGATTTTATAGTAAGGGTTGTTAGTTTCATGCTTCAGGTTTCAGGTTTCTTTTTTGCTTTTTGCTGGATTCAGGTCATTGTATCTGGGTTAGGGGATGAAATATTTCCTTTTCCTACTGATTATTCTGTTTTCAGAAACGTGAAACCCTGAACCGTGAAACCTTTCTATTTTATTGAAATACCACCACCGCCGGTTTGCCTATTTCAAAATCACGGAAACCGAAATCAACGGTACGGAATGAGTTTCCTTTAAAAACATTTTGCCCATTGCCTGGAATGGAAGGGAAATACGCAATGGACAATTGAAATGTATTGATAATAAGGTGTTCATTCTTAACCAGAACACCCAATCCTATTTGTGAATACACTTTGCTGTTTCTGAATCCGTTTTCCGCCTCACCCAGCATTCCCAGTGAAAAAGCCAGATAGGGACCAAAACGGAATCCAATAAAATTCCAGGGAGCGTATGATTGCGTCTGTAACGTAAGTATCATCCGCCTTGTACCCGATAAGGAGGAGCTGTTAAATCCATCTATTCCGCTGCCGTCATTCAGTGTCAGGCTATCATAAGCAAAACGATTGATGCCTATAGTAAGCTGTGGTTTTACAAATTGCCTGAATTTCCATTTTCCTATTTCTATCAAGCCAGTAAAATAATTCAATCCTGCCGTAAAAACTCCCTGTTCAAAATTAGATTCACGCATGAAGGTTCCATATTCGAAATTAAAGCTGAGATATCCCCAGGGATAATAATTGCCTGAAGATACTTTTGCGCCCAGGTATTTTCGGAATGAATTATTTTTGTTTTGATAACCAGCAGTAAAACTGAATACTTTTCCTACAGGAACATCCTCGGTAACGCCAAATTTGAAAATGTACTTATCCTGAACATACTTACGTGTTGAGATACCAAAACTTGCCAGGTAAAAGTTTTCGTTCGAAAAATAATGCTGCGCATCATAGGCACCATCAGGCTTTTCGAGATAGCGAACCCTATAAAAACGCAGTGCTGAAATAAAATTTGTGGCCCGAAAATTTTCTGTTCTGCCTTTGAAAACCTGCATGGAATATCCGGCCCAATAGTCCTGGATATTAAATTTAAATGGCTGCAGTATAAGAAGTGAATCGCTGGCATGAATGTAATCCAATCGAAACTGCTGTGAAAAATTAACGCCGGCAGCCCATTTTGCATAGGGTGAAAAAAACGGGCGATCCAAACCAACGCTCCTTGTAAAATTCCCGTTTTCTTTGGATTCCAAATGCAATGTTGAGCTAATATAGGTATTGCGAATATTAGGTATATAATAATTCACACTGTAAGCGTAATTACCGGCGGCATCATTCCAGGTGTATTCATTTTTCGATTCGTGACCTAAGCCCAGGAAATTATTATCCTTCAGATTAATAGTGATACTGGAAGCGGAAAATGCACCATCAGGAATCAGGCTCCACTTATCCAGTTCCCGGATAAAAATATCGACGGAGTCTGATTTTGGGGCGGTTGCCATTACGAAAAATGAAACATCATTCACATAATTACGACTGCGCACCAAACGTTCCGATTCCTTGACAAGCAGGGAGTCGAAAACCTGGTTTTGCCTGATAAGCAGTAGGTTCCGAATAGTAATACGCTGCGATTTAATATGAAGTTTATTCGCATTTTTCGCAAAGTGGCCTTGCTCCTTTTCAACGGTATCAGCAATCGAAAATCCAAATGGATCAAGGGTTTCAATGTGGATTTTCCTTATAATTTTCCCTTCGAAGGCACTGTAAGGTTTTCGGATCAGTTTTTTGTAAATTTTCTTTTTGTGCTTGCTTACCGGTTCAAAAAAAATGCTGTACATGTATTTTGTAACCTGGCGTTTTTTTGAAAAGGTTTCAATATTCTGATAAATCAGGGTGGTATCTTTTTTAATCGGAGTCTTTTGGGAATAAGCAAAATCACTTGTTACAGCTGAAACAAAAACCAGTAGAAAAAATATTTTAGCCCTTGTTTGCATTAGCTGTTTCTGTATATTTTTCAACCATTATTATTTGATTTCAATTTGACGCTGCACCTGTAGATTACTATTTCTTTTCTTCCTCTGCTTTTTGGTCTTTGGCATCTTCTTTTTTTTCTTCGGCAGCTTTTGCCTTCTTTTTGAAGTATCCTTTAAAAAGAATGCTGTGTTTAGCTGCTTTCATATTTTCGTCCAGGCCTTTGGAACTTGTTTTAAGATTTACGATGGTCTGATTCAGGTTCTCGGCAATAGTGGTATCCTGTATTAAACGACCCATTGTTCCTCTTCCACTGTTTATCTTGATCATAATTTCGGCAAGTTGCTGTGTTATAATTTCGGCATTCCGGGCTGTAATCTCCAAACTTGCCATGATGGCATCGGTTTCAACAGGCTCGGTTGACACAAGTTCCTGGCCTTCTTTAGCCAATGGAGCATCAGTACTTCCTTGTGTGATAGTTAATAGCTTATCACCGATAAGACCTTCGGAACCAATAGCTACCTGGCAATCAGATTTGATAAACGGGTGTACTTCTTTACGTATCAACAAATCAACCCGAACTGTAGAATCGTTAATGATTAGGATATTGTCGACAGTGCCTACATTAATACCGGAGAAACGTATATTATTGCCAACCTGCAGTCCGCTTACGTTATAAAAAGTTGCCGTAAGTTTAAATACGGGGTTAAACAGGTTTTTCTGTTTCCCTATAATAAAGATAGCCAGAACGAAAATCGCCAGCCCGCCTGCGACAAACAGGCCTAAACGTACTTTGTATTTTTGTGAATGGGATTCCATGGGAGATATGAGTTATGAGTTATTTGATTGGGGACATTGGAAGTGTGAAATACCATTTTCTAATTCCCTATTTTCTATTTTCTATTTGTGACTTGGAATTTAAATCCCCATATGACCTCTAGTTGAAAAATGCCTTTATCATTGGATCGGAAGAGTTTTCAAAATCCTTAAGTTTTCCTTCCTTATAAACTTCGCCTTCTGAAAGCATGATCAATCGGTTTGCGGTATTAAGCGCGCATTTGATATCATGAGTGATGATGATGGATGAGGTTTTGTATTTTTTCTGAACATCAATAATAAGTGTGCTTATTTCGTCGGAAGTAATCGGATCGAGCCCAGTGGTTGGTTCGTCGTAAAGCATAATGAGCGGGTCAACCACAATGGTGCGAGCCAGGCTTATGCGTTTGCGCATGCCGCCCGAAAGTTGCGAAGGCATTTTGTTTAAAGCGTCAGCAAGGCCAACATTTTCGAGGACTTCATTGATCTTTTCGGCAATTTCCTTTTCATTCAGGTTCTTCCTGATTCTTCGTAAAGGGAATTCCAGGTTCTGTTTCACTGTCATGGAATCGTATAAGGCACCGCTTTGAAAAAGGAAACCGATTTTCTGGCGCAGTTCACCTAATTCCTTGTTGTCCAGCTTGATTACATCTTTGTCAAATACATTTATGGTTCCACCATCTGAAGGGAGCAAACCAACTATGCATTTAATCAACACCGATTTCCCGCTGCCTGATTTACCAAGCACCACCAGGTTTTCACCTTTAAAAAGCTTCAGCGAAAGATCTGTTAAAACCTGTTGTGTGCCAAACGATTTCTTCAGGTTATTTATTTCAATAACCGCTTCCTTGTTAGCAGCAGCAGCAGCAGGCATAAGCTTACTTAAAGTCTCTGTATCCTTCATATTCATTATGTTAACATATCGGTAATCTGTACGGCAATCACATCTAAAATTATTACCAGCAGCGACGCAAGCACAACAGCTGAATTAGCAGCTATACCAACACTTTCGGTTCCGCGACCGGCATTGTAGCCTTTATACGTACCAACAAGCCCGATTACTGCTCCAAAAAAGAACGATTTAATCACGGCAGGTAAAAAGTCCATAAAACCAACAGAAGCGAACGCCTGGTGGAAAAACAACGAAAAAGAAACATCGCCTTTAATGTTTGCGCCTATCCAGCTTCCAATGATCCCCAATGCATCAGCGTAAAGAATCAGCAGCGGAATCATGATGGTGGCTGCCAGTACCCGCGTAACAACTAAAAACTGCATTGGATTTGTGGAAGATACTTCCATGGCATCAATTTGCTCGGTAACTTTCATAGAACCTAATTCCGCTCCCATGCCCGAACCAATCTTTCCCGCGCAGATCAGAGCCGTTATAACCGGACCCATTTCCCTTATCATTGAAACTGCTACCATGCCGGGAAGCATGCTCACCGCGCCAAAATTTACTAGAGCCGGCCGCGACTGAATGGTAAGCACCAGGCCCATGATAGCCCCTGTGACCGAAACCAGTGGTAAGGATTTATACCCGATCTGAAAACACTGACGGAAAAATTCCCTGAACTCAAAGTTACGCGAAAAGGTTTCTTTCACAATACGTGTAAGGAACAGGATCACATCGGCAAAATCGGTTAAAAAGTTGCTGGCGGCCTCGGTTTTTTCAAGAGTCTTATCGCTGAGCTTACTCATGGAATTCACCGTAGCGACCCGTATTTTCGGAATAACCTTTTTAACAGGGTTGATTTTTTTTATTTTTTCCATGCTTGGGCGTGTGGTGGTATTTGCAATTTCTTAGGATCAAATATTTTGAGCTCCTTCAAAAAGGATTTCAGGAAACAGTATGCTTCTATTTTCATATCAACAAAATTACATGCAAGCCACTGTGAAAGTGTTACATAACTATTACGAAAAGTTACATGATTCACACATTGCAGGAAAGCCGGGAATAGCTTTATGCGAAGCCTAAACAAAACAAGAACTCATATCATTTAAATCAGAATACTGATATCAACAATGTAGGTTGGTATAAAGAAAACAAGGATAACAAATCTAAAAAATAGCTTAAGATATTGTGGATCAGCAACTTCCCGTAGATTGAATAGAATGTGCAAATTTTCAGTAAACTGAGACATAGAATCCAGAGTTTTATAAAGACTGAATTTTATAAATAATTCGAATATTCAGTGTTAGAAATAATTTCTTTTTTAGTAATAATTTTTAAAACAATCTCTCTATGATCTCTTGTTTGGAAACACCTAAATGATTTGCTACATCAGCAAGAATAGCGTTTAGGGTTCCAATTCTTAACGGATCATGGTTGGGAATAGTAACATGGTGTTGTCCGTTTTGCTGTGTAGTTAGCCTGATATGGCTTCCGGTTTGCCTGCTAGGTTCTTACCCGTATTTTTGCAAAGCTTTTATAAACTGCTGAGCATCGATATTTCTTGGGAGTTTTATAAGGTAAAAGTTTCCTCATGAGTAACGTGGATATGCACTAGGTCCGGCATTTCCGCTTCATCAAAATGACAACGGACGGCATCACTGATCATTGGTTTTAGTTCTGCAATTGTGGCGCCTTGTGTAAAAATTGAATGATTTACTGCCCTGGCAAAATATCCTCCGTCCTGCGACTCTTCTACTAAAAAAACTATTTCTTTCATATAGAGATGATTTAATGCAAAAGTACAAAAAACGCAAACAAAATTCATTTACCTGTCTGGGCTTTCAGTATTACAGTTTAAAATGTTTGCTTTCCATCTCAAAAGTAAAGGATTCATTTGTTGAATTATTTTAATTTTGGAAGTTTACTTTTCAGGTGTTTCAATGGCTTCAGTTTTTGCCTTCTTCCTGAAATACCCTTTCAATAAAAAGCTACTCTGTGCGGCTTTAAGGTCTTCGTCCAGTTTTTGGGAACTGCTTTCCAGGTTTTTAATTGTTTCCTTTAAGTGAGTGCCGGTAGCTTCATCACGCAACAATACCCCAAAGGGAGAATTCGGATTAGTACCGGCCTGTTTCAGATTTGCGATAAACGCGGATGCCGTATCTGCCATTTGCTGCAACTGCCTTACCGAAGCTTTTACTGACTTAAATACAATGGTATCCGTTGTTAATTCGTTTGCCAGCGTTCCTTTTTTATTCAGGTTTGCACTGAAATCAGCCAATGACGCAACCAATGCCTGCGCTTTTGCTGATGCAAGCTGAAGCGATGCTGTGGTGGCGTTGATATTTGCATAAACGGCATCATCTTTAAGCAGTTTCCCTATGGTGCCTTCGCCGGCAGCCAGGCTCTTGCTAATCACTTTAAAATCGTTGGTGATTGCCAGTATGTTTTTATTGTTTTCCTGTAGCGTATTGATCATATCTTCCGTCGAAAACGTTTTTTCCACACCTAAGGTGTCACCTTCCTGAACTTCAGGTGAAGTGGAGGTTCCGCCGTAAATAATCAGAATTTTATTGCCGATAATTCCGTCGCTGCTTATTTTAACCATGGCATCTTTTCGGATATATTGCTGTGTTTTGGTGTCAATTTTAATAAGAACCTCAACCTGTGATTTTCCATAAAAATGCAGGTTGCTGACCGTGCCTATTTTTACACCCGAAAACCATACATTATTCCCTTTTTGTAAGCCATTAACATCATCAAAAAGGGCAACAACCTCCATTTTGTTCTTAAACGTTTCGTGCAGGTTCCCAACCATAAGAATTCCACCTATAAAAAAGATAATTCCCAGGATGACAAAAAATCCTACTAATATTGCGCGCCTGTTTGGTGATTCATTCATGATTTATTGAATAAAATTGTAATTAAAAAAGCCTTTTATCTGTTCATTATCCGAAGCGAAAACCTCCGCGAAGGTTCCGACTTTTAAAAAGCTGCCTTCGAGCAACATGGCAATGCGGTTTCCGGTGTTTTTGGCACAGGTGAGATCGTGGGTTATAATAACCGAACTGGTATTGTATTTCTGCTGAACTTCGTTGATAAGCTCAATAATTTCGGCACTTGTTACCGGATCGAGGCCCGAAGTGGGTTCGTCGTATAACATGATTTCGGGATTCAGAATTAATGTACGCGCAATGCCAATCCGTTTGCGCTGCCCGCCCGAAAGATCCGAAGGCAGAACGTTTATTTTGTCTTTTAACCCGACTGCTTCAAGCACTTCTTCAACTGCATTCGTAACATCCGGCTTACTAAGATTATTCCTGTTCATAGTTAATGGGAAGGCAAGATTCTGAAATACATTCATACTGTCGTACAAGGCACTGTTCTGAAACGAGAATCCTATTCGCAACCGCAAGGCATCAAGTGCTTTGCGCTCCAGTATGTCCACATGTTCGCCAAGCACCAGTACTTCACCTTTATCAGGTTTGAGCAAACCCACAATAATCTTTATCAAAACAGATTTCCCGCTTCCTGATTTACCAAGTACGGCAACATTCTCACCTTTAAAGAGACTGAAATCAATTCCCTTTAATACCTGCAAATCGTCGAACGACTTATATAAGCCGCTGATTGAAATTACCGCTTCGCCTGTATTGTTTGTATGTAGTTTTAACTTTTCCATGGCGTTAAAAATATCGGATCCAGTTCGCTACCTGTACAATGATAAGTTCCTCCAGGAAGATCAGGAACATCGAAAGCACAACAGCCTGGTTTGCTGCTTTGCCAACACCGCGGGTTCCCTGCGTGGCATTAAATCCCTTATAAGATCCTACGATTCCGATAGTAAATCCGTAAATAGTTGCTTTGGAAACGGAAGTAAAAATATCGAGAAAACTGATGCTCGAAAATGCGCTTTGATAATACGTGACCAGGCTCACGGCTTCCTCGCTGTGAACATTTACATACGAACCATATAACCCGACAAAACTGCAATACATGGCCAGCACCGGAAGTGTGATAGTAGTTGCCAGCACACGTGTTACAACCAGGTACTTAAACGGGTTGATGGCCGATACTTCCATGGCATCAATCTGTTCGGTAACTTTCATGGAACCTAGCTCGGCGCCAATGCTTGAGCCTACTTTACCAGCGCAAATAAGCGCTGTTACTAATGGCCCCAGTGCCCGCACAATCGCAATGCCAATTAACGAAGGCAACCAGGATGTAGCCCCGAAATCCTCCAGCGAAGGACGGGATTGTTTTGTAAAAACTATCCCGATAATAAACCCTGTAAGGGTAATCAATGGCAATGATTTTAAGCCTACTTCGAAACTCTGGTTCAGCACTTCGCGAAAGTGAAAAGGCCTCTTAAAAGCCTCTTTGAAAAACAAGGCCGTAAAACTATAGGCGCTTTGTACTCCCGAGAAAAACGGATCAAGTCCTTTTGAGAAAATATATTTCCTGCTCCTGAAAATCGCCATTTTGATTTAGTGAATTGCTTTTGTATTTTGTGTTCATTTATCCCGAAAAACAGGTTTTATCTGACTTCTGCCAGATAAACCGTAGTTTGGAAACCCGTATGGCATAGTAATTTTTACCTGTAAATTACAGTACAAAGATGAAAAGAAGCAGAACCAAACGTGTTACACAACTTTTGAAATAAGTTACATGATTCACACATAGAATGAAATAAGGAAGTACACAAGGGCTCAAAGATTCACTGAGGTAATATTTCTATGCTCTGTTCTTTGTGTGAATTTGCGGCTTTGTGTCTTGGTGGCATTTTATAAAATCCTTTTCCCCGCTCGTCACGTTCTATGTTTTAACTTTATAATTTCTCCGGTCCTTTTGAAACAGGTTCCTCGGTGCCTTATCATTCAATTCATTCATTTTCAGGTAGGCTTTCTTGATATCATCCGGGAATTCGCCCTTATAAATAATTTGATAGAATGAATACCCATTGTATGGAATCGTGTTGTGGTCAGCAGTAATTCTAATACGATTTTCAACATTTCTATCTTTAAAGTAGCCGATAAAAGCGGCTTTCCTGTCCTTGTTTAACTGCTTGTATTTATTGTCGACAAATTTCCCGCCCAGCAGCCTGGCACATTTGTCCTGTGAAGTAAACAACATTGAATCAGCTGTATGCAGGTTTAAGTATTTCACAAACTGAATATCTTTAACCGACATCTTTTCGACATTTTCCGAATCTTCGTCCGTGAATGATTTTTCATCTTTATGATTGGAAGCCAGGAAATATTTTTTCTTTGCTTCATAAAACAGGATGTATTCCTTTTCTTTTGTTTCATATTGTTGGGGCGAAACACTTATGATTGCATTGGGATTGGCTACCAGGAATCCGGCCATTTTTTCAATAAACTTTTCCTGCAAACGGGTAAGCGAACTGCTACGCATCGCCCATTTCAGCGTCAGCGATTTCTCAATTTCAGTTTCTATACTTTTTACCTCCATCCGGTATGGCGTCGTAACAGGTTTAACAACAATATTCCCCAGCACATCGATGATCACATCGCGCAAATGAAATTTAGGGTTTTTCAAATCGCCGCTTATCGGTACTTCGTAGTCAATTACATTTCCGCGCTCGCGAATAAAAGCCATGATCAGCCGCATCGGCAACCACTTTGTTCCTTTATTTTTTAACCTGTTGGCTAAACGGGGATCAATTACAATGAAATGATTGTCACTTTTGATAATACCATTCCGGACATGCCAGGTGCCATTCACCGAAACAGTTCCCCGATCGAGAGGAAATGAAGTATATTGGATCAGATAAGGATTAAATAGGGTAGCCGGAAGTTTCTGAAGCAGGTAATCCAGATCAAAATCAGAGCTGTCGTTTGGATTTATGCTTATTGATACCGCCGCATTTCCATAGGGCATAATGCCTGACCTGATTGAGACACTTACTCTTTTCTGATTTTTTGTAATGGAATCGGCCAGTGCATAAAGCGGGTTTAAATGAACAGAGAATTTTTCGCTCATCGAATAATCGCAATATTCCAGGTCGCCACTGTAAATTGCCAGGCGGTTGATCTTATAATTGGACCGGAAGAAATTCTTCGACAACCTTTTTATGTAATTACCAATCTCGAGAACCAGGTTAAATTTAGCTCCCTGCGATTGGGCAACGCCCGCTTTGCCCGTTTCCGAAACAAACATCCGTGAAAGGTTATCCAGGTAATCGTATTGTTCATATTTGAAATAAGGATTATTTAGGGAAACCGAATCGAACAGATATTTGTGATTTTTAGGACTGAGTTCAAATACGGCTATAGCAAGTTTTTGGAACGATGCGTAATTATCCCCCGGTTTTTCGCCGGTTTTAAATTCATTGATTGCAAGCATTCCTTTGAATGTAACATTTTCTGCAGTCTTAAAACTACCTTTTACTTTCAGATCTGCATCTATATTTCCACTGAAATAACCAAAGTTAGTTAATTCCTTGAGGTATTGCTCCAGAATTTCCAGGTCGAATTTCTTAGCTATCACTGCCAACCGGTAATCGAGAGTTTTAGTATTGATGGTAAAATCGCCATTCATTCCGCCGCTGCCAATGCCTGACAGAAATGAATATTTAGCAGCTATTGTATCTGAATCCCAATGGATTCCGGAGCTCTCAATATTCACTTTGGTGATAAAATAATTGATAGGTGTTACCCTTTCCCGGTAATAAATTTCCCCGTCAATAATTTTAATGCTGAGAATACTAAAATGAACTGGCCTGGAAGCTTTTAAAGAATCCGCTTCCGGCGAAAACTTTTTAATCAGATCATCAAAATTCAAATCCTTATCAATCTGTATAATAATACCGCGTGGGCGATTCAATATCAGTTCACTTATTTGATAGGTTTTTGAAAACAATTTACGCATTTCGAAATTTGCGCTCACCCCTTTTGCTGAAAGGAAAACACTGTCGCTTCGATATTCAAATATTTTAAAGTTGTCGAAATGAACATACCCGGTAAACGGGTTCACATACGCCCAGTCCATGGTAATTTGCCGCCCGGTAAACTTCAGATCATATTTTTCAACCAGGTATTTCGTGATGGGTGAAATAAATAAAATGACCACAGCCACAATAACCACTGTTACACTAACCAATATTAGCAGTGTTTTCAATAGTTTACGTGTATGATTTCCATTAAAACGTTTGTTGCTTTTAGATTTAAAGGCAGTCACTATTCTTATGAAATAAGCGATTAATGGGTTTGTTTTTACCGGCATGTATCTTCTTGATTTCTTCTTTGATCCGCGTCAGGCAGAATGCAAAATTTTCTACAAAATTCGGTATGTCAGTATAGATATCAGTTACATAACTTTTTATATAAGTTACATGATTCACACATTGGCAACTCCGGTTGACTAAACAACTGCGGACGGGTGTAAGCACTCCCGGGTTTAAATCGTAATAATGGTATGAATCGATGAGTTTAAAAATTTGGGCCTTACACAAAGGATAAGGCAATGATGCTGATTTCAGGTACAACATCATAATATTTCCGTTTGAATGTGTGAATCATGTAACTCCCGGATTTAATTGTGTAATGCTTTCGGGATTTTAATGGCGGTCCTTTGCTCCGTGAAAATTTTATCACAAATTAAACCAAGCAAAAAAATGAAAACAAATCGATCAAGATTATGGATGACTACGATCGTAGCCTTCTTATCCTTTGCCGCACTGATAGCAGGTTGCAAAAAAGATGACTACGTTGAAACTGTTGGTGTATGCCCGGTTGTGGTGTCAACAAATCCAACAAATGCTGCTACTTCTGTACCTCTCAAACAGGTTATCACAATAACTTTCAATGAAGAGATGAACCCGGAAACAATAAACCAGGAATCTTTCACTTTAACCGGAGGGTTAAAATCGAGTGAGACGCTTACAGGCATACTTACTTACAATAATACAAATGCTACGATGAGTTTTGTGCCAGGCACACCTCTGCTGTCCAATACAACCTATACCGGCAGGGTTAAGGCATCAGTAAAAGATTTAGCGGGGAATGCTTTGCAAACTGATTACGTCTGGACCTTCAGTACTGGCCTGGTGCTGTCGCCTACAGTAATTTCAACCGACCCGGTAAACAACGCCCTGAATGTATTTATGAATACAGATGTTGAAGCCAATTTTAGTGTCGCAATGGACCCTACAACTATTTCACAAACAACATTTATGCTTCATCAGGGTACAACCTTAATTGCAGGAACAGTTACTTACAGCGGCACAAAAGCCATATTTACGCCTTTAGCCGCCTTTACTGCAAACACAACTTACACCGGAACAATTACCACCGGAGCAAGGAATGTTGAAGGCGCGCCAATTGACAACACCTACACCTGGACATTTAAAACAGGAAGCTATTTAGCCCCTTCGGTAATCACCATAAACCCGGCTAATAATACCAAAGGTGTAGCGCTCAATAAAACTGTAACCGCCACATTTAGTCTGGCAATGAATCCATTGACCATAACTACCACAACTTTTACTTTATACCAGGGAACCACATCTATTGCCGGAGTTGTTTCTTATACAGGAACTACTGCTTCTTTTAATCCATCCGTTGACCTTTTGCCCGCTACTGTTTATACCGGTACCATAACTACCGGCGCTGCCAGTGTTGCCGGCATGAAACTGGCAACCAACTATGTATGGACATTTACAACAGCAGCTCTTACCGATCCACTTGTGATTTCAACTGATCCTGCCGACAATGCATCTGGCGTTGCCATCACTAAAATAGTTACCGGAAGCTTTAATATGGCCATGGATATGTCGACAATAACAACAACAACTTTCACTTTGAAACAAGGTATAACGCCGGTTTCAGGAACAGTTTCCTACTCAGGTACTATTGCATCTTTTGCACCTGGCAGTGATCTTTTACCAGGGACTACCTATACCGCAACCATCACAACCGGGGCTAAAAACCTGGCTGGCACATCACTATCTGAAGATTATACATGGAGCTTCAGGACCGAAGGCGGCGCCATTATTCCTCCAACCGTGAACATGGGATCGGCTGAAGAATTCGGAATTCTAGCAGGTGTAGGAGTTAGTAACGCAGCTGGTTTTAGTGTGATTAATAATATGAATGTCGGTATTTATCCTGGTCTTCGTTCTTCAGTTACCGGATTCCCTCCTGCTACTATAGTAAATGGAGTAATCTATGCCGCTGACGATATAGTTCCGGTTGGTGTTGCAGCCATGCTTTTACAAGCTAAAACTGACCTCACCGCAGCGTATCTTTTTGCTGAAGGAGCAACGTCACCCGCACCGGCTACAGTATCAGGCGATCAGGGTGGTAAAACACTGGCGCCGGGTATTTACAAATCAACCTCCACACTTCTGATACAATCGGGTGATTTAACACTTGACGCGCAAGGTGACCCGAATGCGGTTTGGATTTTCCAGATTGCATCTGACTTTACAACAGTAGGCGGAGCAGGTGGCAATGTTATTCTTAGCGGAGGTGCCCAGGCTAAAAATGTGTACTGGCAGACCGGCAGTTCAGCTACCATTGGGGACTATACTATTTTCCAGGGAAACATACTGGCTTTAACATCCATCACTATGAACTCGCATGCAACTGTTGTTGGCCGTATGCTGGCCAGGAATGGCGCTGTAGTAATGACACACACAAACACAATAACAAAACCATAATACTAATAAGATGAAATTGATAACAAATTTAAAAACGGGACTGCGCAAAACGTGGTCCCCGTATAACCTGATTATCAAAAGTGTTTTTATCAGCGCTTTTATTCTGACAGGTCTCAACGCACCTCTTCATGCACAGGAAACTGAATACACCAGGCCTTCATGGTTGTTTGGTGCAGCTGGTGGCGCAAATTTCAACTTCTACAACGGATCAACGCATCAATTAGATGCAAATTTTGCTCCTCCGGCCACTTTTCAGAAAGGTTTCGGTGTTGGGCTCTTTGCCGCGCCTCTTGTTGAATACCATAGTCCTGATTCAAGGTTCGGATTCATGATACAGGCCGGTTACGACAATCGCAGCGCTATATCCGACCAGGTAGTTACTCCTTGTAATTGCCCGGCCGATTTAGAAACCGACTTAAGCTATGTAACTGTTGAACCAAGCCTGCGTTTTGCGCCTTTCAAATCGGATTTTTATTTGTATGCAGGCCCACGTTTTGCCTATAAACTCACAGAATCATATACCTATAAGCTGGGAATAAATCCTGCTTATCCTGAACAGGAACCTACTGCGGATGTTTCAGGTGATTTCAGTGATGTGAATGATATGCAGATTTCGATGCAGGTCGGAGCCGGGTACGATATCCAACTTTCATCGCAAAGCCGTAAGACTCAATGGGTGCTTTCACCGTTTGTTTCTTTCCAGCCTTATTTTGGCCAAACTCCACGTTCAATCGAAACTTGGAATATAACCACCGTAAGAGCAGGAGCAGCACTTAAACTTGGTCGTGGCCGAAAGATTTCCACTCCTGTACCCGTTGACGTAATTGCACCGGTTTTTGTGGAACCTGAAGTACAGTTTACAATAACCTCGCCAAGGAATTTGCCTTCCGAACGCAGGGTAAGGGAAATATTCCCTGTCAGGAATTATGTGTTTTTCGATTTAGGATCTACTGTGATATCTGATAGGTATATCTTACTTACAAAAGACCAGGTTTCTACGTTTAAAGAAGATCAGCTCCAGGTAACTACCCCCAAAAATCTGTCAGGCCGCTCGGATCGCCAAATGGTTGTTTATTATAATGTGCTGAATATCCTGGGTGACCGTATGGTGAAAAACCCTACGGCAACAGTGACCCTGATTGGCTCATCTGAGAAAGGCAAAAAAGATGGCCGAATGATGGCTGAATCAATCAAAGTATACCTTGTGAATGTTTTTGGAATTGACGCGTCACGCATCTCTACTGAAGGACAGGTTAAACCGGATTTACCATCTGAACAGCCAGGCGGAACGAAAGAACTTGTTCTTCTCCGCGAAGGCGACCGCAGGGTTTCCATCGAAAGCAGTTCACCCGCATTATTGATGGAATTCCAGAGCGGGCCTGAAACCACTCTCAAACCGATAGAAATCAATGTAGTACAGGAAGCACCGATTGAAAGTTACGTAACATTTGAAGCTAAAGGCGGAAACGAAGCTTATTCTTCCTGGTCCCTCGAAGTCAGGGATGAGAAAGGAACTTTGCAAAACTTTGGTCCTTTTACTGAGGAAAAAGTAAGTATGCCGGGAAAAGCAATTTTGGGTACGCGGCCTGTAGGAGATTATAAGGTAACTTTAATAGGTCAGACCAAAAGTGGTAAAACAATAAAAACGGAATCTACCGTTCACATGGTTCTTTGGACTCCGCCTACAAATGAAGAAGGGATGAGATTCAGCATCATCTACGAATTCAACGAATCGAAAGCTCTTCCTGTTTACGAAAAGTATCTTACCGAAGTTGTAACACCTAAAATTCCACAAGGTGGAACAGTAATGATACATGGCCATACCGATGTCATCGGGGAAGAAGCCTATAACAAAAACCTCTCAATGGAGAGGGCAAATGATGTTAAAGGCATTCTTGAAAACAGTCTTTCAAAAGCAGGCAGAACCGATGTAAAAATTGAAGTGTTTGGTTTTGGTGAAGATGAAAAGTTAGCTCCGTTCGAAAACAAATTTCCGGAAGAACGTTTTTATAACCGTACCGTTATAATTGATATTGTTCCTAAAAATTAATTTTCGGAACATACACTAATTCCTTTAAATATAAAAGCTGCCTGGTTCAAATACCCGGCAGCTTTTTTTTACACAATCAAATTTTTATCCTGTCCATTTAATGTGTGAATTATGTAATACTTTTCATTTATTGTGTAACAGTCTTCAGCATTTAAGGGCTCACCTTTGCAGTGTGAAAATCGTTACACTCTAAAATCAGTAAAAATGAAAACGTTTAAATTAATTGTACTTGCAATGGGCTTGTTTATTGCAGGATCGTCGCAGGCACAGGTTTCGGTAAATATTAATCTTGGCTCACCACCTATGTGGGGACCTGCAGGATATGCCGATGTACAATATTATTACCTTCCTGATGTATATGCCTACTATGATATTCATTCATCCATGTTTATTTATCAGAGTGGCGGAGTATGGGTACACAGAACATACCTTCCTTCACGATACAGGAATTATGATTTATATGGCGGATATAAAGTGGTAATGCATGATTATCACGGTACCAGGCCTTACAGTCACTATAATGACTATAAAAGAAAATATGCACGAGGCTACCACGGTCCTGCACAAAGAAATATTGGCGTAAGACCGGAACATGGTTACTCCGGAACCAGAGGAGATATGAATGGCCGTCCTAACAAAGCTATAAACCGTGGAAATGCCAGACCTACCGGACATGGAAATGTTAAGAGTAGCGGACATGGAAATGTTAAAAGCAGCGGACATGATAATAACAAACAGAAAAAATCGAATGGAAAGGAAAAAAGGAATGGTAAAGGGAATGGCAGGAAATAGCCAATATGGTTCAGGAAAGAATCCATTTTAAACATTTAGAAATTTAACCATTTATAAACCCAATAAGTAACAAACAATCAAATGAAAAAAGCAACTCTAATAGTACTATTTGCCCTTCTGATTTCAGGGACAAATCTATTTGCCCAGAGATCAAATTCTTCCGGAGGATATGGACATACGTTAAACCTGGGCCTGGGCTTAGGTGGTTATTACGGATATTATAACTATGGACATTCATTGCCTGTATTTAGTATTAACTACGAATTGGATGTGGCCAGGAATTTCACTTTAGCTCCTTTTGTTTCATTTTCAACATACAGGGATGACGCGTATTATTACAGGGAAACAATTATTCCTATTGGTGTAAAAGGCACATACTATTTTGATCAGATACTGGGTGCTGGCCCCAACTGGGATTTTTACCTCGCGGGTTCTTTAGGATTCTCTATCGTAAAAGAAACCTGGGATGATGGCTACTCACATGACACCTATTACCATAATGTAAATCCTTTATTTCTTGATCTGCATGTAGGAACTGAATACCACATGAGTAACCGGGTTGGAATATTTCTTGACCTCTCAACCGGTGTTTCAACAGTTGGCCTTGCATTTCACTAAAAAACATTCAATGCAGTGCGGCTAAATAACAGCCTTATCCATGCAAAAACCCATTTCAGTTTGAAATGGGTTTTTACGTGTTTAAACAACAGTTTTTGTGCTAATAAAAACGTCATTGCAATCTGATTGAATATTAAGTTCCGAAATGTGTGAATATTGTAAATCTTTTTCAAAATTATGTAACGCTTAGCAGCAGTTTGGAGCTGACCTTTGTAGCAGTAAATAATTTAATAAACTATAAAAACTATAATCATGGGTATTAAGACAACATTAACCGGAGTTTTGGCCGGAGCAGCCGTTGGGGCAGCATTAGGGATACTATTTGCTCCCGCTAAAGGTTCAATTACCAGGAGGAGATTTTCAAAACAAGGTTTTGATTATACCGACGAACTGGAGGAAAAATTCAACGATCTGATTGACAGCATTACCGATCAGTTTGAAACGATGGTTGAAGAAGTAAACCGCATGGCTCAGGAGGGAAAACTTGATCCTTCGGCTACATCGTCAAAATAATTACGGACAGAATTGTTAAAAATACTGTCAAAAGGGTTAAAAGGCTTATTGTAGCCCGCAGTTTGAAACCAGATTGGCATCCGTCTCTTGAATGAAAACATAAAAGGATAAATCAGTAACATGGAAACCACGGCAAATTCAATTGAATCACTATTTGAGAAAGCTGAAGCATATGGCAAAACAACGTATGAACTCTCGAAACTCAAATTGCTGGAGACAACCAATATTGTTGTAACCGCATTGATAGCCAAGCTTAGTGTAATCCTCATGGTTTCAATGTTTTCATTTGTGATGAGTATAGCAGTCTCACTCTGGTTGGGTGACCTGCTCGGCAAAGCTTATTACGGGTTTTTTATAGTAGCTGGATTTTATCTTGTTGCTGGCATAGTGTTGCATTTTTTCCTTCATAGCTGGGTTAAAAAACCAATCAGTGAACTGATCATTAAACAAGCTCTTCAATAAACGAAATCATGCAAACAATCATTACAGAATCTGATCTGAGAGTTGCTATTCTTCAATTGGAAAGCAGGCAGGCTGAAGAAGCAAAACTGATGAAAGCCCAATTTCTTGTTGCGGTCGAAAGTATAAAGCCTATTAACCTGATTAAAAGCGCTTTTATCGAGGCAACTGAATCGGAGGATTTACAGGATAACCTGATAAATTCAACCATTGGACTGTCGGCAGGGTATATCTCTAAAATGTTGTTTCAAAGCATTTCAAACAGCCCGCTACGAAAGATTCTCGGAACAGCTGTAATGTTTGGAATTAAAAATTTAGTCGCCCAAAATCCCGAAGCTATCCGGAGAGGTGGAAGAATATTCTTTCGTATTATCAGGGATTTACTGAGAAGTAATGATAAAAAAGCTCACGACAAAGAAGCATGGGAAACCAGCGGATCTTAAAAAAGTATCCTGGATTCTAAGTTTATATATCCTTGTCTTAAACCGTGAAAGCGGAACCGGATAAGGCCGCTGATGTCCGCCGTTAATAGCTGCGGACATTTTTTGTGGAAAATCCTCTTTAAAATAAATGTGCAGGTAATGAACCTAACTATTATTTTGCATGTAACCGGAGAAGGGGCTCTACTTTCACCTGACGTATGATTTCTTCCAGTCAATTAAGCCAAAACTGAAGTATTGTTATTCCAATTGTTAAATATTTCAGGTTAAAACAGGGTTATTTATTATTACCCGAAGCCTTCAGCACATCAAGCAGTTCCCTCAAATCAACTGTTGCGTAGGATGACGAATGATCGGACATGGCATAAGGAATAATCAGATCCTCATTATGGATCATTGAACCACACGAATAAATTACATTTGGCACATATCCTTCACGTTCTGTTTCGTTTGGTGACATTAACGGTGAATTCAGACGCCCGATTTCAATCTCCGGGTTTTCAAGCTGGTACAATGAGGCTCCCAGGGTATATTCTCTCATTGGGCCAACCGCATGAGTGATAACCAGCCAGCCTTCTTCAGTCTCAATAGGAGAACCACAGTTTCCTATTTGCACCAATTCCCATGGATATTTGGGTTGCTCAATAATAGTAGCTTCGTGCCAGATATTGATGCTGTTGGAATAAGCAATATAATTATTTACCCCGTCAATCCTGCAAAGCATCGCATATTTACCGTGTATTTTCCGTGGGAAAAGGGCCATGCCTTTGTTTTGCGCGATTTCACCATTAATCGGCAATATCTTGAAATTGTAAAAATCTTTAGTACTAATCAATTTAGGCAGAATTGACATTCCATCGTAAGCGGTGTACGTGGCATAGTAAGTTATTTCACCATTATCATCAGTAAATTTCACGAAACGGGCATCTTCAATGCCCCTTTGTTCCGTTGCTGAAATCGGGAAAATAACTCTTTCGGAAATGGCAGAATCGATAGAAAATGTAACCTCATAGTGTGAAGAGGCCAGCCACATCATATGGTTAATAATCTTCATCTGATCTTCGGTGTGCGCAGTATCCTTTCTGGCGATCTCGATGTTTCTCATCAATTCGCCGTATGTAAAATTATCACCTAGTTTATCCAGGATGAAATCGGGAGAAATAACATTTCTCTGGTCTTTCTTATCTTCTTGCTTGTCAATAATAACAGGAGGAATTACATTTGATTGTTCTGGTTTATCGTCATGCTTATCAAGAATTGCAGGAGGAATTAAATCTCCCTGGTCCTGCATTTCTGTCAACTTCTGATAAAAAGCTTTTTTGTCGTAAAAATTCCGTTTGATTACATCTGCTTCGGCAAGCATCCTGCCAACCGGTTCAACGGTAAGGTTATTATTTTTATCCAGAATCCCGGAGCGGAAAACAATAGATGAGATATGCCCTTCGCCTGTTGCCCGGAAACTAAAAATTACCCTTTTTTCATCTGATCTTGTTTCAGACTGATCCGGGTTTTCGACAACTGACGGATTAAAAAAAGCAGCCGACTCAATGGAATATTCCATGGTGAAGTAAGAACCTATCAGTGCTTTCTGAGCCGGGCTCAAATCTTCCTCATTAATTTCAATTTTATCAAAGATGGGGGCCATCCGGTTAAAATGTTTTTCAAATATTTTTGAGATATTCCTGTGACGACGGGAATATCCTCTAAGTAACTGGCTCATGGCAATATTCACTTCTTTTTCAGGCATGGCTAATACTTTCCTTATTATATCTGCCGACCTTTCATCGCTTACATATAAAAAACGGGCAATGATCCGGGACGGATCAGGCGAAAAAGTGAATTTTTTGCGGGTTACAACTACGTGCATGATATTCCTGTTTTAAGGCTGGAGCAGAACTAAACAATTTCCTATTAAATTTTAGGGATTCAGACCAATACGAGCTATACTTTCCTGAACAATAAAGTGATAAAAACTCAGTAAGGATAGAAACCCATTGTTACGGTTTAGTACATATTCCGATTTTTACGAAAGTAATGATTTTAAAGGACTTTGAAAAGTTTTAATCCATATTTACTGCTCTGAGAAAAGATATTACAATTTAGAGAAATTCATAAATGTTTTTGATTTAATTAGCCGGAATCAACCGGCCTCAAACAGGAGGCGTTTGAACGCATAATTTAGTAATAGCAGATCATCGTATCATCGGGAAAATGCAAATCGTATCTGAGGAGAATTCTTTTCTTTATACCTATTCAATTATTCAAATGTGTGAATATTATAACTTATTCCTAAAATTGTGTAACGCTCACGGGAGGGGCGTAATATACCTTTGTTCCTGTAATAGTTCACTCACTAGCTCACAATTTGATTCTGATGAAAACTATTGCTTTATCTAAAAATCTTAATCAAAAAAGTTACAGTCATGGGAAATCTACTTTACATCATCGCAGTTATTCTGGTCATTGCCTGGGCCATTGGATTTTTTGCTTACAGCGTTGGCGGCATAATTCACATCTTACTTGTTATTGCGCTGATTGCAATAATTTTCAGGGTAATTCAGGGCAGAAGCATATTATAAACCAGAAAAATTAAAGATCATTTAACAATGAAAAGTCATGATTAAAAAATCGTCTACTGGAATATTGATTTAGAAAAATCATGACATATTCCTTTTTCAACAAACTAAACTAAAAATAAATAAAATGAAAAAAATCACTTTTGTTGTAATGGCAATGTTTTTGTCATTAACATTTTACCCGGGTATGGCCAATGCTGCCACTACCAAAACCAGTACACCAACCTCGTTAGTTGACAGAAATCCGTCAGCTACACCCGAAGCTAAAGTCTTACTTCAAAGGTTAGACGATATTGACAGGCTGGATAAGTCGGATTTGAAGTCATCAGAAAAGAAAGCGCTGAGAAAAGAAGTTCGCTCCATCAAAGATCAACTTAAAGCAATGGACGGTTACATCTATGTTTCAGCCGGAGCGGTAGTTCTTATTGTGATCTTAATAATCATTTTATTGTAATCAATTAAAAGTAAAAATTATGAGCTCAGGAAAAGTAGTATTAGGCTTATTAGCCGGCATAGCAGCCGGAGCAGTGCTGGGAATTTTAATGGCACCGGATAAAGGATCGGATACCCGCAGAAAAATATCAAAAAAGGGTACAGACTATACAGATTCATTAAAAGAAAAATTCAATGAATTTAAAACCACTATGTCGGAGAAATTTGACAGGGTAAAAGCAGATGTTTCGGATATTACTGAACAGGTTAACGCAAAATAGGTAATACTGAAATAGTTGTGCGAACTGCCTTGAAATGAAATATGTTCAGGGCAGTTTCAATATAAAAGTAGCCAAAATCCCCGCCCAGTGATAGATAATGATTATAAAATACCATTCTATGCAAAAACGACCATATTTTTTGTTGGCCTTTTTGCCTTGATAACGATGCTGTATATTGCACAAAGCATTATAGTACCGCTTGTATTTGCAATTATTGTAGCTATCGTTCTTCACCCGGTTGTTAATTTTTTTGTACGCTTACATAGTAACAGGGTAGTTGCTATATCCATCTCATTGTTAATTACCATTGTACTTATAGCTGGATTAGGAATACTTATTTATTCACAGGCAAGCACATTCAGCGAATCATGGCCGGTACTGGTTGAAAAATTCACCAAAGCATTTAACCAATCCATTACCTGGTCATCAGGCTATCTCGATATTTCTCCCAGGAAAATACACGCCTGGATAACTGAAACCAAAAGCGATTTCCTCAACAACAGCAGTTCCGCAATCGGGCAAACTCTTGTGGGTGTTGGAAATGCTTTAGTAATACTGTTTTTAATCCCGGTATACATCTTTTTAATACTTTTCTACGAACCTCTTCTGCTTGATTTTATCCGGAAACTCTTTGGAGAAGATAACAAAAGCCAGGTGAGTGAAATTGTAACAAAAACCAAAACTGTAATACAACGCTACCTTATCGGACTGGTAATTGAAGCTGTAATAGTTGCAATAATGGAAATAGCAGCGCTTCTGATACTTGGAATCGAATATGCATTACTACTTGGAATTTTAGGCGCATTGCTCAATGTAATTCCATACATCGGCGGGTTGGTGGCGGTTGCCTTGCCCATGATGATCGCTTTGGCAACAAAGGATTCAGCCTGGTACGCGGTTTATGTATTGGTGATTTATTACATCATTCAACTGATTGATAATAATTACATCGTTCCCAAAATAGTCGCGTCAAAAGTTAAAATCAATGCGCTGTTCTCAATTATTGTAGTAATAGCCGGAAATGCATTATGGGGAATACCCGGTATGTTTCTTTCTATCCCGCTCCTTGCCATTGTCAAGCTGATTTTTGACCATGTAGAACAATTGAAACCATGGGGTTTTTTACTTGGCGATACCATGCCCCAGATTCTTGAAATTAAACATTCCGGACTGAAGCGGATTAAAAAAATAATAAATGCTAAAGATAAATAAACCCAATGTTATGACAACTACTGTCGATAAAGGTTTTAGAAAAGAAATTGAAAGTGTTCAGGCTTCAAACCGGTCCTTTCAAAACAGGAACAATACTGGTTGCGGATACAACATTTTTGATGGTCCACAAGCCGAAAATGAGCATATGGACAGACCTCTCATAAATCCCACCTCATGTTATGAGACAAAAGGGGAGGAATTTCACTGGATGGCTAGCGCTGCCTATAATCAATCAAAGTAAAGATCATATTTGTTAATACATGTTATTATGAAAAACCGAACCGTTACCGCCCGTTTCACCGCATGGGCAACACAATACCAGGATTTGTTTGTGCCCGAAAATAAAAAACAAAACATAATTATACCAATAAGGAGTATGCAAAACTTAGTACAGGAGCACACGCAACACCTGGCCGAAATTTTATTTATTACTTCTTACCCTCCACGGGAATGCGGCATTGCAACCTATTCGCAGGATTTGATAAAGGCGTTGAATAATAAATTCAGCAATTCTTTGTCCTTAAAGGTTTGTGCCCTGGAATCGGGCAAAACAAATTACGAATATCCCGGTGAAGTAAAATATGTGCTCAAAACATCCATTGCCTCCGATTACGAAAAACTGGCAGTAAAAATAAATAAGGACAGCAAGATCAAAATCGTGTTCATCCAGCACGAATTTGGGTTTTACCGGTTGCAGGAACAGGCATTTCTTCAATTCTTGTATACTCTTACCAAACCGGTTGCCATTGTTTTTCATACTGTACTGCCTCATCCCGACGAACAGTTAAAAGCAAAAATAAAAAGCATAACTGAAGTTGCTGAATCCGTGGTGGTAATGACTCATACTTCGTCCGATATTCTGACAAAAGAATATGATGTGCCCGTGGAGAAAATAAATGTAATAGCTCACGGAACCCACCTGGTTACTCATTTGAGCGAAAAATTCCTGAAAAAGAAATATAAATTAACAGGCCGTAAAGTGCTCACAACATTCGGGCTATTAAGTTCCGGAAAAAGCATTGAAACCACACTGGAAGCATTGCCTGCCATTGTAAAATCTCACCCTGAAGTAATGTTTCTCGTGATCGGTAAAACTCATCCCGAAGTAGTAAAAGAAGAAGGTGAGAAATATCGTGAAATGCTGCAGCAAAAAGTTATTGACTATGCCTTGCAGGATAATGTAAGGTTTGTGAACAGCTATTTACCACTGCCCGATCTGCTCGAATATCTGCAGCTTACCGATATTTATGTGTTTACCACCAACGATCCCAACCAGGCTGTCAGCGGAACTTTCGCCTACGCTATGAGTTGTGCCTGCCCTATTATCTCAACTCCTATTCCCCATGCAAAGGAAGTTCTTACAGAAGATACCGGTATTATTTTTGATTTCCGTAACTCAAAACAATTAGCCGAAGGCGTTCTGAACTTACTCAATGATGAGCCCTTACGCAAAAGCATGAGTCTACGCACATTGGAAAAAATAATGTCAACAACCTGGGAAAACTCAGCTGTTGCCCATGCTATGATGTTTAAGGAACTTATAGGGGGCAATATCACGATAAAATATAACAATCCCGGGATCAAACTGGATCACATGCTGGCAATGACAACCGAAGTTGGCATAATACAGTTTTCGAAAGTAAATCAACCGGACATAAAATCGGGATATACACTTGATGATAACGCACGTGCTTTGGTGGCTGTTTGTATGGACTTTAAATTAACCGGTAACAAAAAACTTGTTTTTGAAATACATAAATATCTTAGTTTTATAAAGTTATGCCAGCAACCAAAAGGCAACTTCTTAAACTATGTGGATAAGGATCTGAAGTTTACCGATAAAAACAAAGTTGTAAACCTGGATGATTCCAATGGACGGGCAATCTGGGCGTTAGGGTATTTAACCTCATTATCCGGCCTATTACCTGTTGAACTAATTGAAGAAGCTGAATCTATCATCAATAAATCGTTGCGACATATAACCGCAATTCATTCTCCCCGTTCAATGGCTTTTATCATAAAAGGCTTATCGTATTATCAGGTGGCTAAAAAACAAGTAAAAATTCTTAAAATCATCACCGCACATGCCGATCGCCTTGTAAAATTGTACCGGCATGAAGCTAGTCCAAACTGGGAATGGTTCGAAGGATATCTCACTTATGCCAACAGTATTTTACCTGAAGCATTATTAAGCGCCTGGAAACTGACAGGAAATAATGAATATAAAAGTATTGCTGTAACGTCGTTTGATTTTCTTTTGTCACAAACGTTCAACGAGAATGGGATCGAAGTAATTTCCAATAAAAGCTGGATGCAGAAGGGTAAGGCTGCCGAGAAATTTGGTGAACAACCCATTGATGTTGCCTACTCGGTTATGGCGTTGAGTAAATTTTACGACGAATTAAAAAATGAAGACTACTATTTAAAAATGAACATCGCATTCAACTGGTTTTTAGGGCATAACCGCCTGCAACAGATAGTTTATAATCCTTGCACCGGCGGCTGTTACGACGGACTTGAGGAAACACATGCCAACCTTAACCAGGGAGCTGAATCAACCGTTAGTTACCTCATGGCGCGACTCACAGTTGAGAAGTACAGGAAAAAGGTTAACTCCCTCAAAGGATGATCCTATGTTAAATTCAAAGTCTCAAATTCGAAGTCTCAAATTCCAGAGAAGAAATAGTTGAGAATAATGGATTTGAATTTTGGGTCTTGGAATTTGAATTATGGGATTTGCAGCACACAATTTCCTCACTTACATTATAAAAACCCAAAAAACTGCCAGGCATATTTACCAGGCTGGTTTTTAAAAATGTGTGAATTATGTAACTTATTTAAAAAGTCATGTAACACTTATCGCCTTCGTTAATATCAACTTTGTGCTCATAGTAAACCCTAAGAAACTAAAATGAAAAAATCCTTTCTTCAGTTCGCAGTAATAGCCATCACCATAGGTGTTATAGTTACATCTTGCGGACCAAGTAAAAAACTCGTAGAGTCACGTTCAAGAGTTGACAGACTTCAGAACGACAGCGCCAGCACACATAGCCAGCTCAACGACTGCAACACACTGGTTAAAAACCTGAATAACGAAAAAGTATTCCTGCAAAGCGAAAATGATGCTGCTCAAAAGAACCTGAAAGCGATAAATACGCAATCAAAGATGACCATTGCCGACCAGGCAATCCGCCTTCAAAACCTTCAGAACCTGATTCAGTCACAAAAAGATGTAATGAACAAGCTTAAAAATTCAATAGCTGGCGCGCTGATGAATTATTCGGCTGACGAACTTTCCGTAACTATTAAGGATGGAAATGTTTATGTTTCGATGCAGGAAAAATTGCTGTTCAAATCGGGCAGCGATGTAGTTGATCCCAAAGGGAAAGAAGCGCTTGGCAAGTTAGCCATGGTCCTCAACAATACCAAGGATATCAATGTATTAATTGAAGGTCATACGGATAATGTTCCTATTAAAACAAATAAATACAAGGATAACTGGGATTTGAGTACAGCCAGGGCAACGTCCATAGTACGTGTTTTAACCAAGGACAATTCTTTTAATCCCAATCGCATAACAGCAGCGGGAAAAGGAAGTTTTCATCCTGTTCAGCCAAACGAAACCGTTGAAGGACGTGCCGCAAACCGCAGAACTGAAGTAATTCTTTCGCCTGACCTGAAAGAACTATTTAAAATATTAGATCAATAACATTGGCATATGTTTTTGTATTACCTTTATACAAGAATTTTTCCACAAATGAGGTGAAAAAGCAGTAGTAAGAAGTTCCTGTTTCAAACTCTGCCTTTCCCCTCTTTAAGCGTAATGCTTACATTGGTGCGCGCTGATTCCGGCACTTTCGACGCGTTTGAATTTGTTCAACAATTCAAACTATTTCTAATCATTTTAAAATGAAAAAAGTTGGCATCGTCATTATCCTTCTTGGATTAGGGATAACCATTTTTACCATCATTTCGTATTTTGCCAACAGGAAAGTAATTGGACGTGAAAAAGTTGAAATCACTATTAACAAGCCATTTCACTTTACCTTTTCACCTATTTCTGGCATAGCAATAATGGGAATTGGTGGTATCGTTTTCTGGCAGACGTATAATCCGGAGTAATTTTCGAAAATCACGGGAAAGTGAGAAATAGAAAATGGAAAATAGAGAAATGGAAAATGGTTCACTTCGGCAAGCTCAATGTAAAAATGAGAAATTGTAAATGCATCAAATTTTGAACCCTTGCACTCTGGCTTGCTTCGGGGTTCGGTTCCGCTCAGCAACCAGTGCTCCGTGCCCGGTTTTTAAACCTTTAAACACAAAGCATTGAACCCTTGTAAACGCTCTCCCTTTCGCTCCATCCCTCAGTCCCTCAGTCCCTCAGTCTTTCATCGCCCCTGTCCTCCCCCTCTCCCTTCGCCCCCTCGCCCCTTCGCCCCTCGCCTTTCGCCCTAAACCCCAATCCCTAACTCCCAAACCCCATTGAAGATCTACATCAAATACATGGTAAGCAACCGCTGCAAAATGCTGGTGAAGGAAGAGTTGAAAAAACTCGGGCTTCACTTTATTGTCGAAATGGGGGAGGCGGATATTATGGAAGATATCACCACCGAGCAGCGAAACGAAATACGGGCAGCTTTGCTTCAGTCGGGGCTTGAACTGATGGACGACAAGAAAGCCGTCCTCATCGAAAAAATAAAAGCCGTAATTATCGAAATGGTTCATTATACGGATGAACTTCCAAAAATCAATTTTTCGGACTTTTTAAGTGAAAAACTGAATCACGATTATACCTATATGGCGAATCTATTCTCGGATGTGGAGGGCACCACCATCGAGAAATTCATTATCTCTCATAAGATTGAACGAGTTAAAGAGCTTATAATTTATGATGAAGTAAACCTCACCGAAATTGCCTGGATGATGCATTACAGCAGTGTTGCGCATTTATCCAACCAGTTTAAAAAAATAACAGGACTTACGCCTTCACATTTTAAGCAATTGAAAGTTAAGAGACGCAGCCCGATTGAAGATATTGGAAATGAAGAATAGTTTCTTGTTTCAAGTTTCTTGTTTCAAGTTGCCAAACCATGAAAATTTGGTGTCACGTTATAAATCTCTTAAACCTGAAATCCATTCTTCTACATTCAGCTTAACAGATTCCAGCAGCTTGAACCGAGTGAAGCAAACTCAGCAAAGTTAAATTACTGACCGGAAACACTGAAACCTGAAACTTGAAACCTGAAACCAGACTTGCCCCTCAATCCACATAAGCATCACAAACAACTCCAAGTCCTCTATGAAATTCCTGGCAGAAAAAAAAATTACCATCTTCCTTTTCTTTGCCGCCATTATACTGGTATCGGTAGTGGTGAGTTTTTATTATAATACCAAAAAAGTAAAATTAAACAGCGATTTAGTCGTACATACCCAGGAAGCAATCCGAAAGAGTAATGTTGTTCTTTTGGATATACTCAATATCGAAACAGGCTTGAGAGGATATTTGTTATCAGGGAATAAGGAATTTCTACAACCGTATAATGAAGCTTCAAAAGTTATAAATGCTAATGTTGATGAGTTGATCAAATTCATTTTTGATAATCCGAATCAGCGTCCGCGAGTGTATTCATTAAGAGTAGCCATTGCCGAAAGAATAGTTCTCACTAAAAAGACAATTGACCGACAGGCACAGAATGAATTAAATGATGTTGAAAAAATACGAGAAATTGAGGAAGGGAAAATATATACCGATAAGATCAGGAATTTAATAACAGCCATAAACGCTGAAGAGTTTAGTTTGCTTAACCAACGAAAGACCGAAAGCGCAAGAAGCACCGATTTTTCACTGTTAATATTGCTTATGCTTCTTATTTTTATTGCGTTCATTTTTGTTCTTGTTTTTATCATTATTAAAAATCAGCGAATCCTGAATATTGAACTGGAAGCACACACCGCTTCGCAGCAATTACTTTCCAACTATTCGCTCAGCCTGCTCGAAGCAAGCCTTGATCCGCTGGTAACTATAAATACCGAGGGTAAGATAACCGATATGAATGAAGCTACGGCTAATATTACCGGTTTTACGCGCCAGGAACTTAAAGGCACCGATTTCTTCACTTATTTTACCGAATCGCAGAAAGCACGGGAAGTTTACGAAGAAGTGTTTGCAAAAGGCTCTGTTGCCGATAAGCCTCTTACCCTCCGTCACAGGAATGGCAATCTCACTGATGTTTCATTTAATGGATCGGTATATAAAGATGCTGCCGGAAATGTGCTTGGAGTTGTAATTGTTGCCCGCGATATTGCGGAGCAAAAATGGGCCATGAATTTACAAAATGCAAACAAGGAACTTGCCTTTCAAAACGATGAAAAAGAAAAACGGGCACAGGAATTGTGTGTTGCCAATATCGAACTTGCATTTCATAACGATGAAAAAGAAAAACGGGCGCAGGAATTAAGTGTTGCCAACATTGAACTTGCATTTCAGAACGATGAAAAAGAAAAACGCGCAGCAGAGCTAATCGTTGCAAATAAAGAACTGCTCTTTCAAAATGATGAAAAAGAAAAACGTGCGGCCGAGTTAGTGACTGCCAACAAAGAGCTTGCTTTTCAAAACGAGGAAAAAGAAAAACGGGCGGCTGAGTTATTCATTGCTAACAAAGAACTTCTCTTTCAAAATGATGAAAAGGAAAAACGTGCAGCCGAATTAGTGACTGCCAACAAAGAGCTTGCTTTTCAAAACGAGGAAAAAGAAAAACGTGCAGCCGAATTAGTGACTGCTAACAAAGAGCTTGCTTTTCAAAACGAGGAAAAAGAAAAACGTGCGGCAGAGTTATTTATTGCCAACAAAGAGCTTCTCTTTCAGAACCAGGAAAAGGAAAAACGTGCAGCTGAGTTAATAGTAGCAAATACTGAACTGCTCTTTCAAAACCAGGAAAAAGAAAAACGCGCGGCCGAGCTTATAATTGCCAACGAAGAACTTATCTTCCAGGGCGAAGAAAAAGGAAAACGCGCAGCTGAATTGATAATTGCGGATAAAGAGCTACTGTTTCAAATCAGCGAAAAGGAAAAACAATCCATTGTAAATGTAGAGCTCGAAGCAATCACTGATTCGTTAAAATTAGCTTCTCAATACTCGCTCAGTTTGATCGAAGCAAGCCGTGATCCATTATTTACGGTTAGCCCTGAAGGAAAAGTTACCGATATGAATGAGGCAACGGTTCGGGTTACGGGCATATCGCGCCGGGAAATAATCGGAAGCGACTTTTTTGATTATTTTTCCGAACCGGATAAAGCACGTGAAGCCTACAAAGAGATTTTTGCAAAAGGTTTTATTGTCGATTTCCCATTAACCATTACTGATGGTGTAAAAATTGATGTACTTTGTAACGGATCAGTTTATAAAGATGATAAAGGAAATGTATTGGGTGTGGTAATAGTTGCCAGGGATATAACCGACCAGAAACGGATTGCGACCGAATTAAGCGAAGCTATTGTTTTTGCCGAACTGGCGGTAGGCATTGCCGAAGAAGCAAAAATAAAAGCCGAAAGTGCCACACTGATTGCCGAAACCGCCGTGAAAGCCAAACAGCAGTTCCTTTCGAATATGAGCCACGAAATCCGTACACCTATGAACGCGATTATCGGTTTCACTAAAGTGCTGCTTAAAACCGACACATCCTCAAAACAGAAAGAATACCTGCAGGCCATTAAACTAAGCGGTGATGCTTTAATCGTGCTTATTAACGACATACTCGACCTGGCAAAAGTAGATGCCGGGAAAATGATATTTGAGCGGACACCATTCAAAATGGCCATGTCTATTTCGGCAATGCTTCACCTGTTCGAACCTAAGATCAGGGAAAAGAATTTAGAACTGGTTAAAGAATACGACTCAAATATTCCAGATGTGCTGGTTGGCGACCCTGTACGTTTGCACCAGATTATTTTAAACCTGGTTAGTAATGCGGTGAAATTTACCAACACAGGTAAAATTACGGTAAGCGTTCGGTTGTTGAAAGAAGACGAAGCAAAAGCAACCATTGAATTTATGGTTAAGGATACCGGCATCGGAATTGCGCCAAATAAAATGGAAAAGATTTTTGAGAACTTTCAACAGGCTTCAAGCGGCACTTCCCGTTTATACGGAGGTACCGGATTAGGCCTGGCCATTGTCAGGCAATTGGTCGAAGCTCAGGATGGCAGTATTACGGTCGAGAGCAAACTTAACGAAGGCTCAACCTTTGGCTTTGTACTCGATTTTCTGAAAACAAAAGCGAATGCCGACATCGACAATCAACTGATTGAATTCGATACCGAGATTAATGATATTAAAGTTCTGGTGGTTGAAGATATTGCGCTCAATCAATTGCTGATGCGTACATTACTGGATGAATTCGGGTTCCAGTGCGAGGTTGCCGCTAACGGGAAAATTGCTATCGAAAAAATGCAATCCAATAAATTTGATGTCGTATTAATGGACCTGCAAATGCCCGAAATGAACGGATTCGAAGCTACCGATTATATCCGAAACGAAATGAAATCAAGCATTCCTATCATTGCATTAACCGCCGATGTAACCACCGTTGACCTGGCTAAATGCAAAGAAGTAGGGATGAACGATTACATCGCCAAGCCGGTGGATGAAAAATTGCTGTACAGCAAAATTGTAGGTGAATATAAAAAAGCCATGCATGTTAATGGAAATAACGGGCAGAACGGACGCAACGGACAAGAGATTGAGCTGGCCGAAACTAAAGTTTTAAAATACACCGATCTGCATTACCTCATTACACGCACCAAATCGAATCCGGTATTGATGATGGAAATGATTTCGCTGTATATCGAACAAACTCCGCCACTGATCAGCGTGATGAAAAGGAGCTGGAAGGAAAAAGACTGGGCTTCGCTATATGCAGCTGTGCATAAAATAATTCCTTCGTTCGCCATAATGGGGATTAGCGTTGACTATGAAAATATGGCTAAAAAAGTACAGGACTTTGCCAAGAACCAACAACAGGCCGACGGAATATATGATCTTGTTCTGCAAATTGACACCGTATGCACACAGGCATGTGTGGAACTGGAAGCTGAATACACAATGATTAAAAACGCAAACTGATGAGTAACGAAAAAAAGATAAAGATTTTCCTGGTCGACGATGACGCCTTGTATTTGAAACTACTGGAAATTGAATTGATGGAACATGCAGATTTTATCATCGAAACTTATGCTACCGGCGAACTTTGCGTTGCAAATCTATCGCGTAATCCGGATGTGATTATATTGGATTATTATCTTGATGGCATTGATAAAACGGCTATGAACGGGATGCTTACCCTGGATAAGATCAAAGCTTTCAACCCTGAAATTCCTGTTATCATGCTTTCCTCGCAGGATAAAATTGAAGTGGCTATTGATTGTATGCTTCACAAAGCTTCGGATTATGTAGTAAAAAGCGAAACGGCTTTTATACGACTACAACAATCGATGAGTACTATTTTCCATACCCGCAAAATCGAAAAAACGCTGAATTGGTATATGGACAGGATGTAGTGTTAAGTCGGGGTGACTTTAAGGCACCCCGTAACTAATCGGCATGGGTGGGGCGACTTTAAGGCACCCCGTAACTACTACGCCAAAATATACGAGAGGCTGTCTCAAAGCAAGAGATGTCCTTATTTTTATTTCTTTATTAACAGGATGACATTGAGCCACCCCCATTAATACATTTATTACTTGCCATGTTTCGGCTTTCAATCACCACAATCCCACCAAATCTGTGAATAATATAACTATTAACCGGAATTATGTAACGCTTTCCTCTCCATTTCAAAGTAACGGTTATAACGTTCTTTCAATAATAGTATTATTGATTAAACCCTGCGATTTTTAAAACATTTTCCAGGTAATTGTTGAATTCCGGATTTAAACACGCTCAATTATCTCCCCCTTATTAAAGTCAGAATATCATCTGAGCGATGGACTATTTCTTAGTATTCCAATCGCGCAACTGATGCTGATCGTTTTAACTTACCTCATAAACTACTATGAATTAAAAATCCATAAGTTTTATAAAAAATGAAATCTTTATTCTTTTTAAACACAAAGTACGCTAAGATAGCGCAGAGAAACGAAAATCCATTCCCTGGCTGCAACAGTCAGGTTTGCGGCTCTGTTTGACAATCTTCTACTGAATTCACGCCGAAGTCTCCCTGCACCGCTTTGTGGCCATTATGCAGCTTTTGCGGTAAACATTTACAGAAACTAAAGTTGCTGCAATAAATTGCAGGGTTTTAACCTATTATTATGATATTTAAAAAGCCACTTACTATTCACCTGAGCTAAATAAACCTCAGTTATAAAGTGTGAATTATGTAAATCAAAACCAGAATTATGTAATGCGTAAAGCTAGTATACGGATTACTTTTATTCTACTTATTAAACACTCAACCAGGTAAAAAGAAAACTTAAAACCATGTTAAATTTAGCATGCTAATCAATTAAAACAGGTAACACATGCGTGTTCTGTCACCTCACCTGAACAACTAAATACGGCTTCTCCCCTACCCGGTCACTACGCTTTTTAACTTACCAATCGTTCTGTAAATCATGAGCGGTTACACTCAAACTTATAATTCATTTACAATAAAAATAAATTAAAATGGACGAGATCCTCACCCCGGAACAATGGAATGAACTCCAAGGCAGAATCAGAAAATTATACCCTGAGCTTACAGATGCGGATCTGCAGTATCATGAAGCTGTTGAGCAGGATTTGCTGACTATGGTAGCATACAACCTTCGAAAAACCAAAGAAGTTATGTTTGGAATACTCGACAGGAATTACCGGATTACACCTGTTAATAATTTTTGGCACTACAACCGGAATCATCGTATCAGGCAGAAAACAGTATAATTCTTATACTAAAAATTCTTATACCTAATAAGCCTACTCGAAAGGTATTTTAGCCACAGATTTGTTACAATTTACTTAATTGCTTCGTTTAAACCAACTATTCTTTAGAAAAGGATCAATAAATTATATTTCCTGAAGGATTAAACCCTCGGTGAAATTTGCCTGGAGATGAATTACCTGCCTGAATGTGTGAATCATGTAAATTTTTATCGAAATTATGTAAAACGAAACCTCTGATAGTTTGTCAAATTTGTATTCTCATACTAATCTAAATGTCACGTAAAATCTATAATCATGACAGCAATTGAATTTGAATACAAGCTAATCAGCCTTCAGGAGCCTCTGATGAGGTTTGCATACAGTTTGACTACTAATGAGGATGATGCCAAAGACCTTGTACAGGAAACTTTCCTGAAAGCTTTGAAATATTATGAAAAATACGTTCATGAAACTAACTTCAAAGGCTGGATCTGCACCATTATGAGGAATACCTATATCAATGAATATCGCCGCTCGTTTCGTTATAATATCTTTAGTGACCACACTAAATCAGAGCAATTACAGAATGAAATTCATGCTTCCGGCTCGGAAGATCCGGTTTCCATCTACAGATCAAAAGAACTGGAGAATATTATCAATTCACTTCATGATGATTTAAAGCTGCCTTTCAAAATGCACCAGGAAGGATTTAAATATAAAGAAATTGCTGAATCATTGAGTATGAATATAGGAACTGTAAAGAGCAGGATTTTCGTTGCAAGAAGAAAAATGATAAAACAATTGAATTGATGTAAATAATCCTGAATTTTATTATCACACACTTTTATATTATTTGAATTGAGCGGAGATTTTTCTGTTCAAACCATGATAATTTCGTTTTTTCTTCAGGCGCTGACTCTGTTCAACGATTAGCCATTTCAGCATAATACTTTGAGAACGTATGAATTATGTAACTATTTTCTAAAGTTATGTAATACTTACAGTAGCAGGTCAGTATACTTTTGTATTGGGCAATCGGCACTGAATAAAATCCTGCCGATTGTCAGTTTTCAGTTTACATACTTATTCAAAAGATATTAATTCAAAACAACATGAAAGCAAGAACCAAAGTTTTAACACTTTTACTGGCAGTTGCATTGTCATCAGCCATAATGCCAAAACAGGTATCAGCCCAGCAATACGATATCAGTTTCCAGGTTTTCTACGACCAGTTAAGTCCTTACGGCCAATGGATGGACAATCCGGCTTACGGATATGTATGGATTCCGGATGCGGGGTCCGACTTTGTACCCTATTCAACGGCAGGTCACTGGATAATGACAGATTATGGCTGGACCTGGGTTTCGGATTATGATTGGGGATGGGCGCCATTTCATTATGGCCGATGGGATTATGATGATTATTTAGGGTGGTTCTGGGTGCCGGATACGGAATGGGGTCCATCGTGGGTAGTTTGGAGAAGGGCCGAAGGCTATTATGGCTGGGCACCTATGCAGCCAGGTATCAGTATCAATGTTTATTTGGGAAATAACTATAACATGCAGAATGAACACTGGATGTTTGTACGCGACAGGGATTTTCAAAGAACCAATCTCAACAGATACTACGCCGACAGAAGTGTAAGACAACGGATTATTGTGAATTCCACTATAATAAACACCACGTATGTTGATAATAGCCGCCATACAACCTATGTTTCGGGGCCGCGCAGGGACGATGTACAAAGAAATACCGGTAAAACCGTAAACAGTGTTGTGGTTCAGGAATATAACAAGCCGGGAGCAAAGTTAAATAAGGGAAAGTTACAGATTTACCGCCCGGAAGTTGTAAAAAATACGACAAATGGCCGCAAATCTGTCCCGTCCAGAATAGTAAACAAACAGGATGTGAAACAACCTTCGGGAAGAAATACGAATGCTCAACCGGGGAAAACTGTACCTGCTAATAAAAATGTCAGGCAGCAGCAGCAGGATCAGCAGAGAAAACAAAAGATTCAACAACAGCAGCAACAACAAAAACAGAAAATAGATCAGCAAAAACAGAAGCCACCTGTAAAACAGCAGGACCAACAAAAGCAAAAGCAGGACCAACAAAAGCAACAACAGGATCAGCAAAAGAGGCAGCAGGACCAGCAGAAACAACAGCAGGATCAGCAGAGGCAACAGCAAAACCAGCAGAAACAGCAAAAGCAACAACCTGTTCAACAGCAAAGGCAACAACCTGCTCAGCAAAGGCAACAACCTGCTCAGCAAAAGCAACAACCTGCTCCGCAAAAGCAACGAGTTGTTCAACCCAAAAAAGTAAAAGCAACGCCTAAAGCAAAGGAAAAGAAAAAAACGAATGACAGAAGCAATCAGCCAGCAAAGGAATCAGAAAGTATCAAATAAGTAAAAACAGAAAGACAACCCTGGCTGCAAAATAACTTTTAAATAACCCATCGAAGTAAATTTTGAAATTCATAACAACGTTCAGAATTACAAGTATGAAACTTTACATTAAAAATATGGTGTGTGATCGTTGCAAAACAATTGTGCAATCCGAAATAGAAAAAATCGGATTTCAATACAATAATGTTGGAATAGGAGTTGTAAATACAGAGAAACAAATAACTTCCTTACAGCGTTCACAATTTGATGCTGCCTTGAAAAAACATGGATTTGAGTTAATTAACGATCAGAATAATGAGCTTATTGATAAACTTAAGATTGCTATTACAGAACTGGAGGTATATTCAGATGAAGATCTGAAAATCAGTTTCACCGATTTTATTGGCCTGAGTGCTGACGACAATTTCATTTCCTTAAATAAACTATTTGCTGAAATTGAAGGAGTTACCATCGAAAAATACATCATCAGTCATAAAATTGCCAGGGTTAAGGAGTTACTTGTATATGATGATCTCTCGCTTTCCGAAATTGCAAAAAAGATGCATTACAGCAATACGGCAAAACTGTCGAGCCAATTCCGCAGAATAACCGGCCTTACACCTACCCATTTCAGGCAACTCCGTAACTCCCGAATACTTAATCCTGAACTTAATTAAAGTAAACACACATCTTTCAGCTATGAATTACAAACAACTTTATTTTATGGACAATTCGAAATCCGTCAATATAACCTCTTATGGTAAAAACGGCAACTTTAAACTTGCAGATTTTGCCGGTGAAAAAACCAACCCGTACAATTCTAACGATAAACAGTTACTGTCGAGGGTAAGTGAGATGGAAGAAGTTAACGCTCAATTGGAAAAACTTGTTGAAGAACGTACAGAAAAACTATCCGAAGTTATTGCTACTAATGCGAAATTCCTTTCGTTGCTGGCACACGATTTACGAAGTCCGTTTCAGTCTATTATCGGTGCATTGGATCTGTTACAGGAAAGCTATAATGATAATGATCAGGTTGAAATTGAGACCTATATCACTATGGCCAATAATTCGGTCAACACAACATTACGGCTTCTGGAAAACCTGCTTTCATGGACCTCGATGCAAAATAAAGAGAAAAACTTCAAC
>JAURYB010000046.1 GCA_030654075.1 Bacteroidales bacterium | reverse complement strand
CTTGTTTAAGCTCAGGGTTATGGGATGCGGCTGTACAAATTACAGTAGGTGGCAATCACCTTGCGAACTGGTACATCGGGCAGGTTAGGAACGAGCAGACGGATGAAAAGCAATTGCTGCAGTATGCTGACGAAATTGGCGCCGACCGGGAGGATTTTATGGCTGCGTTTAGCGAAGTTCCTGTGATGTCAGTTAAGCAGTTTGAAAAAGTGGCAGAAATGCTGTACGCTTATGCAAACGAGCTCTCCGAAAAGGCATATTTTAACCTGCTTCTGAAAATTCAGATTGCGGAGCGTGAAAAAGCAACGCTGCAAATGCAGGAAAGCGCTGAAAACCTGTCAATTACCCTGAATTCCATTGGCGAAGCGGTATTAACTACCGATAAACACGGATTCATAAATACGCTGAATCCTGTTGCCGAAAAGCTTTGTGGATGGACAAAAGAAGAAGCTGCAGGCAGGCCTTTAACCGACATTTTTAAAATTATTGATCCCCAAACCAGGGAATTTCTTGATAACCCGGTTATCAAGGTACTTGAAAGTGCCCAGGCATGTGAGTTATCCAATCATACAATACTGATCTCCCGAAATGGTACCGAATACCATGTTTCCGACAGCGCTGCTCCAATCATTACGAAAGACGGCCATATTAGCGGAGTAGTCTTGGTTTTTACGGATATCACACACCAATATATCGCGCAAAAACAAATACAAGACAGTGAAGAAAAATTCCACTCCCTGTATTTGAATATGAATGAAGGTGCCGCTCTGCATAAGATACTGTTTAACAAAGAGGGTTTGCCTTATGATTATACTATCATCGAAACCAATCGCGCGTTCGACATTCAGCTGGGGATAGCCGGCGATTCAGTGAAAGGCAAAACAAGCAGGGAAGCATACGGAACTGAGGAGCCTCCTTTCTTCGATATCTATTCAAAGGTTGCTCTTACCGGCGAACCAAGGGTGTTTGAGTCCTATTTCCCGCCCTTAAAAAAGTATTTTTCGATTTCTGTTTATTGTCCTGCCAACGGGAGCTTTGCCACCATTTTTGAGGATATCACTCAACGGAAAAAAGCTGAAATTACCCTCAAGGAAAGTGAGGAAAAATACCGCAACATGGTATCCGACATGCAGGTTGGCATTCTTATACAGGGACCAGAATCTGAAATAATAATGAGTAACCCGAAAGCACTTGAATTCCTTGGACTGAGTGAAGATCAGTTATTGGGTAAAACCTCATTCGACCCGGATTGGAATGTTATACACGAAGATGGCTCTCCGTTTCCCGGGCCTACCCATCCGGTACCGCAAGCCATAGCATCGCGCAGTTCAGTACGCGATGTAATAATGGGCGTTTACCGGCCCGATAGAGGAGACCGTATCTGGCTATGGGTATGTGCCGAACCACAGCTGAATCAGGATGGGACAGTACAACAGGTGGTTTGTACTTTTGTCGATATCACTAAACGCAAAAATGCTGAAAGCATGCTTCAAAAAGAGCGCATGTTATTCCGTACACTGATTGATAATATTCCGGACTCAATTTATTCAAAGGATCTGGACTGCCGCAAAACACTTGCCAATGTAACTGAAATCCGTTACATGGGAGCCAAATCAGAAGCGGAGGTTTTAGGCAAAGATGATTTTGCGTTTTACCCGAAAGAGCTTGCAGCCAAATTTTATAGTGATGATCAATCAGTTATAAAATCAGGGTTGCCGGTACTTAACAGGGAGGAATATATCTTTGACGAAAACGGAAAGAAAAAGTGGTTGCTTTCCTCTAAAATCCCTTTGCGTGATAAGGATAACCGGATTATTGGTTTGGTTGGTATAGGCCGCGATATAACCGAGCGCAAGTTAGCGGAAGAAACAATTCACAACGAACGGTTACTGCTAAGGACACTAATCGATAATATACCGGATTTAATATACTCGAAGGACCTGGATGGCAAAAAAACACTGGCCAATTTAAATGAGGTTCGTTTTACCGGGGCAAATTCTGAAGCTGAGGTTTTAGGGAAAGATGATTTTTCATTTTACCCGAAAGAGGTGGCAGAAATATATTCTGCTGAAGACCAGGAAGTAATGCAAACCAGGCAGCCCATACTCAACAAGGAAGGATCTGTAATCGACGATAAAGGAAATAAACATTGGCTACTTACATCGAAGCTGCCGCTGCTCGATAGTAATAATCAGGTTATAGGTCTGATAGGTATTGGACACGATATTTCCGGTCGTAAAACATCGGAAGTAGCCTTACAGGAAAGTGAGGAACTCTATCGCAACTTAATAGAAAATTTGCCCGATGGTATATATAAGAGTACTCATGATGGCAGGTTTATTGAAGTTAACCCGGCCATGGTTAATATGTTGGGTTACGAAAGTAAAGATGACCTGATGGCTATTGATATAAAAAGTCAACTATATTTCGACCCGATAGACCGCGAAAATGTACTCTTAAGCGAAAAACTTAAAAAAACAGGTGTCTTCCGTATGAAAAAGAAAGATGGTTCCGAGATATGGGTCGAAGATCATGGATGGTATTCCCGCAACGAAAAGCTGGATATTCTTTTTCACGAGGGAATTATGCGGGATGTTACCGGAAGAAAACTCCTTGAAGATGCACAAAAGATGGTTTTGGAAATATCCGAAATATCCGACAGATCAACATCCCTGAATATCTTTTTAGCTACAGTTCATAAAAAACTGAACTCAATAATCCGCTCTGATAATTTCTTTGTAGCATTGTATGATGATGAAAGCGATACCTATTCCTTCCCTTTTCAACTGGATGAAATCGACAAGCTTATACCGGATAAACAATATAATTTCAGGGATGGCTATATTGATTTTGTACGAAAAACAGCCGAGACTCAACTTATAACAGAATCGTTAAGATCAGAATTATTAACAAATAACAATATCAAAGTTTTTGGCGCAACTCCGGCTGTCTGGCTAGGTGTTCCTATAAAAACAGATACCAAAAACAAAGTAATTGGAGTAATTGCAATTCATGATTACCATAACAACACACCTTATACTGAAGTTGAAAAAGCCATATTAGAAATCATTGCAAACAGCATCGGAAAGTTTATCTTAAGAGTGAAATATATTGAAGAGTTAAGAAAATCCAAAGAAAAAGCAGAAGAAAGCGATAAGCTGAAATCAGCCTTCCTGGCCAATATGAGCCACGAAATCCGAACTCCTATGAACGGCATACTTGGATTTGCCGAATTGCTTAAAACGCCCGACCTCACAGGCGAGCAGCAGCAGGAATACATCCGCATCATAAAGAAAAGCGGCGACCGCATGCTCAAT
>JAURYB010000040.1 GCA_030654075.1 Bacteroidales bacterium | reverse complement strand
CGCATTGCTGGTACTTGCAATTAACAAACTCACTGCCCAGGCGCCACCACATCCCAATGGAGGAGCTGCGCCATCCGGAATAAATACACCTGTTGGCGCCGGTGCGCCTGTTGGCAGCGGCACTTTGCTGCTGCTCGGATTGGCAGGATTGTACAGCGGGAAGAAAGTGTATAATTTCAAAAAGAGATGATTGTATAAATCACTTACCGGGTTGATATTATAATTAATCACGTCGAACCTTTAACTCACGCGATATACCTAGTGCTACAATGAGCCTGCCGAAGTGCCTGCCGAAGTGAACACCTTTAAAAATGAGCAAGACGTTAATAATTCCATGTGACCCGTAAAAAATTAAAAAATAAACAGATGAAATAGCCATGAGAAAATATTCTCACCAACCGGGAATGATATTATGGCGTATTCCATGTGACTTTTAAAAATCAAATTAATAACACATGAAAAAACTATTCTCCACCCTTTTTTGCCTGAGCTTCACCCTGTGTTATGCTCAAACAGGTACTTCCGGCTCCCATCTGGATGCCGGCGTTACCATTACTTCCAATGCAACTGACAACACCACCTGCTCAGGCACTTCGGTAACTTTTACCGCAACGCCTTCGGGTACCGATGCCACAAACTATCAGTGGAAGAAAAATGGAATTGCCGTTTCAGGAGCTACAAATTCAACTTTTACTACTTCTGATTTGGTGAATGGCGATGCTATCACTGTGCAATTGTCCGTGAACTCCGGAACTGTTGTCACTGCGAATTCCGTTTTAAATCTGGATGCCGGCAATCCGTCGAGTTATCCGGGAACCGGATCTACCTGGACCGACTTAAGCGGAAACGACAATCACGCAACCCTGCCTTCAGCATTGGCTGCATCGTATTCTTCTACCATCGGGCTGGGCAGCTTTAATTTTCAGGCAAGCAGTGCCTATGCCATTCAAAGCAGTGCAATGAACAACTGGAACATCACTACAAGCGATGCTTTAACAGTTGAAACCTGGATTAAGCGAACAAACTATGGCAATTATCAATTTTGGTTTTCAACTCCTGATCTTTACTACCGCCTGGGTGTGGACCCCAGTGGATATTTGTTCTGGGATATGGCACATTATGTGGATAGAAGTGTGGGTGTGCTGGTTTCGGAAAATGTATGGCACCATATTGTGTACACAGCAGGTAAAGAATCCGGGAATATCACCACCAGGGTTTACCTGGATGGGGAGTTAAAAGCAACTCAGAATGAAGGCATCACCGATCTTTCATCCTTCACAAATTATTTACTTGGTGACGGACAAACACCGGGTTGGCATCCGTTGAATGGAAATATGGGTTTGATGAGGGTCTATAACAGTACCTTAACGGCTGCTGATATTTTACAAAATTATACCGCTGAGGTAGATAGGTTTACAAATGGAGCATTCGTTTCCAACACCTTGACTATGACTGTGAATAACCCTCCTGTAATCACAATAACATCCGATGTTCCTACCAGTATCTGCAACGGCTCTTCCGTAACATTAACAGCACTGGGAGGTGGAAATTCTATAGGGTTTAACGGCAGTAATAAAATCACATTTACATCTACACCAACTATACCTGTAGCAAATAGTACTTACACCATCGAAGCCTGGGTAAAACCAAACTCCGTTTCGGGCGCTAACGGAATCGTAGGCTGGGGCAACTGGGGAAATACCAATCAGGTAAATGCTCTCCGATTTAATGGCTCCACTCAACTCATTAACTATTGGTGGGATAATGACCTTGTTGTTAATATCCCAAATGCACTGGACGGAAACTGGCACCATGTTGCAGCCACATTCGATGGGACAACCCGTTCCATTTACTGGGATGGCGAATTAATGGGATCCAATTTCCCTGGTGGCCATAATGTTCCAATTTCAAATAACCTGAACATTGCTGCAACAAATAACGGAGAATATTTTGACGGAGCCATTGATGAGGTTCGAATCTGGTCCGTTGGAAGGAGTGAGGTACAAATTCAGGATAATATGAATTCAGTAATTCCGGAAAATAGTGCAGGCCTGGCAGCTTATTACAGATTTGACGAAGGCACAGGAACCGTCGCTGCTGATGCAACAGGCAATGCCAACACCGGAACCTTAACCAACTCTCCGGTCTGGGTGACTCCTTCAACTGCGCCAATCAGTTTCCCTGCAGCTGCGGACTTGGTATGGTCAAGCGGTGCTACTACTTCTTCAATAACTGTAAGTACCGCAGGCACATACACAGTTACTGCCACAAGCGGAGACGGATGTACAGGTTCCGAAGATATTTCGGTAACAGTAAATCCATTGCCTGTTCCGGAAATAAGCGGACTCACAACTGTAAGTTCAGGTCAGAGCAATGTTACATATACCACGGCTGCTGGTATGACAAACTACAACTGGACAGTTACCGGAGGCACTGCCAGTGCTGGTGGCGGAACCTCAGACAATACAATTACTATCGACTGGGTTGACAGTGGCACAGGACATGTTGAAGTAAATTACACGAACAGTAGCGGTTGCAGCGCGGCTGCCCAAACCGATTTAGCGGTATACATCATTAGCAAAACCTCACAGCAGGCAGGCTCCTGGAATGAAGCCTCCACGTGGACACCAAGCGGGGTGCCTGAAAGCACTGAAAATGTGATGGTTCTTCATACTATTATAGTAAATAATACCCCCACAGCAGTCTGCAATTCCCTAACAATCAGTTCAGGTTCGGTAACGGTAAATACTGACCGGTCGCTTACTGTAAGCAGTACCCTTACCAACCATGTCAGCAATACAGGCCTGGTAGTTAACTCTGGCGGCTCACTTATACAAAATACCGCCAATGTAGCTGCAACAGTAAAACGTGCCATTACCGGCGACGATAAATATCACCTCTTGATCTCCCCTGTCAACGAATCCGTTGTTGCCGACGCAGCGTCCTGTTTTACCGGCGCTTATGTTGACCGTTACCAGGAATCAGCCGGCGAATGGGTGCGCCTGGCTACCGGCGATAATGTTGTTTCCGATTACGGTTATTCCATTAATTTCGCTAACGGCACACCGGAACTAATTTTTCCCGGTACGCTGAAAACAAGTCCTGTAAACTATGCCAATCTTAGTTATACAGCCGCAGCACCTGGCTATGGTTCCGGGTGGAACTTGGTTGGGAATCCTTACCCATGTGGCATCAATACGGCACTGCTCACAGTTCCAACAGGCATAAATGCCACCACCTATGTTTGGGACGAAACGGGTTCGGGAAATTATATAACTCTCACTATTGGAGATGGCAGTGCCACACCGGGGATTATTGCTCCAATGCAGGGTTTCTTTGTTAACACATCCTCGGCTACCAATTCCCTGACACTGGCTAATGCGGCCAAAGTTCATGGAGGTATTTTTTATAAAAGCAGCAATACAGTGCCACAGATGCTTACCCTTTCAATCGCCGGCAACGGTTATTCGGATAAAACGTATGTAAGGTTCGATCAGGCTGCAACCGAAAACTTTGATCAGTCGCTGGATGCGTACAAACTCTCAGGGCTTGATGAGGCGCCGCAGTTGTATTCCATTCTTCCCGACGAAAAAGCTGCAATTAATACGCTTCCTTCGTTCGCGGCAAACCAGCATGTTCCGCTCGGACTGAAAGTTGGCACCACAGCCACCTACACAATCAACGTGGAAGGCATTAACAGTTTTGAACCTTCCATACCCATAAGCCTTCATGATATTAAACTTGAAACTTCAGTGGATCTCCGCCTGAATCCGGAATACTCGTTCACCGCCTCTCCCGGCGATGCCGAAAACCGCTTTAAGTTAAGTTTTGCGACAATAACCGGCCTTACTAAACCTGAAGCTTCAGGGGTTAATGTAACCGCAGCAAAGGGCATTATCCGTGTTGCCTGTAAAGATGTCAACAGCGGCAAAGTTTACCTGTATTCAACTGCCGGTCAGCTTCTTGCAACTTCTATCCTCACATCAGGCAAGGCAACTCTGAGCGTGGCTTCCACAGGTGTGTACCTGGTGAAAGTAGTAAACGGTAAAACCAGTCATACAAGGAAATTGGTTGTTCTGCAATAATGTACAAAAACTGAATCCTAAACTATTTAAAACATTCGCAATCATGAAAAAAATACTTCAATATAGTTTCCTGACTGCTTTCCTGGTATTCTCAGCAGGTACCTGCCTAAACGCACAACCTCATGCCGGGCAGCAAAGTACCGGATCCGTGACTGGCGACCGCATTGGTGCCGGAGCTGGTGTGCCGGTTGGTGGCGGAACGCTGCTGCTGATCGGCCTGGCCTGCCTGTATGGTGGTAAAAAAATCTTCGACGATTATGAAAGTATTGAATAACAGGCATTTATTCAGAATCTTTTCTTTCCGAATAAGTAGTTCTTAAAGGTCAGATTTGTGTTAACCCATGAAGTAAAAGAAAGTGATTTATTAATAAAATATGTTCCGTATGAAAACAAAATTTAAAACAATAGCGATCATAGTCTTGCTTGCTGGCACTATGCTACAAAACACAAGTGCTCAGAATTTAATTGCTGAGTACAACTTTGACGGTAACCTGCAGGATGAATTAGCGGGATCAACTTTAGACAAATTCGGCACTGAAAATGATGGCTCTGATCATAATAATGCAACATCCGGATTTGCTACAGATGCAAATGGCGCATATTCGTATTGGACTTCTACCCTGGAAAGAGGAGGAGGTTTCTGGGTAGATGTAAATACCGATATAAGCACCAATTATTCTATTGGGATTCGATTTTCTTTTGAAGATACAGAAGGTGGATACAGGAAAATAATTGATTTTAAAAATATGACTTCGGATAATGGCTTCTATTTTTATGATGGCGGATATCTTAATTTTTATCCTGATCAAACTTTAGGTAATTCAGTAACACTCAATGATCAGGTGGTAGATATTATTATAACCAGGGCTTCAGATAATACCTTTAAAGCTTATATTGTTGTGAATAATGTACTGATCAAGGAATTAGATATAATTGATGCAGATGGAAATGCAATAGCAGAATTGGTAAACGGAAAACCAAGATTCAGATTTTTTCATGATGATAACGAAACCTCTTCTGAAGCAACCCCCGGAGGTAAAGTGTACTCAATAAAAATATGGGATGGACCCATTACAGATATTCAGGGTGCTATGAATAATTCGTGGACCGGCACTGTGAGTACAGCCTGGAGTTCCTTAGCAAATTGGAGCAAAAACTCAGTTCCTGTTTCTTCCGAAGATGTTGTGATTCCCGATGCAAACTCAACTGATTATGACCCGGTTATAGATATAACTACTGCGGTGTGCAACAACCTCACAATAAACTCCAACGGCATACTGGCAATAAACACCGGTAAAGCCCTCACCGTAAACGGCACCCTTACCAACAACGCCGGCAATACAGGCCTGGTAATTAATTCCGGCGGCTCACTGATTCAGAACACCACCAATGTAGCTGCAACAGTTAAACGAGCTATTTCCGGCGACGATAAATACCATCTCATTATCTCCCCTATCAACGAATCCGTTGTTGCCAATGCAGCTTCCTGTTTTAACGGCGCTTATGTTGACCGTTACCAGGAATCAGCCGGCGAATGGGTGCGCCTGGCTACCGGCGATAATGTGGTTTCCGGTTACGGTTATTCCGTTAATTTCGCAAACGGCACACCGGAACTTATTTTTCCAGGTACGCTGAAAACAAGTCCTGTAAGCTATACAAACCTTAGCTATACACCTTCGGCTCCTGGTTATGGAACCGGCTGGAACCTGGTTGGGAATCCATATCCATGCGGAATCAATACAGCTCTGTTATCTGTTCCCACAGGCATAAATGCCACCGCCTATGTATGGGACGAAACGGGTTCGGGAAATTATATCACTCTCACCATTGGAGATGGCAGTGCCACACCGGGGATTATTGCTCCAATGCAGGGTTTCTTTGTTAACACATCCTCGGCTACCAATTCCCTGACACTGGCTAATGCAGCCAAAGTTCATGGAGGTACTTTTTATAAAAGCAGCAATACAGTGCCACAGATGCTTACTCTTTCCATCGCCGGCAACGGTTATTCGGATAAAACGTATGTAAGGTTCGATCAGGCTGCCACTGAAAACTTCGATCAGTCGCTGGATGCGTACAAACTCTCAGGGCTTGATGAGGCCCCTCAGCTTTATTCCATCTTACCCGCCGAAAAAGCAGCGGTTAACACGCTTCCTTCGTACACGGCAAACCAGCATGTTCCGCTCGGCCTGAAAGTTGGCACCACAGCCACCTACACCATCCAGGTTGAAGGCATTAACAGTTTTGAACCTTCCGTACCCATAAGCCTTCATGATATTAAACTTGAAACTTCAGTGGATCTCCGCCTGAATCCGGAATACTCGTTCACTGCCTCTCCCGGTGATGCCGAAAACCGTTTCAGACTTAGTTTTGCAACGGTAACCGGCAGAAATGAACGGGATGTAACAGGAATCAATGTCAGTGCCACAAAGGGTATTATCCATGTAACCTGCGAAGGAACCAACAGCGGTAAAGTTTACCTGTATTCAACTGCCGGTCAGCTTCTTGCAACTTCTATCCTCACATCAGGCAAGGCAACTCTGAGCGTGACTTCCACAGGTGTATATCTGGTGAAAGTGGTAACCGGTAAAACCAGTTATACAAGAAAACTGGTTGTTCTGCAATAATGTACAAAAACTGAATCCTAAACTATTTAAAACATTCGCAATCATGAAAAAAATACTTCAATATAGTTTCCTTACCACGTTCCTTGTATTTTCAACGGTTCTATGTCTTAACGCGCAGCCTCATGCAGGTGAACAAAGCACCGGCACAGTTACCGGCGACCGCATTGGTGCCGGGGCCGGTGTACCGGTTGGTGGAGGAACGCTGCTGCTGATTGGGCTTGCAGTAATGTACGGAACCGGGAAATTCTATATCAGGCGGAAAGAAGCCGCATTGTGAACTACCACATTTATCCCTTTATATATTGTAAAAACAGCTTTCCAGATTACCGGGATAGCTGTTTTTTCTTTTCCACTTTTAAGGATAAGGCCTTTCTTTTGGTCAGATTCATTTTCTGGGGAGAAAGCAATTTTTTAGTACTTTAAAAACAAATTACAAGTGAATTCAATTTCCAATGGTTCAAACATTTATTTTAACATTTTAATAATCAAGTTTTGAATTTTCTTCATATTACTGAAAAGATAATTAGCAAACTAAGAAAAACGCCATACCGCTTTTTGCATTTACTCCCCAACTTTTGTAATTGATCCCAACTAACACGTCAGTATTTTACCTTACCATAATAAATTTGCTTATTTCAGTAAATAAATCTACTTATATACAAAATTAATATTTGAAGTTATAAACTTTATACTATTGAATATCAGCTATATCTATTGTTATTGATTATTTTCTTTTATTTTTAGAATTCTATCTCATCAAAACAAAGTTAAAGTCACTACATTTAGTCCCCTTACCATTATGCACTTACTCGATTACGGTGGTGCTTATCAAATCAAAAACAAAAATCTGCCATCCTCTTACCCCCTTCAGCCAATGGATTTTGAGGAGGAACATTTCCTCTTGCAAACACATAACTGCATCAGTCCCAAAATATTTTTACAATCAACCCTGAATCAGTACTGATATCATTACTTCTGCGGCTAAGCACTAAAAATGGACATAATCGTATCAATAAACCATATATGAAACACATCCGTACAACCCTTATCGCGTCATTGTTTTTTACATTCATTGGTATTTCGAATGGACAAAGTGTAGGCATTAACTCCGATGGTTCAACCCCAAACAGCAGTGCCATGCTCGATGTGAGTTCCACAGCCAAAGGCTTCCTGGCTCCACGAATGACGGCAATACAGCGTGCTGCTATAAGCAGCCCTGCAACCGGATTGTTAGTTTACCAAACGGACGGAAGTGCAGGCTATTACTACTTCAACAGCATTAGCTGGATTTTAATTTCGTCGGGAACCTACTCCGAAACCGACCCTGTTTTCGGGTCATCGGCCGCTCATGGCATCGCATCGGGTGAGTTAACAAACTGGAATACTGCATTTAGTTGGGGAAACCATGCATCGGCCGGCTACCTGACCGGTTATTCCGAAAACGATCCTGTTTTCGGCGCCAGTGCTGCTAACGGTATTACCGGAACAAATATTACCAACTGGAACTCGGCTTATAGCTGGGGAAACCATGCATCGCAAGGCTATCTGAAAACCTATTCTGAGACCGATCCCGCGGTGAAAGCCATCAGTGGCCTGGTAAAAAGCAATGGCACAACCATTTCAGCAGCTTTAGCCGGAACCGATTATCTAAGACCAAACGGCAGTGCGGCCTCATTAACCAGCTTCCCCACTTTAAACCAGAATACAACAGGAACAGCTTCAAACGTTACAGGTACAGTAGCTATTGCCAACGGTGGAACAGGAGCCTCAACGGCATCAGCAGCACGCACCAACCTGGGAGCCACAACTGTAGGTGCAAGCCTTTTTACATTAGCAAATCCTTCGGCAACCAGTTTTCTAAGAATAAATTCCAATAACTCGATATCGGTACTTACTGCCTCAAATTTCAGAATAGCCATTGGCGCAGGTACAGGTACCGTTTTAAATATTACTGGTACATCGCCCATAATTTCATCAGGTGGAACTACCCCGGATATCAGCATAAGCACAGCCACCACTTCCGAAGCAGGCAGCATGAGTGCTGCCGATAAAACAAAACTCGATGGCATTGCCACAAGTGCCACTAACTACTCGCATCCAACAGGTGATGGTAACCTCCATGTTCCGGCAACCAGCACCACCAATAGTGGTAAAGTGTTAACCGCCGGGGCAAGTGCAGGCTCCTTAAGCTGGACAACTCCTGTTACCGGAACTGTAACAAGTGTTACGGGTACTTCACCCATTGTTTCGTCGGGTGGAAATACGCCTGTTCTATCCTTAGGCACTGTACCCGTTGCAAACGGGGGCACAGGCACTACCACAGGCTCCATTACCGGCACCTCTGCCCTTGCCCTGGCAGCAGGAGGAACAAACCAAAACATAACCCTCACACCCAGCGGCACAGGAAGTTCCATACTGAACGGAGCCGTAGCGATAAATACCAGCAGTTCTTCACCCGCGAATAGTGCGGCACTCGATGTAAGTTCAACAACCAAGGGTGTCCTTGTCCCCAGGATGACTTCGGCACAAATGAACGCCATCGCAAACCCGGCATCAGGGTTAATGGTGTTTTGTACCAATTGCGGTTCAGGATCGTCAGGCTCCATGGCTATTTTTATGAACGATATTTGGAATATCTTTAATGTTGCATGCCTGAATCCAGTTTCCCCAGTAAACGGAACACATATCGCCGGGGCAAACCAGGTTGCCTGGAACTGGACATCAGGGTCTGGCTCCACTGTAAGTTTTAAATGGAATACGAGCAATACTTATTCAACAGCAACCGATATGGGAACTGCCACCACCACGACGGAAACTGAGCTAGCCTGCAACAGTACTTTTACCCGGTATGTGTGGGCGTACAATTCGTGCGGTGCATCAAACCCGATAAGTATATCACAATCAACTAACTCAACCACACCAAATGCACCTGTTGAAGGAACACATATAGCCTCGGGAACCCAGATTGTTTGGAAATGGAATTCGGGAGCAACGGGGTATAAATGGAATACTGTTAATAACTATGCCACCGCAACGGATATCGGCTCGGCAACATCGAAAACGGAAACCGGGCTAACACTCGGGAATTCCTATACAAGGTACTTGTGGACCTACGGTAATTGTGGTGCATCATCGGTAGTTACACTAAAAATGGTGTTTTTATACATAGGTGCCAGTTATGGTGGCGGAAAGGTGGCCTATTTATTGCAAAGCGATGATCCCGGTTTTGACGTAAATACTACACACGGACTTATAGCTACAGACAGTGATCAGGATTATGGAACAAATTGGGGCTGCCCCACTACCGCTTTGTCAGGTGCTGATGGCACTGCAATAGGCACAGGAAATCAAAATACACTCGACATCATTGCAGGCTGCGCAACAGAAGGCATAATTGCAAGGTTATGCGCCGATTTGAGTTTAAATGGATTTTCCGATTGGTATTTACCAAGTAAAGATGAATTAAATAAGCTTTACATCAACATGGCAGCGATTGGTAATTTTGATACTAGTTCTTGGGGCCTTTACTGGAGTTCGAGCGAGATCAACTTTTATACCTGGACTTATGCCTGGATACAGAAATTTAGTACTGGCTCTCAGGAATATTATTATAAAACTAATTCTATCCTTACCCGGCCCATACGCTCATTTTAAAAATTGTTCCTTCTGTTAATTTTGCAGTGTAATTGAATATGACGGAAAATCGGAGGTAAAAAGTTACCCTGTCTACTTCTTGTATTCCTTGAAGGCGAAGTTTTCTATCCTAAGTAGCAAGCATGTTCCCTTGGGACTAAAAGTTGGCACCACAGCCACCTACACCATCCAGATCGAAGGCATTAACAGTTTTGAACCTTCCGTACCAATCAGCCTTTATGACCTTAAAATGGAAACTTCGGTGGATCTCCACCTGAATCCGAAATACTCGTTCACCGCCTCTCCCGGCGATGCCGAAAACCGCTTTAAGTTACGTTTTGCGACGGTAACCGGCAGAAATGAAATGGATGTAAAAGAGATCAATATCAGTGCCACAAAGGGTATTATCCATGTTAACTGCGAAGGAACCAACAGCGGTAAAGTTTACGTGTATTCAGCTGCCGGTCAGCTTCTGGCAACTTCAGTTCTCACCTCTGGCGAAACCAGCCTGCGCGTGGCTTCCACAGGTATATACCTGGTGAAAGTGGTAAACGGTAAAACCAGCCATACAAGGAAATTGGTTGTTCTGCAATAATGTACAAAAACTGATATCTAAATTATTTAAAACATTCGCAATCATGAAAAAAATACTTCAATATAGTTTCCTTACCACGTTCCTTGTATTTTCAGCGGTTCTGAGTCTTAACGCGCAACCTCATGCAGGTGAGCAAAATACCGGCACAGTTACCGGCGACCGCATTGGTGCCGGAGCTGGCGTACCGGTTGGCAGCGGTACTTTATTGTTACTAGGGCTTGCCGGGTGGTATGGGGGTAAAAAGGTTTATGCTTTACGCAAAAGCCGGGAGTAGTAACATTTTTTAATACAAAAGCATAAGCCCTTCACAGTTATCCGGGATAAGCCAGGGAACTGTTTTTACTTTTCAAAATGCGCATGTATTAACTCTTTCAAAAAATTAATATTCAGCGGTTTTGAGACATATTCGTTACAACCAACCTGCAAGGCTGTTTCTCTTTCATTTTTAAGCCCAAAAGCCGTTTGCGCTATGATGTATACTGAGCTGTTAAAAGCACGTATTTGCCTGGTGGCCTCATAACCATCTATCCCCGGTAATTTTATATCCATAAATACCAGGTCAATATCCGGATTTTTGCGACAGATATCGACAGCGTCATTTCCATTTTCTACCTTCAGTATCTCTTTGCTAAACTTTATAAACGCAATCGAAATAAGCATTTGTGAAATCTCATCATCCTCGACAATCAAAATCTTAAGCTTTTTTTCCGCTTTCATATCCATTGAAGCCTGAACAGTATCCGATGGCCAGGCTCTCTCTTTCAACGGATAATAAGGGAGCGTAAAATAAAAAACAGAGCCCTGCCCCTCTTCACTTTCAACCCATATTTCCCCTCCCAGCATATGCACATAAGCCTTTGATATCGACAATCCCAGGCCGGCTCCCTGGAATGCCCTGGTATCCGCAATATCAGCCTGGACAAAACGGTCGAATATGGCATGTATCCTGTCTGACGGTATTCCTATACCAGAGTCTTTCACATAAAACTCCAGAATATCAGTCGGATCGGTTGAGAGTGTTTTATTATCTTTACTTGAACCGGAGGATTTTAATCGGTATCCTAATTCTATAGTGCCGGAATCACTGTATTTTATGGCATTTTTAATAAGGTTTGTGAGTATGGCATATACTTTCTCCCTATCAGTGCGAACAACGGATTGATTATCCGTCAAACCATTTTTACAAACCAGACTGATACCTTTCCTTGCCGCTTCCGGTTTAAAAAAGGTATGAATGAATTCAGTCTGCTCGTTAATCCTGGTTTCCGAAAGCAATATTTTCATCTGGCCCGACTCAATTTTTGAAATATCAACAATATCGTTGATAATATTCAACATCCGGTCACCACTTGTTTTAATGATCTGTATATATTCGTCCTGCTGTTCACCGGTAAGACCAGGCATTTTAAGCAGTTCGGCAAAACCAAGTATGCCGTTCATAGGCGTGCGAATTTCATGACTCATATTTGCCAGGAAGGCAGATTTGAGCCTGTCACTTTCTTCGGCTTTTTCCTTCGATGTAATTAAATCCGCGTTTAATAAGCTAAGCCTTTCATTCTGAGTGATCAGTTGATTGGTCAGATTGGTTGTCTCCGAAATATTCCTTGCAATGCCTATAAGCCTGTAAATATGTCCCTTATTGTTTTTAATCGGAATAAGCTGCGTAAAAAAAGTCTGTTCAAGATTTTTAGATGTAATGGTTTCCTCATACGTAATCATCTTTTGTTCTTCTACACACCGGTCATAATTTTGCCTGAAAGCAGTGAATAGTTCAGAAGGAAGGCATTCATCAATAAATTTGCCAGGTTGGAGAATTCCAACTTCTTTTTTCTGGATAGGGTTTACTGCTATAACTTTGTACCGATGATCGTCAGTAATATCAAGGATAAAAATATGATCCAACGTATTATCGAAAATTTGTTTGTATTTCTGTTCGTTTTCTTCGGACTGAGCTTTAATAACTTTAGCTTCAGCTAATTTCAACTCAGTATGCTCTTTCGCTCTGTTTAATTCAGCAGACTGAATATCAATAATTTTTTTATCCCGAAAATTCGATATTCCTAAAGATAAATCGCTGGCAGCCTGTAGAAGTATTTTAAGCTCTGTTTTACCGAAGGCATTTTTCTCGTCAGAATAAATATTAATTGAGCCAATTACAGTTTTATTTAAAAAAAGAGGGATTGCTATGGCAGATCTAAATCCGTTTTTAATTGCACTTTCTCTCCAGGCTTCAAATTGCGGACTATTAAGGATATCCTGCATTACAATGTATCGGCTTTTCTTTATTGCCTGACCTACCGGACCTTCACTATATTGATCATTGCCCCATGTAACTTTAATGTTGTTCAGATAATCTTTATCAAAACCTGCTGACGCAACGGGAAGCACAGTTTTATCGTCTAATGCCAGACCTACCCATGCCATTTTATAACCAACAACTTCAACTGTAATCTTACAGATATCTTTCAAAAGCTGATTTTCGTCATCTTCCCTGAGAATCAGTTGACCATACAATCTTTGGGCATTAAGTGCCCGTATAATCCCCTGCTTACTTTTAAATTGCGTCAACTCTTCTTTCAACGCTAAATTTTCAGCGAGTATTTGATCATAGGTACGTTTTTGATCTATCATAACCAATGCTTTTTGTTACAAATCAACCTGAGTTAAACGCCTTAACGACATTTTTTATATTTTAAAACGGGTCGGGGAAGAAAATCTAATTAACAGTAAAGTAAAAATACAAAAAGTTTAATGAAATTAATATTACAAAAAACCATTTAATGTCGGATAGCATTAAAATATAAGCCTAACAAGCGATTAAAGCAATGCGGCTTGGGTTTAATTAGTATCCAGCATGTAAAATTTTCTTTCACATACTAAATGCAAAATGGTGTAACCTGACCAACTTCAGCATTCGTATAATGATGGCTGGATAATACATCTACTGTATAAATCGATAAATAGAATAAAGTCTCCATTCTGAATATCCTCCAATTTCGATGCACAACATATAAGAATCAATAAAACTGACACGACAAAATACTACTGCAACACTATTATTGCCATCTAAATGGCAGTAATATCATCAAGAGCACCTTTCAAATCAGGATAATTAAACTGAAAGCCCTTGTCAACAAGGTGTTTGGGAAAAGCAAACTGTCCTCCCGTTATAGCAATAGCACCTTCACCAAATAATAGTTTCAGGGCAAATGACGGCACAGTAAAAAATGAACGTCTCCCAAGCATTTTAGCCAGTACCTGTGTAAATTTAATATTGTTCACCACATTTGGAGCAGTAAAGTTAAATTCGCCCGAAACTCCGGGATTTTCAATAATAAACTCCATTGCCTGAATTACATCATATACATGAATCCACGAAAATCCTTGTTTGCCTGAAGCAATTTTACCACCTAAGCCTAACCTGAACAGGGGGAGCAATCGTTTTAACATACCGCCTTCTTTGCCCAGCACAATCCCAAACCTTGCAATTGCAACTCTTGTAAACGGAACTGCTTTTTTTGCTTCCGTTTCCCATGCCGTACAAATCTGCCCCAGGTAGTCATTAGCAATCTGGAAATTACTTTCTGTCTGTTCACCAACCGGCGAATAAATTCCGACTGCTGAAGCTGAAATAAGCAATTGTGGTTTTTTATCCATCAGACTGATAGCTTCCACAATTTCTTGCGTAGTAATAATCCGGCTGTTTAGTAATGTCTTTTTATACTTCCTTGTCCAACGCCCGATAATCGGTGCACCAGCAAGGTTTATAATTACATCAACCGCTAAAAGTTGCTTCACAATTTCATCGGCAGAAGTTCCCGCATTAATACGCAAAATGCGTCGGACTTCATTTCCTTTTGACTGGAAATAAGCAGTTAGCTGTTTGCCAATAAAACCACCTGACCCTGATATAGCAATTACCATCTTTATAATTGGTTGAAAATCTAATTAAACTTTATCCTGAATATTTTACAAATTACAAAGGTAAAGGATATTCCAAACAGTTCGATTGTTAATCAAATAACAAAAGGGTGTGTATGTTTACAAATATTTATACCTTTGCCCCTCAATTAACTAATCCGGCTATCCCGGATATTATGCTGACCAATTTATAACCAACTATGGATCAGAACAATAAACTACTTGAAACCTTTTCACCGGTAAGCACTTCCGAATGGGAAGCACGTATTACCCAGGACCTTAAAGGCGCTGATTACCAGAAAAAACTTGTCTGGAAAACACCCGAAGGCTTCGATGTGAAACCATATTACCGGGATGAAGATACACAATCAATTGGGAATATCAATACAGTACCAGGCGAATATCCATTTATTCGGGGAAACCAGACCTTGTCTAACGACTGGGAAATCCGCCAGGACATTGAAACGGATGACGAATCAGAAGCAAACCTGTTAGCAATCGATGCTATAAAACGGGGAGCCACAGGAATAGGTATGGTAGCTGCTGATCTGGAAACAGAACAGGATGTTGAAGAATTACTGAAAGGCATTGATCCCACAAAGGTTTCAATACATTTCGGCGCTGCTCCCTCCTACCCTGCATTAATACGGATTGTAGCTGCAAATGCCAAAACACAGAAACAACCAGTCGCAGCAATGAAAGGCTCTTTTGATTTTGACCCAATCAGTTACCTTTTACTTCATGGCGATTTCTGGAAGTCAGAGAAAAGCGACCTGGCCCAGGTTGCAAACATGATCAAACTTGGCAAAGAGTTAATGCCATCAATGAAAGTGATCAACGTGAACGGCCACTATTTTAACAGCGCCGGGGCAACCATGGTTCAGGAACTTGGATTTAGCCTGGCTTCGGGTAACGAATACCTTGCTTTGGCAACTGCCGCCGGTGTTTCTGTTGATGATGCCGCCCAGCGAATGATGTTTTCGTTTGGCATTGGTTCCAATTACTTTATGGAGATTGCCCGCCTCAGGGCAGCACGTTTGCTTTGGGCTAAAATTGTTGAGCAATATAAACCTGCTGACGAAAAATCCATGCAGATGCATATTCATTGCAATACTTCGGCCTGGAACAAAACTTTATTTGATCCTTACGTAAATCTCTTGCGCAGCACCACCGAAGCTATGTCGGCTATTTTAGGCGGCACGCAATCGCTCAATATCCTGCCTTTCGATACTTTCTATAAAGATCCTGATGAATTTTCGAACCGCCTGGCGCGTAACCAGCAGATTATTTTGAAAGAAGAAGTCTATCTCGACAAAGTTATTGATCCCGCTGCAGGTTCGTACTATATCGAAAATCTAACACAACTGATTGCCGAAGCTGCATGGAAAGTATTCCTGCAGATTGAAGAAAAAGGTGGAATGGTTGAAGCTGTGAAAGCAGGATTTGTTCAGGATCTGGTTGAGAAATCAGCCGGGCTGCGACTCGATGATATTGCCAACCGCCGTATTATTCAGCTTGGGACCAATCAGCATCCGAACCCGGAAGAGCAAATGCTCGAAAAAATCCATTTCGCCGAAGAGGACGAAATGCTGGAAGAAGAAATTTATGCCGACGATGATATGGAAGTTGATGAGGAAGAAGATGAAGACGATGAGGCACCAACAACCTATAAAAAGCTTGTTCTCTTTGGTGGTTCCGATGCTTTCGACCAGCTAAGGCTTGCTACCGAGCAGTTTGTTGCCGATGGAAATAAAAAGCCGGGTGTATTCCTTTTCAACATCGGGAACCTTGCCATGCGTAAAGCCCGGGCCATGTTTACCACTAACTTCTTCGGCTGTGCCGGTTACGAGATTTTCGATAATTCAGGATTCGAAACCATTGACGAAGGCGTAAAAGCCGCTAAAGCTTCGAAGGCTGAAATTGTTGTGATATGCAGTTCGGATGATGAATATGCAACTCTAATTCCGGAAATTGCGCAAAAACTGAAGAAAAACAACAAAGAGCTGAATCTCGTTGTTGCCGGTTACCCGAAAGAAATTCTGGACACATTGAAACAAGCCGGTGTGGATGAATTTATTCACGTTCGCAGCAACCTGCTTCAGACATTGGAATCATTCCAGGAAAAACTTGGTATATTCTAAATCTTACTTGATAGAAAATTTTTTGATTTTCAGTAAAGCAAGATTTGAGAACAAGGATTAACGATTTTAGATTTCAGATGTAATCAGAATAACAATCCGTTAGAACGAACTTCAAAAATTAAAAATCATCATTCCTTGTTTTAAAATCAAAAAAAAAAGAGCTTACACCAACTCACATTGAATTCACAAAATCCCTCATCCTACGATGCGACCCGATTTTAAAAATATAGATATCAAAGGCGGTCAGCCTAAACCTGCCGCCAGCCAGCCATCAGCTCAAACTGAATGGATGACAAACGAACAGATTGCAGTTAAGCCTGTTTACACCCGCGCCGACCTGGCCGGGATGGAACATCTTAACTATGCAGCAGGTCTGCCTCCCTTCCTTCGTGGACCATACAGCACCATGTATGTTATGAAACCCTGGACCATCCGCCAGTATGCCGGTTTTTCGACTGCCGAAGAATCAAACGCGTTTTACCGCCGTAACCTGGCAGCAGGGCAAATGGGACTTTCCGTTGCTTTCGACCTGGCCACACACCGCGGCTACGACAGCGATCACGAACGCGTGGAAGGCGATGTTGGAAAAGCCGGTGTTGCCATCGACTCCATCCTCGACATGAAGATTCTGTTCGACCAGATTCCATTGGATAAAATGTCGGTTTCGATGACAATGAACGGCGCAGTGCTTCCGGTACTCGCTTTTTACATTGTAGCAGCTGAAGAGCAAGGTGTTCCTATGGATAAACTGAGTGGTACCATTCAGAATGATATCCTCAAGGAATTCATGGTTCGTAACACGTATATTTATCCTCCTGCACCAAGTATGCAAATCATCGCCGATATTTTTGAGTTCACTTCAAAAAACATGAAGAAATTCAACTCTATCAGTATCAGCGGTTACCACATACAGGAAGCGGGCGGCACAGCCGATATCGAACTGGCTTATACACTTGCCGACGGATTGGAATATATACGTAAAGGAATTGCTGCCGGTATTGATATAGATGCTTTTGCTCCGAGATTATCATTTTTCTGGGGAGTTGGCATGAATCATTTTATGGAAATTGCCAAGATGCGTGCTGCCCGGATGTTATGGGCTAAAATCGTTCAGCAGTTCAATCCGAAGGATGCTAAATCTATGGCTTTGCGTACACACTCGCAAACTTCAGGATGGAGCCTTACCGAACAGGATCCATACAATAACGTTACACGGACTTGTGTTGAAGCTTTGGCAGCTGTTTTAGGACACACCCAGTCGCTCCATACAAATGCTTTAGACGAAGCCATTGCTTTACCGACTGATTTCTCGGCACGTATTGCCCGTAACACCCAGATTTACTTGCAGGAAGAAACCAACGTCTGCAAAGCGGTTGATCCGTGGGCAGGTTCCTACTATGTTGAAACACTTACCAATGAAATTGCCCACAGCGCCTGGAAACTGATTGAGGAAGTGGAAGAACTGGGAGGAATGTCGAAAGCCATTGAAACCGGTATTCCTAAAATGCGTATCGAAGAAGCTTCGGCCCGTCGCCAGGCTAAGATTGATGCCGGACGTGATACCATTGTCGGAATTAACAAATATCGTTTAGCCAAGGAAGATCCGATTGATACACTGGAAATTGACAATACTTCGGTTCGCCTTTCACAGATTGAACGACTCAAGAAACTAAGGGCTGAACGCAATAATGAAGAGGTTCAAATCTCATTGGATGCGCTTACCAAATGCGCCGAAACAGGAGAAGGAAACCTGCTGGCATTAGCTATTGACGCAGCACGCAAACGTGCTTCGTTAGGAGAAATTTCCGCTGCATTAGAAAAAGTTTATGGGAGGTACAAAGCCGTGATAAGATCTATATCAGGAGTTTACGCTTCAGAAAGCCAGGGTGACGAATCCTATCTGAAAGCCTGCAAAATGGCCGACGAATTTGCCGCATTGGATGGCCGACGTCCACGTATTATGATTGCTAAAATGGGCCAGGATGGTCACGATCGTGGTGCCAAAGTTGTAGCCACAGGCTATGCCGATATAGGTTTTGATGTGGATATGGGCCCACTGTTCCAGACTCCGGCTGAAGCAGCCCGCCAGGCCGTAGAAAACGATGTGCATGTACTCGGCGTTTCAAGCCTTGCCGCGGGACATAAAACCCTGGTTCCCCAGGTTATTGAAGAGCTGAAGAAACTCGGCCGCGAAGATATAATGGTTATCGTTGGAGGTGTAATTCCTTCACAGGACTATGACTTCCTGTATAAAGCCGGTGCCGTTGCTATTTTTGGACCTGGAACCAAAATACCTGCAGCTGCTATTCAGATGCTGGAGATTTTGATCAGTAGCAGGAAATAATCAAACAAATATTTCTCTTCTATTAAAAAACCCATACCGGTAAGCCGATATGGGTTTTTCGTTTTGTTACGGTTTATTAAGGGTCAGTCATAAAAGTTGGGGAAGAAGTAGGATTTTTTTGGAAAGGCCATACGTTTTTTGAAACTTTCTGGTTTCGTTTTTTCACGTAAGTGATAGTTAATAAAGCACCGTAGGTGCGAAATTAGGATAGAAAAAAGATCATCAATATATTAAAAGCCTCGTAGAGGCGGTATTATTGATGAAAAAATTATTCGTAAAATTCAAAAATATAGGCTGCGATCGTGAATATGAGAAACCTCTATATTCTTCCTGCCATGAAAATTAGCCAACCATAAGTTTATTTTTAGTATTCCATTTCGAAAAAC
>JAURYB010000029.1 GCA_030654075.1 Bacteroidales bacterium | reverse complement strand
TTAAACTTCGAAAGCACTCCATCTTTCGCCCTGATTGTAAAAGTACTGGATAACGGAACAGCTGCTCTCAGCAGCCAGGCTACTGTTACGGTTTCTCTGCTCGATGTTAACGAAGCACCGCTTATCAGCAATCAATCTTTTTCAGTTGCGGAGAGCGCAGCTAATGGAACAACTGCCGGAACTGTTCTGGCTTCAGATCCCGATGCCGCACAGACTCTTTCCTATTTTATTATCTATGGAAATATCAATCACATTTTTTCGATCAATTCGTCAACAGGAGAACTGATACTCGTAGATTCTACCGCTTTAATACAAAGTGGCAATGCTTCTTTATTGCTAGGAGTGGCAGTTTTTGATAATGGTTCTGGCTATTTATTTAATAGTGCAACTATCAGCATAAATGTATTACCAGCCATCAATAAACCACCGGTTATAATTGACCAGATATTTCCGTTACTTAAGAATTTGACTATTGGAACTTCAGTTGGAGTAGTTAAAGCCTATGATCCAAATCCTGACCAGGCACTAAACTTTGCTATTTTTTCAGGTAATTCAGATGGTATTTTTACTATCGATGCATCAACAGGAGAACTATTTGTAGCAGATTCAAATGCATTAGTATTATTGTCGAATGATTCAGTTCAGCTGGTTGTAAAAGTACAGGATAATGGTTCAGTAAGTATGAGCAATCAGGCCACTGTTACAGTATTTATCCTTAGTTCAAATGTTGCTCCTGTAATTGCGAGTCAGACAATAAATACACTTGAGCATCAACCAATCGGAACAATAGTTGGTACTGTTTCAGCTAACGATCCAAATTCCACTAGTCCTTTGGCCTATAGTATAACTGCCGGAAATATTAGTGATAGCTTTACAATCGATGCAAATTCCGGATGTTTAACTATTAATAATCCAATCGTTGTTTGTTTTGAAGGTCATCCAGTTTTTAATCTTACTGTCAAGGTTCAAGATAATGTAGGGCTCTTTAGTGAAGGTATTGTAACAATAAATGTTGAAGATATAAATGAACAACCAGTTTGCCCCGACCAGGCATATTCAATACCAGAAAATGATTCAACCGAAACATATGTTGGATCCGTTGTTTCAAAGGATTTTGATTTTAACCAAACTTTAACATACTCGATTGTTTCCGGGAACTTAAATGAGGCCTTTAAAATTGATTCCAGCAATGGCTCAATCTACATAAATAATTCTGTTCCTATCAACTTTGAAGAAAACAATAAATTTGATTTAGTAGTTTCCATACAGGATAATGGCAAGGGCCAGCTAACGACTTTTTCCGACATAACTATAGAGTTACTGGATGTTAATGAAGCACCTGTTCTGGAAAATCAAATTTTAAGTGTTGTTGAAAATTCTTTACCTGGAACAAAAGTTGGCTATGTTAAAGCCAAAGATCCGGATAAAGGCCAGAAAATTAAATACATGATTGTTGCTGGTGATGAAAACCACACATTCAATCTTTCGGATACTTCTGGCCTACTTAGCGTTGCTGATCCATCCAGACTATTTTATGGACACAACTCCCTGATTTCGCTTACCGTAATAGCCCAGGATAACGGGATTGATTCCTTATCCACATTATCGGTTATTAGCATTGATATTTTACGGGATTCAACTAAAATTGTTACAACAGGAGTAGATCAGATTTCAACTTCTGAAAAATTTTCAGAGAAAGATATCTCAATTTATCCCAACCCAACTGCTGACATTGTTAATATTGACCTGGGAAAAGTTATAGATCAGCCGGTAGGTATACGGATTTATAGCATGAATGGATCTGAAATATATTCATCGGTTAAAACAGGCGAGAAAAATGTTGCGATTAATTTGAGTAATGAGAGGCCCGGTACATATATTGCTTCTTTGGATTTAAACGGTCAGATCTATACTAAGAATATTGTAGTCAAGAATTAGATTTAGATAAAAATGGGTAAAAAATGCAAAAGCCGCCTTGTTGGGCGGCTTTTGCATATAAAACTAAATACGATAAATATCGAACTTCAGAATTCACGATCTATCTATTCACTATCAAATTTCCAAGTTGCTCTGAAGACATAAATTCAATTTGAGGCCACTTATCCTGAGCAATTCTAATTAATTCGGCAAATAGTTTTAGATTTTCTATACGATTTTCTTCTACAATTGAACCAATAAAATTTAGTCTGTGAGCACTTATAATTGCTGGCGTATTCCACCTGAAAGCAGATGCCATGTCGTTAATACAATCCTTAATAATATGCTTGTTCTTATGCATTGATGGTTCAAAACTGCAATTACGCGTAAGGTAAATCTGGCCAGAATCGTTTTTCTCGCCTAATCGATGGCGGATTTTTTTATATGGTTTATTATTCCCCAATGGTTGGTATTGAGAAGATGAACCCTGTATAAATCTAATACCGGCCTGGAATAATTCAGTTTCAATAGCACTATTCCATACATGATTAGTTGCAATAAAAGAAGAGGAATAATAACCAAATATTTTTTCAAATTGGTTTAATCCATCTGTAAGGATCATTTTCTGACTCTCAAGTTCAGAGAGAGAGTCAAAATCAAGAGCGGCCATATAACTTCTTCTTTTTTCAGTTGTAATATGGGTGCTGATGCCAAATAATTCTAATTCAAAAGCTAAACGAGTTTCGGGAAGATTACTTTGTAATGCACTCATCCAACGGTGAATATTCACATGTTCACGACCATGAAATTGTGGGACAAAAATATCTTCCTGTAAACCTTGTTTCCACAGTAAAAAAGAATTTGAATGATCAGGATATCGTTTAAGTGTTTCGGGAAAAAGTTCATAATGATATTCTTTAAATCCGGAAGCTTTAATCTTATTAAAATCAGGATTAGCCACAATAGTATTCGCTGTAATTACCGGTGATTTCCCATTTATATCCTTAAAATGCATTAACACTTCAAATAAGGCAGAAAGATCTTCTTCACTTGCTAAAGAGTCATACCTATTGTATACACATTTATCAACCCGCATTCCGGATTTTAATAAAGTATTATAAGTTTCCTTTGAAGGCATTCTGATTGTCCCCCAATCATCACTTTCAATCACCACAATTTTACGCTTTGTATTCCAACCTTGAAAATTGTGAATATTCTGGGTTATAATACTTTTCAATTTTTGAAGCATAAATATTAAATTTATTGAATAATTTTCAAGTGTAATGTTTCATCACTTTTAATATCAAACCAAATAATGGTATCATCACCAACTCTTTTCATCGGTAAGACTTTCCCATTTATTTTTACATTTTTAGCACGCACCACAATCGACAACCCATTTATTGGCATATTGTTATGATTAGTAATACTTACTTCTCCGTTAGGCAAATAATCAAAAGAAATTTTATCGAGTTTAGTCCAATAGTCAAGCAAATCTTTGACAGTTGTTGTGTATAATTCTCCTTTATCACGCTTTTGAGCTATTAATCCAAGTATTTCATCAAAGTATGGATTAATATGCAATTTACTGTTCTGATCTTTTATCAATAAATGTGAAGGATACTCCCGTACATAATAACCATGACTTATAAAAACACCCCAATCATTCACAAGATTAGTAAGTTGTACCAACTCCCCTTTAACAACTTTTGGTGATAAATCGTTATATGTTTGAGAATAATCAGTAGCCCAGGAATAGAAATCATTAGTCCTGGTTGGATTTTGCCAGTATAGAGGTGTCGGATGCGAATCCCCGGTATGCGGCTTGAGAGAATTTAATTCATTCTGCACTGAAAATCTTCTGGATAGTTCGTTCAATGCCTCAATGGGACTCATTGCTTTCAGATCTCTGGGACAAAGGTAATGTTTCCAAAAACTCACATATGCATCATAAAACTTAAATTTTTTAATCTTTGAAGTTATAGAAATATGTGAAGATTCCTCTATAAACTCAATAGCAGGACTCCAGAAATATTGAGTATTATATTTTTTCCATAAATCAGCAGCATAATATTTTGAATTTGTGTCCAATCCATCAGCAGCCAAGCATTCCCGGTTTATTAGTCCGCCAAAAAAGCCATGATCAATCCATGTTTCAGCATTGTACCTGTTTTTCATAAACCGAATAGATTCTTCCAGAACTTTTCGGTTTGAAGACAGGTTTTCAGGTGTATGTAAACAAAGATCATATAAACCAGTTGCATAAATCTGATCTAAAAAACGTAACAGTAAGGTATCATTCTGTTTCCCGAAAATTGCTGCCCCACTAAGGCTTGCTGAATCCATATAGAAAACACTTTTAGTCGTTGGTATCTTATGCCCTACAAATCCACCAACTGCATCTGAAGCCTTTAAAATATCTTCTGAGCCGAAATAAACTGCTCGCTGAGTCTGTATGTTGCCACCATCAGCATGTTCAGTAACGATGTATCCCGCCTGATAACCATATGGAACTGACATTAGCCTGGGTGTTACCGTTGGTAAGTTTCCAAAGTTGATTGAAAAGGAATTATTACGTTCAGAACCTTTGCTATAATTTGATTTTGACTGGTCAATCAAATCTCCACCATCTTCTATCTTGCCATTGCCTTTTTCCAGAAAAGGCATATGGGCAAAAGGATGATCTAAATAAAAATCCAGATTTATGAAAAGAAGCTTTTTTGCCGTTTCTAATTGCAAAGATGATATATACGGAGTATGATAAATTAATGCAGATCTGTCATTTGTGCCAAAACGTACACCTTCTTTATTGAGCCAGTATTCATCTTCAAAATCCTGTTTATCAATTTTTCGATTTTTAAGGTACACTTCTGCAACCGGAACATTAAATTCAGCAACAAGAGCCTCACGGGTTACAACTGTACTTGCTTTATATATTGTATTTACTCTTACATCTAATTTAGACCGGAATTTGTGAGTTACCAAAGCTAATTTAACTAACGCTCTATTTTGACTTTCACCCTTTATTGTAATAGTACTGTCATTTGTTCGTTGAACGAAAACATTTTTGAGGCCCCAATTTCCATTTTCACCCTCATATTCAGCATAATATCTTAAATCAGACATAATTACTTCCCTTTTCATGGACTTAATAATTACGCTACCATCCGGATCAACCCCAAGTATATACCCAAAGCCTTTAATTTCAATTTGACTTGAACCTGGAGAGGTAGAAGTAAAATTTGAAATATTATCGGGCAAAAAGGAGGTTGTCTTAAATGCTGAATAATAACCACTTATTGCAAATACAACCATAAATGTCAATGTAAAAAATGCAAATAGCAGGATATTCCTTTTTAGGGATTTCTGAGATAGTCTACTCAAAAATCCTGCTTTATCATTATTGATACTATTCATTTAGAGAGTGTACTTATTAACTTTGAAAGGGCTAGTCCTCCAATCTAAAATATTTTGGAGTAATGGACAAAAAGAATGGTATTTTAGAGATGTTTTGTTCAAGTGGACAAAAAGAATGGTGTTTATTTTTAACAGTTACTTCTACTTTTATCACAACATACTACTTTTACAATATCAAGTAAAACGGAACCTAGACGCTGGCCCAGAAGCATTAATCATAATACTTCTTTAACGATTCTCAGGTTCGCCAGACATTCAATGTTCGGTTTTATCGGATCCTTAATAAACAGTTTGTAAAGAAACTGTGTTGAAAGTATGCCTGCAATAGCCATTTGATCCATTTCGGACATGTTTGTTTTGTTCTTAATCTTTTTTATCAGCGACTGAACTTTTACTGAATCAAATATCCCAAATTCATTAATGCTTTCTTCGGACAAAATATCGTTTATGGAGCCTGGAGCATTAGCACTGAAGAAACTACTGGCTATAGGCGCACGATAAGCCTGCTTTGAACGCATGGTTATCGATTCCGGTATTCTGCCTACACTCATTTTCTTTAAAAGAAATTTTTCATTCAGGCAATTAAGCTTAAAACGGTCAGGCAATTTTGCGCTGAACTCTATTAATCTGTAGTCAAGAAATGGGAAACGTCCTTCTACAGAATTCCCCATTCCCATGCGGTCTCCCTGTGATGATAGCAAATAGCCAGACATAAAAATTGAGGATTCCAGGAATTGTGATTTTGCCAGATCACTCCAATTCATGAAGTTTTCTGGTAGCGACGAATATACACCATCCAATGGGTCATATTCTTTTATTGAAGAAGCAAAATCCTTTGAAAAATAGGTTTTGATGCGGGAAGTATTATGCCAACGCAATAAATGTGAATACAAAGGATCATTTGTCTCATCTAATTTGTAACCAAAAAACATCTTCAGAGCCAGGTTATTTGATTCCTTCATCATGGGTAAGTAAGGATATAGTTTTGAGAGAAGTTTCGGACGGGATGTGGAATTAGGTTCTTTTGCCCAGAATCTTCTGATTTTTGCCTCTTTAAAAATATTATACCCAGCCAGAATTTCATCAGCACCTTCACCGGTAATTACAACTTTGATATTACTCTCTCTTACTTTCTTTGACAGTAGGAACATAGGAGTTGGTGATGTTCTGAGAAGTGGGAATTCAGTATGCCATATTGTTTTTTCAAATTGTTCAGCAATATCATCCGACGTACACTCAAAAGCAGTATGCCTGGTGTCAAAATATTTTGCACATTCCTGCTGATAGGCAGTTTCATCAAATGCTTTTTCCTTGAATCCAATCGAAAAAGTGTTCAGAACCCCCGGATCAATTTCGTGTATTAAGGAAGTAGTGACACTCGAATCGAGACCTCCACTCAAATATGCACCAACAGGAACATCAGCCCTAAGCCTGATACGAACTGCATCTTTCAGTAAATCTTCAAGCTCTTCAACTTTTTGCGTAACACTCGTGTTATTTGAATTATTTTCAGACGGAAATTCCATACTCCAATATCGCTCAATCTGAATATTCCCGTCTTTTACTAACATGTGATGACCAGGAGGCAATTCATAAATTCCCTTGAAAGGTGTATTGGGCGTTAAAGTTGTCCAAAAGGTAAAAACCTGGGCCAGGCTTTCCGTATCCAATTCCCGGTCAACTTCATCAAGAGTAAAAATCCCCTTAATTTCGGAACAGAATACAAATTTCTGATCTTTAGACCAATAAAACAAAGGCCTTATCCCTACCCTATCTCTGGCCAAAAATAATTCCTGCTTAGTTTTATCCCAGATACAAAAGGCAAACTGACCATTGAAATACTTCAGGCAGCCAGCACCATACATGGCATACATCTGTACTACAATTTCAGTATCGCTAGTGGTCCTGAACTTTATTCCTTTTTTCTCCAGATCTGCCCGTAATTCAGGATAATTAAAAACTTCTCCATTATAAACAATCCAATAATTGCCGGATGTATCCGAAAGTGGCTGCTGCCCGGTTGAGAGATCAACTATGCTGAGCCTGACACTACCCAATCCAACCTTTTCTCCCAGGTAAATTCCCGTTTCATCCGGCCCTCTGTGTTGTATAACAGAGAGCATCCTTTTCATATGATTTTCATACGAAGGCTCACCTGATAAGGGATAATTAAATACTCCGGCTATTCCGCACATGGATTCTGACTAATTAAGTTTACTTTCGATGAACCTGGCTATGGCATCAATCGATTCAAAATTATCTTCCAGCAATTCCGAATCTTTAGCTTTTATAGCAAATGTTTCTTCAATATAATTTATTAATGAAACGAATCCCATTGAGTCAAAAATCCCTTCGACGAAGATCAAAGTTTCGTTCTTAACCTGTTCTGCAGGAGCAAATGTTGTTTCGACAATAAATTGTCTGATCTGATCTTTTACTTGTTCTAAATTTACCATGAATTTTAGCTATTTATTTTATTATACTTTAAATTATTTTCTTTTAACGATCTTGATTTAATAATGTTGTTACCGCACATAAGTGAACAGATTTTAAAGTCAGAGCCGAAATTATCAAGTTCAAATCTCTGATTAATTTATTCAGTTAAAAAGTGTTCGTCGGAAATTTTTTAATCTATCTATAAATACCTGAAAGTGTTGTTTTTGTACCATTATTCTCAATAACATCAGCTATTCTTTGGCAAAAATAGGGAGCCACTTTTTGAGCAAAATCTTTGTTTGGATGCGAATTTGTTGGCGAAGTAGCATATTCCGGTTTCAAATACATTCCGCCTTCGGTTTCTAATTCATAAAAATCCCATAAAAAAATATTGTCATCTTCTGTATCCCAGGTTGTACGAACCCAATCAAAGAAAGATCTGGTCAACTGAGCATTTGATTCTGTTAATTGAGATTGAACCATAACGGCGCCTGTCCAAAGAATAAATTTGGTTTCAGGAAACTGCAATAGTTTTTGCTTCAAGGCATTGTATTGCAGTTTATAGTTTTCGATAGTTCTTACAGTTGAGTTAATATCAATATTTGTTGAATCCGAATTTAAAATGCTGACCGGATAGCAATGCTTAAATATAATTACATTGTAATCCTTTGTAAGCATTTCCAGGGTAGGTTCACCCATATATGCTTTATCTCCTGCATTTTTTACCCAAATATTGTAATAGTCATATGGATAATTATGCCAACCATATGGCGCTGCATTTGGGAAAGACTTTTCTGATATCTGATATGATGTTCCTTTAGTTTTATTGTTATTAGTGAACCATTTAGGAACATCGTACTCAGCACCAAGATGAATGCCCCTGATTTCTATTGATTTACTATCACCTTTCCAGATAGCATCTCCAGTACTATGATGAAGAAATAAAATTTTATATACATCCTTATTTTGAGCCTTATAGTTGCATTGAATTGCCACAAGCGATAATAATGCTATAAAAACAATGATATAAAATGACTTTATTTTTTTCATATTTGTGACTAACATTTTAGAAATTCTAAAAAGTATATTTGTTAAATTATTGTGCTGTCAAGGCTACCTGAAATGAATCGATTTGAATCGTAGTTTTTGAATAGCTATATTTTTGGCAAATTTTACCATTTTTAAAATGAAGCACATCCACCCCTCGCCTTACCTCTGTTTTTCCTTTAAAATCTTTTTCGGGAGAGGGCCACTGGAGAGACCAGCTAAATAGAACTTTTTGTTCTTGTTGATCAACAAAAATATCTTCTTTCGTGAACTTAAAATTGCCATGATTTCGGAACCATGGAGCCCATGCTTTTTGCAGGTTGTTTTTACCAATAATTGTGGCACCAGTCCAGTTTTCAAAGACTATATTTTCATCCATTAAGGAAATAACGCCTTCAAGATCATGTTCATCCCAGGCTATAAGCCACTCATGAATAAGTTTGAGTATCTCAACTTTAGATAGATTCATTGTCTTTTTATTAATTACCAGGCCGTTGCTTTTCTCCGATATGATTAATGCTAAAATTTACAACAATATATCTTTTAACGGGATTGTCTAATTGATTTTGAATAGATACTATTAATGAACATATAGTTAGAATCAAAGTGCCTTCTTAAATCTTACATACGTATCAGTTTCTTTTGCAAATAATTCCCTAACTACAATTTCGCCAATAGAATCTGTAAAATGATAGGGATCGTGAAAATTGTTATAATTATTTGTCATATCTGATGGATAGTCAAAATCATACAGATCTCCTATCTTTTCCAAATCATTTTTGAATTTTTTATCGAAGTTTTGTAGATTAAATTGCTTAACTTTTTTTTGCAAATCAGTGTGTGTGGGAGGTATGAAAAAGACGAGATTAATCCCATTTTTTTTACAATACTTAGAAATTTCGGTTAATTCGGTGTAATAGTTTGACGGATATTCATATAATCCATATTGTTCATTTGCTATAGTATTTAACTGAAAAATCCAAAATTTCCCTTTAGAAGAAGCCGGTACTCCTATTTGTATTTCTTTGCCTGTAATCAGACTTTTAAGTATTAAATATGTGGATTTAAAAACAGATTCGTTTAAAGCGTAAAGGAAAAAATTATTAATAAGTTTTTCATCTTCTGTAACCATATCTAATCTTCTGTATTTATTGAATAAGGAGAAATTTATTCCAATATAAACATCTGATAATTTATTATCTTTAGAAACCAGCCAAAATGTATTTATTGCATCAACTAATGATCCACCAGCGTAAGCGAGGTTTGTAAAGTCATTTTTAGTGTATTTGTTTATAATTTCGCTTTTCAAACAAGCTGTTCTTGAGTCACCAAGAAGTATAGAAGGAGTTGGGTGGTTTTTAAATGCCAATAATTGAAATAATGGACGGTTTAGTTTGTAGGAGATTCCCATTTTTAATCGATTGTCAATAATTTTGGGGCCGTATGAAAAATAGTTATATGGGTCAACCAATACAACCAAAATAAACCAAATTATTAATGGCAATGAAAAAATTAAAACCCATTTAATAAATTTCCGCATACTAAAGTTAAAATTGAAAGTATATAAACTGTTGCTCAGAGCCTTTGAAAAAATAAATAGCAACAATTATACCGTAGTACATTGCCCACCTTACTGGTTTATACCATTTGATTCCTAGATGCGAAATTGCATATTGTTGTTCTCTACCAAGCCATTCAATAATTAAAAACAATAAAACTAACAATGCAATTGAGACTTTACCATTTCCGGGGAAATCAGGAATTGTAAAGAGCGAACGCGAAAATATCTCAGAGATATAACTAAAAGCATGATCTACACTCCTGGCACGAAAAAAAATCCAGGCGAAAAGTGTCAAGCTAAAAGTAAGACTTATTGCCAAAAACTCTCTAATAGTAGGAAAATATTTATCTTTTGCAACAATATCGAGATGCGTTCGATTCGTATTGAAAATTATTGAAGGCATGATATAAAGAGCATTAAGAAAACCCCAAACAATAAAAGTCCAGTTTGCTCCATGCCAGAATCCGCTAACTAGAAATATTATAAAAGTATTTCTGATTTTCATCCACATTCCACCTTTACTCCCACCTAATGGAATATACAGATAATCCTTAAACCAGGATGAAAGCGAGATATGCCATCTCCTCCAAAATTCAGCAATATCTCTTGAAAAATATGGAAAAGCAAAGTTCCTTAATAACTCGATTCCAAATAACCGGGCTGTTCCTAAAGCAATATCAGAATAACCCGAAAAATCGCAATAAATTTGGAAAGCAAAAAACAGGGCTCCTATTACCAGGGTACTGCCGGAATATTGATCAGAATTATTAAAAATTGTATTTGCAAATTCTGCGCAATTGTCGGCTATTACAATCTTTTTGAATAAGCCCCATAAAATTTGTCGTAACCCATCAACAGCTTTGGAATAGTCAAATGTCCTTTTTTTGAGAATTTGAGGTAAAAGATGAGTCGCTCTTTCTATTGGACCAGCTACCAATAATGGGAAAAAGCTTACAAAAACCGAATAATTAATAAAATCTAATTCCGGCTTTATCTTGTTTTTATATATGTCAATAACATAGGATAGGCCATGAAAAGTATAAAAGGAAATACCTACAGGTAAAATTACTTGGATAGTACTGAAACTAATCTTTAATCCCAATTGCGATAACGCATCAGCAAAAGATGATGCAAAAAAGTTATAATACTTGAAAACGCCTAGAAAACCCAGGTTAACAAGTATGCTAAGCCATAACCAAGACTGTTTCTTTCTTTGATCAGAAGCATTATGTATTTTAATTCCAGTATAGTAATCTAATAATGTTGAAAAAATAAGTAAGAATAAAAACCGCCAGTCCCAGCAAGCATAGAAAAAGTAACTGGAAATAAGCAATAAGATATTTTGAAGTCTTAGGTTCCCCTTAGTGGCAAACCAATAAAGAATAAATACTATTGGTAAAAATATTGCAAAATTTATTGAATTAAAAAGCATATTGTTTTCCTGGTTTTGGGAACTATTTCAAAATTACAAATCCACTATAGCTTTCTCGCTTGAATTACCCTGACATTTCCCGAATCGTCCAACACAGTTTCGACCATATCATAGAATTCTGATCGCTCACATAACTGCTTAATAAAAGGTCCCTGCCCAAGTCCGATTTCAAAAACCACCCATCCCCCACTAGTCAAAAACTTTGGAGCTTCTCCAATTAACCTGAGGATTATTTTTGTGCCTAACATTCCACCATCAAAAGCTAAAACAGGTTCATTTTCAGATATCTCAGATATCATTTTCGGAACCTTCGCACTCGAAATATATGGAGGATTACAAATAATCAGATCTGTTTTGCCAAAATAATCATCTGTTTCAAAGGCTGAGAATAAATCTCCCTGCGTTGCTTTAATTCGTTCCCCCAGCTTTAAAAATGAAATATTGTCATGCGTAAGATCAACGGCTTCCTGTGATAGATCGGAAGCAGCCACAATAGCATTGATATTAAAATGAGCAATGGCTAAGCCTAAATTTCCTGCGCCGCAACATACGTCAATAACCTTAACTTTATTCTTTTCCCTGGCAATATTCATTGACAACTCAAGAGCCTTCCTGCCGAGGATTTCAGTCTCCTTTCGTGGGATAAGAGCTCTTCGGTCAGTCAACAATTCAATTCCCATAAAACTCTGGCGACCTGTAATGTGAGCTAGAGGAATGTCATTAAGCCTTTGCTTGATTAATTCCTCAAGATTATCTATCTCATCTTGAGTAAGTTCAGGCAAACTCAGCTTTACGGCTTCTTCAACAGATTTTGGAGAATCGGAAGCCGCATGCCATAATGCCATCAATGTTGAATCGATGGTTTCTTCTGGCTTATCACTTAACAGGATTAGCTTCCCTGTAAGAAGTGTTTTAAGTTTATGATAAAGTTCTTCCTTATTCATTTTCAAGAAGTATTTTCTTTAGTTCCTTTTTATCAATTTTCCCGTTCGGGCTTTTGGGCATTTCGTTTAAAAAAATGACTTTTTGAGGAACCATAAATACCTCCAATTTACTCATACATTCTTTCTGAACATCTTTTTCGTTCAACTGAGTTAAATCATGAGTTGTAATATGCGCTACTATCGATTCTCCCATAATTTTATCAGGAATGCCGATAACAGCAACTTCTTTAACCCCATCAATTTTATAAATTACATTTTCGATCTCTATCGGGCTAACTTTTTCGCCCCTGGTTTTGATGATATCATCAGTCCTGCCCTGGAAATACAAAAAGCCATCTTCATCCATTTTAAAAAGGTCGTTCGAACACAAAATCCTTTCGCCGGGCAGGTTACCTTGCTTAAGCATTTCGCGGCTTAAATCTTCTTTATTCCAGTAACCTAACATAACATGAGGTCCACGAATATGTAATATTCCAGATTCACCATTTGGTACAGGATTCCCATCAACATCCAGAAGAAAAACTTCGGTACCAGGAATAGCTTTTCCAACAGATGTAGGTTTCAGATCAACCAATTCAGGTTCAAGATAGCAGACCCGTTTGCATTCCGTTAAACCATACATCTTAAATATCAATGCATTGGGGAATATCTTTTTAAGATCAGGAATAAACTCAGCCGGCAGAGCTGCTGCTGTATTTGTTACTTTCTGAATGCAATCGAATGCTAGTGGGTTTTCCTTTGATGAGGCTATCATCATGGCGTAAATAGTTGGGACACCAGGGAAAACTGTTGGCTTATACTTTTCAATATTCCTGTAAATAGAAGCAGTAAAGATGAATGATTGTTCAACAATAAGCGTCCCTCCTACTGTTATTGACATTAGCAACTGATACAATCCATAATCAAATGCCAAAGGTAGAAGTAACATGATTCTGTCTACTTCTGATAACCTTAAATACTCGATAAGGCTCCAGGTGGTAAAAACCATAGACTGATGGGTCATCATTACACCCTTAGGAAAACCTGTACTTCCTGAAGTGTATATTAAAGCAGCCAGATCGTTTGGTATAATATTAGGGATAGATGTTCCCTCGATATCGTCAGAAATAATGCGCTCAAAATTGGAAAGTCTGAAGCTTGAATCTGCAACAATTATCTGTTTTTCATCTCCTGTAATTATAACGTCCTGAATGGTTTTTACATCTTTTAATGCGGCAGAAAGCTCATGTTTGAGTATGCTATTTGAAATCAGTACTTTTGCGCCACTATCGTTTAAAATATATTGTAATTTATCAGCTTTGGTTTGAGGATTTATCACTAAAAATACAGCGCCGGACAAGGTTGTTCCATAAATGGAGACAACAGTTTGCCAGGAATTTTCCATCGAAATTGCTACCCGATCACCTTTTTTAATTCCGGATCTGACTAAATACCCGGCTAATTTCTCAGCACTTTCATTCAATTCAGAATACGTATACTCCTTACCTTTTACTATGATAGCTACTTTCGACGGGGTTTGCCGGGTCGAAATCAATAATGCTTCGCCAAGTAATCGCTGTGGAATTAATGTCATAGTATTAAATTTTATGGATAGAGAACAACAATTAAAGTTGAAATTGTAATTGAGAATTAAAACCGCATATATTCGAAAGGAATAAAAGTTGAATCTGACAAATAAATAGCAAGAACCAAAACCCCATAGCTAAATGCCTGTACCCAGATTGGTTGTTTTAAAAATACAGCTGGAATATTTTTCCCTTTTTCATTCAACATTTCGGCTACAAATATTAATACAAAACAACCTAAAGCTAAAAAGAATGGTATTTTCTGAGATATTAGAGTTTGGCTCACTTCAACTGTTTGTGTAAAACTGAAAAGATGACTGATCAGATACCATGCGTCTGAAATGGTTGGAGAAAAGAAGAATACCATTGAAAAACTCATGAAAATAAATACTATTATTCTACTCAATGTATTCACCAAACTTTTGGAATAGCCGGAAGCAATTTTTAATCGTTCTTTTTTAGTGTAAAATTCATAAACAATCGCTATTGCTTGTAATAAACCAAGTATAATAAACGTCCAGTTCGCGTCATGCCATATTCCGATTGTAAAAAATGTAATGAAAACTCCGGCAACCACTGCGAAATTCTCGTACCTCCTGTATTTTACAATAAAGGGATTATAAATAAAATCAGTACACCACGATGAAAGCGAAATATGCCACCTTCTCCAAAACTCTGAAATGTTTCGTGAAAGGAACGGACGGTTGAAATTATTTGTTAGCTTAATTCCCAATATCTTTGCAGTCCCCAAAGCCATATCCGTGTATCCGGAAAAATCCATATAAATATAAACAGTCTGGACAAAGAAAACCAATATCAATTGAACACCAGTGTATGCTTTAATATCACTATAAACCTGATGTACAGGAAAATATAACGCATAAGCTAGAGCAAACTTCTTAAACGCTCCCCAGAACAGCAATCTTATTCCATCAGAAACTGAATCTTTGTTAAAGTTTTCGAGATTATGAATCTGCGGAAAAAACCGGTTGGATCGTTCAACGGGTCCTGAAAAAAACTTGGGAAAGAAAATCAGGTAAATAACGAATTTTAAATATTCATGTTCCGCTTTTTCACTACCTCTGTTAATTCGTATAATATACCCCAATGCCTGAAACGTATAATACGATATGCCCAAAGGTAAAATAATGGAGCTAAGCGTGAGCTGTGAATTAGCCGAGAATATTGAAAGCAGCCCCTTGATTCCATCATCTAGTAAACCATTGTATTTGAAGAAAGAGAGGAATGCAATATCTGAAATAATTGCCGACCAGAATAACCGAAGCCGCCATGTATCATTCTTTTTATGCTTTTCAATCAGAATTCCCCAGGCATAATTAAAAGTGGAAAATAGTATTGCATATACAGCAACTATCCATGAGAAATACGTTATTACACCCAAACTTACCGCAAATAATACCAGGTATTTATACTCATTTTTTACTGAATAATAAATCCCTGATACCAAAAGAAGAAAGCCAAGGTAGATAGCCAGGTAGTATAACATTGGGAATAAACTTATTAAAGAAATAATTAAATAGCCTTTTAGAAATCCTAGTCTTTATAAAATATAGGATTCGAACGCTGATATTCAGTAGTACGTTGCTTACGGGCAAAATTATTAAAGATGCTCTTAATTTCTTCAATTGACATTGACATCACTGAAGCTGTGACATCCAGATCAATTTCATTTTCATACGCATACCAAAGCAAATCCATTTGAGCAAAAGGAAACTGATAAAAGAATTCTTCCTGGGTTTGTTCAGCGCTGTAAGTATCAGTTGTTGGTGTTCTCTTGATAATTTTTTCAGGTATCTCCAGATATCTGGACATTTGATATACCTGGGTTTTGTATAAATGAGCAATGGGCATGACATCAGAACCACCATCACCAAATTTCACGAAAAAGCCTTGCTCAACCTCGTGTTTATTTGGAGTGCCAATAACTGCATAATGAAGTCTTTCGGCGTGGTAATAAAGCATTGCCATACGACATCTCTGCTTAAAATTCGTGGATGCCATAATTTGCAGAAATTCTTTCATCGGTATAATTTCACTTTTACTCTGCCCGGCACTATCAATTATAGTGAGTAAAAATAAAGGAGGAAGATTATGTCCTGAACCGCCCTGGTTCAAAACGATCTTCATTTTATAATCCGTTGGATTGTATTCCGGGAATACAGCTGTTACGGCTTCATCTCTCCTTCTGTAACACCCAAATCCATCAAGCGCGGCGGTAATATCTTCCTCTATAGTTTGTACACCAAACTTCTCAGCAAGTTCTAAAGCCAATATTTTGCTATCTTTACTTGAATCCCTTTCCGGTAACAATAAACCAATAACCTTATCTGCTCCATAAGCTTTAACCGCTAGTGCAAGAGTAACAGCAGAATCAATTCCTCCGCTGATTCCTACCACAGCGCCCCTTCTTTTAAGGACTTTCTGCATATCAGCCCTTAACTTAAGCGTGATCCTGTCAACTTCGTCGCTAATATTTTGAATAAACAGCACATCTTTTGAAAATTCTTTTTTATTTATATGTTCCATGGTTTCATCTGTTATTAATTTATTAATGCATTGCTTATTTTCAGCGGTATTAATGCTTGCTTCGCAGGTGTTTTTTAAAGGTCAGATGGAATATGCCAGATTGATTTTAATATCATCTCCGGTTGGTGATTTATTCCAATCATGGCTATTTCATGTTTTTAAAAGGACAAAAATCTAAAATTAGTATTGTTCACTTATATGTATTAGTGGTATTAGAATTTCCTCGAATCAGCTATGAGATAATTAGCTTATAATAAGTTGATTATTTTTCCTCTGTTTATTTTTCTTTTCGAGGTAAATAATCCTTAATTATTTCATCAACAAGTATGTTCGAAAATGCAATTGCGCCTTTATCGTTTAAGTGCATATTATCAGCAAAATAGGAAGGGTTGGCTAAAAATATTGAATCATTGGAATAATTGAGAAATTTGGCATTATATTTTTGGGCAATTTGCCTTGCGATCAAATTCGTTTTATCGACATAATCCATTATGTAATAGTTTGGAGAAGCCACTATATATAATTTCACTCCTGAATTATTACACGCTTTAATAAATGATTCAAATACTTCAATTTTAGTGCTGTCTATCTGATCTTTAAATGGAAGTTTAAAGTGCTGAATCGGTTCTTTCCATTCTCTTGTCAATGGGACGTATCCTTTTATATCTGAATTCCTGACTCTGTTAAATTCGGAATTTCCTGATATAATTGAAAAGATCAACGAATTATATGGATAAATTTTTGATATCAACTTAAACTTTTCAAAGCGGCTTCTTTTTTCAATAATCGGACGAATTGACGGATGGCTCTCATAATAAGGCAAAAGCATTGAGATTCTATCATAACTGATTTGTTTTTTATCAAATTCCCTGGTCATTTCAAGAATAATCACTTTTGGAGTGTACCGCTGTAAAACTGATTGTAGAATTGAATAGTGGTAAAAAATAGAGCTTCCATCCCGTCCTACATTATAATAAGAAAGATTTAATCGTTTTTCGAAAATATCAGGATAAAACTGATGATTCGCTTTTGACGAGCCGAAAATCAGAACATCCGCCCTGGTCTTTTCAAATGAAAAGGTTGTTCGGTAATAAAAACCGGAAGTTTGTTTGAAATAATAATACTTGAGGATACTGCCTATTGTAAAATCGAGTACAAAAACAATTATAAGAAATATGAATACCTTAATTAAAAAACTAAAGGAGCGCGTCTTTCTTATTTCTTCTTTAATACCTGCTTTCATATTATTTTTTGAATTAGAATGCAAAGTAAATAAACTGTCCGCCGTCAAAGACTCCTGCAATCAGTATATATATCAATAACAATGCATAGGAAATATGTTGAAGTAGCCATTTATAATTCCCGGCAATTTTATTTTTGAAGATTTTATATTCGACTTGAATATCCCTTACTAGCAGAATCATAATTCCAATAAAAATAAACAGCATTGTTGATTCAGTATCAATAAACAATTTACCCGGCTTAGATTCTATAATATGCATTATACGTGTAGCTTGTCCCATGCTTGTTGTTCTGAAAATTACCAATGAAAATGTAAAAAACAGAAACGTGAATAATATACTCAAATTGTTGTAAATAAACCCAGGTACTTTTTTTGATATTTTTCTTCTGCTGTTTTTTGTGACCAGATCATAAATTAGCGCAAATGCCTGAAGCAAACCAAATACTACAAAATTCCATGAAGCACCGTGCCATACTCCGATAACTATAAAGCTGATAATCAGTGCGTAGAAAACCCCAATATTCCCCCAATCACGTCGTTTATAAAGAATAGGATTAAAAATATAATCATTAACCCAGGATGACAAGGAAATATGCCAGCGACGCCAAAAATCGGATACATTTCTGGCAAGAAGTGGTTGCTTGAAATTTTCCATCAGATTAATGCCAAATAATTTAGCCGTTCCGATTGCTATGTCTGTATACCCTGAAAAATCCGCATAAACCTGTATCGGATATAAAAACGTTGCTAACCAAAATGTCAAACTATTATGTTGCGGCAGATGAAGATAAACGGCATCAACATACATAGATATCCGATCTGCGACTACTAACTTTTTAAAAAGCCCCCATGTAATAAGCCTTACTCCCTCAATTAGGTTATCCTTGTTAAATTTATGTTCAATTGCCAGTTGAGGCAACAGGTTTTTTGCCCTTTCGATGGGTCCAACAAGTAGTTTTGGAAAAAATAAAGTGAAAAGGCTGAATTTCAGGAAATCTTTTTCAGCTTTCAGAGAGCCCCGATAAACGTCCAGAACATAGCCAATCGTTTGGAAAATATAAAAAGAAAGGCCGAGAGGAAGAATAACTTCTACGATCAGGAAGTTACTTTTATCAGGGTTGTTTCCTGATAAGCTGAAAATATTATCAATTATAAAATTCCAATATTTGAAATAAATCAGAAGTCCAATATTAACTAAAAAACTCAGATAAAGAAACCGGGTTTTCAGCTTCTTTTCCGCTGCCTCGCCTATTTTAATGGCAATCACATAATTTGCAGCAATAATCGAAATAATTAAAAATACGTATGATACTTTGACATACATGTAAAATATCAAACTAGCCAGGGTCAATACATAGTTCCGGTATTTTGTCGGCGATAAGTAATATACGATGAATGTACATATCAGAAAAATAAAGTATACAACTGACGTGGATATCATTAGATTATAATTTTGTAATTACCGATAATTCCAAAAGTGATATTCGACAAGATTAATTTGAATAGAAGTTTTAATGAATAATCAATATCAGCCTAACTTTGATTGAACCCCTCTGCATAAATCGCCAATATTTTGAAAATTCAATAAGTCATTCAGATCAAAACGCACCTTAAATCGCTTTTCAACAGCAGTTATAACCTGAATATGATTTAATGAATCCCATGCTTCAATAGTAGATGTATCACTTTGCTCATTGAGCACAATGCTCTTATCATCAAATAATTCGATAAAGATAGTATTAACTTGTTTAAGAATTTCGTTTAGTTCCATTGTTCATTTTATATTTGAATTTTTAATTTTATGCTTATATCAATTATTGTTGATTTCTTTTAACCCATTTCACTTTAGAAAAGTATTCTAAATTAATACC
>JAURYB010000024.1 GCA_030654075.1 Bacteroidales bacterium | reverse complement strand
TTTTACACTGAGCGATGGTTGCTGAGCTTTCGCCGAAGCAAGCCGAAGTGTTACGAATGACGATTAACGAATAACGATTAACGATCAACGATTTTACACTGAGCGATGGTTGCTGAGCTTTCGCCGAAGCAAGCCGAAGTGTTACGAATGACGATGTACGATTTACGATGTACGAATGACGATTTACGATTTTACACTGAGCGCAGCCGAAGTGTTACGAATGACGATTAACGAATAACGATTAACGATCAACGATTTTACACTGAGCGATGGTTGCTGAGCTTTCGCCGAAGCAAGCCGAAGTGTTACGATTAATCATTTTCCAATCCCCATTATCTCGCAGCAATCGTTTCAATTTCGATCAGCGCTCCAAGCGGAAGTTTCACAACGCCATATGCCGCGCGTGCCGGGCTGTTTTCGGGATAATATTTGCCGTAGACTTCATTCATAGCGGCAAAATTGTCCATATCACTTAGCAGGCATGTTGATTTAATTACGTCCGTAAACGTGTAACCGGCTTCAGCCAGAATAGCGCCAATGTTTTTCATTACCTGTTCGGTTTGTTCCTTAATCGCACCGTCAACAATTTTGGAAGTTGCAGGATCAATAGGAATCTGGCCGGAAATAAAAAGCATTCCGTTTATTTCGATAGCCTGGCTGTAAGGACCTATTGCTTTTGGCGCTTTGTTAGTAAAGATTACGTTTTTCATTTATGCTATTTTTAAAAGTAAATAGTTCAAACTTCATCTTGAACACAGTGATTAACTCGTGATATTTTTTATTGTTGTTCAAACAATTATTGATTTACCAGCGTTTTAGCTGAAACTTGAAAGAGCCCAAAAGTATAACTTTTTTAAGTTTTGACGTTTTTTAATGAAACAGAAAATCATTTTTTTTATTTTCTTCGTAACTTTACTCGCAGTTACATTGAAAATACTGAAACAAAAGATTCCGGCTTCAATCTACAGGTCGTCTCTTTTTGCCAATTAATTCCTAATGAGTGTGTTAAATAATTAGTAGTTTTTTATTTGCATTTTACTCACTTTAAAAATATTGGTTGGATGCGCAAAGTATTTGATGAATCAAACATAAAGCGGCATGCGGATGTAAATCGGGCTATTCGGAAATTGATTTCCGGTAAGCCTTATTTGTGCTTTAATGAGGATCTTCAAATTTGTGGTTGTAACGACTCGTTTATCCAAATTTTTAAAATCGGTAGAAACAAGTTGCTTTCGACCAACCTGACGAAGTATATCCAAAACAAACAATTTATTGAAGCTGTCCGGAAAGCCATAAATGAAGGCATCACCACTTATCATGGCAAAGTGATATTTGGCGCTGGTTTATCTGAAGTATATCTGGAAGCTTTTTTATATACTATTGAAACGGGGAACCCCACCGAAAGCGGAGTATTCTGTTATATCCTTGAAACTGTATTTTCGGCTGCCGAAAAAAAAATCACAACAGGAAATTTAAATTCTGAAATAGAATTGCCATCCAATCTTTATGCTTCAGTCCATAATCCTGATGGTACTGCAATATATATATCACCTTCAATCGAATCGTTGCTTGGTTATACCAGTGAAGAAATCAAGCAATTAGGGTCGCTTAACCTGATTTATCCCGATGATTTACCGATTGTTAAAAAAGCGGTTGAAAGGCTTAACAGCGGGGCAGATTTTCTGAATACGATGTATCGGATGGTTCATAAAAATGGTTCTATTGTGTTTGTAGCAACAACCAGTTACATCCTGGGTGAAACATCAGGGACTACCAATCACATCGTTAATGTTACCTGGGATCTGAGTTCGCAGCAGGGAATTCAGCATGCCTTACAGATCAGCGAGCAAAAATATTACAGGCTTGTCATGAATCTTCCTGTCGGTGTTTCGCTGATCAGTGCCGATGGTCAATTGCTGGAGGTAAACAATACCATGAAAAAGATCATGCGTATACCTCATGATTTTCCGATCCTGGAATTGAATTTTTTGAGGATTGAAGGGATGGTGAGTTCCGGGCTTAGTGTGCAGTTCAGCAAATGCGTTGAAGCAAAAGAAGAGATAAATGGCGAAATACAGCTAAAACTAGGCCGTAAGACTCAACTTACTCACCTCACCTATAGCTTTATCCCGATTCTGGATCATAAGGGTGAAGTTGAATCTGTGATAGGCTACGTAAATGATCTTACAAAACAAAAAAAAGTAGAAAGTGATTACCACCAACAGGTCGATTTTCTTAACCTGGTTATAAATACGATCAAAACACCCTTTTTTGTTAAAGACGAAGACCATAAATGGGTTATGCTGAATGATGCCGCTGTTGAAATGATGGGCCAGACACGCGAAGCTTTGATGTGGAAGTCAGATTATGATCTGTATCCAAAGGAACAGGCTGAAATATTCTGGAAAAATGACGAACTGGTATTCAAATCAGGAAATAATAGTAATGAGGAGCAAATTACCTGGTCGGACGGAACAATACACACTATTGTTACCTATAAGCAATTATATCTCGAAAAGCCTTCGGGTAAAAAATTTATAGTAGGAACAATTCATGATATTACCCGCTACAAACAAATTGAAGAAGAACTTCGTGCCAGCGAAACAAAATATCGTGAGCTGTTCGATAATGCCAATGATTTCATAATTACAACCGATATCAATGGTAAAATTACCAATGCTAACCGTACACTCCTAAGGTATCTTGAAACCGACCTTGGTTCACTGATGAAACGTAATGTTTTTGAGTTTATCCGGGAAGAAAGCATTGGCTTTGCTCATTATATGAAAACTAAAATGACAGCCGAAGGATCGGTTCAGTCATTCGAATTAAAGGCATATGGGGTTTCAGGAGAGCCGGTTGTATATGAAGTTAAAGCAAGTTTGATCAAACTTAACGGTGAACCTACAGGGGTGCATTGTGTATTCAGTGATGTTACCACACGGACGGAAGCCAGTCTGAAACTGGAGAAATATAATGCAAGCCTTCTTGAACTTAATAAAACGAAGGACAAGTTTTTCAGCATTATAGCCCACGATTTGCGCAATCCATATACCAGCATGATAGGCTACACGGAAATGTTGCTTGAGGACCTTGATGAACTGTCAAAAGATGAAATCAGGGACTCCTTAAAAATTATCCATGGCTCAGTCAAGAATTCATTAAACCTTCTCGAAAATCTGCTTGCATGGTCGCGACTGCAAACCGGGCATATGCCTTTTAATCCTATTCAGGTTGTATTATCCGATGTTATCGAAGATGTGGTTAATGTTCTCTTTAGCCTGGCATACCGCAAAAAAATTGACATAGTCAACCAGGTTAATCCAGATGTTTTATTGTTTGCTGATAAAAATATGTTGATCACCATTTTGAATAACCTGGTGATGAATGCGATAAAATTTTCGAATATTGGTGGGAAAATTCGTATTTCAGCAGAAGTCAATATATCGGGTTCAGAAACAGATAAGGAATTTGTCAGGATATCAGTAGCCGATACGGGTGTTGGCATGGATTTTGAAACATGTGATAAGTTATTTACATCCAGCAGGTTACCTTCCAGTCCGGGTACGGCAAGGGAACAGGGGTCGGGATTAGGGCTACTGCTTACCCGCGAAATGGTTGAAAAGCATGGTGGAAATATTACAGTTGAAAGCACACCCGGCAAGGGTTCGGTTTTTTCATTTCTTATTCCTGTGTATAAACCTGGGACTAATTCATAAAAAGAGAAACAGGTTCTTTTATATTATTTTTTAACCAGCTTAAAACTCTCCGGACACCGTATTTAAAACAAGGAGACCTTAATAACACAATTCCGTCAAAGAAACAGGAGGATTCGACGTAAAAGAATATTTCGTAATTTTGTCGCCCTATGATAATTGAAGTCTTAAAATCAAAAATACACAGGGCCACCATTACTCAGGCAAACCTGAATTATATCGGCTCTATTTCCATTGACGAAGATCTGATGGATGCGGCAAACTTCATTGAATTTGAAAAGGTTCAGGTTGTAAATATTAACAATGGCGAAAGGCTCGAAACCTATGTGATCCGGGGCGAACGAGGTACAGGCGTCATTTCATTGAATGGTGCTGCCGCCCGCAAAGCTCAGATTGGTGACCTGGTTATTATTGTTTCGTTTGCACAAATGGAATTTGAAGAAGCAAAAAAGCACAAGCCTGCCATAGTATTTCCTACTTCGCAAAACAAACTAAGCTAAAAACCTTGAATCCAAAACTCAAGAATATAATCCGCTTCTCTGTATTCCTGGGGATCGGGATTTTTTTTATCTGGATTTTTCTCCGGAATCTTACTGCTGAGCAGAAACAGGAAATTATCCATTCCATGAGCAACGCCAATTACTGGTGGATAGCGATGGCAATTCCCCTAGGGATTCTAAGTCATTATTTGCGTGCTTTGCGTTGGAAAATGCTGATTGAATCCATGGGCTACAAACCGGGAAACAGGAATATGTTCTTTGCGGTTATGATTGGTTATTTTGCGAATCTTGCCTTGCCCCGCCTGGGCGAAGTAAGCCGTTGTACCATTCTTACCAAATATGAAAATGTACCGTTCCAAAAATCTTTTGGTACCGTAATAACCGAACGGGTATTGGACATGCTGGTTTTTATCCTGCTGTTCTTCCTCAACCTTGCTTTACAGGCTGAACGGCTTTCCGGCTATATTAATGAAAGTGTATATAAGCCTCTGCAGTCCAAATTGCATCTAAACTACAACCTGTCAGGCGCTTTTACCATTCTGATGATTTCTTTCATTGTGGTTTTTGGGATACTATTTCTTGTTTTCAGAAAGCAAATTACTGCGAATAAATTTTTCATTAAAATTAAAAATACGGCACTTGGCTTTGTTGAAGGAATGAAATCCCTTGTTAACGTAAGGAACAAATGGTTATTCTTCTTTTATACATTTGCCATCTGGACGCTCTATCTGTTGATGGCTTTTGTAGTTTTCTTCAGTATTCCGGATAGCAGTGGATTAGGCCTGGATGCCGGCCTGGCTATCCTTGTCTTCGGAACAATTGGAATTATGGTTGTGCAGGGAGGAATTGGAATTTATCCTGCAATTGTTGCCGAAACGCTTGTACTTTATGGCGTTGCAAGTATTCAGGGTTACGCCTTGGGCTGGCTGATATGGACCTCCCAAAACGTTACCATTGTGTTAGTTGGAATTATTTCATTAATTTTATTACCGATTCTAAACAACCGCAAAAATGAAAAGGCTTGAAATAATCAGGAAAAAGATTTTCAACTATTCTGACGGCGATTTCAATCGTTTGCTTGCCATCTGGAAGTTCCAGGACAAGAAAATTGTGTTTACCAATGGCTGCTTCGATATTCTTCATCTCGGCCATATTGATTACCTGTCTGCGGCTTCTGAACTTGGCGACTTGCTGGTTATCGGTCTGAACACTGATCAATCTGTAAGCAAAATTAAAGGGAGTACCCGGCCGATACAGGACGAAATCTCGCGCGCATTTGTGCTGGCTTCACTAGGTTTTGTGGATGCTGTAGTATATTTTGGCGAGGATACCCCATACAATCTTATCAAAACAATCCAACCTGATATACTGGTAAAAGGTGCCGATTATAAACCTGAAGATATTGTAGGTTATGATATCGTTAAAAATAAAGGCGGCGAGATAGTGACAATTGAATTTCTGGAAGGATATTCTACTACTGCGATAGAGAAGAAGATATTGGGGAAGTGATGAGATATGAGTTATAAGATACTATATTTAAGTTTTAGTGTCAGGTTCTAATTATCCAAATTCCCGGAAATTCTTATTATCACATTATCATATTATCAAATTTTCAAATCCTCACATTCTCAAATTTTCAAATCCTCAAATCCCCAAATCCCCTCAATTTTTCTACCTTTACCCCATGGCAAAAACCAAAACCGTATTTTTCTGTCAGAGCTGTGGAGCTCAATCTGCTAAATGGATGGGGCGATGCACTTCGTGCGGAGAATGGAACACTTTTGTGGAAGAAGTAGTGCAACGCGATGAATCCGCAGCCAAAACCACCGGCAACTTTAAAACCACCGAATCGCGTCCTGTTAAGCTTAAAGATATCGCACAAGGCAATGAACAACGTATAACAACCAGTAACGGCGAACTTGACCGCGTTCTTGGAGGAGGGCTGGTTGAAGGTTCTCTGATATTGGTCGGTGGTGAGCCTGGCATCGGGAAATCGACGCTGATGCTTCAGATTGCACTGAATATGCAAGGGGTGAAGATACTTTATGTTTCAGGCGAGGAAAGCGAACAACAATTACGCATGCGTGCCGACCGGCTTGGTTACAAAGACCCGGATCTGTTTATTCTTACCGAAACAAACACCCAAAGTATATTTCAGCATGTAGTAACGGTTCAACCGGGATTGGTAATTGTAGATTCTATACAAACTCTTCAAACCAACCTGATTGAGTCATCGGCGGGCAGTATTTCACAGATACGCGAGACTGCGGCCGAAATGCAGCGCTTTGCCAAAACCACCGGGGTTCCGGTGATCCTGATAGGGCATATAACCAAAGATGGAGCGCTTGCCGGTCCGAAAATACTGGAGCATATGGTGGACGCGGTATTGCAGTTTGAAGGTGACCGCAATCACGGTTACCGTATTTTACGTGCTGTAAAAAACCGCTTTGGTTCTGCGTCCGAACTTGGAATTTTCGAAATGCGTGATACCGGTTTGCGCGAGGTAACCAACCCATCCGAAATACTTATCTCACAACGCGAAGAACCTACCAGCGGTGTTGCCATTGCAAGCACTATCGAAGGCATGAGACCTATGCTGATCGAAGTCCAGGCATTAGTCAGCTCAGCAGCTTATGGTACGCCACAGCGGTCGAGCACAGGTTTTGACAGCAGAAGATTGAACATGTTGCTAGCCGTACTCGAAAAGCGATGCGGTTTCCGGCTGGGAATAAAAGATGTATTTTTAAATATTGCCGGAGGCATCAGCGTTGATGATCCGGCTATTGATATGGCTGTAGTAAGTGCAATACTTTCGTCGAACGAAGATATTCCTGCCGATCAGAATACATGTTTTTCAGGCGAAGTAGGGCTTTCGGGCGAAATACGACCAGTTAACCGCATTGAACAACGCATTGCCGAAGCCGAGAAACTTGGCTTTAAACAGATTTTGGTTTCGCGCCACAACCTGAAAGGACTGAAAACCGATAAATGGGCGATTAAAGTTACCGGTGTAGGAAAAGTGGAGGAGGTGTTTGGGATATTGTTTGGTTAGGAAATTCCTTCTGCAAAAGAATAACCACTAAGGCACTCAGGACACTGAGGAGCACTAAGGATTAGTTTCTAGGTTTATTTACTAGCCCTAATAGTTGTAGTTTCAAAACAACTTAGTGCTTCTTCGTGCTCTTAGTGCCTCAGTGGTAGATAAAAGCCAAGAAAATCAATACTCATCCCAGCTATTTATCGCAATATCCTCAGGTTGCAGCTTGCAGATAGCATAAATAAATGCGCTCGCAAGTCTGGCATTGGTAATCAGCGGTATATTGAAGTCAACGGCAGCCCGGCGGATTTCGTAATCATTGTAAAGTTCCGTTTTTGAAAGGTTTTTCGGGATATTGATAACCAGGTCGATCTTACGGCTCTTCAGGTATTCCAATGTATTAGGTGATTCAGCTTCGTCGGGCCAGTATAATGTGGTAACCGGAACATCATTATCTGAAAGGAATTTAGCTGAGCCCTTAGTTGCAAAAAGATTGTATCCGCGTTCGACCAGCATTTTAGCACTCGTAAGCAATTCAATTTTGGAACGGGTATCGCCTGAGGAAAACAGTATGTTCTTTTCAGGAATCCTGTATCCAACTGAAAGCATGGCTTTTAAAAGCGCTTCGTAGTAATTTTCACCAATGCAGCCTACTTCGCCGGTACTTGCCATTTCAACACCTAAAACCGGATCGGCTTTCTGAAGCCTGGAGAAGGAGAATTGCGAAGCTTTAATTCCTACATAATCCATTTCAAATGCTGATTTGCTGGGTTTCTCAACCTTGATGCCAAGCATAATTTTAGTAGCAAGTTCAATCAGATTGATTTTTAGGACTTTACTCACAAACGGGAAACTCCTGGAAGCCCGCAGGTTGCATTCAATAACTTTGATATCGTTGTCGCGGGCCAGGAACTGCATATTGAAAGGACCGCTGATGTTTAAAGCTTTTGCGATATCGCGGGAAATCTTTTTAATACGCCGCGACGTTTCGAAATACATTTTTTGTGCAGGAAACACAATGGTTGCGTCGCCCGAATGCACTCCCGCAAATTCGATATGCTCGGAAATGGCGTATGCCATTACTTCGCCTTTATCTGCAACAGCGTCAATCTCAATTTCTTTCGCATTCTGAATAAATTCCGAAACCACAACCGGGTATTCTTTCGAAACCCTGGCAGCCAGCGTAAGGAAGAAATCAAGTTCCTGCCGGTTGGAAACCACATTCATTGCTGCTCCGGAAAGCACATACGAAGGTCGAATCAGAACCGGGAAACCAACTTCATCCACAAAATCATAAATCTGCTCTATTTCAACTAACTCTTTCCAGCGCGGCTGATCTATTTTTAAGGTATCGAGAAGTGAAGAAAACTTATGCCGGTTTTCAGCATTATCAATGCTTTCGGGAGCTGTTCCTAAAATCGGAACATTTTGGCCATGCAGGCGCATAACCAGGTTATTGGCAATTTGCCCGCCGGTACTAACAATCACTCCTTTTGGCTGCTCCAGCTCAATGATATCCATAGTACGCTCGAACGAAAGCTCATCGAAGAACAGCCTGTCGCAGGTATCGTAATCGGTGCTTACGGTTTCGGGATTAAAATTGATCATAACGCCCCGATAACCTTCATTCCGGGCAGTTGTAAGTGCGTTTACAGAGCACCAGTCGAACTCAACGGAACTTCCTATACGATAAGCGCCCGAACCAAGTACGATAACTGATTTGCCATCTTTCTCAGGAATAATATCATGAGCCGAACCATTGTAGGTCATGTACAAATAATTGGTTTGGGCAGGATATTCGGCTGCCAGCGTGTCGATTTGTTTGATGTAAGGAAAAACGCCGAGCGATTTCCGGTAGTTCCGGACCTCAAGCATTTCCTTGTGCATATTTCCCGGTTGCTCATTCAGGAAACGCGCGATCTGGAAATCCGAAAATCCTTTCTGCTTGGTGGCTTTCATCATTTCGGCCGAAATATCCTCAATCTTTTCAAGGGTTTTCAGCTGAACCATGTGATCATAAATGGATTTCAGCTTAACCAGGAACCAGTTGTCAATTTTTGTGAGATCATGAATCTTCTCAACAGTATAACCTGCCTCAAACGCGCTGGCAATGGAATAAATGCGCATATCGGTTGGTTCCGAAAGTGCCTGGTCGATATCATCAAATTCAATATCGTGGTTCCCGACAAACCCGTGCGTTCCTTGTCCCACCATGCGAAGACCTTTCTGGATGGCTTCTTCAAACGTGCGGCCAATAGCCATAATTTCGCCAACGCTTTTCATGCTGGAACCAATCTCTTTGGAAACACCAATAAATTTATTCAGATCCCAACGGGGAATTTTAACAACGATATAATCGAGTGCAGGTTCAAAAAATGCAGTGGTAGTCTTTGTTACTGAGTTTTTGAGTTCATGCAGTCCATAGCCAAGCGCAAGTTTGGCGGCAACAAAGGCCAAAGGATAACCCGTAGCTTTTGAAGCTAAAGCCGATGAACGCGAAAGCCGCGCGTTTACTTCAATAACCCGGTAATCTTCAGAATTGGGATCTAACGCATATTGAACATTACATTCGCCGACAACTCCAACATTACGCACAATTTCAATCGATAGGCTGCGGAGTTTATGGTATTCGCGGTTGGTAAGCGTTTGCGAAGGAGCAACAACAATACTTTCGCCGGTGTGAATTCCCAGCGGGTCGAAATTCTCCATATTGCAAACGGTGATGCAATTATCGTAACAGTCACGTACTACTTCATATTCAACTTCCTTCCATCCCTTAAGAGATTCTTCCACAAGAATTTGTGACGAATAGGAGAATGCTGTTCCGGCAAGTTTCAGCAGTTCATCCCGGTTGTAGCAAAAACCTGAGCCCTGTCCGCCAAGCGTAAATGCTGCTCTTACAATAATTGGAAATCCTAAGGTATCTGAAGCATTCAACGCGTCATCAATAGTTGTTACTGCTATACTTCGCGGAGTTTTGATATTGATTTTACGAAGGTTATCGGCAAATATTTGCCTGTCCTCGGTATCGATAATGGATTGCACCGGAGTTCCCAGTACTTTTATATTGTATTTTTCAAGGATGCCTGATTTGAAAAGTTCTATACCACAATTCAGTGCAGTCTGTCCTCCAAATGAAAGCAGTATACCTTCAGGTCGTTCCTTTTCAATAACCTTTTCAATAAAAAAAGGTGTTACAGGAAGGAAGTATATTTTATCGGCTACGCCTTCTGAAGTTTGTACTGTCGCGATATTGGGATTGATCAGGATGGTAAAAATACCTTCTTCGCGCAAGGCTTTCAGAGCCTGTGAGCCGCTGTAATCAAACTCACCGGCTTCACCGATTTTCAGCGCTCCGGAACCAAGGACAAGTACTTTATTTATGTTTATCATTTTCGAAATCGATTTTGTTAGAAATGAGGGGTGATAGGGCGAGGGGCGATAGGGCGAAACCTGTTGAATCAGAATTTTGTTTTCCTCACAATCTTCAGGAAATCATCGAACAAATACTCACTATCCGTCGGGCCGCTGGAAGCTTCGGGGTGAAACTGAACCGAAAAAACAGGTCGGGTCTTATGCCTGATACCTTCATTGGTACCATCATTCAGGTTTTCGAAAAATGGCTCCCAGTCACTGGAAAGAGTTTTGTTATCGATTGCAAAACCATGATTTTGCGAGGTCACCATTGCTTTGTTGGTTCCGCATTGTAATACTGGCTGGTTGTGACTGCGATGACCGTATTTAAGTTTGTACGTATCGGCTCCTGAAGCCAATGCCAGCAATTGGTTCCCAAGGCAAATGCCAAAAATCGGAGTATCCTGTTTTAAGGACAGGTCGAGATGTTGTATTGTTTCCTCACACATTTTAGGATTTCCCGGACCGTTCGAAATAAACAAGCCATCGTACTTCTCGTTCGAGTAATCGTAATCCCAGGGAACGCGGATCACCGTTGTATCACGCTTCAGGAAATGACGGATAATATTGTATTTCACACCACAATCAACCAGCAAAATACGGGTTGAGCCATTGCCATAAGTAATCACTTTATCCGTGCTGACGTTAGCAACCAGGTTTTCTGTATTTGGGTCGTGAAAGCCTGGATCATCGTTTCCGAAAACGATTTTCCCCATCATGGCACCTTTTTCGCGGATAATCTTGGTCAGTTCGCGGGTATCAATTCCGTACAAACCGGGGATTTTGAATTCCTTTAGCCAGTCGCCAAGGCTTCGTTTAGCGCTCCAATGGCTGTATTGTTCCGAATAGTCCGAAACTATGAGCGCCGTAACCTGTATGCGATCCGATTCAAAAAAATCGGGGAGTCCATCCACCATCGTTGCTTCAGGAACACCATAGTTTCCAATCAGCGGATAGGTTGCAACCATTATCTGACCTGCAAACGACGGATCAGTAAGACTTTCCGGATACCCGGTCATGGAAGTGTTGAAAACTACTTCGCCCGCTACCGATCCTTCAAAACCAAAGGACTTCCCGATAAAAACAGTACCATCTTCAAGGACGAGTTTTGCTGTGATTTCTTTTGCCATTATACTGTTGTTCAATATTATACATTTTAAAGACGATGGTCTGTTTCAAAATATGGCGTGCAAAATTTTTTCAGGCCAAAGCCTGATCATCCTTTCAAAAACGTTAATTGGTTCTTGCCATGGTTGTAGTTTTTACACACAATCAGGGATTGCTGACATCATCAACAATCCCCTGTTTATTCTGAAATCTGATGCTTTCCTGCCTGCGTATTGCAGTGCAAATTTACGCTTTTAAATGATGTTACGGATTATTTGCTTCCAATAATCTGCATAAGTTCATCAAGTTTAGGCGAAAGGATAATCTCTGTTCTGCGGTTTTTGGCTTTATTTGCTATCGAAGTATTGGGTTCTACAGGTAAAAATTCACCTCGTCCGGATGCCACCAGGCGAGTTGGATTAATTTTGCCGTTGTCGAGCAGTATTTTTACGATAGAGGTTGCGCGCATTACACTCAGGTCCCAGTTATCCTCAACCTGGTTCTGACTGTTCAAAGGCACATTATCAGTATGTCCTTCGATCAGCACATTGATATCAGGGTTTTTCTCCAACACTTTGGCGAGATCTTTCAGCGCGGCATTACCATCTTTGCTTACATCCCATTTACCGGAAGCAAAAAGCAGTTTTTCTTCGAGCGAAACATACACTTTCCCATCTTTCATATGAACAGTAAGCCCTTTCCCTTCAAAACCCATAAGCGCATCAGAGACGGCTTTACGCAATGCGTTGGTAATTGAGTCGTTCCGACGCAAGGCAGCCTGTACTTCAGCAAGATTTTTCCCTTTACTGTCAAGTTCCGCCTGCATAGCCCTTACACGGTCCTCGCGCACTAAAAGGCTGTCTTTGGAAGCTTTTAACTCAGCCATTACTTTTTCGGCATCCTCGAAATTGGCTGAAAACTGTGATTTAAGCAATTCGTGCGAGCGGTCAAGTTCGTTATAGTCGGCGGTTAGCAAACGTAGCACCGATCCCAGCCGCAGCGTATCAGCCTTTAGTTGGGCAAGATCTTTTTTTAAACGTTGATTTTCTGAAGTAATTTCATTCACCTGGGTACTAAGTATATCAACCTTAGCGTTTAAACCGGCGCTTTCCTCATTGCATTTTGCGGTAAGGTCATTGTATTTTTTCATGGAAACGCAGGATGTAAAAGCACCCGCGAGTAAAATGATAATCGTTAACCTGACTACTTTGCTTAACACTGAATAATTCATTGTTTGAAAGTTAAAGAATTAGTATTGATTAGAGAACTTTAAAAGTTTATTTCCAGTAACGATGGACAATGATCGGAATGAACGGCTAAGGGTAAAATCACAGCGCGTTGCATGTTTTGCTCAAGTTCATCGCTCACCATATGGTAATCAATGCGCCAGCCTAAATTCCGGCTTCGGGCGCCTGAACGATAGCTCCACCAGGTATAATGATGAGGTTCCTTAACAAAATACCTGAATGAATCGATAAAACCACAATTCAGGAAGCCTGTAACCCATTCGCGTTCTTCGGGGAGGAAACCGCTGCTTGTTGCATTCCGTATCGGATCATGAATGTCAATTGCACGGTGACAAATATTATAATCGCCTGAAATTATGAGGTTTGGTCGTGTTTTCTTTAATTCAAGGATGTAGTTCTGAAAATCGGCCAGCCATTGCATTTTGAAAGCCTGCCTTAAATCGCCTGTTGTCCCGGAAGGATGATAAACCGAAATTACGCTCTTGTCGCCATAATCTGCCCGTATAAATCGCCCCTCGAAATCGTATTTTTCAATACCCATTCCATACACCACTTTATCCGGCTCAATTTTTGAAAGTATGGCTACGCCACTATATCCTTTTTTCTCCGCAGGAAACCAGTATGTATGGTAACCTATAGCTTCAAAATCAATAATTGGAATCTGATCGTGCTGGGCTTTAATTTCCTGCAGGCAAACTATATCCGGATCAGTAGCCTGAAGCCAATCAAGGAATCCTTTGCTAATGGCAGCTCTTATTCCATTTACGTTATAGGTGATGATTTTCATTAAAGGCAGTTTTTCAAGAGCAAAAGTACAGGATTTCCTGTTTGATTTTTTTTCTGGGTGCACAAGTTATACAGAAATAATCAACAACTATAGAGCGCTTCTGAATAGGTAGAATTAGCCAGGTTCAACCCCAATTTCAGGTTATGCTGCTTTAATTCGATCAGTGATTGATTAGCCATGTTTGTAAGTGTTTGATAAATATATATTTATTTTAAGGATAATTGATTTTATTGATAAGAACATTCAGTATATTTGGTCATTAAATTACAATGACTTTTGCCGATGATGTTATTTATTTGAGCTGTAAACCTACATCCAGGCAATCGTAATCGTTCATATCTCTGTTTGAGTAACTATTATCAGGAATTGGCTTCAGGAGTATTGCATGAAAATGCAAAAAACTTTACTGATCCGTTGTTATTCCTGATGTTGGTTTCTGACAAATAGCTATATGATTAAAAGGGTAGTGAGGTACAATAAGATGCTTTTTGAGCATTGTGTTTGGATTGGCAGTCATGATTTTCAGTGACAAGGGGAGGATATGCCATTTCTTAAATAATGAGTGAAGGTATATGCTATGAAAACACACAGGAATATAATCTGGTCATGGGTTGATGTGACCTTAATTTACATTGCTATACAGGAGTCAAATTGAAGTATTTTCTATTATGAAAACAGAAGAAACTGAAATGAAACTGGGTTTATCTGAAAATACCTACCATGGTATTTTCAATAGCCTGAATGATGCCATTTATATACTTGATAAAGATGGCTGTTTTCTTGACGTGAATATGGCAGCACAGAGGCTGTATAATTATGAAAAGGAGTTTTTTGTTCATAAAAATCCGGGTTTTCTTTCAGCGCCGGGCATGAATGATATGGATCAGGTTATCAGATACGTCCATGATGCGTATAACGGAGAGCCTGTCCGATTCGAATTCTGGGGAATACGAAAAGACGGCTCTGTTTTTCCAAAAGAAATCAGGCTTTCCTCTGGCAAGTGGTTTGGGCAAAAAGTTGTAATTGCGGTTGGTCGTGAGATGACCAAACACAAACAAGCAGAAGAAGCATTAAGAGTGAGCGAAGAAAAATACCGCCTGCTTGTACAATACTCGAGCGACCCTATTTTTAGTTTTGATCCCGATGAAACATACAGGTATGTAAATGAAGCATTTGCAAGTCCATTCGGTAAAAAGCCGGAAGACATTATTGGAAAAACTCCCTTTGATATCTTTTCTCATGAAGAGGCCGAAAAACGTCTCAGGCTTGTACGGCAGGTTTTCAAAACCGGTGAAAAAGGCGAAATTGAAGTAAAAGTTGTAACTGCCCATGGGGAGGAAAAATTCTACATAACCATGGTTGACCCGATAAAAGATACACAGGGAAACATAGTGTGGGTTACCTGTATCTCAAAAGATATTACACTGCGTAAAAAGGCAGAAGAGGAGCTGAAGCTTAAAAATGAATTGCTTAAAGCAAGCAGCGCGGAGAAAGACAAATTCTTTTCGATTGTGGCTCACGACCTGCGGGGACCTATGAATGGTTTCCTTGGACTGACAGCCATTATGGTCGATGATATTGAAGAATTGTCAGCTTTCGAACTTAAGGAAATAGCTACTACCATGCGAACTTCAGCCGTTAATATTTACAGGCTGATTGAGAACCTGCTTGAATGGTCGAAAATGCAGCGCGGAAAAATAAATTTTGAGCCGCAGCCTATGTTTCTAAAGAGTTCGTTGACAAAAAGCATTGAGCTGATGAAAGACACAGCCATTAAAAAAGGAATCGAATTACGGATAAATATCCCCGATCATAATGTGGTGTTCGCTGATATTCATATGCTCGAAACCATTGTAAGGAATTTGCTTTCAAATGCTATTAAGTTCTCCTTTAAAGGAGGTATTATTGAAATTTCAGCGCAAAAAACCGATAACGATATGATGCGTATCGAAGTTAAAGATTTTGGCATTGGAATGCCTCCTGAGATGGTAAGCAAAATGTTTAAACTAACTGAAAACATAAACCGAAAAGGCACGGAAGGCGAGCCATCAACCGGTCTGGGACTTATTCTCTGTAAAGAGTTTGTTGAAAAGCAAGGAGGAAAAATCTGGGCCGAGAGCAGTGAAGGTGAAGGCAGTTCATTTATTTTCACTTTACCGCAATCGTGATGAGTTTTCTGCCCTGTGTCAAAAATGAAAAACCTCAATAGAAAAAAAATCCAGTAAAAGATTAGTCAAAATTCATATGCCTGCAAACTATTCTTCAACACATTACTGGCACAAAAGACAAAATGTTTACCCTGATGCTTTTAAAGCCACAAAATTTTTAATTTCTACAACTGCCAATGATTATTATAGAACTCATTTTCAACTTATCACTGCTGGTTGCTGTAAGTGTATTATCCGGATTTATAATTACCCACTGGAAACGAGATACCGTGACAGGTATTTTACTGCAAGGTCTTCTTTTTGGCGGAGTTGCATTACTTGGAATGCTCCATCCTTTTGAATTTGCACCCGGAGTTATTTTCGATGGCCGCAGCGTTGTAATAAGCGTATGCACCCTGTTTTTTGGACCTGTTGCAGGCCTTATTGTTACATTAACAGCATTAATCTATCGCGTATATCTGGGGGGCGGTGGTTTATTAACAGGCATTTCGGTTATAGCAGCATCGTACCTGATTGGATTGGCCTATTATTATAAGAAGCGAAAAAGTAAAAATCCGATAACAACTTTCGATTTGTATGTTTTTGGGTTGCTTGTACATATCGCGATGGTTGTTTTTTTAATAGCGATGCCTTCAGGAATACGAATGATTGCCTTTAAAACCATGAGCTTTACCATACTCGGGATCTACCCGCTGGCAACTTTACTTATCGGGAAAATTCTGAAGGACCAGGAAGAGAATACGGCTTTGATGGAAAATCTTGCTGCAAGTGAGCGCGAATTCAGGTTATTGGTTCACAACATGAACCAGGGAATGGCGGTTCATGAGGTACTATTTAACGAAGAAGGAGAGCCGGTTGATTACAGGTTTACTTATCTGAATGAAAAATATGAAGAGTTAACCGGTTTCAGAAAAGCTGATGTGCTTGGGAAGACAATACTTGAGGTAGTTCCCAAAATTCCGCAAAAAACAATACAAAAGTATGCCCAGGTTGCAATTACTGGCAAGGCTATACATTTTGAGTCGTATTCGCGCGAGCAGAAAATATATTATGAAGCTGACATTTACCAATCCAGTGAAAACCATTTTGCGGTTATTCTTTCGGATATTACACTTCGCAAGCAGGCGCAGAGAGAAATTATCTCCAAAAATAAAAGCCTGGAAAAAATTAATGAAGAGAAGGATAAACTGTTTTCGATTGTTTCGCATGACCTACGAAGCCCTATGAACGGAATTCTTGGTTTAACCGGCATGATTAATAATGAAATAGATAGTTTTTCGAAAGACCATATACGGGAAATGGCTAAATCAATTCATACTTCGGCAAGCAGCATTATTCAGCTGTTACATGGATTGCTTGAGTGGTCGCAACTTCAACGGGGAAACATCAACTTCAACCCCCAAACAGTTACGCTGCTTACTTCGGTCCAGAGTTGCATCAAAGTACTGACTGAATCAGCTAAGGCTAAAAACATTGCAATTATCAGTAAAGTTCCGGGTACCATCAGCGTGTATGCCGACAACCAAATGCTTGAATCTGTAATCAGGAACCTGGTTTCGAATGCTATAAAATTTACACCCAAAGGCGGTCAGATCGAAATCAGTGCTTCTGAATCCGGCCTGAATACTGTAGTTGTTTCGGTTAAAGATGATGGCATTGGAATGAACGCAAACATACTCGAGAAGCTATTCAGGCTTTCAGCTAAAATAAACCGTAAAGGTACCGAGGGTGAGCTTTCGTCGGGGCTGGGACTCATTCTGTGCAAGGAATTAATTGAAAAACACGGAGGTAAAATATGGGCTGAAAGTGAAGAAAATATGGGCTCAACCTTCTATTTCACAATTAAAATTTCTGTTAACGGATACTGATGCAAATCATTCCCACGAAAGAAAGATGATAAAAATACAAGGGATTGTAGCAGTATAGTCCTTCAACCAAATTTCCGGATCAAAATATTTGCCAGGATGCTCGTAAAACAAAATAAAGTATACACTCTAAGCCACTCTGAATCAGTTGCAATGAAGATCAGAAACACCTGCATCGGTATTTTCCTGTTATTGGTATTCATGAAGGAAGTTGCTGTTGGGCAGCAATACTTCATTAAATCGTATGGAGCACAAAATGGATTGCCTACAAGGATTATTTCGGATGCATGCCAGGATAAAGACGGTGTGATGTGGTTTGCCACATACCTGGGAATATCAAAATACGATGGGTTTACTTTTCAAAACTATGATACCTTAAGTGGCTTACCAGGTCAGCATTACCGCAAAATCGAATGCGACGGGAAAGGTATAGTTTGGGCTGTTCCTTATACTACCACAGGGAAAATAGTCTCTTTCAAAGGCAAAGCCTGGGAATCATTTGATCTGCCATATTCAAAAAACGAACAATCCTACGTTACATCATTTAGTGTTGCATATCAAAATAACAACCCGGTTATTTGTGTTGGAAGCTACCGTGGAGTGGATGTATTCAGGAATAAAGTATGGTTGCACTTTGATGTGTCGGACGATAAAACCAAAAACATTGTATTAAATATTACTAAAAAAAATGGTTCTTTTTATCTGAGCACCAAGGTTGGCTTACTCGTATTGAGTAACGAAACTCTAAGCAGCGAATTAAATGCAAAAATCAATACATCCAATGAAGACATTTCGGCTGTAAAATTCGAAAACATTGGATTGCCTGGCGAGAAGATGTGGGTACTGACCAACCATTCAATCGGATTTTTGCAAAAGGGTAAGTTTACATTAGTGGCTGATAATTTTATACTTGAGGATGTTGACATAGCCCATTACCCGTTTATTGGAATTGGAAAATCAGGGGATGTGCTTTTTGGCAACAACTTTTCAAAATATTTACTTAAAACTTCATCCACACAGATCATTCCATTGAGAGTTAAGAATGGATTTTCCTCCAACGGGGCTACTTCAGTGTTTATTGACAGGGAAGACAACATATGGCTCACCGACAATCGGGGTATCGACAAAATCAGCAACATTTCCCTGGTAAACTATTTTGAAACCAGCGGCCTGCCCGAAAATGAAGTTACAGCGATAATTGAAACCAATGATGGCCGTTATGTTCTCGGGCATAATAATATGATATCCATTTTAAAGGATAATAAATTTAAAATCATTGAATTGCCGGGAAGTCAGAACAGCCTTACCCGCGTATTGGATATTATGAAGGATACCAACGGGAATGTATGGTTTAGCGCTAATACATTGGGCATTGGCAGGTTAACCGCTGACGACAAGATACAATGGTATCCATCGATAAATGGATTTATGGCCACTTCTGTTTGCCAGGATAAATCGGGAAGGATATGGATTGGTTCCAACAGCAGCTTATACTACCTGAAAGGGAATAAAATTGTTGAATATGAACATAATAAATTATTTTTTAATAGTGGTATTCGAAAAATATATGCCAGCGATACAGAAGGAATTTATGTTGGCGGACTGAATGGATTCTGGCATGTGAACAACGATACCGTAATTAAAATTAAATCCGGGGATGAATCGCAGCCACTCAATTCATTTTCCTATTATAAGGATAAAAAAGGAACCGAATTTATTGGTACCATGAACGGGCTTTATTACATCAGTAACGGTATAATCAAGCCTTACAGGAACAAGAAATTGAATATAACAACGCCCATCTATTTTATGCTGCAGGACAAGGAAAACTACTACTGGTTTGGCACCAACAACGGGGTTTACAGGTGGGATGGCATCAATGATCCTGAAGTCTTTAATACCCACAATGGCCTGGCAGGGAGCGAAACCAACCGTTCGGCAGGATTACTCGACTCCAGGGGGAGAATATGGATAGGAACTGACAGGGGGTTATCCTGTTTTAATCCGGGTCATGATCGCTTAAAAACACCTGCTCCCCAAATCAGCCTGCTATATACCGAAACCAGTCGTGGTGATAAGCTCCCGCTAAATGCAGCCTGTTCAATCGATAATGCGGACAATTCACTTTCGTTCCATTTCAGAGGTATTTCATTTGTAAATGAAGAACTGCTGATATACAAGTATAAGCTCGAAGGGTATGATAAAGATTGGCGCGATGCCACCCAGAATATGCTCGACAAAATCAAATACGTTAACCTGAAACCGGGAGAATACAGGTTAAGTGTAATGGCAAAGAATTATTCAAGTACCTGGAGTGCCGTTGCGTATTCGCAGGAAATAGTAATCAGACCCCCTTTTTATATGTCCTGGTGGTTCATATTGATTTCAGCGTTCGTGATTTTCGTCCTGCTCGGAATTTTGTTTTCGTTTCTGAGTCAACGGATTATCAATAATGTGTTAAAGAATGAGATTTCGGAACGAAAACTGGCTGAAGAAAACCTGAAGGAAAGTGAACAGCGGTTGTCATTTATTATCGAGGGCAGCAGCCTGGGAACCTGGGACTGGGATTTGCTTTCAAATGTGATTAAACGCAATCAGCTATGGGCTGAAATGCTTGGTTTTACCATCAGTGACATAGAACAATCACCAAAACTATGGCTCGACCTTATTCATCCTGACGACAAGGATAGAGCCTGGTCTGCTATCCAGAATCATATGAAAGGGGAAACGGATGTTTATGACGTTGATTACAGGATGCGGACTAAGGATAATCAATATAAATGGATACACGATCAGGGCACGATAGTGCTTCGCGATGTTGCCGGTAAGCCTCTCAGGATGAGCGGGACACATACGGATATCACGGAGCGGAAACAGGCTGTGGAATCCCTGCAAAAAAGTGAAGAGCGAATCCGGCTTCTGCTCGAATCATTGCCTGTAGCCATATATATTGCCCCGGTTGATACTGAAATTGATCTCACGATGATAACAGGGAATGTGACCGCATTAACAGGATATACGGAAGAAGAATTCCTGTCGGAACCCAATTTCTGGCGTAACCGTTTACATCCTGACGATCGCGAAAGAATTCTGGATGAATATAGTAAGTCTTCCGGTCAGTCTGGTCTCACTATTGAATACCGCTGGAAAATGAAAGACGGGAAATATAAATGGATTCATGATCAGAATATTCTTAAAACAGATGGTAAGAATAGGGAATACCTGGGTGTATTCGTTGATATCGATAACATGAAGGTTGCAGAGCAAGTGATTAAAGATAAAAATGAAGAGTTAAATCATATCAATGCTGAAAAAGATAAATTATTCTCTATTATTTCGCATGATCTGCGTAGCCCGGTAAGTGGTTTCCTCGGCCTCACAACCTTATTGACTGAAGAGTTAGATAAAATAAGTACTTCTCAATTGCGCGAAATTGTAACAGCAATGCATACATCAGCCGGGAAAGTAACCGACCTGCTTAATGATCTGCTTGAATGGTCGCAGTTACAGCGTGGATTAACAGTTTTTAATCCAACCGGTTTAAATCTCAAATCCATAGTTGAACAATGTATTAACTTGTTGTCCGAACAGTTTAAAGCAAAAGAAATAGAAGTGATTAATGATATTCCGGTTGAAATGCATGTCAGGGCTGATTTGCATATGTCGCAGATAGTTTTGCGTAATCTTTTATCCAATGCGGTTAAGTTTACACCGAAAGGCGGAAAAGTTGTGATTTCTTCCTCATCCGAAGATGAAAAACTCGCGCGGGTATCAATCCGTGATAACGGTATCGGCATGAACCCTGATCTGAAGAGCAAGCTTTTTAACGTGAATGAAAAAACCGGTCGCAAAGGAACCGAAGGAGAGCCTTCATCAGGTTTAGGTCTTATTTTATGTTGGGAATTTATGGAAAAGCAAAATGGTAAAATTTGGGCCGAAAGTGAGGATGGGAAAGGGAGCGTCTTCCACTTTACGATTCCGGTTGAGAAGGGGTGATGGAGGGACTGAGAGACTGAGGGATGGTGAGAGAGATAGGGCGATGGGGCAGACAGAGGGACAGAGGGACAGAGGGACAGAGAGACTGAGAGATGGAGTGACGGAGAGACAGAGGTATGGTGAAAATAAACAGGCGAAAAGGAAGTTGAACGGGGCATAGTCCTTACTTCGGTTAGTTCCAGACAGCGCAATAATTAACGTGTAAGTTTCTTACCTCTTAGTTGACAAGTGACCCCAAACCTCCAGATAAATCGGGACAGGCTCCGGAGGGGCTTATTGTAGACGAGCATTGTACCTATTCCCATTTTCTATTTTCTATTTTCTATTTTCTATTTTCCATTTTCCATTTTCCATTTACTATTTTCCATTTTACTATTTTATATTTACTGTTTTCCATTTTTTGTTACTAATCCGGAAAAATAAACTCAACTTGTATTTTAACATTTTTCTGACTACATTTGTTATACCATGCCAGAAATATTCAGAACATTAGGATTCGTCTTCTTTTTCTACTCAAATGAAGGACAGGAGCCTATTCATGTGCATGTCAGGAAAGCTGGCGGTTTTGCTAAGTTTTGGATTGAACCTATTGAACTTGATTTTTCACAAGGAATGAGAATTTCGGATATTAAACAAGCTGAAGACCTTATTATTGATCATCTTGAACTCATTAAAACAAAATGGAATGAAGTACATGGTAGCTGATCTTATGTTCAAGGCAACAAAAGCCTGGTATGAAAATGGCATGATATGCATGTTGCTGTCTGATAAAAAAGAAATAAGGTTTCCGGTTGAGCTAAATCAGAAATTAAATGCAGCTACCCCAGCTCAGCTAATGAATATAGAGATTATTTGCGAAGGTACAGGGCTTCACTGGCCGGAACTTGACGAGGACCTTTCAGTAACGGGTATAATCGAAGGACGATTTGGCAGTGTCTGAAACTCTTTATCTTCTGAGTATCCTGATTGGAAAGCCAAAAAAGGAAATCAGTTAGGGGTTTAAATAGGGTCTGCTGAAAAACCACTAAACCATTGTATATTATATCGTTGTAGCAATATTTGTAATAACAAATGCAAGGAAAACTGAAATAAGGTGCCAAAACCCTTGCACTTAATCATGAAACCAGCTTCTAATTTTTTTAAATTTTTAAT
>JAURYB010000019.1 GCA_030654075.1 Bacteroidales bacterium | reverse complement strand
TATTTTGCGCAACTCTGCGGTAAAATGACTTTTGATACAGTATATTTAGGGAGAGGTCTTTGTTTTAAAATTGTACCTTATCTTGTTCTTTTAACTTATTATAGATTCAAAACAAAGAGATACTCATTGAAAGAAAACTTTTCTGTTTCTATTTTTTACTAATTAAGGAGGCAAACTTTAAAGATTCTTAGTCTTAAATCATAAATGCAGTCCATGCCATATTTCCCACAAGGGTAAGTATTAACGCAAAAAACAGCAGGAAACCAAGTGTTATGAATTTGAATATCGTTCGGCCCCACTTTTCCCCATAAAGCTTTTTCATGGCAATTAACATATAGACAGATATCCAGATGAATGCCAGGGAAGTAAAGATGGCTGTCCCGAAAATTGCATCCAGAATATACTTACTCACTATAAGCAGGATAAAAATGAGACTAAAATAATGCAGGCTAAGTATGGCATGATCAACGTAATAAAATTGCTTTTTCCGGAAGTAGAGCATTTTCAGAAAAAATGCGAAAAGGGGTAACAGGAAAAACAACATTTTAGGAATGTTATGTAAAAAAGTTTCCGTAAGATCTTTAATTAGTTCCTTTCTCCCTTCCTGCCCCTTCATGTTTATTTTTAACATCCGAACTGTGAATATACGCTTAAAATAGCCGGCTTTATTTTCTTTGCTAAGCATATTCTGCTGCTTTAAATAGTCCTCGGGAGTTACTTTATTATGAAGTAACGAGTCAATGTAGGTGTCAGATGAATAGGAAAGGTGAAACAGTGAGTCTTGATTTGTAATTATTTTATTATTAACAGATCCGGAAATGTTCTTATTAAAATCAGAAAGTGTATTCTCCTGGACAGATGTATCGGGAATATTTTGCCTGGCTATTTTCAGAGAATCTTCAAGTTTCATCCGATTTGTTGAATCAATTATAAAAGTATCTTTGATAGTATTGGTACCCTCGTTCTCTCCCTGATCATCCAGATTTGTGAAAGCGAAAAACAAAAAGAAATACACAAAGCTGCTAAAAAGATACAGCCTGATGGGATGAAACTGGTTTCGCTGTTTGCCTTCGTTATAGCTTTTTGTGAGTTTCCCTGGCTGAAAAATTAATGGCAGAATCGTTTTGAAAAACCGGGAGTCGAAATGCAGAAAATCGCTTGCGAATTCATAGACCAGTTCTCCAAAGGATTCTTTATGATCGTGATACCGCTGGCCGCAAAAATGGCAAAATTGCCCCTCAATTTCGGTTGAACAATTCTTACATTCATGAGTAGATTTTTCTTCCATAGAAATCAAATTTAAATCTGGATTTTTGCAAGCTACCAGGATCGCAAAACGATCTTATTTTAAGGTTGTAAATATACTACCGATTCTTTTTACCTGAAATTCGTTTCTCCATCACTTTCCATGTTCCGGTTGTAAGGAAGCTTTCATCCATAAATCCAACCAGCTTTTCGAACCGTTTCATGGGAATGGCAAATGAAAGCGTACCAGCTTGAACATAAGGCCTGGCTGATGAATCAAACATACCTAAAATGCAATCAGGATTATCGCTTCTATTCTCCAGCAAAGGATACTGGATTATTGATCCGCAACCCGCGCTAAACGGAACTTTAACTCCATAGAGATCGGAACGATCGAAATTAGCAAGTGTAAACAAACCGGCAAGCACATCGGGAGTGACAAAGAATAAAATAATTTCCGGGTTATCGTCAGTATTCAGCTTTTCAAATGGTTTAGCAATAAGCCATGTTGCCGGGGCTTTCAGCTTTGGCGCATTTTTCATGAGTTCCAACACAGTTTCAGGGTCTTTTTTATACCGCTCACCTTCCATCTTACCTTCTATACCGTAGGAAAGAAAAAATTCGAAATTAGGCCTCAGCGTATCTGAATATCCACAATATCTCAATCCTCCTCCGCAACTAATATTGTCATTATTAAAAGCAAGAGACTGCCCATTGAAAACTTTTGTGATATCAGCAATCATACAATGATGGGATGCATTCTTTTTTGCTGGTTCAGCATTGTGCAATTCATCGCTATAAAATAGAGCGATTGGCATTGGGGCATTCTGAAAATATTTTTTCCAGCGAGAGATAAAATCTGATTTTAGTAATTCGTTCATGCTGTAATTATTTGAGAAAGTTTAGTTGTAAACCAATTATTTCTAATTTCTTCGAGTTCAAAACCAACTGAAGAAAAATATTTATTTATTTTTATTTAAAATCAGGCAGTTAAAACTGACTGCAATAAATCTGCATTTATTCCAGTTCGGCTTTAGCCAACTGAATACACTTCTTATTATTTTTTTTCTTTTAAAATCAGTCAGTTAAAACTGACTGCAATAGAACTTCATTTATTCCAGTTCGGCTTTAGCCAACTGAAGCCAACTCTAAACTATCACTATCTTACCATTTTCCTGACTTTTTCCAATTCTGTTTTTGCCGAAGAATTTACTCCTTCATCAATAATCTTGTCAATCAATACTTTGTATTTGTCCTGTGCATAGAAATATTTCAGGTTGTCCAATTCGGCTGTTTTGATTTTATAATTCCAGTGTGTCAGACCTTGAATCATGTTTTTAAGCACAAATTCATCGAGAATATTGAGCCTTTTCAACGCATTGATAGCATTGATACGGGTTTCGAATTCGTAGCTTTCGCCGGTATAGTTTTTCAATTCATTTACAACTTTCATATTACCATTGTTGATGGATATTTCGAGCCATTTGATCCGAATATTTCTGCCTCTCCAGCCAGTTTCATTTTTTGTTAAATCAAAGTATTTCTTGCATTCGCCAGGGAATGAAGCGCAAAGATTTGTCAAAGCCAGTTCCACATTCAGATAAGATGAATCGGTCAGCATTTTTTCATAGTTGCTTTTAATGGACGACGGAACTTTGGTAACATTCTGTAAGACAACAAGTCTAACCTTATCATCTTTATCATTAATTGCATTTGTAATCAATTTAAGGGTTTCGTCTGAGGTTTCAGTTGAAAGTTGCGCAATTACTTCTCCTTTAGTAAGTTGAAAGGTTTCTTTTGCATAACATTTCAATAGATCTGATTTTTTCTGGCTTACTGGAAATTCACGTAAGGCTAGTAAAGCATCATAGCGATCGATCATATTTGAAGCACGAAGAGCCTGTGCTGCTAATTCGTTATATGAACGAATGAATTTGACTTTTTTAAGAACTTTACGGTTTGGGTCGAAGAGTACGAAATCGATTTCTTTTCCTGCCGGATTGGCAATAACCACTTCTTCATGTTTTCCGGATATCCATTGTTTCTTACTATCTGAAGTTCCATCTTTGTAATATACTTCAAAATTTATTGGCATTTTAAACAAGCCGATCAGTTCATCCGTTTTATGAATTTGCCCGACTGAAATGCGTGTTTCCTTTATGCCTGAATTATTAACAAGCTGCTCATAACTAACTTCATAAGAAGGCTCGCCGCCGCGGTAAATCCATTCCTCGAAAAACCATTCCAGCGATTTTCCGGTTGATTTTCGGATATCAGAAAGGAAGTCATTGGTTTCGGCAACCTGGTAGGGATGCGCTTCAAGGTAAAATTTAATGGCTGTTTTAAATTCATCATCACCCATTACAGCCCTTAACATATCAAGCACCAGTGAGCCTTTCGGATACCAGCGATTACGCCCGCCTGAGCTGTGACCAACAGCATAATTATCATGCATTGAAGCTTCTAAAGCATCTGCAAGTTCCTGGTTGCGAATATTCTGGTAATAATCTTCGCCAAAAATATGCTGTTCAAATTTCTTGGCCCAATAAGTAGCAAAACTTTCAGTAATCCATACATCCTTGTTTTTAAGATGCGAAATATAATCACCAAACCACTGGTGAGCAAGTTCATGGGCATTCACATTCACATAATTTCTACCCATAAATCCCCGCGGATCGACCATTAAATAATCACCAAATATGGTGGAAGTTGTGGTTTCCATGGCACCATACATATAATCAATTACCGGTGCTTCGCGGTACAATTCCCAGGGATAATTAACACCCATTTCAGCCTCAAAATAATCAAACATTTCAGGCATATAACGATACGTGGGTTCCACATGATCTTTCCAATCAGGGTAATACCATTGTTCCAGTAGAAGGCCGCGTTTGGTTTTCATCGATATAAAATCATAATCACCAATAACAAGACAGGTAGAAAAGAACGGATTGGGGTGATTCATTTTATAGACCCAGGTTTGGGTATGATCTTCATTTTTAATCACTTTTTCGCGACCCCCGTTGCTAAACACTTTGTACCTGTCATCAACAGTAACTGCCATATCAACGGTAATAATTCCTGCTGTATAAGGCAGCCAGTGGTCAGGGCGATGAGCCCATATTTGTTTGCGCTTCAGTTGGTTGGGATCGTTCCATCCGACAAAATAGAGTCCTTCGGTAGGTTTAGCTGTATAATCGAAAGAAATAACATTGGTTGATTGCCAGATGATTTTTGTGGCAGGATAAATAATTGCTTCATTTCCTTTCAGTTTAAAGAGAGCAATTTGTCCGTTAACTTTTATACTGTTGATTTTCAATTCAGTCACTGTAAATACAATAGAATCAATATCTACGTGTAGTGTTTTAAAATTTAAATCTACTTTCCCGATAACCAGTGTATCAAATGGCTTGATTGTCAGGCTGGCATTCATATGCGAGAGTTCTATTTCGCGGTCCTGCATTTCATAGGAAGCATCGTAGAGATAGGAGACGGATTTATCCTGGGCTTCAACTTTTACGCAAAATCCAGCCAGGCAAATGGCTGTTAAAAGTATAATGGAGAATAATTTATTATGCATGGGTTACTGGGAATAGGGTAGGAGATTATGAAATAAATAAATCTGGTCAAAACTTCTATACCAAAATTACGATTATTTACCAGAGTCAAAGCATCTGAATCAGCTTTAAAAGCGATTTCTATGATAGACTACTAACTATTTTACCTGCATGCCCGAAGATGAAAGGACTGCAGTTTAAGAATAAAATAGAAGAATTTTATAATTCTGAATCAGTTTGACTGTTACCGGACTTTTTCCGAGGGGAGAGTTTATATACCAACCATCCGAAACCTACCACCAAATGCAATACTATTGCGGCTATAATTATTTTTACCCAAATATCCATTTATTTTTTTTGCAAATGTAAATGAATTAGTTTTTGAGAATTAATGAATTGGGAACTTCAATTTAAAAATCAAAAGAAGTATTCATTTCAGTAGACTCTATGAGCAGATTGTTTGGGGTAAAAGGTTGAATTTGTATAATAACCAATATTTCACACATACATTAGTGTTAAATTTTGATTAAGCTTGATATTAATTTCAGAATTTATGATTTCTTTAATCACTGCATGTGGATCAACATGATTAATATAATATGCTTTCGCTCCATTTTCTAATACTTTCCTGTAGTTATCATCCTTCAACAACAAATCTATTGCCAGTTTCAGTTCATCAGTGCTGGAAATAAAATGAATATTCTTACCATGTACGAGTTCTTCAGGCAAATTATTTCTTATAGGCATTGAAATAATTGCTTTGCCCATAGCTAAATACTCTCCTAGTTTCCATCCATGACATTCCCATACAGCAGGAGTGTTGAATACGAAGGTAGATAATTTTGTTTTAGCAATATATTTTATAACTGGGTAACGCTTTTTGAAAATAAAATCTTTAAATTCCTCAAATTGAGGATGAACTGTTGACGCGAAGAAACCGCCTTCAAAATTGCATTTTGAAACTCTGCAATCTTCTATAAATGCTTTACGGAAAATATTTGTTCCTTCAATGCAATTTTGATGCTTCCATAATGTCCCTATCATAAAAACATATGGAATCGTTTGTATTTTGGCAGCTATAGTATTATTTCCCGGTATTAGATATTCGTCGAGTGTAGGCCGTTTAAATTGATCATAATAATCTTTAATAAAATTTTTAAAAGAAACCAGA
>JAURYB010000018.1 GCA_030654075.1 Bacteroidales bacterium | reverse complement strand
CTTTACGAGTTCCGGGCGACCGGATAGGCTACCGGGCAACCGATAGACGACAGACGTAAAGGAGTCAGCAGCGGGCATATTACCGGGAAATAATCCCCGGGAAGGCCCAAATCTAATAACAAAGGAAAGCATCGAAGATGCGTAAAAGCAAAGGGCAACAGAAAAACGAAACAAACCGGCAACTTAAGTTATTTACGTGGCAGGCAGGAGAACTAACAGGAACGCCGACCGGCGGAACCGGCACGGAATCTCTGAATAGAGTTGAATTGCTTTCACTATTGGAGAGACAGCGAACCTTAACCGAAAACTTATTAGAAAGGATTGTAGATTATGGAAACTTAATGAGAGCGTACAATCAGGTGGCGAGTAATGATGGCAGCGGGGGAATAGACGGGATGGAGAAGGAGGAATTATGACAATGGTTGGGGAAGCACATAAACACCTTACGGGAATCGTTACTTACAGAGAAATACGAGGTAAGTGCGGTACGGAAGGTAGAAATCCTAAAACCCGATGGAGGGAAGAGGGTACTGGGCATCCCCACGGTCAAAGACCGACTGATCCAACAGGCTATTCATCAGGAGCTGAACCGCTATTACGAGCCTATTTTCAGCGAGAGCAGTTACGGGTTCAGACCCGGACGAAGTGCACACCAAGCGATAGAGCAAGCCTCAAAGTACATACAGGAAGGCAAGGAGTGGGTAGTGGATATAGACTTGGAGAAATTTTTTGACAAGATAAACCATGACCGATTGATGCAAAGACTTAGTAAAGGGATAGGAGATAAAAGGCTCCTGCGACTAATAAATGCATACCTGAAAGCCGGAATGATGGACGATGGGCTGACAGAACAGCGGGTATCAGGCACACCACAAGGCGGGCCTCTATCACCACTACTGTCCAATATTGTTTTAGACGAACTGGATAAGGAGTTGGAAAGCCGGGGCCACAGCTTTTGCCGCTACGCCGATGACTGTAATATTTATGTCAAAAGCAGGAAAGCAGGAGATCGAGTAATGACTTCAATAGTAGACTTCATTGAAAAGAAGTTAAAACTGAAAGTCAATAACGCAAAGAGTGGGGTAAGGCACTGTTCTGATGTGAAGTTCCTTGGGTACACTTTACTACCGGAAGGAGGGATAAGGGTTGCAGATAAATCCATTGATCGCCTGAAGGATAGGATAAGGGAAATAACTCGCAGAAATCGGGGAGTTAAGTTTGAGGAGGTCATCAGGGAGCTAAATGTAACCATAATTGGATGGACTAATTACTTCAGGTTAGCCAACATCTGGTTAACCTCATTTAGAGAACTGGATGGCTGGATACGAAGAAAGCTTAGATGTTATCGACTTAAACAGTGTGGCAGACGCTACACAATTTTTAAGTTACTTCGTAGTCTTGACATCCCGGAAGGCAAAAGCTGGAATGTTGTTATGTACTCACAGGGCTGGTGGCAAATGTCAAAAAAAGTAGCTGTCAGCCATGCTATGAATCTCAACTGGTTCGCCCAATACGGGTTACAATCTTTATATCTGAGAATGAAGGTGTAAAAGTTAATAGAAACCGCCTTGGTACGATTAAGTATGCCGGGTGGTGTGGGGGGACAGCGGCGCGAGCCGCTTCCTACCCGATTACACCTGTTACGTAAGTAATTTAAGTATAAAATAAATTGATATGGAAAATAAAAAATGGACCCGTCGGCAGATTCTTGGCTCATTTGCAGTATTACCATTGACAGCCAATGCTGCCATATCATCAGTTTCAAAAGTAGTGCTGGGATCTTCAAAATTAACGCGATGTAAGCTTCTAAACTCAAAGGGTGAGCCTTATAAAGTGAAAAAGATGGATCGGTTTCATATTTGTGACCTTATTTCACGGCCTTTTCAGATTGACCCTCAGTTTGCACCCGGTGAGATCGTATTTGCTCCTGTAACAACACCCTTCAGAATAAGTTTGCCCATTGAGGTTCCCGGGTTTGGAGAAGTATTCTGTTATGCGGACAACAGGGGAAAAGGCTACACTGCTGAAGCGTTGGAAAAAATAAATAACTTGTTTTTAAACTATGAATTTGCTGCAGACCGTATAGCCACAGTACACAGAATTATGGAAGAGTGCCGACAATCGGGCATCAATCTGTCGTCTGCCGCTTTGAACCGGGTTACAGCCGCGGAAAAATTTTTAGCAAAAAGTGATGAAGCACAAGCCGATGATAAAACAGTTTCGAAATGGGCTATGGAATCGCTCTGCGAGTCCTTGTGGGCAGGTGAAATGATTGTTGTAGAAATGGCGAAACAGGCTATTGAGCGACGAGGCGCCCGTTCAGGCTTTTTATTTGGATGCAACGGTTTTCGGTATTCTAAATATGGCAAACCCTACGCTGACTATTTTGAATCACTGTTTAATTTCGCTACGCTCCCGTTTTATCAGGGTGGCATCGAACCCGTCAAAGGCCAACCTGATTATTCCAGGGTGGACAAATTGCTTGTATGGCTGCAGAACACTCAGATCAAATATAAAGGACATCCACTGGTGTGGCTGAATGTTGGTACTTTTCAGACTCCGGAATGGGCTAAGAACAAACCATTCGAAGAAACAAAAGAATCATGTCTAAAATTTGTACGTAATTCCGTTTTAAAATACCGTTCGCGGATCCATGTTTGGGATATCATTAATGAAGCACATGTTCAGCCTGAGACAGGTTTGGGCATGGCCGGATTTACGAAGGAACAGAATGTGGAACTGACCTGTGCATCTGCTAAAACAGCTCGTGAGGCGGATCCTACATGTTTTAGGATCGTAAATAATACCGGTACCTGGAGCGATTATTACATGGGTCGAAAACCGGCTGTTTGGCAGGAAAATGTGTACGAGTATTTACAGATGATAGAAGATGTAAAATGTGATTATGAGGCAATTGGGTTGCAATATTATCACTCCGGACGCGATTTGCTTGAATTTGAACGCGATGTAGAAAGGTTTGCCCGATTTAAGAAGCCAATTCATATAACCGAACTGCAAATTCCTTCATCATCCGCAGAAATACCTGGTGCAGAATGGTGGGGAGGAGGTGTTGGTGGTTCACGTTTTCCATGGCACGGTACAGAATTTACAGAAACTATTCAGGCCGACTGGGTCGAGTCTGTATATACCATGCTTTATAGCAAACCATATATCGATGCAATTACTTGGTGGGATCTTGCTGATCCGGCATTCGTACCACACGGAGGATTAATAAATGCAAACATGAAACCAAAAGAAAGTTATTTCCGCTTAAAGTCATTGCTTGACAAATGGAAGAGTATAACTTAAAAAAGTAATATAAAAATGCAAGAAAATGAATTAGAGAGATATGAAAAAAATAACGAACCAAATTATATGCCTACTATTCTAACAGTCCTGAGGATATTGGTGGGCTGGCATTTTTTACACGAAGGTATTTCCAAGCTCGCTACACCCGATTGGTCAAGTTCTTCATATTTAATGGAATCCAAATGGCTCTTTTCAGGTTTTTTTCATTGGATTGTTGCTCACCCGAAGGCTTTGATGATCGCTGATATTTTAAACATCTGGGGATTGATTTGCATTGGACTTGGACTGTTTCTGGGTATATTTACCCGCATTGCCAGTATCGCAGGGACTTTTTTACTTCTCCTGTATTATGTATCATCATTAATAAAAAATTACTTCACAAATGAAAAAGTGATCGAAACCCTTTGGTTATATGAAACTTAAAATTATGAAATGGAAGTTTATTATTATCGGGTTGCTATTGTCATTCCCTGGGTTCGAGTCGTTTGCGGCTAAAATGAAAGGCCAGGTTACCCATGTCAAGGAAGTTTATAAAACGATTGACTCATTGAAACTAACGATTGACATTTTTTATACAAACCAAACATTTGAAAGAGAGAATAATACTGCTATTGTTTTCTTCCATGGAGGAGGCTGGGCCTACGGCACCCCAAGTGAGTTTTATACAACCTGTGAACGATATGCCAGGATGGGGATTGTGACGTTTTCGGTAGGTTATCGTTTGTCAATTGAAAACGGTATAACCCCTCATAAAACGATTAGCCCGATTGAATCTTTAATGGATGCAAAATCCGCCATACGCTGGGTGCGGGGGAACTCAGATAAGTTCCATATTGATATAAATAAAATAGTTGTGGCCGGCCAATCTGCAGGAGGTCATTTGGCATTATCCACGGCAATGATAGATGATTACAATGAAAAATCAGATGACCTTAGTATAAGCTGCTGCCCTAATGCGATTATGTTGTTTTCGGCAGCTGTAAATACAGTTGAGGCTTGGTGTGACCGTTTATTGGCTGATCGTAGAAATAAAATATGGAGCATCTCACCAGCCCATAGTATAAGAGAAGGATTACCTCCAATGATTCATTTTCACGGTATTGATGATGAAATGGTTCCTTTCTGGGCTATTCAATTTTTTGAGAGTGAAATGAAAAAGAAAGGAAATTATTTTGAACTGCATAAATATGAGGGAAGAAAGCACTATCTGGGGGATGGAAATCCAAAGTATTCACGCTATTTTGATGATGAAATACTTAAGGTTGCAGATGATTTTCTTCGAAAATATAATCTTTTAGATTAAGACTTTGCTCATGAAGAAATTGTTTACCCTGATGTAAAATTAATAATTTGCAACAACGGCGTAACGGCATAAAGGCTCACAGAGTATAATTCTTTGTGTAACTTAGTGCCTTGGTATCTTGGTGGCAAAAAAGATCCATTTTTAGTAGCCTGCGGAATTAAATTTTAAGAGTATAAAAATGAAAAAACTGTTAATCCTTTTGTTGGTAGTAACCGGATGCACCAGTCAGAATGTCGAAGTCAGAAACAGCTTTTCCCTTTTGGGTGAATGGAAATTCAGAATTGATTCACTTGACCGGGGAATTGAAAAAAAATGGTATGAAGAATCATCTGATGAGACTGTTAAACTTCCGGGCTCGATGGCTGAGAACGGAAAGGGTAATGATGTTACATTAAAGACAGACTGGACAGGCGACATTATTGATAAGTCTTATTTCACTGAAAAAAAATATGAAAGGTATCGTCAGCCGGGAAATATAAAAATTCCGTTCTGGCTGAAACCGGTCAAATACTATAAAGGAGCTGCCTGGTATCAGAAAGAATTCGACCTGCCTTCCGGATGGGAGGGAAAGAATATTATGTTATTCCTGGAAAGACCTCATTGGGAATCAACTGTATATGTTAATGATAAAAAGACGGGAAGTGAGAACAGCCTGGCTGTCCCACATCAATACAATATTACAGATCTTCTGATCCCGGGGAAAAACCGCATTAGTATTCGCATCGATAACCGGGTTGTAATACCTGTTGGTGTTAATTCGCACAGTATAAGCGACCATACCCAGTCGAACTGGAATGGCATTACCGGAGATATAAGTCTGAAAGCAACATCAAAAGTATTTATCAGTGATGTAAGAGTATATCCTGATATCCATGGTAAAAAGGCAAAAATAATTGTAGCATTAACCAACAAAACCGGAACTACGTTTAAGGGAAAAGTAGCACTTCTGGCGGAAAGTTTTAATTTGGGTATTGCACAAAAACTGAAAAGTAAAATTGTGTCAGCAAACACCAGCTCGAATGAACTGCAACTGGTGATTGACTATCCGATGGGAAATAAGACGCAATTATGGAGTGAATTTACACCTTCATTATATAAACTATCTGTAAGTCTGAAAGGATCGAAGGGGGAAATAATTGATCATACATCGGAGGACTTCGGTATGCGTGAGTTTAAAACCAATGGAACACGGTTCGAAGTAAATGGTCAGCAGATATTCTTAAGAGGGACTTTGGAATGCTGCATTTTCCCGCTTACGGGTTACCCTCCGACTGATGTTAAATCGTGGGAGAAAGTACTTCAGACATGTAAAGATTATGGATTGAACCATATCAGGTTTCATTCATGGTGCCCCCCGGAAGCTGCTTTCATAGCTGCTGATAAACTTGGGATATATTTTCATATCGAATGCTCTTCATGGGCTAACCAGGGAACTTCAATAGGTGATGGGGGAGTTATTGATGAATATATTTATAAGGAAGGGGACAAGATACTTAATGAATATGGAAATCATCCATCATTCTGCATGATGGCTTACGGGAATGAACCTGCCGGCAGAAATCAGAATGATTATCTGGGTAAGCTTCTGACATACTGGAAAGCAAAAGATAACAGAAGAGTTTATACTTCAGCCGCAGGCTGGCCTATTATCCCTGAAAATGATTATAACCTGTCGCCTGAGCCAAGGATCCAGCACTGGGGAGAAGGGTTAAAGAGCATCATTAATGCAGAGCCATCTCAGACCATGTTTGATTTTCGTGATTATGTTTCAAAGTTCTCAGTACCTACTGTCAGTCACGAAATCGGACAATGGTGTGTTTATCCTGATTTTAAGGAAATTGAAAAGTATACGGGAGTACTAAAGCCGACAAATTTTGAGATTTTTCGCGAAACACTGATAGAAAATAACATGGGCGGACAGGCAGAAGATTTTCTGATGGCCTCAGGGAAGCTTCAGGTATTGTGTTATAAAGCTGATATTGAGGCAGCCCTGCGAACTCCCGGATTTGCCGGATTCCATCTGTTGCAGTTACATGATTTCCCCGGGCAGGGAACTGCCCTTGTTGGGATTCTTAATCCATTCTTTGAATCGAAAGGATACATCACACCAGAAAAATTCAGGATGTTCTGTAGTGAAACAGTTCCGCTTGCCAGGATGCAAAAAATGGTTTATACAAATAATGAATCTTTTAAAGCGGATATAGAAATGGCTAATTTCGGTTCAAAGCCATTAATGAAACCAGTGGTATTATGTCAGGTCATTAATAAGAAAGGTAAAATACTTTATAAAAAGATCTTCAGAAAAGAGGAGATTGAGATTGGCAATTGCATTCCGATAGGTTCTTTATCAGTTAATTTGGCCGATATTTCTAAAGCTCAGAAACTTAAACTGGAGGTTTCTGTAGAAAATACATCTTATAAAAACAGCTGGGATTTTTGGGTATACCCGGCAAAACAGGAGATAATTAATGGTAATGTTTTAATAACGGACAAGCTTGATAAAATTGCTGAAACAACTCTGAAAAATGGAGGTTCTGTTCTGTTACTTACTTATGGCAAAGTCGGAAAAGAAAAGGGAGCACAGGTTGCAGTTGGATTTTCAAGTATATTCTGGAACACAGCCTGGACCAATAACCAGGCGCCGCATACGCTCGGTATTCTTTGTGATCCAAAACACCCTCTTTTCAATGATTTCCCGACTGAATATCATAGTAACTGGCAGTGGTGGGACCCGGTTTCACATTCCCAGGCAATGATACTTGATAAGTTTCCTGCAAAACTCAGACCCCTGATTCAACCAATTGATACCTGGTTCGAGAACAGAAGGTTAGCTCTTGCCTTTGAAGTTAAAACAGGTAATGGAAAACTTTTTGTGTGCAGTATTAATATGAAAGATAGTCTGGATAAAAGACCGGTTACAAAACAAATGCTATACTCCGTCCTGAATTATATGAACAGTGATTCCTTCAATCCTCAGACTATGATTGAGGTTAGCAGGATTAAGGACCTTTTAAAATAAACTTTTTTACCTTTTTAAGGTCCATGATGAATATCCCGTAACCGATACCCGCAAGATCGGTTGATTTCGCCAGCTGGAAGGCCATGAATTTACCATCATCGCTTATTACGGGATTTGAACTTTTATATCCTTTGTAATCACTAAAATTGGTTATACGGACAAGATCACCGTTGCCATCAAGTTTCAGTTTGTAGATATCAACAGCGCCTGTTTCTCTGTCGCATTCAACACAGCAGTATTTTCCATCGGGAAAAATCCCTTCAGGCTCATCATACTGATTGTCGGCGTTTGACATATTGGTGACAACTCCGGTTTCCAGATTAAGCATCATCACTTCGGTTCCCTGATAATTGTACCCTGAAAAGATCATTGTTTTTTCGTCGGGTGGAACGAAATTCTGTACTTCAATATCTCTGTATGGTGTTCCGGTATTATCGAAAATCACTTTAATATTTGCAAGTTCAGGTTTCTCATTTTCGTAGACAATATCTGCCATATTAAAAAGGTACTGCCCTTTTTTCAGTCTGTCAGGATACTGGTTACTTACAACCGTCCATGCAATTTTCATGTTTTTACGCGAAACAGCCGGTCCTTCCGAGCATTTAGTGCCAAGGCGCACAGGAGGTTTGGTATGGTTCTTATCCAGCACCCAAAGCTCGGCATTAATCTGTCTGTTTATGTGGGGTCTTGATGCATCGAAGCTTGTGCATCCGGAGAGTAGAATATCACCATTTGCCAGGTAGAGTGCCCTGGTAAATCCACCATGATAAAAATGTCCGGTGATAAGTGAAATTTTCCCGGTAGCCAGTTCGACTTCGTAGACATCGCCATAGGTCTTCTCAACAAACAGTATTTTCTTACCGTCGTGCGACCAGTCGGCTCTCTCTCCAAATTGGGTTACTCTTTTAATATAGGATGGCAGGTTATCAGCAGGGTTTCCATCTTTTAATTGAGATTTCAGAGTAGTCTGTGCAGAAAGAGAAAATGAGATGAATAAAATCAGAACAGCAATTATTAACAGAATGTTTTTCATACATCTTATATATTGGGTTAATCAAGGTTTTACCTCAAAAATAATGAAAATAAAGTCTTGAAATTTGTACGATAAACAAGGGTTATATTTTGATAAAACTGTCTATTGGAAGCTGCTATGAAAGGTAAGAAAAATAAATGTATTTTTTACACGTTAAAGGTTAAAAAATATAAATTAGATAATTGGACTGTAACGACTTATGAAAGTTAGCTTGATTGTACAAATGTAATAATCAATATATCAGATAAGTACACCCCTCTTTGCAGAAGCAGAGAGCGGGACGACCGTTAAGAAATTAGCCCTTTGGCTAATTTTAAGGAGGAGCCAGACTGCAGGGGTGGTAAAGGGTGAGTTCATGAGATTCCGGAGCGAGGGGGATCTTTAACCGTTTCATTTGCTTCAGGTTCGTCGTTGTTTTCAATCCGGACAAACTGAAGAGGTTTACGAAACCACGAAGTCCGGTATGCGCCATAAAGGACACCGGCTGTAAGCCAGCATAATCCTGCGATCTTAGCTTTATATCCCAGACTGAGCCAGAGATAGAGGCAGATGGTAAATCCCAAAACCGGCACTATGAGATTGCCAAAGGTCTTGCGTTTGCTGCGTAAAAAATAGCGTACAAATGAGGCAACATTGACACCCATGAATGCAATCAAGGCTCCAAAGTTCAGCAATTGAGCGCCTAACGGATAGGTAAGAAGGAATGCACCGGCGAGTACTATTACACCAACCAGAATTATATTGTGAGATGGTATGCGTGTGCGTGGATTGATTGCAGCAAAGAACTTGCCGGGGATGGCGTTGTCTCGTCCCATGCCATAGAGAAGACGGCCGGCTCCGAGGTGAGCACCCGAACCTGAACCTATTGTTGCGACCAGCAAGGCAAGGTTGACTGTATGGAAGAGCCATTGACCACCTGCCTTGCCGGCCACGTAACAGAATGCCGTGTCCTGGTCGGGAAAAGTTGTTCCGGGCCAAACAAGCTGAGCAGTATAAACCTGGATAGATGCCAGTACACCTGTAATAAGGCAAACAAGAACAGTTGCCAGCAGGATATTACGACGGGGATTATGTACCTCTTCAGACAATGTTGAAATACCGTCGAAACCAATATAGGTAAGGACCGCAAGCGAAGCACCTGCAGACACAGCAGAAAACGAAAAAGTTTTCGGATCATAAAATGGTCTTGTCCATCCTGCTGCATCACCGGGAGGATGCAAAAAGAGATAACGGACTGCAGCACCCAGGAAAAGTACAATAACTACACCCAGACTAGCTGCAATGATAGAGTTAGTACGTGAACTGGCTTCAATACCACGTAAGTTCATTGCGGTAAACAGAACAGTAAAAGAAATTGCGTAAACTGAGAAGGGTATTTCCGGGATTAAATTCATAGCAGCCTTGCTGATCCAGATTACACAGATAATAGGGTTCATGACATAGTCGAAAATCATACCCCAGCCTACAAAGTAACCAAGTGCGGGATGAATTTCCCTGCTGACATATGTATATGCCGAACCGGCACTGGGATAAGCATTAGCCATACGCCCGTAACT
>JAURYB010000016.1 GCA_030654075.1 Bacteroidales bacterium | reverse complement strand
TAGTGTATAATAATGTCGCCTCTACGAGGCTTAACCTTAATTTGTATTTTTTTGCTACCATACTTTCGTCTCTACGAGACTTTATACTCTCAGAATTAACATTTTTCGAAACCTACTCCCCAACTTTTGAAAGTGATCCCTTTAAATTCAATGGAATTACTAATTTATGATTCCACTCACTTCATTTTATAACGGGGTTTCCCCCTTCGGTTTGTTCCTTGGGGACAGGGAGTGAATATGACTTTAACTTTGTACTTTGATCCGGAATTTTTTAAACCTGAAAGAATGAAATTATGCCGGAAGATAAAGGATGAATGTAGCACCATCTGGCTTGCCCTCCGCAACAATGAAACCATTATGGTTTTCCGCAATTTTTTTGCAGATTGAAAGACCGATTCCTGTACCAACGTATTCAGTTGTATGATGAAGCCGGTGAAAGAGGATAAAAATCTTCTCGGCATACTGTTGGTCAAATCCCATCCCATTATCGGAAATAGCGATTTTGAAATACTTTTTGCGTTTATCTGTTATAAAATCAGGATAATCGCGGGCAGCCAGTTTTTCACAGTCAATTTTAATTACCGGCGCAATATCAGGCTTACTGTACTTTAACGCATTCCCTATCAGGTTAACAAATAATTGCTGAATCTGAAACGCAATTACGTTTAAAACAGGCAATTGCACAGAATGAATAACCGCGTTTTTCTCTTCAATATCATGCGCCAGTTCCTGGTTTGCATTTTCGAGTACTATGTTCAGATCTGTTTTTTCAAAAATTTTCTCAGCCTTGTTGGTGCGCGAAAACAACAGCAAATCATCAATAAGGATTCGCATCTTATGAGCGGATGAATCAATTCGGGATATATATTCTTTGCCCTGCTCCGATAGGTTTACCTTGTCATTATCGGTAATACGCGAAATGAAGGTTTGTATTTTGCGGAGTGGTTCCTGCAAATCGTGACTAGCTACACGGTTAAATGATTCTAGTTCCTTAATACTTTGTTCCAGTTCATGATTTCTTTCTTCTAACGCAACATTGCTCAGGTGATAGTCAGTAATATCTTTTCCTATTCCGATGTGCATTTTACTCTTTTCATCCGAAATAAATTTGCCTGTTGACATAAAATAGCGCAATTCACCGCCTGTACGTAATATCCGGTAATAGTGAGGATACGTTTTCCCGTGAATAACAATGTTATCTGTAGCTTCTCTCACAATGGACTCATCATCAGGGTGAACAAATTTCAGGAAATTCTCAGGTGATGGCTTGAACGATTGAGGTTCACACCCCAATAACCTGTATAAGTTATCGGAATACGTCAGTTCGCCGGTTACCAGGTTCCATTGCGATATGTAAAATTCTCCGATTACTTCGGCGTGTTTGATAGATTCATTGGTAATCATCAATTCGGTATTCGATTTCCTTAAAACACTCAGATCTTTATTAATTTTAATAAAAGATAAAATAAATACCAGTAATGAGAAAATAGCGAAAATAAATGTTGAGACAGGAGAAAAAATAACTTCCCTTTCATATTTTTTCTGATGTTCATTAAAATAGGAAATCTCCAGGTCTTCCATCTTGTTGATCTGGGTACGGATGTTGTCCATAACCATCTTACCCGCCAGCAAATTTTCATTTAATTGATTTTCGGTAACCGTATTTTTCCTGATGCTTTCCAGTGAAAGTTCCATCAGGTCAAGCCTTGCGTAAATCAGTTTCAGGAGTGAGTCCAGGTTAGCTTGTTGCTGCTGGTCAACAATGGTTAAGGCTTTTATTTTGATAAATGAAGCGTAAATCTGATCTTCGACTGATCTATAAGGCTTTAGGAAAACGGGATTTCGGGTAATGATAAAACCACGCTGCCCGGTTTCGGCATCTTTAAGCATCGAAAGAACATGTTCTAACTGGTACTGAATTTTGTAGGAATGCACAAGCAGGTCGGAAGACTCGTTGAGCGCTTTGGTATGCTTATACGAAACACTTGAAATATAAAGCAGCATGAATATAGATACCACGAAAAGAGCTTTCAGGAAGAAAGCAGATTTAATGATGGACTTAATGAACTGAATCTTCATAATGAGATTAAAGACTAAGTAAGTAATTATCCCTGTTCAGCCCTGAGGTCTGATATTGCCAGTTAACAGTGATTACCTGCTCCAGGATTTTTTTCAGCGTATTAAAATCGCTTGGCTTTTTTATATACACGTTGGCTCCCTGTATAAATGTTTCTTCAATGTCTTTATCGGAAGATGAGGTTGAATAAATAGCAATAGCAATATCCTTTAAATGTACCAGCCGCTTAATTTCCAGTAAGCAGTCAATTCCGTTTTTACGGGGCATGTTCAGGTCAAGAAAAAGTATTTGAGGCAACTGAATGTTATCTTGTGTGAGGTGGTTCATTAATTCCACCCCGTCGTTTACTATTTTGACGCTGGTATATATTTTAATTTCTTCAAAAGCTTCCTTAAAAAAGAGGCGATCATCCTCGTCATCATCTGCCAGTAAGATATGTATCGGTTGCTTGGGCATATTTAAAATTTTATCAATAAATTTTGTTGAGGAGAATATGACTGGAATTTCATTTTTGCAAAATTATACTGTTTTCACGCCTTTTTCTGATAATTCGCTGAAACGCGGTAGGCGTAATTCCTGTAACGCTTTTAAATTGGTTACTGAAATGGGCTACACTGCTGTAATTAAGCGTATATGCAATTTCTGTAAAGGTAAATTCATTTGTACTTATCAGTTGTTTGCCTCGCTCGGCTTTTTGAAGCAGGATGAAGTTTTCAATCGAAGTGTAGGTGATTTCGGTAAATACAGAAGAAAGATACCCATATCGTTGCTTCAGCTTATCTGATAAATATGCCGAATTGGAGATTGGAAGTTTCTCTTCCGAATACACCATTTCAACAATGGCATCTTTTATCTTTTGAACCAGAACACTCTTCTGGTTTTCAACAATCTGAATACCATACATATTTAACCGCGCGTCGAGTTCCTTTATTTCGGAACCTGAAACAGCATTGTCAATTTCTATTTCAGCAAAACCCAGGTAATCAAATTTCATCTGCAATTTGTCCAATTGCTCCTCTACTATTTTTTTTAACGCAATGTTAGAATCAAATTTCAGATATAGTTTCATTTCTGCGCTTCTTAAATCTATAAAATGATGTTATACCTGATGAAAACGAGTTAACGATCAATTTATTCTTGAAGTAAAGTTAAAAAAATATTCCTAGAAAGGATGGATTCCTGTAATTGCCAGGTACGAAAGGCCGGACGGAAGCCATTTACTTATTTCAAAAATGTCCGTAGCTGGGTGCTACGGACATTGAGTGGCCTTAACCTGGTATAATAAATTAGTACTCAGGAAAAGGATATATATAGAGGTATTTGAATAGTATAATTGTGCCGGATTGCATTATATGGTTTTAATCAGGTTTTTTATGTTAGCCAGGCAAAAAAGCATGTATTGTTTCAAATTGGGTTTTTCTTTCTGAATTAATTCTAAGCAAATTTACACCTGCTTTACAAAAGGATTCTTACACAATTATCCCTAATTGTTATAACATTTCACTTTTTTAATCTGAATCGTTATTGCCAGGTAAAATCAACAGGACAACATCGGGATGCTAATTACCCGGATAACAGTAATAAAGATTATCTAATCAATTTATATTTTTTTTGTTTCGTCATTTTGGGAGCGACACGCTGACAAAGACTATACTCGCCACGTGGCAAGAGATAAGTGCCGGCAGCAGTTTTACCAGAAAAAGAAAAGCCTCATGAATTCGATGACTCTGTATCCGGTACTTTCTCTGTCTTAGTGATTTTTTTTGAAAGGAATCCGGCAATCAACGGGCCAAGGCTTGAAGTTCCGTCGTTGCTGGTAACCAGCGTATCGGGAACAATTTTTACATTTCCTCCTGCTATTTTTTCGGCAACCTGAACGGCAATAACACCTTCCTGGCCGATGGCCTGCTTCTGCTTTTCGTAGGCTTCGGCTGTGGCGCTACCTTTTGCTTCAATGGCAATGCCTTCCGCTTTACCGATGGCCTCAATCCCTTTGGCTTCGCCTTCTTTTTTCAGCCTGATGGATTCACCTTCACCCTGGGCTAGAAGGATCGCCTTCTTTTTCATATTGTCAGCTACTTTCACGTCAATTTCGGAAGTCATCAGGTCGGGCTGCATATTGGCTTCAGCTGTTGTTTTCTCCATCATAATCCGCGATTGCTGGGCTTTCTGCTGTTCGGCATACATGGCCTGCTGCTGCTGGGCAATGATACGTTCTGTCTGCGTTTTCATCAGGTCTTCAGGAAGCTGGATCTGGCAAATCAGGACACTGACAAGTTCCACGTGGTATTTCTCAAGTTCTTTCCGGGTTCTGTCTTCCGCTTTCTGCTGTTCTTCGTGCCGGTTCTGCATAAAGTTCATGGCCGAAGTGGCAGAAGCCTGGTTCCGGAAGCTGGAATCTATCATCGGATGGATCACATGCTCAACCAGGTTTTGTATGGAGCCAATTTTAGCAACCATATAAGGTGCCTGGTCGGGGCGAACACGGATAACAACCTTTACCGATACGCTGATAGAGAAACCATCGTGCGACACAACTTGCAGCGGATCGAAACGGGTTTCAGTGGAGTCGTCCCAGTCTATGGTAATATTGGTGGTATCCACAATATAAACAATATATGCCCTGCGGTTGAGGTAATAAATACCCGGACCGGCAACCTCCTGCTGAATTCCCCTGAATCCCTTGGTTACAACATAACGTTCAATGCCTACATCAACCCTGTTATCCAGTGGTCTGGTATCACGTGTTGTAACATCGCTCAGTTCTTTTTCCGCTTTGGCAACCGCATCGGTAATTTCAGCAACTTGTTTAGGCTCAGCACCTACATTTGAAACAACCACGGCAACCTGGCCGCGTTCAACTACAGCAACATCATCCAGTTCGACGCTGAACATAAGCGGGTTGATATAATACGTTCCCGGTTTCAGGACATCGAACTGCGGACCGCGCTGACCACCATTCTCTAAGAATTTAGTAACATCCTGGAAATTATTATGTCCTTCGATCGGTTTGGCAACATATTCGGTTTCGGGCAACGGCTGTCCGTCCCTGGCCACAACGATACCAACCTTTTTATCAGGAATGACTATGGTATCCTTTATCTCAACCCGGAACAGGGCCGTGTTGATACGGTATTTACCCGGCAACAGTATGGATGTCTGAGGTCCTTTTTCCCCGCCTTTGTTCAGGAAAGCCTCCCCGTCTTCAAAATTGCTGTGCTCATTGATAGCTTTTGCCAGGAGGCGTCCATCACTTATTGGCTTACCGTCCTGGGAGGTAATAACACCTACCTGCCCTTTCTCAACCATGGTAACAGGTACACGTGTTACTTTAAACAAACGGGTATTGATACGGAAATTTCCCGGGGGCAGCGTTTTAATCTGGGGGCCTTTTTCTCCGCCATTCCTTAAAAAGGCAGCGCCGTCCTGGAAAAGATCGCAATCCACCACTTTACCGAAAATACGGCCCGAAGGGATAGGTTCCCCAGCTATGGATTCGACGATGCCAATTTCGTTTTCACTGATGATTATCACAGGTTCTTTGCTGATGTTGAAAAGCAAAGGGTTGATCCTGTAAATACCGGGAGGAAGAATCGGGATCTGTGGGCCTTTTTCACCTTTGTTTGTCAGAAATGCCTCTCCATCCTGGAAAAGGTTACATTCAGCTGGACTGGCAAACAGTTTACCCGATGGCATTGGATTGCCGTCCATCGAAATAATCATGCCTACTTCATCATTTCCAATGATGATAAATTCTTCCCTTCTTCTCTTGTAGATGAAAGGGATCATAAAATACAAGCCCGGGCCTTTGGTCCTGGCCTGAACTCCAATTTCGTTGCTCATGGCAAACACCCTGTCCTTTGGCATTTGCTTGCCGAACCAGCGACGTTCAAGAACTTTGATTTCTTTTCCTCCGACTATTAAAATGGAGCTTAAAACCGTTATCAGTAAGAGGATTGCGACAAGCGCTGTTAAAAATAGAGTGATAGTAAATCCAGTCATTTAATGAATATTTAAAAACGGATAAATGTATGAAAACCATTGATCGGAAAGACCAAAATAAATGAATTATTTCAGAATTTAATTCACAGTGATACTAATGCCCGGAGAGGCTTTTGTGATGCGGTATTACCTGTTGGAGACGCGTGCCAACCAGTAAATCAGTAAGTCTTAATCCGGATTTGTATCAGTATCAAACTTGATTTTCAGCGTTCCTAATTTATCAATAATATAAGCAATCCAAAACAATAAGAAAGGTATAATCACTATAAAATACCGGTTTACTGCACTCAGCAAAGTAATGCCGGCTAAATAAAGAAATGCGATTGCCAGCACAAAACCAACACTATAAGGTATTTTTCTCCAGTTTACAACGCTCGAAACAAAACAAAACAGCATTAACGTAAATAAAACCGCAAAGTACCAGACTTTGAGTATTGTATGTTCGAACATAAAATTACTTGGGAAACTAAAAAATACACGACTAATGTTTGCCGAAATATTTTTAAGGTATTTTACCGGATGTGTTTTGATATTATGGATAGCTATTTTTTTATACGCGTCATCTTTTTGAACGCCGTTGTATTTGAGTATCTCATCATAATCTTTCTGATGATTAAGCTTAAGCAGTTGAGTGGAAATATTGGTTCCTGTATCGCCCTGCATCGAAATATAGGTATTACCTTTTCTTTCATTTGCTCTGAATGTCTCACTTTCCCAGGCTCCATTTTCATTTTCATAGGGTGCAGTCATCCAATATAATGACGTTCCTCCTGAATTACCCCAATACAATATTCTTCCTGTTAAGCTATATGTGTAAAAGAGATAGGGGATGGTAGTTAAGATAGCTAAAGCCATTATTAATATACTTCTACGATAATTTTTGTTATTTCTGTTGGTTAACCACAATAAAACAAATCCAATAAACAGTAAAAAGATCACATACCCAAACAGCACTTTGGTTAATGTTAAATATCCAAGAAGGAATCCGGCAAGATAAAGGTGTTTATTTGAACCATGAAGAAAAACTCTGATTGCAGAATATAAAAACAAAGAAACCAGGAATAGGGCAAATGATTCAGCATAGATTGTGGCAATAGTAGAATAGGAACTGTAACAGAATGCCCAGAATAAACTGAAAACAAACGCATTCTGAAATTTAACAAAGTACATCATGGCTTTAAACAGAAATACAATAGATAAATACTGAAAAATGGCATTTGCTAGAGTGATACTAATAAGAGGCAGTTTAAAAAATAAAAAGGGCACCAACAGGATCGGGTATCCTGGTCCCCACCACAAATCGATGTTTGGCGCAGGAGGAGAATAGTATCCGTGAAGAAGATTATTTGTAAAGAATATATATCCTTGTTCATCCCCTTCCAGAACATCATTATTTAATATGAGGACAACTACAATGTACAGGATTAAGAAGGGTAAAAATAACAAATAAGGGTTCCTGGTCAGTTTAATGTTTTTCATATACAAATTGTTTATAGTGCCAAATATACAATTATAATTTGATTAAGTCAATTCGTTGTTTTTCAGTCTTCTGTATTGTCTTTCTTAACAAGGCACAATGCCATATTTTGAAAGATTGTCACCTGCTGAAGGTAAACTTGTTTTGGGGTTTTGAGCATAGCCCTGGATTAAATGTCACCAAATAAATTCTGTTTCGTCTTTCCCGGAGGAAAAATTGCATATGCCGCACGGAGAAAGACCTTTGGTGGTTTGTACAAGTCATGCATTACAAACACACACCAGCGGGTGAACCACAAAGAAATGCCGGAACACTCATTTCTGCGATACAGTTCGGCAAGCGTTCGCTTGAGCTCAGGCCGAAGTCTCAGTGCATCATTTTGCGCCTTCTCGGTGTACATTTCGGTTAAGTTTAATTGTTCCGTTACGCGCCGGGACAATTATACCTGGAATCGAAAATAATTACTGTTCTGTATAAGCCACTTTTGTGAAAACACCATCAGTAAATACCTTTTTCTGGTCTTCGAAATTATAGGCGTCGAAATGGAAGGTCCCCGAAAGCGTATGATTGGTTTTATCATATTCGGAAACAACAATCTGCCCGATCGGGGTAGTGGCGGCGATGGTAGTGTACATGTCAACGTTGGTCATATAAGCAAACGCGCCGAACGATACCATATCATTCGTTGTAAAATTGTATGTACCTGCACTGTTGCCTATAAAAACCAACTGCAGTTGTTCGGTTAGAGCTGTATTTGCGCCGGTGATAATAGTTAAATTCTCCTGCGCGTCATAAATACCGATGTTAACCTGCCCTGTCCAGGTTGTGCCATCAATTTTAACCGATAAACCGGGCTTAGTAGTGATAGGATCGTCTTTTTTACAGCCGAAAGAAAGCAATAGTACAAATAGCAAAAGACAGGAAATAGTAATTTTTTTCATCTGTTATTAATTTATTAATGCATTGCTTATTTTCAGCGGTATTAATGCTTGCTTCGCAGGTGTTTTTTAAAGGTCAGATGGAATTACTCATAATTGCTTATTTTTAAAGGTATTCGTGAGAACGCTTCGCTAGTTATTAACGTCCTAATTGATTTCAAAGGTGTTAATGAAACCGCTTTGTTATTCGCTTCGCTCATGAGATCGCTTCGCTAAGTTCGCTAGGTTACTCACGTATTGCTTATTTTTAAAGGTGTTCACTTCGGCAAGCACTTCGGCAGGCTCAGTG
>JAURYB010000008.1 GCA_030654075.1 Bacteroidales bacterium | reverse complement strand
GAACCCTTGAACGCGAAGCATTGAACCCTTGAACACTCAGCATTTGAACCCTTGAACGCGAATCATTGAACCCTTGAACGCGAATCATTGAACCCTTGAACGCGAAGCATTGAACCCTAGAACGCGAAGCAATGAACCCTGAACACGAACCATTGAACCCTTGAACGCGAAGCATTGAACCCTTGAACGCGAAGCATTGACCCCTTGAACGCGAAGCACTGAACCCTTAGACGCACAGCGTTGAACTATTAAACTACAAAAAGCTATGGCTCTCAGAAAAGAACCCATCGGAAAACTTTACTATCGCATTGGCGAAGTGGCTGATATGTTTAAAGTAAATACCTCTTTAATACGTTTTTACGAGAAGGAATTTGATATCATAAAACCGCATCGCAATAAAAAAGGCAACCGCCTTTTTACACAAAACGATGTGGATCATTTCCATACCATTTTTCATCTCATTAAGGAGAAAGGGTATACACTGGAAGGCGCAAAACTGCAACTGAAGGAAAATCGTGTTGCTAATAATGCTCCTGAAGAGGATATTAAAAATTCGTTGCTCCGAATGAAAAGGTTTCTAATGGAACTAAGAGAACAGCTGTAAAAGCTCAGAAATATTTCTTCTCCACCAGGAATTCTGTCACATATTCATAAACACCTTCTTCTAGAGTATAAAATGGTGCCGTGTACCCGGCAACTGTTTTGAGCTTGGTCATATCGGCCTCTGTGAAATACTGGTATTTTTCACGTATATCAAGCGGCGTATCAACAAATTCAATTTTCTCAGGGATTTCAAGTGCTTTAAACACGGCTTTTGCCAGGTGAAGAAAAGCACGCGATTTGCCTGTTCCCAGGTTGTAAAGTCCTGATTGTGGCTTGGTATGCATCATGAAATACAATACATCCACTACATCTTTTACATATACAAAATCACGCAATTGCATACCATCAGCAAACCCGGAACGATGCGAACGGAACAATTTTACTCCGCCGGTCTCATTTATCTGTTTAAATGCGTGTAAAATTACGGAAGCCATACGTCCTTTGTGGTATTCGTTCGGACCGTAAACATTAAAGAACTTCATGCCAGCCCAAAACGGAGGCGCTTTTTCCTGCTTTAAAACCCATATATCGAAATCATTTTTCGATTCCCCGTACGGATTTAAGGGACGAAGACTTTCAACAATGGAATGATCATCTACATAGCCATGCTCGCCCATGCCATATGTAGCGGCTGAGGAAGCGTAAATTAAAGGAATTCGGTATTGTGAACACGCGCCCCAAACCTGTTTTGAATAATTCAGGTTAAGACGGTTAAAAATTTCGACATCAAATTCAGTTGTATCGGTGCGGGCACCAAGGTGATAAACGGAGCCTACTTCATCCTGGTGCTTCTGAAGCCAGTTTATTAATTCATCGCGATGCACATGACCAACAATAGATTTATGGTCCAGGTTATGATTCTTCAGGGGATTACTGAAATCGTCAACTACAATTATATTGGTTAATCCCTTGTTGTTGAGTTTATTTACCATACAACTGCCAATAAACCCGGCAGCTCCTGTTACCACTGTGTATTTCATGATACTCCCTTTTTATGGATGCAAAGGTACGGGAAAAGGACAAAAATAGTGCAATGATTTGGAGATATGAGTTATGAGATGTGAGTTATGAATAATTCCTGACGATGATTTATTCCTCTATTCTTAATACCTTTCATTAACGCCTAAATATTTTAAATATTTTATCTTGAAAATTACCTGAAAGACCACATAGTTATTTAAATTCGCACTCTTTAATTTCTCTTTCGTTTATATGGCTTCAACACTACTTACCGATACATTCCGGCACAAAGGATTACGCAAAAAACTCATTGATTTGTTACGCACTAAAGGCATTACGGATGAAAATGTGCTGAACGCTATGAATACAATTCCAAGACATTATTTTTTCGATTCCTCATTTCTGGAGTTCGCATACGAAGATAAAGCTTTCCCTATAGGATCAGGACAAACCATTTCACAACCTTATACTGTAGCATTTCAAAGTGAACTTTTACAAGTTGAAAAAGGGATGAGAGTACTGGAAGTAGGAACCGGTTCGGGATACCAGGCAAGTGTTCTGGCCGAAATGGGTGCCAGGGTCTTTACTATCGAAAGGCAAAAACTATTGTACGATAATTTGAAATCCCTGAACCCACCTCTTAGTTACCGTATACGCTTGTTTTATGGAGATGGCTACGCCGGATTACCGGCATTTGCACCTTTCGACAGGATTCTGATTACTGCTGCCGCGCCTTTTATACCGATAGCTTTGGTTGCACAATTGAAAATCGGAGGCAGACTTGTAGCTCCGGTTGGCAAAAATGATATCCAGATCATGACACTTGTTACTAAATTATCAGAAACGGAAATTAAAACCGAGACTTTTGGCACTTTCCGGTTTGTACCAATGCTGACTGATAAAGCACAGGATTTATAAAGAAAGAAAGTTTCGATTAACACGGGTTTAAAATACAATTTGTTTTATTCGTGACGAACAATGCCAGGTTCTACAGCCTGCATGTTTTTAATAAGGGGACCCTAATTAAACATCAGCATACCGTTGGAAAAGCTGAGGTTACCATTATTAATGCCGATGCTACTGCCGGCGTACTTAACAATAAATCGCTTGAGGATTTCGCATGCGAAGTAACTAAGGAATTAAGAAAAGTATTCAGAAAAATCTAGATATTTTCAGCTATGAAACGTCTTATTATCTCTATATCAGCCAAATCTATGTATCTCAGAAATAATACTTTTGCTCTGATTTTTCAATTAAATATTATATCCCAAACAGGATTGCCAGATAGTTCGCTTTACTTGCGAGTTGCCTGTTTACTTTCACCCATCAATTGCTATGGGCATTTAAATAATCAATTTCCTGCCTGATCTCTATAACTGCATTCTCAACCTCAGTTTGCACAAAAGTATCCATAGTTTCAAGCTTACTTAAGTGCCTGGCCAATATTTCAAAACACGCCGAAAGAGCAGTTCCTTTCATTTTATGCACTACACTTCTAATAGATCCTACTTCCCTATTTTCTAACGACTTATCAAGTTCCATCAAGGTACTATTCAGGTTTATTATTGCCATAGAAAGAATTTTTTCAATAAAAGCCTCATCGTCCCCAACTAAATCCTTCAGATGTTCAGCATTAAAATGCAGATTATAAACTTTGTGAATGATTTCTGGCCCTGATTCCGCTATATCGCAACCGAATCTTAACCACTTACCTATAACATTAACAATAGTTTCACGTACGACTGGTTTGGTCACATAATCATCCATTCCGGCTGCAAGGCACTTCTCTCTTTCACCTTTCACCGTTCCAGCTGTAAGGGCCACTATCGGAACCCGTTTGCCATTTTCCAACTCACGGATGGCCTGAACGGCATCATATCCATTCATCACAGGCATTTGGATATCCATAAATATCAAATCCGGCTTAACATCAATAAACATATCTACAGCCAATTTGCCGTTGCGGGCATCAACAAGTGTAGAATTTGGAACAATATCTTTCAATAAGGTTTTTAACAGTAATAAATTAACAGCATTATCTTCAACAATCATAAGAGTAAGAGCCCTGCTATCATTATTCAAAGATGCAAGAATGTTGGATTTAGTAATGAAACCATCCGTATTATTTTCTTTAACATTCAGCAACGAAAGAGTCGAAAAAAGCTGTTGCATTTTTATCGGTTTCATAAGGCGGTGCCTTATTTTCAATTCGGAACAAGCAGCCTTTATTATATCATCATCGGAAGAGCTATACAACAGAATAACAGGAAATTGGCCAGATGTATCATTAATCAGCGTCTTAATCTGTCGAACAGTTTCAATTCCATCCATTCCGGGCATGTGATAATCCATAAGTATTGAATCATATCTGTTACCTTCTCCGATAAGGGCTAAAGCTTCACGTCCATCTTTTGCTTCGACAGAAGCAATGCCCTTATGTGTAAGTAATTCTCTTAGAATAAATCGGTTGTGATCGTTATCATCAACAATGAGTACATTCTTAATGAGTTCCAGATTACCTTTTTCTTCAATATTGTTTTCCATCGCCTGGAACGAAACATCAAAATAAAAAGTGCTGCCCAACCCGGGCTCACTGATTAACAGCAATTTACTACCCATCAGACCAAGCAGTTTATTGGATATTGAAAGCCCAAGGCCGGTTCCGCCGAATTTCCTGCTTGTAGAGGTGTCTTCCTGTGAAAAAGCTTCAAATATTTTATTCTGATATTTCAACGAAATTCCAACACCGGTATCCCTGACCGAAAACCTAAAATCAGATTTCCCGTTGGGATTGACATGGAGGCATTCAATTTTGAATTCAATCTCTCCTTCCTGGGTGAACTTAACAGCATTTCCCAATACATTTACAAGTATCTGCCTTAGCCTGATGGCATCAACCATAACAAACCTGGGCACCTCAGGCGAAATGTTTAACAAAAGTTCCAGGCTTTTCTGATGAGCCTGGAATTTAATCATATCGGCAACCTGTATGCTTATCTCATGTAAATCGTTTTGAGTCAGATCGAGTTCCAGCTTTCCGGCTTCAATTTTTGAGAAATCAAGGATATCGTTAATTATATCGAGCAGGGAATTTGCCGATTGCGATACTGTTGAGAGATATTGGTACTGTATACTATTGAGCTGCGTTTTCAGTAGCAGGTCAGTGAATCCGATGACTCCATTAAGCGGAGTCCGGATTTCGTGGCTCATACTTGCCAGGAAATCAGATTTGGCGATATTTGCCAGCTGAGCTGCTTCTTTAGCTTTAATAACCTCAGCTTCAGCTTGTTTTCGGACGGTGATATCTACAAATGATTCAACGAAGCACTTCCTGTGGTTGAAAGTTGTATGCACTACAGATTTAAGAATAGGAATTCTTTCACCATGTACATTTAGCAAAACTTTTTCAGCAGAGGGATGTCCATTTTCTGTACCTGGCAGGGCACAATCACCACATTTTGTCGGGCAAATAAGTTCGTGGCATACTTTTCCGACAATCTCTTCTTTTGGGGCCCCGTACAAGCTTGCTCCTTTTTGGTTGATAAATGAAATTTCGTAGGTTTCAGAATCTATAATAAGTATACCTACTTCTTGAGAATCAAGTATCTCACGCAAATAGAATTCACTTTCCTTTAATGAAACCTCCATCTGTTTATGCTCCTCGATAAGGTCCAGAAGTGATTCAAAAAGCCTTGAAGCCAAATTCTGATCATCTTCCGTATTTTCAACAACAAGGTTTGGATTCAGTGTCGAAATGGCTTTTTTTATTTTGAGGATAACATCCTTCTTGTTGTCTGAATCATGTTTTTGCTTGAGATAAGCATCCCTTAGCTCCTGTGAACTAATATCGAGTGAACGCTGATACATTTGAGTATCATCTTCCAGGCTATTATACGTATCACTTATGTCAGAAATAAAATTTTTTAACTCCTCCGATAATTCAGGAGCAATTCCAAAGTGTCTTTTTACTTGTCGCTGTATAAGTCTGTTTAAACTTTGGTCCATTATCTGCATGTTTCTTTGAAAACAGTAATTGTCATAGTTTGATTATGGAGTTCACAATGTTTTTCAAAAGGTTCCACCGGGCTTATTTCTCCGTAAGAATAAAATCCTGTTATTAGTGTGGTTATGCCAAGCGCTTCCCGCACATTATAAAGCTCTTCTTCAACTCTTTGCTTCATAACCAGCTTTCGGCCTACACAACTTATAAGAATAGCCAGGTCAGGATCATTATTTTTCAGACTTATTTTTGACATTTCGGCTGCACCATATGCTCCATCAACCAATTTCTCAAAATTTGCTTTCATTAGCCTGACATAACTCCCAACAGGGATATCACCGGCAAAAGTCATGCTTCCTTTTTGTTCATCTACAGATAATACTGTTCTTACAATAGGAGCCTGTGAATCATTCTGAATTAAACTTAATGGGAAAAGCAAAGCTGAAGAAGGAAGATTAGCCGCATAGGAACCTAGATATTTCTTGTAAAGTGCCAGCGCAGGTTGACCATCCACTTCGTATAAAATATTTGATTCCGATTTGGTTACAAGTCTGTCAACGCCAAAAGAATCCCAACCTCCCTGGGAGCCGTAACCAATCTGTATATTTTCGCCATAAAATCCGATAGCCAGTACTATATTTTTTATTCCCGGCTGATTGTGTACAATAACAGTTTCTCTAAAGTTAGCCTGGTCACCTGCCAGCCCCCCGGTAACAGATACATTATCTTTGAGTTGAAAATTGATACCTTTAGTAAGCTCGCTACCGTTAATGTTTAATCCTTCGGATAATACCAGAACATGCGACAAAAAATCCATCTCCAGCTGCTCAACCAGCCTTGCCCCCACTTTAAAGCTATCTTCCGATGAATCAATATGCTCACAAACAACTTGTATGGGCGTATTTTCAAAATAAACTGCTGTGCAGACAATACTGTTGCTTAATATTTCTTCCTGACAAATTTCACCGGCAGTAGAACATCCGACAATTTCGGCATTTGGATAAAATGAATTGATATAATTAAAAGGCTGCTGTTGAATTAGTAAATCCTTATTCCCGAAAACCAAAACAAGCTGAGCTATTTCTTTCAGATTGTTGTCGCTTTTTACTTCCCATCCATTCGCAACGGTAAAAACGAGTTGTTCTGTTTTCATAAAAATAAGTAAATAATAGATTTATCAGTCGGGGAAAGAATCAATAATCTATTCCCATCAACTATAAAAGTAACTCAATATCAGAAGCTATATATAGATTATCTTACAATTATCTTACAATTATTAATAATTACCTTACACCAAGACTAAAGTTCAGGCATTAATGCTATTAAGTATCACGTTTTAGTCCAGTCTCTACTTAATATAAAAACAGCTTTCAAGTCACGTAATATTTTTTTACTGAAGGAAATCTGACAAGGGAATGGATTTATAAATCAGACTTTAAACATATAAATACATCAATTTCTAATCATCACATTTTAACAAACCTTTTATTTATCATACTTCCATTATTTTCGATTACAAGCAGATACATTCCAGGAAGTAAATCATTCACGGGAAAGGCTTCTTCTGTTTGACC